>NZ_JBZFLF010000001.1:0-828513 GCF_058313455.1 Sphingomonas sp. SP5 | reverse complement strand
GGCGCTGCTGCGCCAGCTCGCACAGCCGCGAGCGCAGGTCGCCATCATCCGCCCGGCACGACCGATACCGCATGCTCGTACGATCTGCCCCGACGACCGTGCACGCCCGCCGCTCGCTCATCCCCAGCGTCGACTGGAGATGAGCGACCGCTTGCCGCTTCGCGGCGGGCGTCACCATTTTTTTGACAGCAGATCCTTCAGACCCGCGTTGTCGAGCATCGTGTCCGCCAGCAGCCGCTTGAGCCGGGCGTTCTCCTCTTCGAGCAACCGCAGGCGCTTTGCGTCGGACACCTCTAGGCCGCCGAACTTCGCCTTCCACGCATAGTAGGTCGCGCTCGACATCCCGTGCTTGCCCGTGGCAATCTCCGGCCTCCTCGCGCTGCAAGCCAAAACCGACGTCGTCCAAGTGTGCCAAGGCATGAAGCCGCCGGTCAACAGCTCCCGTTTGTCGTTACGGCTTGTCCCTTCCTTCTACGGATTGGGGATCGGTATCTTCCTGGCGTTCCTCACTCTTTCCTACGTCGCGCCCAACTTCGCTAGCCGATCACATTGACGGGAATGACAGAGGGCTGACGAACCGGTCCTCGCGCCGCAGTTCGCATCGACGAAGAACCTAACTGCCCTCGACTACACGCACCATGAGGGCTGGCGTTCAAGGAGGCAGGGGATGGCGCGTTTGAAGGAATTGCTCTGCAGCCTCACGCCGCTCAAGCCGATGCTCGGTGCCCTCTCGCAGCCGGAGCGTTCGGCTGATGCGCAGCGCAGGCTCTGTCAGCCCAAATGCACCGACTAGTAATTAGGGCAGGGTAGGCGAGGGTCATGCCTGGCCCGCGCAAGCCAGCCAGTCCGTTTCGGTACTTCAACTCATCACCTGAAGTGATCCGCCTGGTGGTGCTGATGTACGTCCGCTTCCCGCTGTCGCTGCGGAATGTGGAAGACCTGCTGTTCGAACGCGGCATCGATATCTGCCATGAGACGGTGCGGATGTGGTGGAACAGATTTGGGCCGGTGTTTGCCGGCGAGGTGCGCCGCAGGCGGGTAAGCCGCATGCGTGGCTTTCGCCACTGGCGCTGGCACCTGGACGAGATGTACGTGAAGCTGAACGGCGAGATGGTCTACCTGTGGCGAGCGGTGGATGATGAAGGAGAGGTGCTGGAAAGCTACGTCACCAGAACGCGGGACAAGGCAGCGGCGCTCACCTTTATGAAGAAGGCGCTGAAGCGCCACGGCTCGCCTGAGGCGATCACGACGGATGGTCTGCGCAGCTATCGTGCCGCGATGAACGAGCTTGGCGATGCTGATCGTCAGGAGGTGGGCCGCTGGGCCAACAACAGGGCGGAGAACTCACACCTGCCGTTCCGACGACGGGAGCGGGCGATGCTCCGCTTCCGACAGATGAAGAGCCTGCAGAAGTTCGCATCCGTCCACAACCACTTCAGCCTGGAGCGCCATCTCACCGACCGCCATACCTACAAGGAACGACGCTCAGCCGCACTGGCCGATTGGCGAGTGCTCGTCAGCTGATCTGTGGCCTTGACCATCCAAGCTTTAGCGCTGGAGACGTGTCCGCCTTAAACTGACAGCTCCATCAGGCTCGCTTCGCGCCCGGTGTACCGCACTTGGCGAACTTGCCCTTAGCATCCTTGCAGCGCGCGGCTTTCACAGGGGCGGCCGACGGGCACTTGATGAATTTGGCCTTAGCATCGCGGCAGGGCGCAGCGACCGAGGGGGCGGCGCTCGCCAGCAGACCTACGCTTACCGCAGCGAACAGAAGCTTGCGCATCCAACGTCTCCCAGCCCGGGGATCGGGCATGACGATGCTGCGGCTGGCACCGGCTGGGGTCAAATGACATCGGTGACATTCTGGATGGTAGCGGTTCATCATACCGTTCCGATCCTTAGCTTAGGTGTGCGACGTCGACCGCCATTGCGGATAGGCAGCTTACCGAGCCAGCGACTCGTCTCGTCCCGTCCCCGGGGCGCCGGCGTCATCCCTGCTGACGGCATCACGTACCTTTGCGACCTGCGCTTCGGCGTCATGATGAACGAGGATACCTTTGGCCGATCACCTCACGACACACGATCTTGAACGTCTGGCGTTCGCCAAACTGGACGCCGCGGCGGTTGCAGAAGATCGGGAGGAAAAGCGCCTGCACCTCGACCAGGCCGCCATTTACGCCTCGATGAGCGAGCGTCAGCGGGATGCAGAGGCGATGGTGACCGATCTCATGGGCTAGTGGCGCGGCGCCTGCTTCACCTCGGCGACCATAGCGGTGATCCTCCCCCGCAGATCGTCGTGTGAAATTGGTTTCTCGACAACGATGGCGCCTGCTGGGCAGCCGCTGCATTGCTCCGGGTAGCCCGTGACATAGAGGACGGGGACAGATCCGTCAGCGGAGACGATCCGCTGGACAGCACTCAACCCAGAGCCGTCATCAAGCTTCACGTCTGCGATGATGATGGCCGGCGCCTTCCTGACAGCGGCGGCTTCTGCCGCAGCCTGCCCCTCGGCAACCTCGACACTCCCCGCGCCAGCGAGAACCGCGGCATCGGACACGAACTGACCGAACAGGTACGAGTCTTCGATGATCAGGACGTGAGGCATCCGCATCCCTGGACAAATCTCTGACCTGAATGAGATGCAGGGCTCTTTGTTCCGTGAGCGGAACGACCAAATGAGAATGCCTCGATTTGGTTTCTTAGGATCTGGGTAATCTAAGACAGTAATCCTGACGCATCCGTTGGGAGATAGGCCATGGGAACAGAGGAAGCGCAGGCACTGCGTGTGTACCACGAAGGCCGATGCGAGCAGGAGCGGCAGCGAATACGGGCGGCGACATGCGCGAAGGCAGCGGTGGCACATGCACACCTCTTCAGCCTCCACCGTCTGAGAACCATCGACGTCATCGCTTTGCCCGCCGATACGGAGCGGCTGCACGATTCAGACGCTAGCTGAGTCGATGACATCACAGAGGCAGATCAAGCGGAAAGATGGCCATCGGCTTGTCCTGACGCATCGGGTGATCCACGTTGCAGGAATGATCAAAGCACCTGATTATAAAGACTTGGCTGCCGTCAACGACGGGCATCCGCTCGAAGCCTGTCAGATGGCGGTCGGGGCGTCGGGCCAGGAGGGTACGCGCCTGTGCCCCGGGATCGGGCGGCGGGGCCTCGGCGTATGAGCCGCGACGGGACCAGCACCCTTGAGCGGGCTTTTCAGCTTGCCCGGGCAGGTGCCTGCCACTCGATCAATGACATCCGGCAGCAACTCACCTTGGAGGGGCATGAAAACGTTCACGGCCAGCCGCCTGCGTGCTTCTGCTTCTTCCTGCTGCGTCATGGGATGATCAACGTAGGCTCGGGGAGTGACGCAATCAGATCCCGCGCGCTGATGCACCAGGCTCTGGCCAGCGCATCAACCTCAGCCTGCGAGACGCGATCACCGGCGCTGATCGTCAAAAGCCTCGTGGCGCTGATCCCCGTCTGCTTCGCCAGCCGGGCGATCGGCGTCGCCTTCAGCATCACCCATCCGTCGAACCAGTATGTGCCTGACCCAATCGCATCGGCGACTGGATGCGCCGGCGACCACGTGTCTAGGAGCCGTCGACTCTTGGGATTCCCAAAGCTGACGTTACCTGATTCAATGTCGCTTTCTGCGTGGAGGCGATCATGGGTGTGCTGGACCGGCTGATCCTGTGCGACGAGCAGTGGGAGCAGATGTCGCGCCACATCATCGGTGACGAGCGGACGCGCGGCTCATCGGGGCGTGACAACCGGATGTTCGTGGAGGCGGTGTTGTGGATCGTGCGCACGGGTTCGCCCTGGCGTGATCTGCCGGACGTGTTCGGCTCATGGAACAGCGCTTTTCGCCGGTTCAGCCGGTGGAGCGCCAAGGGCATCTGGCATCGCATCTTCGCTGCCATGTCGGATGATGGCGACTTCGAGTATCTGATTGTGGATAGCACCATCATCCGCGCCCACCAGCACGCCAGCGGGGCTAAAAGGGGGCTGAAGATCAGGCGCTTGGCCGTTCCCGTGGTGGCCTGACCACCAAGATCCATCTGGCCGTGCGTGGGCTGGGCAACCCTGTCGCCTTCCACCTCACTGCCGGCCACCGCGGCGACGTGCCGCAGGCACCCGCGCTCATTGCCGGCCTGGAGGCCGAGGTCGTACTAGCCGACGGCGCCTACGACGCCCGCCATTCCCGCGAGCTGATCGCCGGCATGGGGGCCGTCGCCGTGATCCCCAACACGCCCCAGCGCGCCAGCAAGTACCCCTTCGACCGGCAACTCTACCGCGAGCGCCATCTGGTCGAGTGCTGTTTCTCCAGGCTCAAGCAGTTCCGCCGCGTCGCCACCCGCTTCGAGAAAACCGCCCGAAACTATCTCGCCGTCCTCACTCTCGCTGCCACCATCCTATGGCTCCGGTAAGTGTCCACGGCTCCTAGAGTCACTGCCACCGGCCGTTCGCCCTTCCTGCGGGTCACAGCGTAATCGAAAGCAGTAGCTGATACTCCTCAGCCGCGGTCAATACACGTCGCGCCTGCTGAGCCGCGCCAATAGCTTGGCGATAATGCATGCTTCCATAGCGCTCGGCATCGTCGAACCCACACGGCGCCCAATCTTCTGATGGATAGCAGGCGTCGTAAATTGCGCGCGCAGTCGCACGCAGCTGGAGATCGTGCTCCATGCCAAAGCTCCTTCGATGTCGATTCGCCGTCGTTCGGCTGGCGGCAGGGTACGTCGATGCGGCAGCGATTCGCAAGAACATTGCGGGAACATATGGTTGATGGCATGCCTCTGCGATGATCGCCGACATGCCCCCGCCCATCATCTGCAACGTCATCCGCGTCTACGACGGCGACGGGCCCTTATGGTGCCGATCGAGCAAAAAGATTCGCGTTGCGGGCATCCAGGCGCCGGACTCTGAAAGCGCAGAGCGCCGGCCTGATGCGCGGCGTGCGAACTACACCTGCGATGACCGCGCCGCAGCCCGCAGCCCGCAGCCAGCGCATCATGTCAGGCGTGACTCTGGGCAAGCGCCTGATTTGCCAACCGATTGGCATCAGCTACAGCCGCGTTGTCGCCCGCTGCAAGCTGCCGGATGGCCGATCACTGTCGTGCGCGGCCATTGCGGTGGGCGTTGCGCATCGGTGGGACCGATACTGGCGGCGGTATGATATGGGGAACTGCAGATAGACCTTCGCTGCTAGCAGTCAGAGCAACCCGGAATCGCGGACAATCTTAACGGTATCGTCCGTGCCGGCCTCGATGTCTCCAGCGAGGCAACGAATTTCCGACTACGCTTTCCTGGCATGAACTCGACACCGCTCACTTCGCCTTCCACCGGCGCTGGAAGGCCGAACTTCTGGCCGTCATCCTCACCCGCAAACGCGATCCGACCATAGGCAACGATACGCCACGGGACCGGAAGAGCAATGCTACCGCCGCCTACCAAGTTGGCCACCCAGTCGGTCTCTCGACAACCGATTTTACACTGACGCCCGACAAGGTGTGTCTCAAGCAGGGATGCGCTCCGACCAGCGCGAACATCGGCACCGCCACCACCATCCGCATCTCCACCAGGCTCGTGGTGCCGATACCATACCGATAGATCAGCTTTACCAGCACGCCCTTGATAGCGAACAGCATGGCGCCCGCCGCAGAGAGCACGAAGCCGGCGATCCGCCACGATGGCGGGTGGCTATCATCCCTCTCCCTGCCGAAAGCAACGGCTACAGCTTTCGACCGACGGTTAGTTCGTTATGCAGTCGATCCTCGAGCTTGGCCGCGCTGATGGCCGCCAGGTCGATGCACGCACGCGGATTGGCTAGGGGCTCTTTGCCGGCAAGGCGGGCGTACAGGTCGCTTGCGGACGGATGCGGCGTAACGATCAGGTCGCAGCGGAGCCCCGCCACGGTCGCGAAGCTGGCCTTGAGTGCCGCCACGCGTTCACCATGGTCGGAGAACCGGTAGCGGTCGGTTGATACGGCGCTAAGGCTGTCGGCGAAGACGAGGTCATGGCAAACCTGCCCCTCGCACGACCGCCACGACCACGACGTGCCGCCCGGCGCATGGCCGGGCGTTGCATGTGCGGCAAGCCGCAAGGAGCCGAGCCGGACAACCTCGCCGTCGTGCACCTGGCGATCGACTCGAACGCCGGGGAAGCCTGGCCGGTCCCCATCACGCTGCGGATCGTTCGCAGCCATCACGCCACTTTCCAGCGATTGATGGGCGGCGGCGATCGCGACCATCTGCGCCCCTGTGCGGTGCTTCAGCTCGCTGAGGCCGCCAGCGTGGTCGGCATGCTCGTGGGAGGAGAGCAGCAGCTTCACATCGGACAACCGCAAGCCCAACCGTTCGATGTTCGAGGCTATCATCGGCGCTGCTTCTGCCGTGGCACCGTCGATCAACATGGCGCCCCTGTCTCCCACCACGAGCACGGCCGCGATGCCGCAGGTACCGACGTCGTAAACGTTGCCGAAGATGCGCACAGGAGGCGCGGGATCGCTCCAGCCGTCCTTGCCCGCACATTGCGCCGCATGGGCTGCAAAGCTGGCCGGATGGAGCTGAGCGGCCGGCCGCATCGCCGCGACGGAGGCAGTGACCCCGATACTAACGGCTGCTGCGAGTAGAAGGCGGCGGATCGGCATTAGCTATACTTTCGAATGCCGAGCAGCTGCACCGTAGCGGTACCGTCGGCCATCAACATGGAGGTGCTTAACGGGCGTCCGCTTCCGGGCAAGGCTCAAGGCATCCTGAATGTCGACTTGTGGGTCTTCGCGGCTCGAAGCTGCCGGACGGCTACCCACCCAGAGGCAGTGATAGCGGAGGCAAATTTCCAATCTTGGAAGCAGACATTTCGAACCGGCCTTCTTTCACCCGCAAGTCTTTGGAAGGCCGTGCGGGTGCGAGGGCGCCAAATCCGACCGGCTTTGACACTGGCAGCTCGCGTCGGCTGAGTGCATGTCATTGCTCTTGGCAACGGCATGGCGCCTAGAGGCTTGATCCCGAATGGATAATGCAGAACGATCGAATGATCGATGGCCGCACGCCAGCGGCGACATGTCCGCGCGCATCCGGGCGCACAATTGGTCGTCCACACCGCTTGGGACGCGAGATCGTTGGCTTGCCGAGCTTCGCTGCGCGGTGGACCTTGTGCTTGCGAGTCCGATCATCGCCTCGGTCGTAGTCGGGGCGAAGCGCGTGCTCATCTATAATGACGCGGCTGCCGCACTCTACGGAGATAAGCATCCCGCTGCGCTAGGCCGCCCCGTCGCGGAGAGCTGGCCGGACGCTTGGGCGGAGACGGCGCACCTGTATGAGCGGGTGTTCTCAGGCGAGAGCATCCATGTTCCTGCGCAGCCGCTTGATCTGGAACGGACCGATGCCGGCCAGGTGTTCGACGCATATCTAATTCCGGTCCGCGGTCCTGACGGTGCGGTGATCGCTGCGCACATGAATGGCTTCGAGGTCGGGGCCAGGCTCCAAACGGAAACGGCACTCAAGGCGAACGAGGAGAAATACCGCACCCTGTTCGAGACGATGGGCCAGGGCTACTGCGAGCTAGAGCTTCTGCGTGATGCGAGCGGGCGTGCAGTCGATCAGCGTTATCTTGAGCTGAATCCCGCCTACGAGCGCTTGATCGGCATACCTGTCGCACAAGCGAAAGGCCGCACCGCCCGCGAGGTCATGCCGGAGCTGGAGCCTTGGTGGACGGAAACATTCGACCGGATCGCTAAGCTGGGCGCGCCGGAACGGATCGAATATCAAGTCGCTTCGCTCGGGCGTTGGTTCGAGGTGTTCGCCTATCCCCGCGGCGGCGACCGCCTCACCGTGCTCTATGAGGACGTTACCGAGCGCAAGCGCGCCGAACAGGCGTTAAGCGCGAGCGAGGCGCAGTTGCGTGCGTTCGTCAGCGCGACGTCGGACGCGATCTACCGCATGAGCGCGGACTGGAAAGAGATGCGGCAGCTCGACGGCCGCGGCTTCCTAGCCGACACGAAAGCACCCACGATCAGGTGGTGGGACGAGTATATCTTTCCTGAGGATCGGCCGCACATCCAGTCCGCCATCACCAAGGCGATCAAAGCCAAAAGCCCTTTCGAGATGGAACACCGCGTTCGCCGGGTGGACGGCACGGAGGGTTGGACCTTCTCACGCGCCATTCCAATATTGGGCGTGGACTGCCAGATTATTGAGTGGTTCGGAACCGCTCAGGACATCTCCCCGCGCAGGCGAGTCGACACCGAGTCGCGCGAGAGCGAGAAGCATCAGGCCTTTCTCCTCAACTTATCAGACATGCTGCGAACCGAACCCGATGCCGACGCCATCGCCCACCGCGCGATGGCCATGTTGATGGATTGTTTGCATGTCGATCGCTGCTTCATTGCTCAACCCCGATCAGGCGAAGACCGCAACGATATTCCGTATCAGCTAGGTAACGACCGGGTAGCGCTTCTTCCCGACCACATTCGACCCTCCGACTTTCCCTCTGCACTTGAGATGTGGAACGACCGGACCCTCGTTGTTGAGGACGTCGCTACAGTTCCGGGGCTAACCGAGGATGATCGACGCAATATGCAGTCGCTCGGCTTTGCCTCGATCATTTCGGCAGCTGTCCGCGTGGGACCCGGCAATCCGCAATGGACGCTCGCGTTGCTGACGGCGGCGCCACGTCGATGGAGGCGCGGCGAGATCGCTTTGGCCGAAGCCGTCAGCGAGCGAACCTGGGCGGCAATCGAGCGCTCCAAGAACGAGGCGGCGCTGCGAGACAGCGAGGCCAGGTTGCGGCAGTTCGGCGAAGCATCTCAGGACGTTCTGTGGATCCGCGACGCCGAAACGCTACAATGGACGTATCTCACCCCGGCTTTCGAGACGATCTACGGACTGAGCCGCGAGGAAGCGCTGTCGGGTGAAAACTACCGCAATTGGGTCGATCTGATCCTGCCGGAAGATCGCGAGCACGCCACACGGATGATCGACCGGGTGCGGGCGGGCGAACACGCCACATTTGATTATTGCATCAAACGTCCTAGCGATGGCGCGATCCCGTGGATACGCAACACCGACTTCCCAATCGTCGATGCGAGCGGCACCGTGACGCTGATCGGCGGCATCGGCCACGACGCGACCGAACTACTTGAAACGGAGGCGCAGCTTCATGCCTTGATCGGCGGAATGCCCCAGCTCGTCTGGCGCGCGGTGGACGGCGGACACTGGACCTGGGCGAGTCCGCAATGGACCGAGTTCACCGGGCAGGCGGAGGCAGACAGCCACGAATTTGGTTGGCTGAGCACCCTTCATCCGGACGACCGCGGCAAGGCTTGCGAGGCGTGGCGGTACGCGATCGAGCGCGGCGGCATCGACGTCGAATACCGTATCTGCGACCCCGCTGCGCATAGCTACCGCTGGTTCCAGAGCAGGGCCGAGCCTGTGCGGGATCGCGCGGGCGCGATTATCGAGTGGCTGGGGACATCGACCGACATTCACGACCTGCGCGTGCTCCAGGACCGGCAGCAGGTGATGGTGAAGGAGCTTCAGCACCGGACGCGCAACCTCATTACGGTTGTCGGCGCGCTGTTCAGCCAGACGATGAAGGGCGCCACGTCGCTGCCCGACTTCGACCAGCGCTTCGGCCACCGCCTCGCGGCGCTGTCCCGCGTACAGGGGCTGTTGTCGCATCTGAGCGCGGGCAAGCGCGTGACCTTCGACGAACTACTTACGTCCGAACTCAGTGCGCTCGGCGCTCCCGCCGACCGATTGACGATTGAGGGACCGGCCGGCGTGCCGTTGCGCTCGGCGACGGTGCAGACCTTCTCGCTGGCTTTGCACGAGCTGGCCACCAACGCGCTCAAGTACGGCGCACCGTCGGCGCCCGGCGGAAACCTCCGAGTCCGCTGGTCGGTCGCGGACCCGCATGGCGACAACCCACGATTGCTGGTTGATTGGCGAGAGACCGGCGTCGACACCACCCAGGTTAAGGTGACGAACCGCGGGGGCGGCTATGGCCGCGAGTTGATTGAGCGCGCCTTGCCGTACCAGCTCGGCGCCGACACGATCTACGAGATGACGCCGGACGGAGTGCACTGCACGATCGACGTTGAGATTTCAAAGGTGCAGGCACACGCGGACCGGGAACTTGAAGACAGCGCCACTTGAAGGCTGCCGCATTCTGGTCGTCGAGGACGACTACATGATCGCCCAGGACGTCGCAAAACAACTAGAAGGGGCGATCGCAGTGGTGGTCGGTCCCGTGCCTTCGGTCGAACGGGCGCTGGCGCTGTTGGAGCGCTCACCGGAACTCGACGCTGCGGTCCTCGACGTCAACCTAGGCCACGAGACCAGCTTTCCGGTCGCCGCGGCGCTGCAATCGAGCAGCGTGCCGTTCCTGTTTTCGACGGGCTACAACTCAGCGGACATCCCTGCGGAATGGCGGCACGTTTCGGTTTCGATGAAGCCGCTCAGGCTAGCCGCTGTAACAGCCCTGTTATGACGCCGCAGCGTCACGCAGCGCAGCGACGACCTTTTCAGTGTCGACCAGCTTGAGGCACAACGGGATGCGGCTGTACCGCTCCGGAATGCTTGCCCGATCGTAGCCCGTCACGAACACGACGGGTATACCGCGCTCGGTCAACGCATCCGCTACCTCGTACACCTTCTCGCCATCGAGATTGATGTCGAGCACGGCGCCATCGATGCCGTCGTTGGCGAGGTGAGCCAGAGCCTGGGCGAGCGATGGGACCGGGCCAACGACCGTGAGGCCGGCGCGCTCGAAGCCCTGCGCCAGATCGTACGCGATGAAATAGTCGTCTTCGACGATTAGGATGCGTCGCAATTGATCCGCCACCATCATCACTCCGCAGGATCGCCGAGTGAAGCTCACGTTCCAAGTCCGGTCAAGCCGACCGAATTGGGCCAGCCTTGAGGGTCTCCTATCGCCAAGTAGCTGCTGAAAGCTGCCTGGCAGGAATGTCCCCAATCTCAGTCGTTCCACAGTACTGGCAAGGCCCGCGTGAGCGGTCAGTCCGCTCATGTGAACGAGCGGCAGGTTTCGGGCAGCTGGAAGGATCGTGTGAATGATCGGGAATGGATCTCATTCGATTGAGGGGGCTCTCCCTTCGAATGTCGCGGCTCTGATGCGGACGGTCAGAGCCAGTTCGTCGCGCGCCGTCAGGACTTTGCGGCGCACGTCGATTGGCAGGGCGGGGTGCGCATCGAGAAACCGGTCAACCACTTGGAGTGCGGCAGGATCGCGCTGGCCGCCGATGAATGCATCGATCCAGGCGGGCAGGAAGAAGATCCGTCGGTTCTGGCGGATCCACTCCAGCCGGTCGAGCGCAGGACGGAGGAAGGGCAGGGTGAGCGCCGCCTGCTCAATCGTGTTGAACGCGCCGAGACTTTCACTTGCCCATGCCTCGTTGAGCGCGGTGTCGTCGAAATAGCGGGTGAAGTAGGACGCCTTGACTGACCGGTCGGGCGTTGCGGCGTGGGCGACGAACGCGTCCTTCACCGCCTCGCTCGATCGGTCGAGCTGCTGCTCGGCGGCGAAGAGCGTCGCGGCGTCGGGGGCGCCAACGGCGATCAGGCGGCGGACGATCGCCCAGCGCGTCGGCTGACGGATGGCGGCACCGACCAACGTCGCACGGCCGGCGAGAAGGTCGCGCAACCGGGCGAGCGCGAGCGGCGTCCGCGCTGTCGCGATCAGGCGGTCAAGCGCATCCTTGCGCAGGCCGTAACCGAGCTTCGGATCATTGATACGGGCGAGCAGCGCCTGCTCCCAGTGTGGCCGCAGCGGTGCGGACGCGTTGTCGGGCAGGTAGACATCGAGCGCGGCCGCGCCGCGCGACAGGATGGTGCGCGAAATCTGCTCGTCGGTCTCGCCGGGCAGGTGATCGAGCAGCATGGCGATGTAGCGCGTCGGCGCGAAGCGGACATCGCGGACCGTGTCCCACACCGCGCTCCACAGCAGCGCGCGCAGCAGGGCGTCCTTCACCGTGCCGACGTTCTTGACGATCCAGGTGACGGTGCGGTTGTCGGGCAGGAACAGGCCGTAGCCCTGATCGTCGTCATTTGGCCAGGCATAGTCGGGCACCGGCAGGCCCGCCGCCCCGGCGACGATTGCAATCGTGCCGTCGAACGCGGCGTCGAGCACCACGTCGGCTCGGTCGCGATACCCCAGTCGAACCCGGACCTTCATCGGCCATGCGCCGCCGCGGTCGCCGGGAAGGGATCTTACCGGTCGCTGGACGAGCGTCAGGGAATCGATCCGGTCGCCTGTGGCCTTGAGCTGCGTATCGACGCGCGGAAGGCCGGCGCGCAGCATATACTGGCTGCCGAAGGCAGTCAGATCGACTCCCGACGCGCGACCGACCGCGCCAAGCAGGTCCTGCCAGGTCGCGTTGCCATAGCCATGGTCGGTCAGGAAGCGGTTGAGGCCGCGGCGGAACCCCGTCTCCCCGACCAGGAAAGCGAGCTGTTTGATGACCGCGGGCGCCTTGTTGTAGACGATCGGGCCGTAATTGCTCTTTGCGGCATCGAGATTGTCGAGCGGCTGCCACAGCGCCTGCGTGCCGCTGGTGGCATCGGCCCGATAGGCGGGCGTCTTAGTCGACAGCAGGAAGGTGGTCCAGGCGTTGCTGTCGGGCTGAAGCTCTGCCTGGATGCGCGCGGCCATGTAGGTCGAGAAACCCTCCTTCAGCCACAGATCGTCAAACCAGCGCATGGTGACGTCGTCGCCGAACCATTGATGGCTGATCTCGTGATAGATGGTGGCGTCGCGGCCGACCCGCTGCGGCAGCGTCGGAAGCTCGCGGAAGATGAAGCGATCCTCGTTGTAGAAGACCGCGCCGACATGCTCCATGCCGCCGAACGGGAAGGCGGGCGCGAGCAGCAGGTCGAGTTTGGCGAAGGGGAAGGGGACCCCGAACCAGTCGGCGAGCCAGCGCACCGCTGCGCGGTTGGTCCCGATTTGCGCCTCGGCATCGACCTCGGCACGGCGCGAGGCACGCGCGTATAGGCTGATCGGCCGCTCCCCCGCCGGTGCCGACGTCCAGCGCGTCCAGGGTCCGGCGGCGAAGGCGGCGAGATAGGTGGGGATCGGCACGGTTTCGGCAAAGCGCCAATGCATGCCGCCGGCCGCGGGCTGTTGCGTGTCGAGCGGGCCGTTAGCGATCACCGTCCACGCCGGTGGCGCAGTCAATGTCCAGCGAAACCGCGCCTTGAGGTCGGGCTGGTCGAAACAGGGAAACAGCAGGTTGGCGTCGGAGGGGACAAGCAACGTATAGAGATAGGTCTGTCCGTCCTTAACGTCGTGATAGCGGATGATCGCCGCCCCCGATGCCGCGATCGGCGTTGCGAACCGTGCAGCGACCACATTGGCGCCGGCCTTCAAAAGCGCTGCGGGCAGGACGAGGTGGCCGTCGACCCGCCCTGCGGTGGACAGCGGGCGGTCGTTGACGGCTAGATCGGCCAGCACCGGCCCGCGAAAGTCGAGGATCAGGTCACCTCCGTTCGGCACGCGATCGAAGCGGATCATGACGGTGCCGGTCGCGGTGTCCGCCGCGGTCAGGTCGAGCGACAGATCGTAGTGGATCGACGAGATCTGCGCCGCGCGTCGCCGCGCGAGGTGGAGCGAAATGCCGCGTCCAAAGTCGCCATCCGCCGCCAGGCCGGCGGCACGCGCTGTTCCCGCGGTCCAGAGCCCCATCGGCGCGAGCATCGCCGAGCGTAAAAGTTTGCGACGCGTGTCGATGAAATGCAGGTCGGCCCCCTGTCGCGGTGGAGCGGTGATCCTAAGGCCATGAAGCACCGCCTGTCGATCGATCGGTTCATCCCTTCCGAATCCCTCGCCGTTTCGCGGCACCTGAACCGATGTCCGGTATCGAGATGTGCCTTATCCAGCGCGAGTGGCCAATTTTGGGTAGAAGGCGCAAGCGGTGGTTATCGGGAGGAGGGCGTCGAACTCCACTTGGCAGAAGTTCACATTAGTCCAGTCCTGCCGCACCAGCCGGTCATCAAGCAGACTCTTCTTCCCCTCCAGCGCTGACAGGCTAAGCTTTAAGCCTAGCTCATACGCGCGCAGCGTTGATTGCGCTTCGAATTGCTGGCTTTCAGGCATCCCCCTGTCCATTCGCTTCATCTTGGGAAGGCTCGCTACAACGGCGCGCTTCCGAACGAGTTCGAGGCACATTGCCCGGTATAGGAAGAGAAAGGCTGTCTCGGCAGCGATCGACAGACTTGCGTGTTCGATGGGCTGAAACACGGCCGTGTCGTGCGCATTGCAAAACCCTGGAAAGGTCGAAGCATCCCGAATGCCAACGCGACGCGGCTCAGGGTTGCCATTTGAACGATGAAGGTCGGTGAATTCGACCATCGTGGTCAGCACATGCCCGTCTTCAGCGATAGCCCGAAGCCCGCCGCCGCGCTGAACAGTATGTGAGGCGATAGCTTTCGAGCTGCACGCGCCACTCCCCCAGCAGGGTGAAGGCACTTGCCGCGACTGCCAGCCTTCCGCATGGCAGCAGTTTCTGAGTGGAAGTTCGCCTTGTCCTCAGTGGCGCGGTCTCTATGGCAGTGCTTGAATTTTAGGCCCGAGCCGCACCAGCAAGGCTCGAAATGCTTCGGCAAGCGAGCGGGCGGGGTGAGACCAATCTGGGGCCGATAGAGCAACGGGTTCGTGGTGTGCATCGGAATTGGCCTGTAGCACATTCAGAGGCTTAGGTCAGGAAGCCCTATCGAGTTACAGTGCCCAGGTCGGGTGCCGGGGGGGGCCTGGGGGCTTTCCTTCTCGGGCGCCTGTTTATCGATACGTGTGCAACTTCGGGCAAGCCGTTGCCTTCAACGCGAAATGTCGTCGAGGAAGGCGTCCACCGCCATGGAGATGTCCGAGAAAAGGCGCTCCCGGGTGAACCCCAGCACCTTCAGGGCGCTAAGGGTGTCTGCCTTCTCCGCACTAGGCACTACATAGACCTGCCGCATCAAGGCGCTTGGAACGCTGTCCACCGGCCCGGAGTGCCGCGACATCGCGCTGTCCTGCGCCAGCGTCCTCGCGTTCATGGCCGTGGCCCAGATCAGCCCCGGCCGATCCCTCTCACGCCGGAATGGGTCGACAGCGTCCTCGCGTTCATGGCCGTGGCCCAGATCAGCCCCGGCCGATCCCTCTCACGCCGGAATGGGTCGACGGTCTGGTGGTAGTTGAAGTGGGTAAAGGCGCTGCCCGTCCGGACTTGCCACACACATCCGTCGGCGCGGTCCTCGCCGTAGCAGGTGAAGAACAGCGCAATGAGCGGGCTCTCGGTCCAGTCCAGAAGCATCGTCGGCACGCCGTAGTGCTGGGCCAGGACCAGCCACTCGACGTCGTTCCGGGGAACTGGTGAAGCGAACCGCGCCGCAATGCGGGACCAGCGATGAAGTGCTTCCCGGTCCGTGATTCCCTTCTTCCCCGGCCGGAATGCCGATGGCTGCAACGACCACGAGACGTCCGCGTGACCGCGGTAAAGCGTGTCTCGGGTCGGCTTTTTGGACAGCGACTTGAAGAAGGCGCCGATCTGGCGGAAGCCACGCTGGTCCATCCTCAAATCGCCTTCCGTCGTTCAGCGATGTCATCGAGCAGTGCCATCAGTGGCGCCGGCCAGACCACCCCGTTGTCACTCGCTCGATCCACCAACTTCCTGATATGTGGAACCAACGCAGGCGATCCGCCCAAGGCGGTGTAGGCGTCGATCATCCCCATGACCGTCGCGTGAAACTTCTGCCGCTGTGCCCGCACCCCTGGGTAGAGAAATGGAAACACGATCAGGGAGAACGCAGCGCCGAGGACGGTGACGCCGGCGATGATGCCGGCGATCCACAGCATGACGGTCGAGTCCGGAGCCAGCCAGACGAGCGCGGCGGCTATGGCGAGACCGATGACCAGCGACTTGAGGTTGTTCCAGAGCCACGAGAGGATGGTCGGCAGTTTCTGCTTCAGCTGAGGCTGCATCTCGTCCGCGAAGGCGAACATCTCCGCGCCCATCAGCATGTCCGTCAGCAAGCGATCGAGCCCGTCGACGCGGTAAGGCAGCGCGAGATACTTCGCTGCGGCTTCTTCGACGTCGATGCGGATGATGTAGGGTTCGGCGTGCTTCTTACCGGCAAGGGTCGGCCTGGACTGGTGGTGCCAGGCAAGAGCGGCACGCTAGTCATCACAGTTCCACCAGTCATGGTTAACAGCCCTTGCTGTCGTGTCCACGACGTCGAGGCCGCGACGAATGTTGTCCTCGCGGTCAAATCCGTCGGATGAGGCACCGGCAGCGGCCTTGCCCACCTCGGTAACGAGCCGTCCCCAGAACCTGTCCTTGAACAACTCATGCCCGCGGACCCGTTCGTCCTGATGCGGGCTCCACACCGTAGCCATCGCGAAGCTCTCCCCGTCGAGAGGCTATGGTCAGCGCCGCTGTCTATCAAAGCGCAGTTCGTCCGGAACTGTTCGGGAACATCCACGAACGTCCTGACACGTATATTCCCCATCCGTTACCCAAGCTGCGTGGGCAACGTGAATATTCCGAAGGTAAGTGCTTGTAATCGCTTGGTGACCCCTACGGGACTCGAACCCGTGTTTTCGCCGTGGACCCGGAATGTCGTTTGTTATCAACGGTTGTTGCCGCTTTCGTGCCGCAAAGCCGACCATTGTAGATCAATGGCTTGCAAGGCAGGGGGCATCTCGTCACCATCGATCCCGTCCACGGGAGGCTTGATGAATTTACCGCGTGTCAGCGACCTCCTAGCCCTCAGCAAGGCGGTCGCTGGTCGGCCAGGATACAACCGGCTCGCGACGCTGATCCGGAAAGCGCTGACAGCCCAATCGTGCGCAAGCGATCTTCGCCAAGCCGCAGCGATCATAGAGGCCGGTCAGCAGCTGCGCCGCTCCCCACGCGGGCGCGGCACCCCGACGCGCGATGCCACGGAAGCCGCTCAGCTGATGGCAGCCGTCAGCTTATATACTCGTGCGACTTGGAGCAGCCTGAAGTCGGGCGACCGTGGAGCGATAAACATCGCCGAGGCTCTGACCTTCGAACAGAAGAAGAAGCACAAGGCGATCATCGATATTCGGAACAAGGCGCTGGCGCACGTCCATCCGTCGATGTCGGTTGCCGGCAGCATCTGGCACGAAAGCCTGTTGATAGCAGTAGAAAGCGAGGCAGGCTGGAAGATAGGCGGCGCCAGCCGGCAGACGTGGCAGCACGGCCCTCTATGGGACGCGCTGGTCGAGATGGTGCCCGCCGCCGAAGCCATCATCAACATCCGCGTCGTGAAGCACATCAACGCGATATCGGCACTGATGAATGACAACAAATTAGCTGTGGCGGAGCTTGAAAAGCACCTCGTTGATCCGGTCGCTCTCTTCGGTAGCGAGGAGGCAGCAGCGGCTATGATGCCCGGCGCCGTCGGCACGACCTACGTACAGGGGAACGTCAAAGCTCCCCTTGCTCCATGAGGTTCAAGTTCTGGCCGGGGAGCAACAATCACGGCACTCTGCGGATTGCAGGTGTCTAACCGGCCAGGAGAGAGGCACGGCAATCCGCAGTGTCCCGCCACCAACGTCTAACCTGTTCAGGCGCCATGAAGGCCATGCTGCTACGGCAGCGCATGGCCCGGCGTCCGACCACCCCGCGCGCACGGCGCCCCGCAGCGCCACCGCGCCGGCCTCCACCTGCACCAAGGCCGAATGACCCGCAGCCGGAGAGCGCCTGGGCTCGCCTCAAGCGTTGGTGGAGGGTGATCCGCACAGGTTTTTGAGCGCGCTCGACACTTACTGATTATCGCCACAGAGCCACCTGATGATCGAAGACGGAATGTCGGGGCTCGAAAGCGCGGTCTGACCGTTATGATCAATGCTGGCGGCCTCCTGCTCCGGTGACGGAGAATACGCCATGGACCGCTCAGCTATCGCTTACCTACTGATGACGTGCATGGGAGTGGCGGTCGCTGTCACAGTCGCTTGGCGTATACACTTCAGCCGCGCTCGGGTTCTCGCCCGACGTCGCCTTCGCGAGGTGGAGGAGCACCGCGCTGCAATGGAGCGCAAGTCAAGCGAGCGTGCCGACTGAGGCCGCTTGCAAGGGTCGCACCTGGCCGAGGATGTACCCGACCTCCGCAGCCGTTCACCGGGAAGAGGGATCAGTCCCGAGTTTGACGAAAGTAGGCGGCATACGCGCGCTTCCGTCGACGGCCCGCAGCGCCAGCCATTCGGCTCGCTACCACGAGGAGGGCGGTCAGCAGCACGAGCACGATGATAAGTGGATTCATATGCTTAACACGAAGCGTAGCCTGATTGGTTCCGGCTCTCGAACGTCGTCCGAGGTCTCATCCTCGTCTCAGACCCTTTGCTGATCTGTTGAGCATCAACGGCGACCGCGTTGTCATCCGGCGCCACCTAGCAGAACAAACGTGGAACGATTATCTTGCTGCGCAGACGATTCGCAGGAGGATGAGACGATGGCGACAGCGTTTAACGACGAACCCGACCGACAGCCGTTCGGCGCGTGGCTCGTGCGGCAGACCGGCGAGCGCGGCTTCGTCGCGCAGCTGGCGGACAGCGCAGCGAAGGACCGCAGCTTCCCGAGGCAGGGCACCGTCGAGGACGCCCGCAAGTGGCTGCAGGCGCAGCGCGCCAGCGGGGACGACTGGGAGGCGCTGGAGGACGCGGAGAGCGCCTGGCTGGCGTCGTGATCGCCGGCACCGCCAGGCCGCGAGGCGGGCCGGTGGATCCGCGCGAGGCGCTGGCGGCGGTGACCGACGGCGGCCGGGACAGCTATGCGGCGTTGTCGCGGATGCTGAGCCGTAGCGACACCTGTCTGCGCCGGTTCGTCACCGGCGCAGGGCCGGCGGCGCTCCGGCCGGATGAGCATCGCCGGCTCGCTGACTACTTCGGGTTAGATGACCGGGCGTTGGGGGTGCGGGATTTGTGGGTTAGTCGCTGATCCGCCCACGTGTCGGCGGATCAGCGACTGGAGCTAAGCAGCAATCAGAGAGGGGGCGATTGCCCCGATCGCCAACTGTGCAACGGATGGAGCCAATTCGCCGCGGGATACCTTGCCGTTGAGGTAAGCGCGGAACTTGCCGCCCTCAATGTATTTGTCTTGCAACCAAGCGCGGTACTCGCCGAGAGCCGACAGAGGGTAACACCACGACTCCTGCGGGTTAGACTTCGCTTGCGGATGGCTTTCGGGATAGCGATGAGGGTACTTGCGCCGTCCACCATAGGACGAGCACATGTCGTTGTCCGTCCAGAACTTTGACCAGTGCTGCCCGATCGAGATGTCTACGACGACCTTCTCTCCTATCGGTGCACCAGCCAGGATCATTTCGTAGACGATGGTGTGCGCCTCGTTGAAGACGTGAAAGAAGCCCTTCGGGGCAGACTGGTGATTGAGCGCAATGCGCTCATGCCATTTCTGGAAACGCTTGGCGCCGGTCGGGTCATACCCTACCTGTGTGAAGATCATATCGCGAAGCTTAGAACCCGCGAGCATCCGAAAATTGTCACGCGCTTCCGGCTGGCAATTCGCACCAGCATCGAACGCATAATATTCCAGAACGGCAAGGCATATCTCTGCCGGGTAGCAGAAGTGGGTACGCCCTGCATGGAACAATTCGACGTGAGCGGCTTGAGCATGATAGCCCGCTTTAGCCAGCACACCCTTAATCGTCTTAATGCGGGGCTTCTCGTCGAGGTCGTTCCACTGAGAACTGATTGTACCGATGTGCGCGTTCTGGACACCGCACAAGGCCGCCAATCCCCTCTGGTTCAGGTATGGCGTTCCATCTGACAGGACGCCCATTCCTATGTCGCCAACGTCAGCGTTGCAGTCGATGCATAAGGCCAACGACGCCTGGTTTGCACCGATTTCCTTGGAGCCGGAATTTACTGCTAAGACATTGATTTTACTAGCGTTTAGACTGATTTCCTTTGACGGCGGGCGGGTCATATAACGATTTCCTTATGTCTCGACCGGAAACCGTTGACCACGCGGTCAACACGCATTACGAGCGTTGCGAGCAAAATGTGGCCTCCCTGATCGAGGTTGCTACGACAGCCAGCACTCCCCCGAGCGCTGGCTGTCGGCCGTTATAGCCTAATTAACCTCATCCGAAAAGCATCCGTTCTCCGTGAACAATCCGCGGCCAAAAGTGGAACGGGTGTCCACTCCGAATGCACGACTTGCAGCCGCATCGTCCCTAAACGCAATCGCCATCCGTTCGCAGACGCAGCATAACGAGCACGCCTTTCAGGCATCCTCTCCTAAAACTCTACAGGGTCGCTCACGCGGCCCTTTTTTTTGGGACATCGCCAACGGCTGCGCCTATAAGGCAGCGTCACTGTCGCAAGTTCGACATCTCCCTTCCGTGACACCAAGAACTCGGGTCGCTTCGGCGGCCCTCCTTTTTGTCACCGTCAGGCCAGCGTTAACCTGCTGTCGACCATCTTGCCGATAGCGCAGCCTGATGAGATGCACAGATAGCGCCGAGGCAACGTATGCCGTGGTCAAGTGACGAGGATGCCGAACTTCGCAGGGGCTACTTGGCCGGCGAAAATCTAGACGACATCGCACGCGGCATGGGACGGACAAGGCGCTCGATCGAAAACCGTATATCCACCTTGGGCATACATCGTGGTCATGCAAAGAGGCAGACGGTCAATAGACAGTCCAAAATGCTCGCCGCAGAGTATCGCAAATATATGAATCACTCGTGCTTCGCTAGTTGAGCGTCCTCGGCGTCAAGCGAAACAGTGCGAAAAGCCCAGTTCCGCGAGGTCGCTCGCCGCTTCATTGATGGCGACGAGAGGCTGGCGATCTGGCGGCTGAGGTCCGGCCGGGGCTAAGCGCCTTGCGGCCGCCAATCGTCAGCCGGCCGAGGTCCAGCGCATGCCGATGCCATGCACCATGACGAAGGGCGGCCGGTGCCCGCGAGCTTCGATCAACCGCCGCGCCCGCGACGCCAGGGTGTGGATCAGCTTCTGCGGGGCGTCACCGTCGTAGCCGAGGCGCCCGGCGATGGCGTCATAGGTCAGCGTCCGGCCGCGCGCGAGCATGACGCCGCCCAGGATCTCGCGCATTTGGGGCGGACAGGGCAGCGCCTCCCCGGCGACCTCAAAGGTGGTCGTTGATGGATCGTAGCGAAACGGTCCATCAACGATCGGTTGATCCCGCTCCAGGCTGTAGCCGCAGCTGGGGCAGATGCAGGTCATGCCGACTTCTCGAAGAGCATCGTGACCATGAAGGTGTCGTTGGCCGCCGTGCCAGCGATGTTGACGGAGCCAGTGCTCGTGCGGACGGCCGAGAAGTAATTGTAGCTCGTGGGGTCGTCGTTGCGGCCAAGGACCGTTGTCGCGGCGCCTCCAGTCGCGTTGACCGGGCCTTGGCCGAGCGCCAGCAGAGCGCCGTTCGTCGGCACGGTGGCCGATGCGCTCGACATGTTCTGCCGGCTGGCGACGGGCTGGATGTCGACAGACACGGGGTCGCGCTTGGTCCCAGTGACGGCCATCATCTGGAACGAGCCCCCGCCGATCGAGCCGCCGCCTGCGAAGGACAGCACGACCGGGGCAGCGGCAACATCCGCACTGCTAACCGCCGACCAGCATTCGAGGTTCGACCCGCGGGCGACCAGCTTGGCAGTGACGCCGTTGATCGTTACGCCGGTCAATTGCGTGGCGACGCCATCATAGCGGGCGAGGAAGAAGTTCAGCCCGGCCCGGATATCAAAGCCGCCCGGCACGGTGTACGGGCTCGACTTGCTACCGAACACGTACTTACCGGCGATATGGGTCGCTGTGATCGATCCGTTGTCGCCCACGCCGTAAGGCTTGCCGACCGAGATGGTGAGCGGCTTCGTATTCGGGTTCTTGGCTGCATCCGTCGCCTTGGCCGATACGCTATAGGATGGCTTGTCTGCGTAGCTGGCGTTCGCATTGCCGATCAGCTGCAAGGTATAACTCGGGTGAACCGCCTCGATGTTAGCCGTTCCGCCTGCTCCATAGGTTTTGACGATCTCGAACAGCGCGGCGTCGGTGCCGATGAGTTCCCACTTGCCGATATACTCGTTGGCAGTCAGCGGGATCTGGATTGGCGCGCCATCGATTGCCGGTATCGAAGCAGATGTCGTGATCGTCGGCGCGATGATGTCCGCAAGCGCCGCGTCCAGATCGGCGCCGAGCGCGCGCTCGCCGGCGTTGCTTGGGTGGACGTAATCGCCCGAGTTGAAGCCCTCCCGGATAGCGACGAAGCGTCCGTTGGCATCTTCGGAGGCGATCTCCTGAATGGCCTCCCAAATCGGACGGCGATCATTGACGGAGGTCGAGACGTTCTCCGGCAGCTGGCCGACATGAATGTATGGAACACTGGCGGCGCCGGGAACGCGGGACCGAACATCGGCGACGGCAGCGGCCTTGCGCGCCTTGAAGGTCGCCTTGTCCATGCCTCCATCATTGGTGCCAAGGATTTCCACGATCGCCACGACTTTGCTCGTCGCGTCGACAGCCTTGGCTCCGTTGATCGCGGCGAGCGCCTTGGTGACGAACTCTTCGTGGTAGGTCCCGCCGACCGACCAAGCGTTATTGTTGTACCCAGAGCCATTCCAGCCGTTCAGCACGACGAGCACCCGGCGCCCCGTGCGGGCGGTATAGGCCGCTGCCATGTTGTTGATCGGAGAATAGGGATTGGGGTTGGGCTGGGATTCCTGCGGGGTTCCGCTGTCGAGCGGCGTTATGTCCGTGCTGATGCCGGCTGGTGCGCGAGTGCGCCACTGGCTGACGCCTGCAACGTCCGTGTCCTGCGTCTCGGCGTTGGATACGTTGTTGCTGATGCTGTCGCCACGCACGAGGATGATGTCGTAGGGGTTGGAAGCGGCGACCGTCGGCGCGTATGTCAGCGATCCAGGCGCAAGCAGCCCAAGACCGATGCTGGTCACCCCTGGCTGGATGCTGGGGCTGTAGATGGTAGCGCCAGACGCTTTCATGCCCGGCCCAACGGTGGCCGCGCCAGGTAGCACAGACGGCGCGTAGAAGCTGGCGGCCGATGCGAGAGCCACTGGAGCGACCGTCGCGGCACCCGGCTGGAGCGCAGGCGCGTAGAGGATGGCGCCCGAGGCCGGCGCAGGCGCGATGACGGTGACGGCGCCCGTCACCAGCACGGGCGACGGCGTCACGACATTCGAGCCGAGCGCGGCCGGCTGGATCAGGCCAGCAGCGAGGCTCTGCACGGTTGGCGCGTAGAACGCGGCCGTCGAGGCGAGCAGCAGCGCCTGGATCGTCACGGCTGCCGGCTGGACGGCTGGCGGATAGTTGGCTGACCCAGTGCCAAGGAACGGCGCCTGGATCGTGCCGGCCGGAACGCTCTGGACCGCAGGCGAATAGGTTGTGGCGAGGGATGCCAGCAGCGAGGGCTGCAGCGACACGGCAGCGGGCTGCACCACGGGCGGGTAGACCAGCGCGGTGGCGCCGAGGGCGGGTGGCAGGATCGCTCCCGCGGCCGGCGCCTGCACGACGGGGGCATATATGGCGGCACCGCTCATCAGGGTCGCAGGCGCAATTGCCACGCCGCCCGGCGTCACCGATGGCGCGCGGACGAGCGACGTCGGCAACAGGACGGGCGGCAGGATCGCCGACCCGGCCGGAACGACGCGCGGCGAATAGGCGGTAGCTCTGGCCGCGAGAGCGGCAGGGGCGACGGCGACCAGCCCCGCGAGCAGCGAGGGAACATAGGCCCCGGCGCCGCTCGGCAGGCACGCCGGGCGGATCGTCAGCCGCCCCACGCCTTCGTCACGCGGGACCGGCAGCAAGACGGCCGTCAGCCCCGGCGCGACGGAAAGGATCGCCACGCCGGTGACACGGCTGACCTCGATGATGCGCATCAGGCCTCCGAGACGGGAGCGGTTACAGGGGTGATGACCGGCAGCCTGACCTTCACGCCGACCCACTCGTCAGGATCCAGGTCAACGCGTGCGAGGTCCACCAGCGCCACCTTCGTTCGGCTCAGGACGCGGCCGGTCACCTCCGCCGGGATCACGAGGTCGACCGTTTGATCGTCTACCCGCGTGATGCCGCCGTTTTCCGTGGTGAGCGTCCCAGCGATAGGACCGCCATCGTATGGCCGCACCTGCGCACGCAGCTGGCAGCCGAGGGGGAACACAGGTTCCTCCCCGGTCACCTGCATGCGCGTGCGATAGACGTAGCCCGCCGCGACCGGCGGCACGATCTGTACGACCATAGATGCGTCCTTTCGCCGCAAGGTCAGAGCGAGAAGATCCCGGCCGGGTCCCAGGAGGCCACGATGTTGCCGCCGTTCGGCGTGACCGGCAGGCCCGTCGCCGTGTCGATGAAGTAGATCAGCTGCGACGTTCCGGCCGTGCCGGTGTCGAGGTAGAGGACGATCGCCTCTTCCTTGTCGGTGGTGCCGGCGGCGCCGGCCGGAACCGAGGTGAAGAGCGCATCATCCGCGTCGAACACGCCGTTGACGACCGTCTTGTTCGCCAGGGTGGCGGCAGTGCCGTAGCGGGCAGCGGTCGGGATATCGGACAGGAAGCTGTGGGTGTCCGAATAGGTATAGGCGCTGGTGTCGACCAGCTGCGCCTTCACCGTACCGGTGACCAGGTTCACGCCTGCCGTCAGGAGAGCCTGCTTGTATTTGGGGTAGAGCTTGTTCGCCATGGGGCGGGTCCTTTCAGAAGGTGAGCAGGAGGATGAGGCCGATCGCCGCCCAGACCGGCAGCGACACGGCCGTGCCGGAGATCAGGCCGGCGATCGGGTGGCGGGGCATCAGCTGGCGGTGACCGCCTCGACGGTGGCGGTGGCGGCCTCCGCCTGCTTCAGCGCGGCGACGCGCTCGGCAGCCGTGGCCGCGGTGCGGGCGGCGAGCAGCGCGCGCTCCGCCAGCGCCATCGCCAGCCGCACTCGCGCGGCGCGCTCCGGCGACAGGAACGGCAGGATCATCTCGACGGCCGGCGCGATGCGGTCGTAGGCCTCCTGGGCCCGCTGGACCTGCGGCGCGATCTGGCCGGCCGTCGGCATGGTTGCGCAGCTGGCGAGCGTCAGCGATGCCGCGGCGAGTGCCGCGACCAGTACCTTCTTCATGGTCGTCTCCTGTTGTGAAATCGGGCCGCGATCAGGCGGCGAACCGGCCCCACCATCCGCCGGCATCTCCTGGCGTGAAGTAGCGTGACCGGTTGTCCCAACCCTTCTCGTACTTCGCGTTCACCGGCCGGGTGCCGATGATCTGCTCGTAGAAGGCGTCGCGGATCGTCCACCAAGCGCCAGCAACGAAGGTTTCGCCCTGCGCCTTTATGAGGCTGGCATAAGCCCCCGCAGTAACCGCGCCGAGCTTACCGTCGTCCAGAACATCCAGCATGCGCTGCAGCAGCTTGATCGCCTGCTCAGGACCGGCACCCCAGCCGAAGTCGAGGATCGACGCCGTCACCCTGTTCCATGGCAGGAGGGAGATGCGTGGGTTTTCATAGTAGCGGATCAGCGCCATGTCGGCCGCCTCTGCGATCGTCAGCGCCCGCATTACCGATCGCGTGATCTGGGCGATGGGGACGCCGCGGTGGGCAGCGAGAGCGGCTGGCGTTACGCCGTGGTTCGATCCGACCAGCACGCCGATGTTCTGCTTGGCTCCGGTCCAGTTGCCGTTGTCAGTCGGATCGAGCGAGTGCGTCTTGTTGGGATCGGTGGACTGCCCATCCTCCCAGCGGAAGATGAAGTCGCGCGCGAAGGCGGCAGGCGTCATCGGCATGATGATCCTTTCGGTTGATCTATGTCAGGAGTGGTGCGATCTAAGTTCGCAGATCGCGCCAGCCGCTCGGCAGCGATCCGGCGCCGGCCGGTGGGTCAAACCCGGTCGGCGCTGTTCTTCTCAGGACAGATTGCGACGCACGGCTGCGAGGCGTATCTTCGCCAAGGCCGTGTTTTCCTCCAGTCTCACGGCCCGCGCCTCGCGTTCGGCCTGGTCGGTTGTCGCGAGGCGCGTCAGCCCGCTTTGTCGATCTCTCGCAGTGTGGCCGTCATCTCAGGCGGCACGGCGGGCTTTCCGGGCAGAGCGGCATCCAAGGCGTCGATCGCGCTCTGCCCGCGGCGCTTGAAGAAGCTGATGATGCCCGCGCCAATCGCACCAGCCGTGCCCCCCGTGCCGAGCGCTGCGAAGAGGTCGACCTGATGCTCGGCGATCCACACCGCAGTGACCAGCATCGCCAGCCCTGTGACGATCGCGTCGAGCAGCCAGCGCTTCGGACCCGGCGTGTCGAGCGTAATGAAAAGCCGGATCATGAGGCAGGCGAGCAGCCCGACGATCATGCTCCCGGCAGGAAAGTGGTAGCCAAGGAAGGACCAAACGACAGGCACCGTCACCCCCGGCGCCGTGGAGATTGCCCCCGCCTTCATCAGCGCAGGCTCACAGCCGCAGTCGCCATCAAAAGGCTGACGATCAGGATCAG
Organism: Sphingomonas sp. SP5; assembly: GCF_058313455.1. Classification (NCBI taxonomy): domain Bacteria; kingdom Pseudomonadati; phylum Pseudomonadota; class Alphaproteobacteria; order Sphingomonadales; family Sphingomonadaceae; genus Sphingomonas; species Sphingomonas sp. SP5. Next base: position 802,048 of record NZ_JBZFLF010000001.1, on the reverse strand, counting down.
CACGGGGCGGCGCAGCTGGGGCCAGCGGGACCACATATCAACCGGCAGCGGCGCCTTGCGCAGCTGGAATTCGACCATGGGCTCGGCGAGGATGTGGAGCGTCATCCAGAGGAAGCCGCAGCCGACCGACAGGGGGTCTGCACCTTGCCGCCGTTCAGGATGATGCCACCGCCGCAGTTCAGGAACAGGTACGGGCGGCCGAGGCATCCGATGTTCTCGGTGTCCTTGTGTCGGAAGTCCGGGGCGGTGACGGTGACGTTGTGGCCGGCCATGCCCGTCGTCTGGCACCCGATGCGCAGGTCGTTGAAGTGGACGCCTCGCGCCTTTACCGCGATCGTTGCATTCGGATCTGCGCGGATCAGCTGCGCGCCGGCGCCCCATAGACGCTGGTAGGCCGTGGTGATCTGTAGAGCCCGGTGAAGGTACTGCCCCCATGGGAAGAACGCATCGGTCACGCCCGAATCCAGCATGGCCTGGATCGCGGCCGTGTCGTCGGTCACGCCGTCGCCCTTGGCGCCGAAGTCCTTCGCGCTGACCAGGTCGCGCGCCTTCGCGAGCGCTGTCCGTGCGACTGCGGTTGGCTGTGCCGACTTGAACCCGACCCGCGACGATCCGTCACTTGCGGATAAGCCTGCGGGAGTGACCGCGCGGCCGATCTCGGTCGATCCGCCGGAAGTTCGCCGATAGTAGATGACGTTCCCGGCCCCGTCATCGGTTGCGAAGGCCTGATTGGCGATGCTTGCGGCCTCACCCGCTGCCCGGCTCGTGAAGTAGCGCGCTGCTCCCTGCGCCGCCCCGGCGGAGAGATCGGCGCGGCCCTGTGCCGCCTCGGCGCGATCCTGCGCGTTGGTGGCGCGATCGACCTGGGCAGCGACGAGGTTCGCACCGTCAATAGTCACCTCGCTGATCTCGTCGCCGAAGGTCAGCGATGCGCCCGCGCGCATGCCCGACGTCGACGAGAAGCTGCGCGACCACGCCTGCGGCCGATTGGCCGGAGCATAGTCCGCTCCGGTGACGCCATCGCCGGTGATCGTGAACTCGCCGCGGGCAATGCGTTGCTTGCGGCCGGCGAGGACCAGCTGGCAGTCCCACAGCAGTTCGGTCGCGCTACCGAGCTCGCCGGCATAGGGCAGGCCTTCCATGGTCGTCTCGTTGATGACGAGCTCAACGTGGCTGATCGGCAGGCCGTCGACGGTCTCGACGCTGACCAGGCGCAGGCCCTCGGCGTTGCCGTTCGTGACCGTCTGGAGGTCGACCAGCGGCGCGCCCGGCGTGTCTCCGGCGAGGCGCACCTGCGCGCGCATGGCGATGCCGGTGAGGTCCAGTCCCCGGATGTAGATCTGGCGCACGCACGCGCCGTATCGATCCGCCTCGATCGGCAGATACGCGACATTCGACATCGATGTCTCCGGTCAGGCGTCGGGATCGATCGAGGGATCGGCCGACTTGATGTTGTGGCTGAGGATGCCGTTCGACACGTAGGTGTGGGCGCCGGTGACGGTGATCTTCACAATCTGCAGCGTCCCCGGGACGCGCGACGCGCCGGGAAGATCGCGGATCGTCACCCACTGGCCAACGTAGACGCGGTGGTCGCCGGTCGCCCGGAGCACCTTCCCGCCGACGGTCGCCGTCCACACATCGTCGCTGTCGGCGATCTCGACCGCCTCGACAGGGTAGAAGCCCCAGCCGAGCGTCGTCTCGTGCCGCGTCCAGACGCGATCACCGACGACGATCTCGCCGGCCGGCTTCTCGCTCATGTCCGCCATGAGGATCGGCGTGTCGACCGTCGGGCAGCGGCCGCCGGGCGGCGTCGCCCCGCCACCGCTGGATGGCGGGGATCCTGCTGTCGGGATGATCGCATAGCCCAGGTAGTGCCGGCCGGGATGCTCCGGCGCCGCGCGGGCGTCGATGTCGTCCTCCTGGAGCAGATACGTCACCGCGCCTCCCAGGCGATCGGCGTCATCATAGCCGAGGGCTCGGAAGCTGCCCGACGTCAATCCAGTGGCAAGGACGGTGCCGGTGACTGCAACGTCGGCATGACCGTCAGTGTAGCGACGGACATGGTTGCTGATCGTGATCGAGCCGTCGGCCGCCGCAGTGATCGCCAGACCGAACGGGAAGGACGTGGCGATGGCGAGTTGCAGCGCCGCGGTGTCCTCGACCGGCGCCGCCACGCCGTCCAACGCCTCGGTCGAGCGCAGCGCCGGAATGGGTGGCGCCACGCCAGTCCGCCCGAGAGCGAACGCATGCTTCTCCGGCGTCTCGCCCGACAGGACGAACTTCCACGCCATGCGCTCCGGCATCGGCAACTTCTTCAGGATCACGCACGGCTGCTTGACCAGCCCCTCCTCGGGCAGGTCGACGATCAGCAGGTCGCCCGGCCCGTAGCGACGCAGGCGCGGCTTCACGACGAGCTCGATCTCGCCGAGCTCGCGCCGGTCGAGCAGTTCATAGGCGCACAGCTGCGCCGCCTGATCCTTGTCCTGGACGAGGTTGTACTGGCGCTCCTCGCGCTTGACCTCACCGTCGATCGCAACCTGCGTGGCGATGCTGACCGGCGTAGTCGAAGCGACATATTCCCACTTGTGGTCACGCGAGCGATACTTCGGGATGAGCGTGTTCAGCCGCTCCTCCCAGCCCAGCCCCGAGGCGACCACCGTCTCGTCGTCGGCGAGGTCGGCCGCGGTGATCGTGTCGAGAGCGATCCGCGGCGCGCTGATCTTGAGGCCGAGCCGCCCGTTCCGCCAGCACGGCGTCGCGCCGCCCGCGGCCAGCATGTCCTTCAGGTTCTGCCACCGGGTGGAGGTCGAGCCGATCGCCGGCTCGAAGACCACCCCGCCAGCCTTCCAGCCGTTGGCGTCGCAGACGTTCGCGAGCCGGACGAAGTCCTCGACGATCACCGCATCGATCGGCAGGCCGATGCCGCCGACCTTCTGATAAGTGGATCCGCCGACACGCGGGTCGCGATGCCATGCGCCCAGCGCGTACTTCAGCGCGTTGAGCCCAGGACACGCCGTATAGGTCCACGTCGCCCGCGCCGCGTCATGGGCCGCCGTGCTGTGGGGCGCGGCCCAGCGCTGACCACCGGCGCCGCCAGCGTAGGTCGCATCCTGCCGCGGATCCCATGCCTTCTGACCCCGCCAGATCGCGCCGAGCTGCGGCACACCGGAGGCGAACACCTTGCCCTTCTTGTCGAACAGCAACGACCAGGCGATGGCCGCATAGCCCGACAGGCGGTAGTCGGCACCCCAGCCCGGTGCGCCCGCCCAGCGGGGCGTCAGCGCGGAGGGCTCGGGCACGGCGCCCAACTGCCGTGCTGCCCACAGGAAGCCACCGGCATAGCCCGTCGCGGCCCCGCCGCCCGGCGGGATGCCGAGAGATACGAAGTCGGCCTGACAGTCGACCAGCGCCTCGACCGGCCCGGCGCCCGAATAGACGTCGACGATCAGCGCATAGGGATTGGGTACCTTGTCGATCGTCGGGCCGTAACCGACCTGCTGCTCGCGGCTACCGCCGTAATAGGTCTCGCCGATGAGCCAGGGCATCGGCTGGTCGGAACCCACGGTGATGCCGTTCACCGAGCCGCGCGCCGGAGGGGCCTTGCTCGACATCGCAATGCCAGACGCCCTTCGCGTCCAGCAGCGGCTTGCCCGTGACTTCGTACATGCCGACGTTGGGACCGGCTTCGATGTAGAAGGTGTAGCCCACCTCGACCTCGTCCACTTCCCAGCTACGAATGCGCGCGACGCTGACGTTTTCGACCAACCGGACCCGACCGAAGCCCTGCTCCTCGTCGCGCCCCTTGAAGCGAACGCGGATCGTCTGCGAGCGATCGATCAGCCAGTCCATTTCGGTGAGCGTATCGAGCATCAGCTTCTCGGCCGCCGCCATGTTGTAGACGCGGCAATCGAGATAGTGGTTCTGCCGGCCCGCCATGACGATCCAGCGGCGATCCGGCACGCCGTGGACCATGCGGACGTCGATCGTCTCGGCGGTCGCCTGTTCAAACCAGTCGGCGGGCGTGTCCTTCGACAGATGCACCCGGCCGACCGGCACGACCTCGGGCGTGGCGCTGTCGGTCGACGCATTGAAGGCCTCCATCGTGGCGCGGAGGAAGGCCAACGCGTGGTTGAGCGTCATGCGCGCGCTGCTCGCCTACGCCACCCGTCTCGACATGCGCGCCGACAACCCGGCGTCCGGGATCAAGCGGCTGGAGCTCGGCGAGCATGAGCCATGGCCCGCCGACCTGCTGCGGGTCGCGCTGGAGGAGGCCACGCCCATGACCCGCCTCGCGATCGTCACCGGCCTGTGCTCAGGACAACGCGTGAGCGACTGCATCAGGATGCAGTACGGCTGGATCGAGGGCGGCATCATGGAGTTCGCCCAGAAGAAGACGGGCAAGGACGTCGCGGTGCCGATGCACCCCTTCTGGCTCGACGAACTGAAGAAGCTGCCCCGCCGATCGACGACGCTGCTCTACGAGCGCAGCGGCGCGCCGTTCAACACGACCGGCGCCATCCAGGCGCGCCTGCGGGATCTCATGGCCATGGAGGCGGTCCGCGAGGTCCACGCGGACCTAGTCGCGCGCGAGGTGATCGCGGCCGATGCGACCTTCTCGTTCCACGGCCTGCGCAAGAACGCCTGCTGTTACCTGTTGGAGCTCGGGCTCAGCGACACCGAAGTCGGCTCGATCCTGGGCATGTCGAGCGAGATGGTGCGGCACTACGGCAAGCGTGCACGGGCGCTGATGATCGCCCGTGGCGCGGCCCAGCGGGTGACCGGGGGCAAAATCGTTCCGATTGCGGGGGCAACCGCTTCACGCCGCCCAACCAAAAATGGCTGATTTCTGCGGCTGGTGACCCCTACGGGACTCGAACCCGTGTTTTCGCCGTGAGAGGGCGACGTCCTAGACCGCTAGACGAAGGGGCCGTGTGCGGTGGAGGGGCGCGTCTAGGCGTGGGGGCGGGGGGCGTCAAGCGTCTTTCTCGACGCCCCTTGCATCAGGCCCGGATGGCCGCGTGTTCAGGCGGCGGCCTTGCGGCGCTCCGCCATCTCGGCGTTGAGCATTTCGGCCAGCAGGAAAGCCATCTCCAGGCTCTGGCCAGCGTTCAGGCGGGGGTCGCAGTGCGTGTGGTAGCGATCTGCCAGGCTCTGTTCGGTCACGTCGATCGCGCCGCCGGTGCATTCGGTGACGTTCTGCCCGGTCATCTCGGCATGGATGCCGCCGGCGTGGGTGTTTTCGGCGCGGTGGACGGCGAAGAAGTCGCGAACCTCTGCGAGGATGCGGTCGAATGGGCGGGTTTTGTAGCCGGTGACGGCCTTTACCGTGTTGCCGTGCATCGGATCGCAGCTCCACACCACCGGATGCCCCTCACGCGTCACGGCGCGGACGAGGCGGGGGAGGTGGGCGGCGATCTTGTCATAGCCGTAGCGGGTGATGAGCGTCATGCGACCCGGCACGCGCCCCGGATTGAGCGTGTCGAGCATGCGGAGCAGCGCATCGGGATCGAGGCTGGGCCCGCATTTCACGCCGATCGGATTGCCGATCCCGCGCAGGAACTCGACATGCGCCGACCCTTCGAAGCGGGTCCGGTCGCCGATCCAGAGGAAATGCGCGCTGGTGTCGTACCAGTCGCCGGTCAGCGAATCCTGCCGGGTCAGAGCCTGTTCGAACGGCAGCAGCAAGGCTTCGTGGCTGGTGTAGAAATGGGTCTGCGCCAGCTGCGGCACGGTTTCGGGATCGATGCCGCACGCCGCCATGAATTCGAGCGCCTCGCCGATGCGGTCGGCGGTTTCGGCATATTTGCGGCTCCACGGGCTGCGGCCCATGAAATCGTGCGTCCAGCGGTGCACCTGGTGGAGATTGGCATACCCCCCTTGCGCGAAGGCGCGCAGCAGGTTGAGCGTCGCGGCGCCCTGCGAATAGGCGCGGATCATCCGCTGCGGATCGGGGATGCGGCTTTCCGGAGTGAAGGCGATGTCGTTGACGTTGTCGCCGCGATAGCTCGGCAGCTCGACGCCATCGATCGTCTCGGTCGGCGCCGAACGCGGCTTGGCGAACTGGCCCGCCATGCGCCCCAGCTTCACCACCGGCAGCTTGGACGCCCAGGTGAGCACCACCGCCATCTGGAGGATGACGCGGAAGGTATCGCGGATGTTGTTGGCGCTGTGCTCGGCAAAGCTTTCGGCGCAATCGCCGCCCTGCAACAGGAAGCCGCGCCCGGCCGCGACCTCGGCAAGTTCCGCGGTGAGGTTGCGCGCCTCGCCGGCGAAGACGAGCGGCGGAAAGGCGGCGAGCTGGTCGGTCGCGCGGGTCAGCGCGGCGGCATCGGGATAATCGGGCAGCTGGCGGGCTTCGGCCTTGGTCCAGCTGTCGGGGGCCCAGTTCGCGGCCATGTTCGTTTCGTCCTTCGGCATTGCAACGCTGCGCGACATGCGCCCAAAACGGCCTTTACGCAATGAAGGAACGCTTGGGGGCGGCGAACACGGGCACGGGGGCGGCGGGCGCGGAGGCGGTGGTGAGCGCTTGCGGGCCGAGGCGCGCAGGAGGATCGCTCCGGTGCGATGAAATAGCGCGGGCGAGGGGCCGCGTCGCTTTTCCGCGGGAGCGTCCCGGCATAGAAGGCGGCGCATGACCTCTTGTTTTCGTGTGTTCGCTGCGCTGGCCCTTGTGCTGGCGCCCGTGCCGGTGGCGGCGCAGCAGGATGCGGCGGCGACCTTTGCCGCGTTGCGCGATGTCGATGGGCGGATGGCGGCGATCGCCTATCGGCTGACCACCGCCAATGCCGCATTGTGCCGGCGGCTGGCGCCGACGCCGGGGTGGGCGATCCATGCGCTGGGGCAGTACGATCCGGCGTTGCGCGAGCAGGCGCGGCGCAGCTTCGGGTTCGAGACGCCGATCGCGGTGGAGGCGGTGGTGCCGGGATCGCCCGCCGCCGCCGCGGGGGTGCGGCCCGGCGATTCGATCGTCGGCGTCGACGGGGCGACGCTGGACGGCGCGGCGCCGGGCAAGGACACGAGCAGCGCCGCGCGCGATGCGGCGGTGGAGGTGGTCGCCGGCCTGCCGGCGGCGCAGCCGCTGGCGGTGACGCTGCTGCGCGACGGGCAAAGGCGGTCGGTGCGCATCGCCGCCTCGCCGGGTTGCCGCAGCGCGTTCGAGGTGCTGCTGGGGCCGAAGATGGAGGCCTCCGCCGATGGCCGCATCGTGCAGATCGGCGTGCGCTTCTTCGAACGTTATACCGATGACGAGGTGGCGGTGGTGGTGGCGCATGAGATGGCGCACAACATCCTGCGGCACCGCGAGCGGCTGGACGCGGCGGGGGTGAAGCGCGGCCTGCTGGCGGAGGTGGGGCGCAACGGCCGCCTGTTCCGGCTGACCGAGGATCAGGCGGACCTGCTCGGCCTGTATCTGCTGCGCAATGCCGGCTACGATCCGCAGATCGCGGTGCGCTTCTGGCGCGCGCATGGCGGCGATGTGGATGGCGGCCTGTTCCGCAGCCGCACGCATCCGTCTTCGGCGGCGCGGGCGAAGGCGCTGGAGGCGGAGATCGCGCGGATCCCGGCGGATGCGCCGCGGCCTTATGTGCCGGGGATCGTGGCGGAGGCGGAGCGGCCGCTGGAGTAGAGGGGGGCGCTTCGTGATCCTGTCGTGTCCTCCCTCATGTCCGATCGACATCCAATCTTCCCCCTGGCGGGGGGATTGGATGTCGGTTGGTGCTGGAGCGCTGAGCTTTGCACCTGATCCGTTTGCCCTGAGCCTGTCGAAGGGCGGGCTGCCACGGACAGTACGCTTGTGGCACGGTGCCCTTCGACAGGCTCAGGGCGAACGGAGACAGGGTGATCTGAGTTTATCGTTCGATGCGCTGGTCCGGTATGGCGTAGGACCAACAAGTCTCACCTGTGCTTCGACAGGCTCGGCACGAACGGTTCGGGCAGGTGTCCTAGTGATCGAGTTGCCAGGATGGACGCAGCCGCCTTAATACCCCGCGTCGAGGTCGGCGACGTTGCGCATCGGGCGGCCGGCGACGAAGGCGGCGAGATTGTCGAGGAAGAGCGCGGCGCCGCGCTGGAACATGCGGGTCTGGCTGCGGCCGGACAGGTGCATGGAGATCATGCAATTGGGGGCGGTCCACAGCGGATGGCCGGGAGGCAGCGGCTCGGGGTCGGTGGGGTCGAGGAAGGCGCCGGCGATGCTGCCGTCGGCCAGCGCCGCGAGCAGTGCGGCTTCGTCGATCATGTCGCCGCGCGCCACGTTGATGAGCCAGGCTGAGCGGCGCATCGCGGCGAATTCGGCGGCGCCGATCAGCGCCCGCGTCGCTGCGGTCGAGGGCGCGGCGAGCACCACCCAGTCGAACTCGCCGAGCCGCGGCGGCCAGGCGTCGGGCGTCAGCGTGCCGTCGCGGCCCGAGCGGGTGACGCCGGTCACCGCCACCCCGAAGGCGGCGAGGCGTTCGCCGATGAGCCGGCCGATCGTGCCATGGCCGATCACCAGCGCGGCGGTGTCGGCGAGTTCGACCTTGCCCGGCGCATCCTTCAGCCAGTCCTGCCGGTCGGCGGCGCGCACGACCGTGTCGAAGCGCTTGGCGGCGGCGAGCATGCCGAGCACGGCATATTCGGCGACTGCGACGGCGTTGATCCCCACGCCGTTGGTCAGCGTGACGCCGCGGGTCCGCAGCAGGTCGAGCGGAAAGGCGTCCAGGCCGGCATAGATGGTCGACACCCATTTGAGGCGCGGGCCGCTGGCGCGGATCGCCTCCTCGGTCAGTCGGGTCGGCTGCATGTCGACCCAGGCGATCTCGGCATCGGCGATCATCGCCTTCGCCTCGTCGGGGGAGGTGAACCACAGCGGCTCGATCCCCGCCGGCAACCCCGGCTCGATCAGGGCGCGGGCGATGGCGGGAAGAACCGCCTTCACGGCGCGACCTTCCAGTCCCAGCCGAGCGGATCGCCGTCCATCACCTCGACGCCGAGGGCGGCGAGTTCGTCGCGGATCGCATCCGAGCGGGGGAAGTCCTTGGCGGCGCGTGCCTCGCGCCGTTCGGCAAGGCGGGCGGCGATGCCGGCTTCGTCGATGCCGGCGCTCGCCGGGCGGACGCGCAGGTCCTCGCGCGCGAGGGTGAGCAGGCCGAGGCCGAGGACGGCATCGAAATCGTCCAGCGCGGCAAGGCGGTCCTGCGGGGCGATGCGCTTGTCGGCGAGCAGTTCGTCGAGCACCGGCAGCGCCTTTGGCGTGGCGAGATCGTCCGACAGCGCCGCATCGAGGCGTTCGCGATAGGGCGAGGCAGCGGCGCTGCCCTTGCCCTCGCCCCGCGCGCGCAGCGCCGCGACGGTCTGGACGAGGCGCTTCAGCCGGGTCTGCGCGGCGGCGAGATTGTCCCAGGAAAATTCCAGTTCGCTGCGGTAATGCGCCTGGAGGCACATCAGGCGATAGGCGAGGGGATGGAAGCCGCGCTCGACCAGCGCGGGCAGCGTCAGGAACCCGCCCGCCGACTTGGACATCTTGCCGCCGCGGTCGACGACGAAATTGTTGTGCATCCAGAGCGTGGCGCCGCTGTCCGCGCTGCCGCTGAACGCCTGGTTCTGGGCGATTTCGTTGGGATGGTGGATTTCGCGGTGGTCGATGCCGCCGGTGTGGATGTCGAAATGCGCGCCGAGATACCGGCGGCTCATCACCGAACATTCGAGGTGCCAGCCCGGCGCGCCGCGGCCCCAGGGGCTGTCCCATTCCATCTGGCGGTGCTCGCCGGGGGCGCTGGTGCGCCAGATGGCGAAATCGGCCGGATTGCGCTTGCCCTCGACCGCCTCGATCCGGCCCTCCGCCGGGCCATCCTCGCGCACCCCGGCGAGCCGGCCATAATCGGGGACGGTCGCGGTGTCGAAATAGAGGCCGTCGGGCAGGCGGTAGCAATGCTTGTCCGCGATCGCTTCGCCAAAGGCGATCATGCCTTCGACATGGTCAGTGGCGAGCGGGAAATGGGCGGGGTCGCGGACGTTGAGGTGCTTGAGATCGGACTTGAACGCCTGTGTGTAATGGTCTGCGATCGCCCAGATATCGCGGCCGCTCGCCTTGGCCGCCGCCTCCATCTTGTCGTCGCCGGCGTCGGCGTCGCTGGTGAGGTGGCCGACGTCGGTGATGTTGATGACGTGGGTGAGGCCATAGCCTTTCCACGTCAGCATCCGGCCGAGCGTGTCGGTGAAGAGATAGGCGCGCAGATTGCCGATGTGCGCATAGTGATAGACGGTGGGGCCGCACGAATAGACGCGCACATCGGCGGGATCGGCGGGGGCGAACAGCTCGAGGCTGCGCGTCAGGCTGTTGTAGAGCGTCGGCGGCGTCATGGCCTGGGCCTTTAGCCCGAGCCGCACGACGCCGCCAAGTGCGCGCTGGCGCGCGGGCCAATGGCTTTACCGCGCCAGGCCGATCACCGCCGTGCCGGTGTAGCCCGCCGACGGGCTGCCGGTGAGCGTCGGCGTCTGCTGCGCGATCTGCGCGGCGGTGTTGTCGCCGAAGACGTTGTCGCTCGCCAGGGTGATGCGGGCGAGGTTGGTGGCGCTGGCAGGATAGGCGGTGGTGTCGGCGTAAACCGCGCTGCACACGGCGGCGGGCAAGGCCAGCTGCGAGACGAGGCTGGCGTAGCGGCCGCTGGTGGCGGTCGACAGGCTGGAGAACACCTCGAAATGGATGTGCGGCCAGCGGCCGGAATAGCAGCCGGGCACGATCAGGGTGAAGGTCACCTGGCCGTTGGCATCGGTGACCTGGATGCCGCGCAGGTAGCTTTCCGCGGCGGCGGTGTAGAGCGAGTAATTGCCCGACCGGTCGCAGCACCAGATGTAGACGGCATAGCCCGCGAGCGGCGCGCAGGTGGCGTTGACGTTGACCACGGTGAGGGTCAGCGTCAGCGCGACGCCGGTGGCGACGGTGGTGGTCGAGAGGAAGCTCGACCGGATGTCGCTGCGCACGATGCCGGTGGCGGTGAGCGCGTTGCTGGTCGAACCCGAGGAGGTGTTGGTGCCGTCGGCGGGGTAGGGGCCGTTGGTCTCGGTGGGATCGACGATGCAGGTGCCGGCCGCGGCGGTCGCGGTGGGGCTGGGCGTCGGCGTGGCGGTGGCGGTCGGCGTGGGGGTGGCCGTGCCGCTGCCGCTGACCACCGCGACGCTGCCGCTCGCATCCGATCCGCTGCCGCCGCAGCCGGCGACGAGGGCGGCGGTGCCGGCGCCGGCGAACCATTGCAGGGCACGGCGGCGTGCGACCTGGGCGTGGAGCAGCGGCAGGTCCTCGGCCAGGCTATGGCCGTGGGGCGGGGCGGTATCGTGATGGTCGTGGGGCATGAGCGCGTTCTCCCGGAAACGTGCCCCGATCCTGGCGCCATTGCTTTGCCGCGATATGTCCGCGCACGGCGTTCATGTTGCCGTCATGTTGCGGCGGTCGATCATTCGGGCGCGAAACCGCGCAGGCCGCGCAGATATTGCAGGCGGATGGTGACCGGGGTGACGCCGCCGCCCGCCTCGATCACCGCCTGTTCGACGCGGGGCCGGGCGCGGCCGATCGCGCGGTCGGCGGGGAAGCCGGCGCCGTCGCTCCAGAAGGAGAATTTGTCCTTGCCGGTGCGGTTGTGGCGGACGAGCAGCGCATAGCGGCCGGCGCGCGGCAGGCGGATGCAGGTGGCGACCGGGCCGGCCGGGGGCAGTGCGAAGCGGATGCGGCGGAAGGTCTTGCCCTCCTGCGCCAGGCTGGTGTCGTCGCGCAGGAAATCGGCCTCGGTGGCGGGGTAGAGCTCGATCCAGAGTTGGCCGCGGCGATCCTTCAGGCCCTGTACGTCGATCGCCACCGCAGGGCCGTGGCCGGGCCGGCAGGCGGCGGCATCCTCGCCCAGCGTCTGGGCGGGCGCGGCGGCGGGCAGGAGGAGGAGGGCGGCGGCGGCAGGCGCGATGCGGCGGATCATGCTGGTGAGACGATGCGGACGGCGGCGATCCGCAGTGCCTCACCGGCGCCGCGGCAGGTCGCGGCGCAGATAGACCAGTAGGTGCGCATCCTCGCGCGGGGCGGCGAGCACCCGGCGATAGTCGCGGGCGAGGGCGGCGGTCATCATCGCCTGCGTCTGCGGGTTCCAGGGGGCCATGGGTTCGTCCATCGTGACGATGACGGGCGGCCGGCCGGCGAGGATGCGTCCGACCTCCGCCACCTCGTCCGCGCCGGAGGCACCGCGTTCCGGCTCGTAGGCGAGGGTGGAGGGAAAGGCGTAGGCGGTGGGAATGCAGGCGCCAGCGAGATGGTAGAGGATGGCGTCGCCCGCGAAGACATAGGGGCAGCCGCCCCGGTCGTTGGCGCGCATCACCTGCGCCACGGCGCGGGCCGAGGCGGCGTCGGTGGGGACGAAGGCGACGCGGGCGGCGAACAGGATCAGCCCATAGCCGATCAGCGCCACCGCTGCGCCGCGTCGCCCGGAGAGCGCCGGGGCGGCGATCATGGCGAGCGGGACCAGGAGCGGCAGGGCGTAATGATCGAAGAAGGCGCCGATCATCGCAAAGGCGATCAGCGCCGCCGCCAGCCAGCCGTAGGCGATGAGGGTTTTGGGCAGGCGCGGCCGCTGGCGCCAGGTCAGCACGGCGCAGACGGCGAAGGGCAGCAATTGCGCCGAGGTGCCCGCCAGCCGGCCGGCGATCTTGGCGGCGGGATAGCCCTTGCGCAGCGCGATCGACCCGAAGTTCGAGAACCAGAAGGCGTCGAACACCTCCGGTCCGCGTCGCCAGTAATCCATGGCGATCGCCGCCGTCGGCAGCACGCCGAGCAGCGCCCATAGCAAGGCCGCCGCGGCGATGCTCCCGAGCCCCGCGCCCGCGCGCCGCAGGTAGACGAGATGGACGAGGCCGAAGAACGCGCCTTCCACGACCGGCGTATATTTGGTCTGGATGGCGAGGCCGGCGAGCAGGCAGGCGGCGGCGCCGTTGGCGACGATGCCGCGCCGGGCGCCCGCGGCGGCGAGTGCCGGCAGCCGCAGGGCGAGCACGCCGGCCGCCGCGACGAACAGGTTGTAGAAGACCGGCGACTGGCCGCCGCGGCCGCTGAGCAGCGACAGCCACAGGATATAGGCGGCACCGGCGACCAGGGCGCCGGTCCGGCTCGCGCCCAGCCGGATGCCGCCCGCCGCCACCAGCCACGCGGTGAGCGCCGCGCAGAGCGTCGCGACCAGCTGATAGGCGAGGATGCCGTCGCCGGGCAGCAGCCGGATGGCGGCGAAGATCAGGAACAGGCCGACCGGCTTCCTGTCCCACAGGTCGATATAGGGCAGGGCGCCGTGCAGCATGCGGTCGCCGACCAGCAGGTAATATTGTTCGTCGACATGGATGATCGGATTGCCGAAATCGCGGCAGCGCACCGCCACCGCCCAGGCGAGCAGCAGCAGCGCGGCTGGCCAGAGCGACGCCGTGCCGGTTGGCGCCCGCACGCGCCCGATCGTTCCGCTGGTCATGGGCGCTCCATAGGGCGGACGGGATTTGCGGTCATGATCGTAAATTTTTCCTGATCGAGGTGAGGATCGGCCGCGGTCGCATCGTCTTCCCCATGAGCATCGCAGCGCCCGGCGCGCGGCCGATGCGGTCCGCCGGGGAGGGTGGCCGCGTCGTGCAGCAGCGGCGGGGGCGGCGGCGCACGGATCACCGGGGGCGTTATGTATCTCATCACCGACCATGACCGATTGTCGCGCAGTGCCGCGGGATCCTCGATCGCGGCGCGGCGGCTGGACCGGCGGCCGACGCCGCTGTGGACGGTGCTGATCCCGTTCTTCAACGAGCGCGACTATCTGGCCGCGACGATCGCCAGCCTGGCGGCGCAGGACGTGCCGCTCATCATGATCCTGGTCGACAACGGATCGACCGACGGCAGTGCCGACGTGGCGCGTGCCGCGGTGAAGGCGCATGGGCTGGACGCGCTGGTCATCACCGAGCCGACGCCGGGCAAGGTCGCGGCGCTGCGGACCGGGCTCGGCTGGGTGCGGACGCGCTATGTCGCGACCTGCGACGCCGATACTGTGTACCCGCCGCATTACCTTGCCGCGGCGGAGCGGCTGCTGGAGCGGGACGGCTGCGTGGTCGCCGGCGCCTATTTCGTCGCGCCCGATGCGAGCCGCGCCGCCTGCGATGCCGAGGCGCGGCGCATCCTGTCGTCGGCGCGGGTGCTGCCGCGGCAATGCCATGCCGGCGGTGCCGGCCAGTGCTTCGCGGTGGAGGCGCTGCGCGCGGTCGGCGGCTTCGATCCGGCGATCTGGAACTATGTGTTGGAGGACCATGAGGTGATCCACCGCACGATGGCGCAGGGCACGATGCTCTACGCCGAGGATTTCTGGTGCACGCCGTCGCCGCGCGAGCGCGACCGCGATTCGATCCGCTGGACGCTCGCCGAGCGGCTGCTCTATTCGGCGACCGCGCCATGGGCGGGCGGCTGGTTCTTCTACCGCTTCCTCGCGCGCCGCCTCAACCGCCGCCGGTTGCAGAGCATCGGCATGCGCGAGCGCGCCTTCCAGCAGACCGATGACCAGCAGACCAACGAAAGGCCGGCCCTTGTCCCGTCTTATTCTGTGCGCTGACGATTTCGCCTTTTCGCGGGAGGTGAGCGAGACGATCGCGGAGCTGGCCGCGGCGGGCAAGCTGAACGCCACCAGCTGCATGACGCTGATGCCCGGCTGGGCGAGGGATGCCGAACTGCTGCGCGCGCTGCCGCCCGGTGTCGCAGTGGGATTGCACCTGACGCTCACCGGCGAACGGCCGCTGACCGCGATGCCGCGGTTCGCGCCCGATGGCATGATGCCGGAGATCGATCCGCTCGCGCGCCTCGCCGCGCGCCGCGAATTGCCGCTGGAGGAGATCGCGGGCGAGGTGGTGGCGCAGTTCGACGCCTTCGTCGCGGCGATGGGGCGGGCGCCCGACTTCGTCGATGGCCACCAGCATTCGCACGCGCTGCCCGGTATCCGCGATATCGTGTTGTTCGAAACCGCGAATCGCGCGCCCGATGCCTGGGTGCGCGATTGCGTCGACCGGTTGGGCGCGATGCTGGCGCGGCCCTTCGCCGGCAAGGCGATCGGCAGCGCCTATCATTCGCGCGGGCTGCGCCGGGCGGCGGCGCGCTATCGCCTGCGCTGCAACGACAGCTTTGCCGGCCACTATGATTTCGCGAGTGATTACCGTGCCTTGTTCCCCCGCTTCCTGCGGCGTGCGGCGGGCATGCACCTGGTGATGTGCCACCCCGGCGCCGGCGTGCGGTCCGGCGATGCGATCGCGGAGGCGCGCCCGCGCGAGGCCAATGCCTTGCGGAAATGGTCGATTGCCGACATGGCAGCGGCGGAAGGGCTGGCGTTTTCGGCCTGATATGGGGAGCGCGCGCGGAGTTTGGCTGACGATCGGCTGGCGGACGGTGGGCTTCGCGCGATCTTCCTGGAACAGCGACCGATGCTGCTGCGGTTGCTCGCCGCGCGCCTCGGCAGCCGCGACGAGGCCGACGATGCGTTGCAGGACATGTGGCTGCGGCTGGATCAGGGGATCGACCGGCCGATCGCGCAGCCGGTCGCCTTCCTCTATCGCGTGGCCAACAATCTGGCGACCGACCGCCGCATCGCCGGTGCGCGGCGCGGCGCGCGCGATGCGGCCTGGCTCGATGCCCAGTCGATCGCCGAGGATATGCCCGACGCCGAACGGGCATTGGTGGCGCGCGACGAATTGCGCTGCGTCCAGGCGGCGATCGACGGCATGCCCGAACGGATGGCGACCGCGCTCAGGCTGTTCCGGATCGAGGCAAGGCCGCAGCGTGCCATCGCCGAGCAACTGGGCATCAGCGTGAGCGGCGTCGAAAAGCTGTTGCAGCGCGCCTATCGGATAATTCTCGCCCGCGTCGAACAGGCTGGTGCGGATGTGCCGCCACCGTGTCGTCATGATGGTGGAAGGGGCAGGGGCCTGTGACCAACGACGTGACCAGCATCATCGACCAGGCGATCGCCTGGCATTTGCGGCAGGACGCGATGGCGGATGCCGATTGGCCGCGGTTCGTCGCCTGGCTGGAGGCGGACCCGGCGCATGCCGACGCCTATGACCGGGTCGCGGCAGGCGATCGGCAAGTTGGCGAAATGGTGTTTCCGGCCGAGCGGCTGGCGGCGAACGACGATATGCCGGTCGAGCGTGGGCGGCGGCCGTGGCGGCTGGTCGGCGGCGGGATCGCCGCGGCGGCGGTCGCGGCGCTGCTGGTGCCGCTGGCGCTGCCGCGCACGCCCGGTGCGCAGGTCTTTGCGACGCGCGACGGCGAGCGGCGCGACGTGCGGCTGCCCGACGGCACGACGATCGCGATGAACGGCGGCACGACGGTGCGGGTGACGGCGGGCGATCCGCGCAGCCTGACGCTGGAGGGCGGGCAGGTGATGCTGAGCGTCGTGCACGATGCCGCGCATCCCTTCACCATCCAGGCGGGCGGGCAGGTGATCCGCGATCTCGGCACGCGGTTCGACGTGACGCATGAAGGCGACGACGTGTCGGTCGCGGTCGCCGAAGGATCGGTGATGTTCCAGCCGGCGTCCCAAAGCGGGACGGCCGCGGTGCGGCTTGGCGCCGGCGATGCGCTGCGCTTCGCCGGGAAGACCGGGCTGATCGCGCGGAGCACGGTCGCCGCGGCGGCGGTCGGCGGCTGGCGCACGGGCATGCTCAGCTTCAACGGCCAGCCGCTCGGCGAGGTCGTCGCCAGCCTGCGCCGGCTGCACGGTACGGTGGTGACGCTGGCCGGCGACTTGCCGCGCCGGCCGTTTACCGGCATGATCCATGTTACCGGGGCCGCCGATCGCGACATTCCGCATCTGGCCGATCTGATCGGGGCGACATGGCGGCGTGAAGGCAAAGGCTGGGTCTTGGCGGAGCGTACGGCGGCGCCTTAATGTAGCATCGTTGTCCATCGCGCTGCTCGCCTGTCCGGCGGGCGCGGCCGGTGCCGCCGATCGCCGGGTGGCGGTGAACCTGCCCGCCGATACGCTGGATGCGGCGCTGCTGGCGCTGGGCGCGGCGAGCGGGACCGAGATCGTCAGTGTCGAGCGCGGGCTGCGATCGGTGCGGACGCGGCCGTTGCGGGGATCGATGACCGTGGGCCGGGCCCTCGACCGCCTGCTGGCGGGGACCGGCTATCGGGCGATTCCCGGCGCGGGCGGCAGCTACCGCGTCGTCGCCGCGCCGCGGCCGCGGCCACGTGCGCCGGTGCGCATGCCGCATGTCGAGCCCGAGCCGGCGGTGCCTGCCGATATCGTCGTCACGGCGAGCAAGCGGCGGGTGCCGCTGCTCCGCTATCCCGGCAGCCTGGCGCTGGTCACCGGATCGCCGGGCCGCGCCGATGGCGGCACCGGGGATATCAGCGACCTGACCCGCACCCTGCCGATCCTGCAGGGCACGCAGCTGGGGCCGGGGCGCAACAAGGTGTTCATCCGCGGCATCGCCGACAGCAGCTTCAACGGCACCACGCAATCGACCGCCAGCGTCTACCTGGACGACGTGCAGCTCAACGCATCCGGGCCGGACCCGGGCCTACGTCTCTACGACATGCATGCCGTCGAGGTGCTGGAGGGGCCGCAGGGCACGCTCTATGGTTCGGGTGCGATCGGCGGCGTGCTGCGGCTGACCTCCAATGCGCCGGACCTGAACCGGGTCGGCGGATCGGCGGCGGGCGGCGTGACGGTGACGCAGGGCGGGGCGCCGGGGTTCGACTTGGCCGAAATGGTCAACCTGCCGCTCGTTCGCGACGCGCTGGCGCTGCGCGGCGTCGTCTACCGTGCGCAGGACGGCGGCTATATCGACGATCCGCGGCGTGCCTTGCGCAACATCAACCGCACCGACACGCTGGGCGCGCGGCTGGCGGTGCGCGCCGATCCGGGGGATGGCTGGCAGGTCGACGCGAGCGGCGTCGCGCAGCGGATCGAGTCGCGCGACGGGCAATATATCGATCGGCCCGATGGCGTGCTGACGCGATCGACCATGGTCGCGCAGCCCTTTGCCGATCGCTTCCTGTTCGGGCGGCTGGTCGTCGCCAAGGATTGGGACAGCGGGTTGCGGCTGGTGTCGGCGACCGGCGTCGCCGATTACGCCACCGCCGACACGTTCGACGCGACGCCCAACATCCGCGCGGCGCGGCGGCCGATCGTCTACACGGTGGATACCGACAAGCTGCTGCTGTCGCAGGAATTGCGGCTGTCGCGATCGCTGCCGGGCGGGCGATCCTGGCTCGCCGGCTTCACCCTGGTCAGCGACCGGTCGATCCTGTCGCGCGGCCTGGGGACGCCGGGCAGCGAGATCGACATCACCGGCGTCAGCAACGTCACCCGCGCCGCATCGGCGTTCGGCGAGGCGACGGTGGTGCTGCTGCCAGGCCTGTCGGTGACGGCGGGGGGGCGCTTCACCACCGCCCGCGTCGACGGCGAGCCGTCCAGCACCCGGCGCCCGGCGAGCTATATCAAGGGGCGATCGACGCAGCGGCTCGATCCGACGCTGGCGCTGTCCTATCGGCTGGCGGCGGAACTGGCGCTGTTCGCGCGCTACCAGACGGGTTTTCGTACCGGCGGCCTCGCGGTCGCGCAGGGGATCGGCCGGGTCGCGACCTATCAGGCCGATGCGATCGGGCTGGTCGAGGTCGGGCTGCGGCGGCTGCGCAGCGGGCCGACCGGGATCGGCCTGTCGGTGAGCGCGTCGACCGCGCATTGGGATCGCATCCAGGCCGACCTCATCAACCGGCGCGGTCAGCCGTTCACCACCAACCTGGGCGATGCGCGCATCCAGACGCTGGAGGCGTCGCTCGACTGGGTGCCGGTGCCGCGGCTGACGCTCGCCGCGTCGGCGCTCTACACCCACAATCAGGTGTTCGGGCCGATGGCCGACCAGTCGCGCGAGGACAACCGGCGGCTGCCCGAAACGCCGCCCTTCGCCGGGCATGCCGGCATCACCTATGCCTGGGCAGATGGCGGCGCGGTGACGCCGCGGGTTGGCGGGACGATCGACTATGTCGGCCGGTCGGTGCTGGGCACCGGCGACCTGCTCGACGTCAGCCAGGGCGATTATGCGACGGCGAGCCTGACCGCAGGCGCGCGCTGGCGCAATCTCGACGTGTCGCTAGGGCTGGACAACCTCACCGACGTGCGGGCGAACCGCTTCGCCTTCGGCAACCCGTTCGGTCTGGCGGGCCGCACGCAGGCGACGCCGCTCAGGCCGCGCAGCCTGCGGCTGGGCATCGCCGCCGCCTGGTAGGCCGCGTCACTGGCCGAAGCCGGTGTCGCCCGCCCGCGCGATGGCGTCGTTGGCGGCGGCGAGGATCGCGCCCGCCTTGGCCTCGCACTCGCGCTGTTCGTAGGCGGGCACGCTGTCGGCGACGATGCCGGCGCCGGCCTGGGCGTGGATGGTGCCGTCCTTCACCACCGCGGTGCGCAGGACGATGCACGAATCCATCGATCCGTCGGGCGAGAAATAGCCGACGCCGCCGGCATAGGCGCCGCGGCGCTCGGGCTCCAGCTCGGCGATGATCTGGCAGGCGCGCACTTTCGGCGCGCCGCTGACCGTCCCGGCGGGAAAGCCCGCGAACAGCGCATCGATCGCATCGGCGGACGGCGAGAGATCGCCGACCACGTTGGAGACGATGTGCATGACGTGGCTGTAGAATTCGATGCCGTAGCTGGCGGTGACCTTGACCGATCCCGGCGCGGCGGCGCGGCCGACGTCGTTGCGGCCGAGATCGAGCAGCATCAGATGCTCGGCGCGCTCCTTGGGGTCGGCGAGCAGGCTGGTCCGGTTCGCCTCATCCTCTGCGGCCGTGCGGCCGCGCGGGCGGGTGCCGGCGATCGGGCGGATCGTCACCTGCCCATCGCGGACGCGCACGAGGATCTCGGGGCTGGAACCGATCAACGCGAAGCCTGGCAGGTCGAGGTGATAGAGGAAGGGCGAGGGGTTGATGCGGCGTAGGCTGCGGTAGAGTTCGAATGGCGGCAGCGCGAACGGCGCGGAGAAGCGCTGGGCGAGCACGACCTGGAAGATATCGCCGGCCGCGATATAGTCCTGCGCGCGGGTGACCATCGTGGCATAGTCGGCGGGTGCGACGGCGGGCGTGTAGGCGACCGGCGCCAGTTCGTCGCGCACGCGCGGCGGGATCGGCGTGGTGGCGAGCCGCGCGGTGGTGGCGTCGAGCCGGTCCTCCGCCTCCGCGACCAAGGCCGCGGGATCGCGGCGCGGATCGGGCCATACCGGCGCGACGAGGTACAGCGCGTCCGCCAGCCGGTCGAACACGCACAACACCGTCGGCCGGACGAACAGCATGTCAGGCAGGCCGAGCGGATCGGCGGCGGGCTGTTCCAGCCGCTCGACGAGGCCGATCGTCTCATAGCCGAAATAGCCGACGAGGCAGGCAAGCGCGCGCGGCAACTCGGCCGGTACGTTGGCGCGGCATTCGGCGACGAGGGTGCGCAGCGCCCCCAGCGTCGGCTCGCCGGCGGGCAGGAAGGCGTCGCGATCGGTCGCCCAGTGGCGGTTGATCTCCGCCCGGTCGCCATGCGCACGGAAGACGAGGTCCGGCGCGAGGCCGATCAGGCTGTGGCGGCCGCGGGTGGCGCCGCCCTCCACCGATTCGAGCAGGAAGTCGCCGCGGCCCGGCTCGATCAGCTTGAGTGCGGCGGCGACCGGCGTTTCGGTGTCGGCGATCTGCCGGCGCCAGACGAGCGCGGGGCGCCCCTCGGCGAGCGCCGCCCGCGGATCGGCCATGTCAGTTGCCGTTGCCGGTGAGGTCCGCACGGACGCGGGCAAGGGCGGCGGCATCGGTCTTGACGCCGACCGTGTTGCGCACCGCGCGGGCGAACTGTTCGGCATATTCACGGCCGACCAGCCGCGCGATGCTGCCGCGCGCGCCGGCGATCGCTTCGGGCACCTTGGCGGCGTTGCCGGGGACGATCGTGTCGAGCTTGACGATCAGCCAGCCGGCATTGTCCGGCGCCTCCAGCAGCTTGGCATTGCCCTGCGCCATCGAGAACATCAGCGCGAGCGGCGCCTGGACGTTGCCCTGCGCCGCGGCGAGCTGTGCGCGGGTAGCGACGGCGGGCTGGACCGGCGGCAGCGGCCGTCCGGCGCCGGCGATCGCCTGCGCGAGCGGGGTGCCCTTGTTGACCTTGGCGAGGATATCGCTGGCGAGCTTGCGGGCGGCGGCGCGGGCGCGGTCGGCGGTGATGTCCGCCACCACCCGGTCGCGGACCTGGGCGAGCGGACGCGGCGCGGCGGGAACGACGCGGCCGATCGCGACGATCGCGAAGGTGCCGTCCTGGCCGATCGGCACCAGCTGCGCCGGATCGCCCTCCGCCATCTGGAAGGCGGCGCCGACGATTGGCGTCAGCGCGGCATCGGGCGCCGTCGTCGGCGCATCGGGGTTGATGCCGCTGGCGAGCAGGGCGGGCGTGGTCCGGGCGGCCAGCGACTGGTCGGCGACCGCTTCGTCGAAGGTCGCGTTCTTGGCGAGCGCGTCGTCCAGCTTGTCGTGCACGTCGGCCAGCGCCTGTTGCAGCTTCTGCTTGGACAGTTCGGCGACGATTTCTGGTCGCGCCTGTTCCAGCGTCTTGCCGGCGACCTGTTCGACCGAATCGACCTTGGCGACCACCCAGCCGAGCGGCCCACGCACCGGACCGATCACGCCGCCCTGTGGGGCGGCAAAGGCCCCGTCGGCGATCTGTGCGCTGCTGGCGGCGGCATAGGCGGCCTTGGTGACGCCGGTCTGCACCGCGGGTTCGAGGCCGGCGGCACGCGCGGCGTCGGCGAGCGAGGCGCCGCCCTTCACTTTGGCGGCAAGGGCGTTGGCGCCCGCCTGATCGGCGACGACGACCTGGCTGATCGTCCGCTTCTCGGCGGCGGCGAAGCGCGGCTTCTGCTGGTTGTAGGCGGCGGCGACCTCCGCGTCGGTCGGCTGGCTGCGCGCCTTCACCTGATCGGGCGCGACGATCGCATAGCGGACGACGCGACGTTCCGGCACGGTGTAGCGGGCGACGTTGCGCTGGTAGAAGGCCTGCAATTCGGCGTCGGTCGGCGCCGCGCCCGTATCCACCGCCTTGGCCGGCACGAAGGCGATTTGGCCCGAGCGCTTTTCCAGCATCAGCGAGGCATAGGGCAGGGCGACCTTCATCGGCACCTGCGTCGCGCCCTGCGTCGGCAGCATCAGCTGCTGGGCGATGATATCGCGCGCGATATCGGTGCGGACCTGCGCATCGGTCAGCTTCTGATCGGCCAGCAGGCGCTGGTAGTTGACCGGATCGAACTGGCCGTTGGGGCCGCGCAGGCCGGGGATGCTGGCGATGACGCCGTCGATCGAGCGCTTGCTGACGATTATGCCCTCATCGTGGCCGAACCGCTCCAGCGCGAGGCCGTTGATCGTGCGGTCCAGCGTCGCCTGCAGGCCGCCCTGGTCGAGCAACTGCTCCATGGTCACGGTCGGCTGCTGCTGGCGCGCGGCCTGCAATTCGGTCTGCACCCGGCTGCGCAGTTCGGCGGCGCCGATCTTTTCGCCGCCGACCGTCGCGACATTGTTGCCCGACAGGCTGGTGGTGCCGCCGCCCAGCCCGGTGATGTCGCCGGCGGCAAAGGCGAGCGCGATGACGCCGAGCACGATGAAGGTGACGATCACGCCGGCCTTGGAATTGATGATCCGGCGAAAGAAGCTGAGCATGGAGAGGCCGATCGTCCCTTTGATTTGGTCCACGCTTTAGGGGCGCGGCGGCTTGCCATCAAGCGCGGGTGGCGGCATTGGTTGTTGAACACGTTAAACGGGAGGTCGGATGACGCGGCGCAAGCTGGTGGCGGGCAATTGGAAGATGAACGGCTCGCTCGGCGCGCTGGCGGAGCTCGACGGCATCGCCGCGGCCGCGGCCGCGGCGGCGGCGGCCGGCATCGACGTGGCAGTCGCGGTGCCCTTCACGCTGATCGCGCCAGCGGCGGTGCGGGTGCCCGGGCTGGAGATCGGCGCCGAGGATGTGCACGAGGCGGAGAGCGGCGCGCACACCGGCTGCGTCTCGGCGGCGATGGTGGCGGAAGCCGGCGCGCGCTTCACCATCGTCGGCCATAGCGAGCGCCGCGCCGACCAGGGCGAGACCAGCCACGATGCCTGGGCGAAAGCGGCAGCGGCGCGACGGCAGGGGCTGCACGTCATCTCCTGCTGCGGGGAGACGGAGGCGGAGCGCGACGCGGACCGCGCCGAGCGCGTGGTGCAGGCGCAGATCGAGAAATCGGTGCCGGACAATGCCGATGGCAGCTGGTTCACGCTCGCCTACGAACCGCGCTGGGCGATCGGGACGGGGCGCACGCCGACGCTGGAGCAGATCGCCGCGATCCATGCGATCGCGCGTGCGAAGCTCAGGATGCTGATCGGCGATGCCGCCGATGGCGTGCGCATCCTCTACGGCGGATCGGTGACGGGCGAGAATGCCGCGACGATCCTAGCTTGCGACAATGTCGACGGCGCGCTGGTCGGCGGCGCGAGCCTGACCGCGGCGAAGTTCGTGCCGATCATCGAGGCGGCGGCGGGGCTGTAGGCTGGAGTCCTTCACGCCTGATCACGGGGAAGCGGCCGGAGGGCAGGCGATAGATTCGCGCAGAGGCGCGGAGGGCGCGGAGATGTTTGGCTTGCCGCCGCCGCCATGCTCTTACATCACGCCGATCGATGAGCAGGGATGCTGCCGCATCCATCCACCCTCCGCGTTCTCCGCGCCTTCGCGTGACACATCATCTTTGCGACTTCGCGGCTTCGCGTGATCTGAATGGCGATCGGCCGCGGTGCGGTCAGCGTTGCGAAAGCCGGGGTGCGGCATCATCTCCGGCATGATGACGGCTCTGACGCCTTCGATACGCGAACGGCTGGTTGCCGCGGCGCTGACTGCGGTGATCGTGGTGGCGCTCGGCTATGCGCTGGTGCTGGGCCTCGCCTTTCGCGGCGTGCCGGCCGCGATCCAGGGCGGGCTGGCGACGTTCGAGGTGGTGCCCGATCCGCCGCTGCCTGAGCGCGTGGTGCCGCCGCCGCGCAAGATCAACCGGCCGAGCGGCAAGGCCTCGCCGCCGAACCTGCGCTCCAAGGCGACGGAGGTGACCGCGCCGGTGCCGGTCATCCAGGTCGTTGTGCCGCCGCCGGTGGTCGTCGCGCCCCTGCCCAACATCGGCGTGCAGGCGACCTCCGGTGCGTCCGACCGGGCGGGGCCGGGCACCGGCGCGGGCGGCATCGGCAACGGCAATGGCGCGGGCGGCGACGGCGATGGCGACGGCAGCGGCTGGGAACGCGTGCCGCGGCTGGTGAGCGGACGGATCAAGGGCTCCGATATCCCGGAGGCGATCCTCGACACCGGCTTTCGCGGCGTCGTCGGCGTGCGCTATCGCGTCGAGACGAACGGGCGGGTGACGGGCTGTTCGATCGCGCGGTCGAGCGGCAATGCGCTGATGGATCAGGCGACCTGCGCCGCGATCGAGAAGCGCTTCCGCTACGATCCGTGGCGCGATGCCGGGGGCAGGCCGGTGCGATCGACGGTGCTGCGCGACCAGCAATGGGACATCGATCCGCCGGCGGTCGATCGATAGCGTCCCCGACCCGCCCGGGCGCGGGGATGAGAGGGATGGTCAGGATCGCCCGTAGCGTCGTTTCAGCACATGATAGCAGGCGCGCAGGGCATAGGCGTCGCCGCCCTTGGGCCGGCCGGGCTTGGCGCTCGGCCGCCAGGCGAAGACGTCGAGGTGCGCCCAGGCCACGTCCGCGGGCACGAAGCGGCGCAGGAACAGCGCCGCGGTGATCGCGCCGGCAAAGCCGCCGTCGGGGGCGTTGACCATGTCGGCGATGTCGGACTTCAACAGATCGTCATACGCACTCCAGAGCGGCAGTCGCCACATCGGATCGTCGAGCGCGTCGCCCGCGGCGAGCAGGTCCTGCGCCAGCGCCTCGTCGTCAGTGAACAGCGGCGGCAGGTCGGGGCCGAGCGCGACGCGGGCGGCGCCGGTGAGCGTGGCGAAATCGAGGATCAACTCCGGCTTGCCCTCGCCCGCCTTGGTCAGCGCGTCGCCGAGGATCAGCCGCCCTTCGGCATCGGTGTTGGTGTTCTCCACCGTCGGGCCGAGCCGGCTCCTCAGCACGTCGCCGGGACGGAAGGCGTTGCCGGCGATGGCATTCTCCACCGCCGGGATGAGCAGGTGGAGGCGCACCGGCAGCCCGGCCGCCATCACCAGCTCGGCCAGCGCCAGCGCATGCGCGGCGCCGCCCATGTCCTTCTTCATCAGGCGCATGCCGGCGGATGGCTTGATGTCGAGACCGCCGGTGTCGAACACCACGCCCTTGCCGACCAGCGCGACGCGCGGATGGGCGGGGTCGCCCCATTCCAGTTCGATCAGGCGCGGCGCGCGCTCCTTCACCGCCGCCTGGCCGACCGCGTGGATCATCGGATAGCCGGTGGCGAGCGCGTCGCCGCGGGTGACGGTGAGCGTCGCGTGATGCCGGCGCGCGAGTTGCTCGGCGGCGGCCTCCAGTTCGGCCGGGCCGAGATCGCCCGCGCCGGTGTTGACGAGATCGCGGACCAGCGCGGTGGCGGCGGCGATGCGCAGGGTTTCCTCGATGCCGGCGGCGTCGCGGGTCAGCAGGATGCGCGGGCCGTGATCGTCGGCCTTGCGGTAGCGATCGAAGCGATACTGGCCGAGCACCCAGCCGAGCGCGGCGGCGCCGACTTCTCCGTGCACGCGATAGGTGCCGGCGGGCAGCGCTTCGGCAAGTCTGGCGAGCGCCCAGGGGCCGGCGTCCGCGGCGATGACGACGGCGCGCACCGCGTCGTCGGTATAGATGGCGTGGCTGCCCGGCGCGCCGGTGAAGCGCTGCGCAGCGAGGGCAGCGCGCGTCCGTGGCGGCTGCGCGGAGAGCCAGCCTTCATAGGCGTCGGGCGCGACGAGGTCGATGGTGGCGGCGGGCTGGCCGCGGTCGGGCTGGAGCAGCGTGTCGGGCATGTCAGTTCGCCGGGCTGACGATGAACTGTTCGTAGCGTTCGGCACCGTCCGGCTCGGCAAAGGTGCCGATCGATAGCGTCTGCTTGGGATAGGTCACCGTGTAGCGCCGCTGGACGAAGCCGCCGCGCAGCCGCTTCGGCCCGGCCAGCTCGAAGCGGATCGGCTGCCCGAGCGGGGCGAGGCTGCTGCGATAGTCGGCGACGACCTGCGGCGTGAAATAATAGGAGGCGTTGGCGGTGAGCAGCCGCCGGTCGAGCGTGCCGTTGCGCAGCGAGTCGAACATCGCCCGGGCGGCCCTGGTCTTCGCCGCTTCCTCCGCATCCGCCGTGGCGGCGGGCAGCACGACCTTGGCGAGTCCTTGCGCGATGGTGACGAAGGCGTCGCCGAAGTCTGCGTTGGTGAGCACGACGATCGCCGCCTTCTGTTCGGGGAAGACGATGTTTTCGGACAGGAAGCCGACCGCCTCGCCGCTATGTTCGACATAGGGCATGCCGCCGCGCTTGCCGACGCTGACGCCCAGGCCGTAATTGGTGCTGCTGCCGTCGGCGAGCATCACCGGCTTTTCCTGTGCCGCCCAGTCGGCGGCGGGCATCAGGCTGCGGTTCAGCCGGGCGACGTCCCATTTGGCGAGATCGCCCGCGCTCATCGACAGCTCTCCCGCGGCGAACAGCCAGCCATCGGCAGGCGGCGGCGCCGCACGTACCGGCCCCAGCGCGTTGCGGTGATAGCCGACCGGGAAGCGGCCGCCGATCGCCTTGTCCTGGTCGTAGGCGGTGATGCCGAGCGGCGCGAAGATGCGCTGCTGGAGGAAGGTCATCAGCGGCTCGCCCGCCGCCTTTTCCGCGATCATGCCGGCGACGACATAGCCGGTGTTGGAATATTGCCATTGCGTGCCGGGCTGGAAGTCGAGCGGCTTCTTCGCCCAGCGGTCGACGATCGCCTGCGGGGTCGTCGGTGTCTCCATGGCGGCGAAGCTGTAGTCCTGCGGCCAGTAATCCTGCAGCCCGGCGGTGTGGCTGAGCAGCTGGCGGATGGTAATCCGATCGCCGCCGCTGATGCCGGGCAGCCATTTGGCGACGGTGTCGTCGAGCGACAGCTTGCCATCGTCGGCGAGCAGCAGCAGCGCCGCGGCGGTGAACTGCTTGGAGATCGACGCGATCTGATAGGGCGCATCGGTCCGCGCGACCGCGGTGTCGGACTGTTTGCCGTACGCCTTGACCAGCACGATCCGGCCGCCGCGCACGATCGCGATCTGCGCCGACGGCGTGCCGGTGCTGGCGAGCCCATCGGCGACGACCTTGTCGACCGCGGTCAGTTCGGCGGGGGTGAGCGCCTGTGCGGCGAGCGGGGCGGGGGCGGCAAGCGCGAGAGCGGCTAGAGCGGCACGCGGAGAAGACAAGGACATGGCGCCACGCTGCCACATCCCGCCGTCTTCACCAAAGTGAAATCTCCGACACCTTTGCGCGGTTCAGACCGGCACCCCGTACAGATCATGCTCGTCGGCATCCTCGATCGCCACGCCGACGATGTCGCCGACCGACAGATGCGCGGCGTCGCGCAGGAAGACCTGGCCGTCGATCTCCGGCGCGTCGGCCTGGCTGCGGCCGGTGGCGCCTTCCTCGCCGACTTCGTCGATGATGACGGGCAGGGTGCGGCCGACCTTGGCGGCGAGCTTCGCCGCGCTGATCGCGGCGGTGCGTTCCATGATCCGCTGGTAGCGTTCCTCCTTCACCTCCTCGGGCACGGGATCGGGAAGGGCGTTGGCGGCGGCGCCTTCGACCGGTTCGAAGCGGAAGGCGCCGACGCGGTCGAGCTGCGCCTCGTCGAGCCAGTCGAGCAGATACTGGAAATCCGCCTCCGTCTCGCCGGGAAAGCCGACGACGAAGGTCGATCGGATGGCGATATCCGGGCGGACCTCGCGCCACTGGTGGATGCGTTCCAGCACCTTGGCGTCGTTGCCGGGGCGCTTCATGCGGCGCAGCACCGAGGGCGCGGCATGCTGGAACGGGATATCGAGATAGGGGAGCACCAGCCCCTCCGCCATCAGGGGGATGACCTGATCGACATGCGGGTAGGGGTAGACGTAATGGAGCCGCACCCAGGGTGCGATCCGGCCCAGTTCGCGGGCGAGATCGGTCATGTGCGGCACCACCTCGCGGCCCTGCCACATCCGCGGTTGCTTGCGGATGTCGATGCCGTAGGCGCTGGTATCCTGACTGATGACCAGCAGTTCGCGCGTGCCGGCGGCGACCAGCTTCTCCGCCTCGCGCAGGATCGCATCGGGGCGGCGGCTGACGAGGTCGCCGCGCAGCGACGGGATGATGCAGAAGGAGCAGCGGTGGTTGCAGCCTTCCGAAATCTTGAGGTAGCTGTAGTGCCGCGGCGTCAGCTTGAGGCCGGCATCCGGGATCAGATCGATATAGGGTGAGAGGTTGGCCGGCGCGGCCTCGTGCACCGCCTCCACCACCTGTTCGTATTGGTGCGCGCCGGTGACCGCGAGCACCTGCGGGAAGCGGGCGCGGATCACCTCCGCCTCCTTGCCCATGCAGCCGGTCACGATGACGCGGCCGTTCTCGGCGATCGCTTCGCCGATCGCCTCCAGGCTCTCCTCCTTGGCGGAATCGAGAAAGCCGCAGGTGTTGACCAGCACCACGTCGGCGCCGGCATAATCGGCGGACATCTGATAGCCGTCGGCGCGCAGCTGGGTGAGGATGCGCTCGCTGTCGACCAGGTTCTTGGGACAGCCGAGCGACACCATGCCGACGCGCGGCGGGGAAGGAAGACGAGTTGCCATGAGTGGGGCGCACATAGTCGTTTTCGCGAGGTTTCGCCAGATGCGGTCGCTTCGTCGCATCGTGCGTCCGGGGTGGCTCGACAGGCGCGGTGGCGGACGGCACAGCACGGGGCGGGAGTTTCAGGCATGCTGGCGATAGGATTGATGTCGGGAACGTCGCTCGACGGGATCGACGCGGCGCTGATCGAGACGGATGGCGAGCGCGCGGTGCGGCCCGTCGCCTTCCGCGGCGAACCCTATTCCGACGCGGCGCGCGCGCAGCTGGCGGCGGCGACCGTGCTGGCGCTGACCTTCGACCGGCCGCGGGCCAGTCCCGATCTGGTCGCGGCGGGCGAGCTGATCGACCGGACGCATGCCTTCGCGGTCCACAAGCTGCTGCGCGAGGCGGGGGTATCCGCCGCCGACGTGGATGTGATCGGCTATCACGGGCAAACGGTGGCGCACCGGCCCGATCGCGGCTGGACATGGCAGATCGGCGATGGCGCCGTGCTGGCGCGAGCGACGGGCATCGCGGTGGTCGGCGATTTCCGCACTGCCGATGTCGCGGCGGGCGGGCAGGGGGCGCCGCTGATCCCCGTCTATCATGCCGCGCTCGCCGCCGGGCTGGAGCGGCCGGTCGCGGTGCTCAACCTGGGCGGCGTCGCCAACGTCACCTTCATCGGCGGCGACGGCGCACTGGTCGCCTTCGACACCGGGCCGGCGAACGGGCTGATCGACGCCTGGGTCGAGGCGGAGACGGGCGCGCGCTTCGACGACGGCGGGGCGCTGGCGGCGGCCGGGCGGGTGGACGAGACGGTGCTGACCGCGATGCTCGATCATCCCTTCTTCGACATGCCGCCGCCCAAGAGCCTCGATCGCAACGATTTCACCATCCAGCCGGCGCGCGGCCTGTCGGCGGCGGATGGCGCCGCGACGCTGACCGCGTTCACGGCGGCGAGCGTTGCCGAGGGGCTGGACCGGCTGCCCAAGCGCCCGCGGCGGCTGATCGTCGCGGGCGGCGGGCGGCACAATCCGACGCTGCTGGCGATGATCGCCGCGCGCACCGGGCTGGTGCCGGAGCCGAGCGATACGCTGGGCTGGAACGGCGATGCGATGGAGGCGGAGGGCTTCGCCTATATGGCGGTGCGGACGCTGAAGGGGCTGCCGATCAGCTTTCCGGGCACGACTGGCGTTGGGGTGCCGTCGGTCGGCGGAGTGCTGAGCCGGCCGTGACGGGCCGTCCCGCACTCACCCTCACCCTCTCGCCGCCTTCGGCGTCTTCTCTCTCTCCCGACGGGCGCAAAGGGTGAACAGCACCCGTGCTGTTTAGGCCATGCCGGGGGCATGGCCGACCCTTTGCGGGAGGGAGGCGCGTAGCGCCGGAAGGGTGAGGGTGGGCGCGATCAGCCCCGCTTGACGCTCACCGGCTTCGGGCAACCATCCACCTTGTTGAGCACGGTGTAGATCGGCTTGGCATCGGGCATCTCGCCGAGCTTGCGCGCGCGAGGCGCCGGCTGGTTGCCGACGCGGCGTCTTTCCGGCGCGATGCATCTGGTTGCGTCCAATGGCTCGTTCAGGACCGGCATGTTGAAAGGCTCGATCCGCAACGTCTGCGCCGGGGCAGCGGCGGGCAGCAGCAGGGCGATCAACGGCAGGTAGCGCATGGTTTTTTCCCGAATCGGACCGATCGTACCATGATCGGGTGACGACGAGAAGACGATGGATCGCGCAGAGCCGCGTTACCGCTTGCGCGTCAGTTCGCGCATCGCGTCGTCCAGTCCGGCGAGCGTCAGCGGGTACATGCGATCGGTCATCAGTTCGCGCAGGATGCGGATCGACTGGCTGTAGCCCCATTGTCCCTCCGGCACCGGGTTGAGCCACACCGCGGCGGGATAGGTGGTGGTGAGCCGCTGCATCCACACCGCGCCCGCCTCTTCGTTGAAATGCTCCACCGAGCCGCCGGGATGGGTGATCTCATAGGGGCTCATCGACGCATCGCCGACGAACACCAGTTTGTAATCGTGACCGAATTTATGGAGCACGTCCCACAGCGGCGTTCGCTCGGCAAAGCGGCGCGTATTGTCCTTCCACACGCCCTCATACGGGCAATTGTGGAAATAGAAGAATTCGAGGTTCTTGAACTCGGCAGTGGCGGCGCTGAACAGTTCCTCGCACAGCTTCACCCAGGGATCCATCGAGCCGCCGACGTCCAGGAACAGCAGCAGCTTCACCGCATTGCGCCGCTCGGGCCGCATGCGGATATCGAGCCAGCCGGCCCGCGCGGTCCCGTCGATCGTGCCGTCGATATCGAGTTCGTCCGCCGCGCCCTCGCGCGCGAAGCGGCGCAGGCGGCGCAGCGCCACCTTGATGTTGCGGGTGCCGAGTTCGCGCGTCGAATCGAGGTTCTTGAATTCGCGCTGATCCCACACCTTGATCGCGCGGCCGTGACGGCTTTCGCCGCCGATGCGGACGCCCTCCGGGTTATAGCCGCCGTTGCCGTAGGGACTGGTGCCGCCGGTCCCGATCCATTTGCTGCCGCCCTGATGGCGCCCTTCCTGTTCCGCGAGGCGCTGCTTGAGCGTCTCCATGATCGCGTCCCAGGAGCCGAGCGATCGGATCTGCTCCATCTCCTCGGGCGTCAGGTATTTCTCGGCGACCGCCTTCAGCCAGTCGGCCGGAATGTCCGCCGGGTCCGTGCCGTAGCTGGTGGCGATGCCGCGAAAGACCTTGGCGAAGACCTGATCGAAGCGGTCGAGCAGGCCCTCGTCCTTCACGTAGGTCGCACGGGCGAGATAGTAAAAGGCTTCGGGTGTCGAATCGATCACCTCGGCGTCGAGCGCCTCGAGCAGCAGCAGATGCTCCTTGAGGCTGGCAGGAATGCCGGCGGCGCGGAGTTCGTCTAGAAAGGCGAGGAACATGGCCGTGATCTTACGGCCGCTTTGCCCGCTGTCTACCGGGGCCGGCTGTCTACCGGCGCGCGCTGGCTACCTGGGGACATAGGCGTCGATCAGCGCGCCGACGTAATCCGGATCGCGGCCGGTCAGTTGCTTGGAGGGGCGACCGCCGTAGATGAAGCCCTCGATCGGATAGACCGTGCCGCCGAGGCCGTCGGCGTCGCGGAACCAGACCTTTACCTCGCTCCAGTCGTTGCCCGCGGATACGTCGTACAGTGTCACGTCCTGCTCGGCATGACCGCGTTCGCCGTTCTGGCGCGACCAATTGGCATGGGTGAGCATCAGCACGCGCTTTTCGACGATGCGGCTGACGACGGCGACGTGGCCGAGCGGCAGGCGCCCGGTCTTGGCGAAGACGATGACCGAGCCGATGCGGGGCGTATGACCGCGGTCGTAGCGGCCGTCAGCCTGGCTCCACCAAGTCCAGGCATCGCCATAGATCTGGATGCCCGACGCCGCGCGCGCAAACGGTACGCATTGGCCGACATAATCGAGCAGCCCCGACGCGGACAAAGGGGCGGCAACCAGCGTTGCCGCATATGTTGCAATGGCCCATCGGCCGACTCTGGGAAGAAAGCCCCGCATTCCGGGGTTTCTACGGCCGCGAGATGACTGCCCGATTGGCGATCGTGGTTAAGCGGACATGAAAACGGCAAGAACTTGCCATCGTTGCGAACACGGAACGATCGGTGCGGAAGGGAGATGACAGCGGGGACGACGGTGGTACGATGATGATCGGTCGGTTTCCGACTAGATCGATGGGGAGCGGGGCCGGTGCCATTGCCCGACGATGCCGATGCCGAGCGCCGCTACGAGGCTTTGCTGGCGGGCCACCTGTCCTTCTACGACGCGCTCCGCCTGCGCGAACGTCGCCCGCGTTCGGCGGCGCAGCGCCAGTTCCAGGAGGTGGCCTGGGGCAAGGCGGCGCCGGTCAGCGAGCATGAGAAAGCCTATGTGTGGCATCTCACCCGCCTGCGGATCGCCCCGTTCCGCGATGCGCCGCCGCCCCTCGATGGCGATGCGGACGGCACCGATCCCGGCCTGCGCCCGGTGAGCGGAGAGGTCGGCGCGAAATGGGACAGGGCCTATCGCGAATATCGGGGCGGCAGAGAGTTCTTCTGAGGTTGAGCCGGCTTCGTTCGAGGCAGACGAGAAGGGCTATCTGCGGATGACAGGGACGTAGAACCGTTCGTGCTGAGCCCGTCGAAGCACAGGTGAGACTCATGCCCTTCGACAGGCTCAGGGCGAACGGTGAGTGCGGATTAACGTTACATCATCAGCGAACACGCTTCGATTCCCCATGCAATCCTGGCCGGTCAGCCGATCCGTTCGATATGCCCCGCCGGGAAGCCGTCGATCGCCAGCGCGACGATCCGCTCCGCCACGACCTCGGGCGGCTTGACCGATTCGGGCGCCTCGCCGGGATAGGCGCGGGCGCGCATCTTGGTGCGGGTGGCGCCGGGATCGACGATCGCGGTGCGGATGCCGCCGATCCCGCTCGTCTCGTCGCCATAGGCACCGATCAGCGTCTCGAACGCCGCCTTGGAGGCGCCATAGGCCCCCCAATAGGCGCGCGGATTGCGACCGACGCTGCTGGTGATACCGATCACGCGGGCGTGGGGCGCCTTGCGCAGCATCGGGTCGAACGCCTGGATCAGCGCGACCTGCGCGCTGACGTTGAGGGTGAGCACCTGCGCCAGTTCCTTGGCATCGATCGCAGGAACGGCGGCGAGGCTGCCGAGCATGGCGGCATTAAGCACCATCACGTCCAGCGCCTGCCAGCGTTCGCCCACCGCCGAGGCGAGCCGCGCGATGCTGTCGGTCTGCGTCAGGTCGAGCGGCGCGATCGTCGCCGAACCGCCGGCCTGGAAGATCGTCTCCTCGACCGATTCGAGGTCCTTGGCGGTGCGCGCGGTCAGCACGACGTGCGCGCCGGCAGCGGCGAGCGCGATGGCGGTGGCAGCACCGATGCCGCGGCTCGCACCGGTTACCAGCGCGAGCTTATTTTCGAGGGGCTTGGTCATCGCTTAGTTGACGCGCTCTTCCAGCATCGCGAACTGATCGACGTCGGCAACATCGTCATGGTCGGTCAGCGTCGTCGGATAATCGCCGGTGAAGCAGGCGTCGCAATATTTCGGCCGGATATCAGCGCGCTTCGCCTCGCCCAGCGCCTTGTAGAGGCCATCGATCGAGACGAAGGAGAGGCTGTCGGCGTGGATGAAGTCGGTCATGCCGCCGAGGTCGAGCTTGGCGGCGAGCAATTTGGCACGCTCCGGCGTGTCGACGCCGTAGAAGCAGCTGTGCCGCGTCGGCGGCGAGGCGATGCGCATGTGAACCTCCGCCGCGCCGGCATCGCGCATCATCTGCACGATCTTGAGGCTGGTGGTGCCGCGCACGATCGAATCGTCGATCAGGACGATGCGCTTGCCCTTGATGAGCGCGCGATTGGCATTGTGCTTCAGCTTGACGCCAAGGTGGCGGACCTTGTCGCCCGGCTGGATGAAGGTGCGGCCGACATAATGCGAGCGGATGATGCCAAGTTCGAACGGGATGCCCGATTGCTGGGCATAGCCGATCGCCGCCGGCACGCCCGAATCGGGGACGGGGATGACGAGGTCGGCCTCGACCGGTTCCTCGATCGCCAGCTGCGCGCCGATCGCCTTGCGCACGGTATAGACCGACTGGTCGCCCGCGATCGAATCGGGGCGGCTGAAATAGACCCATTCGAAGATGCACGGCCGCGGCGCCATCGGCGCGAAGGGGCGGATCGAGCGTACCTCGTTACCCTGCACGATCACCAGCTCGCCCGGCTCGACCTGCCGTTCGAAGGTCGCGCCGCAGACGTCGAGCGCCACCGTTTCCGATGCGAAGATGACCGCGCCGTCGAGGCGCCCCATCACCAGCGGGCGGATGCCGAGCGGGTCGCGGCAGGCGATCATGCCCTCGGGCGTCATCACGACGAGGCTGTAGGCACCCTCGATCTGCTTCAGCGCATCGATGAAGCGATCGAGCAGGGTCCGGTAATTGCTGGTCGCGACGAGGTGGATGATCGTTTCGGTGTCGCTGGTCGACTGGAAGATCGAGCCGCGGCGGATCAACTCGCGGCGCAGCTTCATCGCGTTAGAGATGTTGCCGTTGTGCGCGACCGCGAAGCCGCCGCTCGCCAGCTCGGCATAAAGCGGCTGGACGTTGCGCAGCGCCGTCTCGCCGGTGGTCGAATAGCGGACGTGGCCGACCGCGACGCTGCCCGGCAGGGCGCGGATCACGTCGTCGCGGTCGAAATTGCCGGCGACATGCCCCATCGCGCGATGAGTGTGGAAATGATGGCCGTCGAAGCTGCTGATCCCGGCAGCCTCCTGTCCGCGATGTTGCAGGGCGTGCAGGCCGAGCGCGACCAGCGCGGCGGCGCTGTCGCTGCCGGATACGCCGAACACGCCGCATTCCTCGCGGAGCTTGTCGTCATCGTAGGGGTTGGTCGTCAGCATGGTGGCGGGGGCTCACATCGTGCGGGTGGCCATATAGGAACGCATTCCAGGTTTGTCGCCTGTTTGTCACACGCGAAAACGAACCGTTTCGCGGCCCGGGCGTTTCGGGCGCCGGACGAGGAGGTGAAAGCGATGGCGAAGGACCACGGTGCGCAGGTGAAGGACGATGCGCTCTACGAAGAGCTGCGCAAGCAGGGCAATTCCAAGGAAAAGGCCGCCCGTATCGCCAATGCGAAGGCGAACGGATCGCTCGACCACCGCGGCACCAAGCTGGAGGAGCGCAGCAAGGCCGACCTGCTGAAGGAAGCGCGAGACATCGGCATCGAGGGGCGGTCGACAATGGACAAGGCGGCGCTGGCCAAGGCGATTCGCGGGCACAGGTAATCCTTCCCCGCCATGGGGAGGGGGCCCGTCCAGCGTCAGCCGAATGGTGGAGAGGGGGGCGAGCGATGCCTTCGCCAAAGGAGTGCGTCGCTTACCTCCCCCTCCGTCACGGCTGCGCCGCGCCACCTCCCGCTGGCGGGGGAGGAGTGGGAGACGCCTTCCTGCGCACACCGCCCAGATCCTCCGGACCCTTCGCCGCCGGTGTCGCCGCCGAGGCAGGTGCCGCGGTCAGCAGCACCTGTTGCTTCATGCACTGGCGCCGGTCCGCGCGCTGCACCTGCGCGCAATTCCACAGCGGTTTTTCGATCCCCGTCGCGCCTTCGCGCAGGAAGCTGAAGGTCATCGTCGCGACCTGTTCGGGCGTGAAGGGAAACGCCCTGGGTGCCTTGGCGCCGTCGGCCCAGGCGGCGAAGCGGCAGGACGGGCGGGTGCCGCAGGTGCGCAGCGCCAGCGCCGGATAGGCGTCGGGTTGCAGGCCGCGGGGCAGGGTGGCGATGAAGTCGCCGTCCTCCCCGGCGTCGGTGCCGGCGGCGTCGGCCGGTGCGGCGGTGGCCGCCAGCCCGTTCGCATTGGCGGCGGTGAGCCCCAGCGCCTCCGCCGCGTCGAGCAGCGCCGCATCGGCGCCGGCGAGTGCCGCTGCCGTCTTGTGCGCGTCGGACAGGGGCGCGAGTTGCGCGATCACCGGTTCGCCGGCGGCGGGGCGGCGATCGAAGGCGGGGGGCGTCCCCCACCAGCCGGTCCAGCGAAAGAACAGGTGGCTGTGCACCGCGGCGACCTTGTCCAGGCTCGCCTGCCAATAGGGGACGACCCAGTCGGTATGGTAATGCGTCGCATAGCCGACCGGTTTGTAGACCGATCCGGCCAGCGCCATCGCCGCCACCGCGCGGGCGCGGCGCCAGGCGTCGGCGGTCGGCGTCCAGCGGGTCAGCGCATGGTCGCAGGAAAAGCTGAACTGGCAGCCGGTGCGCCGGTCCTCGCCTTCGAACACGACGCCGCACACCGTCTTGGGAAAGGCGGGATGACGCAGGCGGTTGAGCACCACCTGCGCGACCGCGCGTTCGCCCTCGCCGTCGTCGCCGGCCTCGTAGAGCACGCCCGCTGCCAGGCAATCGGTGGCGCGCGCGCGATCCTCGGCGCTGCCGGCGAAGCGGAACGGCCGCGCCGCCGGGTTGGGCAGGGTGGAGAAGGGGATGCCGGCGTTATACGCCTTGGCATCGTCCGGCGAGAGGTCGACGAAGGCGACGGGCTCGACCGGCGGCAGCTCCGCCGGCGGGACGATGCGGTGGCGCAGCACGACCTTCGGCCGCGGCTTGGGCAGTGCCGGGGGATGGGTGACGACCCATGCCGGCACGGCGATGGCGAGCGCCGATGTCGCGATCAGGACGGCGGAGAGCCATGGAGTGCGTGCGGTGACTCCGCCGGTCGATATGTCGGTTCCCATACCATCGTCATTGCGAGGAGCAGAGCGACGAAGCAATCCAGTGCGTCGCGCGGAACCCTAGATTGCTTCGCTTCGCTCGCAATGACGACGGAAGGCTTATTGCTCCGGCAGGAAGTCAGGCACCGACAGATAGCGTTCGCCGGTGTCGTAGTTGAAGCCGAGCACGCGCACGCCGTCGGGCAGATCGGGCAGCTTCTGCAGGATCGCCGCCAGCGTCGCGCCCGAGGAGATGCCGACCAGCAGGCCTTCTTCGGCTGCCGAGCGGCGCGCCATGTCCTTGGCGACCGCGGCGTCGACCTCGATCACCCCGTCCAGCGCCTGGGTGTGGAGGTTGCGCGGGATGAAGCCGGCGCCGATGCCTTGGATCGGGTGCGGGCCGGGCTGGCCGCCGGCGATGACTGGGGAAGCGGCGGGCTCGACCGCGAAGACCTTGAGGTTCGGCCACGTCTTCTTCAGCGTCTCGGCGACGCCGGTGATGTGGCCGCCGGTGCCGACGCCGGTGATGAGCACGTCGATCGGCGAATCGGCGAAATCGTTCAGGATCTCCTGCGCCGTCGTCTTCACATGGACGTCGATGTTCGCCGGATTCTCGAACTGCTGCGGCATCCAGGCGCCGGGCGTCTGGTTGACGATCTCCAGCGCGCGCTCGATCGATCCCTTCATCCCCTTTTCGCGCGGGGTGAGATCGAAGGTCGCGCCATAAGCGAGCATCAGCCGGCGCCGTTCGAGCGACATCGATTCGGGCATGACGAGGATCAGCTTGTAGCCCTTCACCGCCGCGACCATGGCGAGGCCGACGCCGGTATTGCCGCTGGTCGGCTCGACGATCGTGCCGCCGGGCTTGAGGTCGCCCGATGCCTCCGCCGCCTCGACCATGGCGAGGGCGATGCGGTCCTTGATCGATCCGCCCGGATTAGAGCGTTCCGACTTGATCCACACTTCGGAGTTGGGGAACAGCCGCTGGATGCGGATGTGCGGCGTGTTGCCGATCGTCTCCAGGATGGTGTTGGCCTTCATGGCTTGGCTTCTCCGTGTTGGGGTTCGACCTGTAACATATCGGGTCGATCGAAGGTCCGTGCGCGCTTCAGCTCCGGAAACAGGCGCGCCCAGACAAGGGTGATGCCGATCGCCGCGCAGCCGCCGAAGACGACCGCGCCGACCGGGCCGAGCAAGGAGGCCATCAGCCCGCTTTCCGCCTCGCCGAGTTCGTTGGAGGCCGAGATGGTGAGCTGCGACACCGCGCTCACCCGGCCGCGCATCGCATCGGGGGTGTGCAGCTGGATCAGCGACTGGCGGACGTAGACCGACACCATGTCGGCACCGCCCGCGACGATCAGCGCCGCAAGGCTCAGCGGGAACCAGGTGGAGACGCCGAAGGTGAGCACCGCCACCGCAAAGATGATGACGGCGATCAGCATCTTGACGCCGACATTGCTCTTCATCGGCCGGAACGAGAACCACACCGCCGTCACCGCCGCGCCGATCCCCATGCCGGCGGCAAGCACGCCGAGGCCGGTCGCACCGACGTGCAGGATGTCGCGCGCATAGATCGGCAGCAGCGCCGTCGCCCCGGCGAGCAGCACCACGAACAGGTCGAGCGTGATCGCGGCGAGCACCAGCCGATTGTTGCGCACGTACTGGAAGCCGTCGAGGATGCGGTGGAGCGGCCGCCGGTCCTTCTGCGCCGGCGGCTGCGGCACCTTGCCGATGGTCAGCATGGTGACGAGCGCCACCACGAACAGTGCGGTGATCGTGGCATAGGCGACATCCGGGTGGATCGCGTAGAGCAAGCCGCCGACGCTCGGCCCGGCGATCGACCCGACCTGCCAGGCGATCGAGGATATCGCGATGGCCGTCGGCAGGCTCTCGCGCGGCACGAGGTTGGGGGCGAGCGCCGAATAGGCGGGGCCGGTGAAGGCGCGCGCGACGCCGATCAGCACCGCCGCGCCGAACAGCGCGGGCAGGGTTAGGTCGCCCGCCCAGGTCAGCAGGCCGAGCACCCCCGCGACGGCGGCGATCAGCGCGGTGGTGGCGCGCACGATCCAGCGCCGGTCGACGCTGTCGGCGACCAGGCCGGTGACGGGGGTGAGCAGGAACAGCGGCACGAACTGCGCCGCGCCGATCATGCCGAGCATGAACGCCGCCTGCCGCACGTCCATCGTCTCGCGCGCCAGGCCATAGACCTGCCAGCCGATGACGATCGCAAGCGCGGTCTGCGCGATCGTGCCCGACAGGCGCGACAGCCAGTAGCTGCGGAAATTGGCGATGCGGAAGGGATGCGTGGCCATGTGGGCGGGAGCTTTGGCAAGGGTGGCGCAGAAGGGCAACACAGTTGCGCTATTGGTCCGAGCGTTCCTTCTTCTTGTCATCCCCTGCGTCGGGGCTTGGCCTGTTCCGTCATCCCGGCGCATGCCGGGATCCATGGATGCACGCGGCCAGCGTTTCGCGCCGCTACGGTCCGACCGGGTCCATGGGTCCCGGCGTGCGCCGGGATGACGCTGGAGGCACATGTTGGGTCAGGACCGCATCGAGAAACGCTACGTCACAGCCATGTTGACCCAGGGAATTGATGTTCGCGCCGAACAGCGCCTATAGGCTCACCCACATCCCCCAGGACCGTTGAGGTAATCCGTGGCCAAATCGCCTGCTCCTCCCGCCGTACCGCTTAGCAACCGCGAGCGCCCTGCCGATCCCAAACCGTTCGAGGCGACCAAGGAGCAGTTGCTCGACTTCTACAAGCAGATGCTGCTGATCCGCCGTTTCGAGGAAAAGGCGGGCCAGCTCTATGGCTTGGGCTTCATCGGCGGCTTCTGCCATCTCTACATCGGCCAGGAAGCGGTCGCGGTCGGCCTGCAGTCGGCACTCGACGGCGACAAGGACTCGGTCATCACCGGATACCGCGATCACGGCCACATGCTCGCCTATGGCATCGATCCCAAGGTCATCATGGCCGAGCTTACGGGGCGTGCCGCCGGCATCAGCCGCGGCAAGGGCGGCTCGATGCACATGTTCTCGACCGAGCATAAGTTCTACGGCGGCCACGGCATCGTCGGTGCGCAGGTCAGCCTCGGCACCGGCCTCGCCTTCGGCCACAAGTATTCGAACGACGGCGGCGTCTGCCTCGCCTATTTCGGCGACGGCGCCGCGAACCAGGGCCAGGTGTACGAAAGCTTCAACATGGCCGAGCTGTGGAAGCTGCCGATCATCTTCGTGATCGAGAACAACCAGTACGCGATGGGCACCAGCGTCAACCGCGCCTCGGCCGAAGACCAGCTGTACCGCCGCGGCGAGAGCTTCCGCATTCCCGGCATCCAGGTCGACGGCATGGACGTGCTCGCCTGCCGCGGCGCCGCCGAGGAGGCGCTCGCCTGGGTGCGCGCGGGCAAGGGCCCGGTCATCCTCGAGATGAAGACCTATCGCTATCGCGGCCACTCGATGTCCGACCCCGCCAAGTACCGCAGCCGCGAGGAGGTGCAGGGCGTGCGCGACAAGTCCGACCCCATCGAGCACGTCAAGAAGCTGCTCGATGCGCAGGGCGTGACCGAGGCCGACCTCAAGTCCATCGAACAAGAGATCCGCAAGACCGTGAACGAAGCCGCCGATTTCGCCGAAAGCACGCCCGAGCCCGATGCGGCCGAACTGTATACCGACGTGCTGGTGGAGAGCTACTGAGATGGCGACCGAGATCAAGATGCCCGCGCTGTCGCCGACCATGGAGGAAGGCACGCTCGCGAAGTGGCTCGTCAAGGAAGGCGACACGGTGAAGTCCGGCGACATCATGGCCGAGATCGAGACCGACAAGGCGACCATGGAGTTCGAGGCCGTCGATGAAGGCACGATCGGCAAGATCGTCGTCGCCGAGGGCACCGACAATGTGAAGGTCGGCGACGTGATCGCCATCCTGCTCGAAGAGGGCGAGAGCGCCGACGCCGCTGCGTCGACCGGCGGTGCAACCAAGGACGACAGCCCCAAGGGCGACGCCAAGGCGGACGAGAACAAGCCCGCCGACAAGGTCGAGGACTCCGCGCACCCGGCGCAGGAAAAGGTGGAGACCGGCGCACGCCAGCTGTTCGAGGCGGCGAAGAACGACGGTGTCCAGGACCCCGCGATCCCCGAAGGCACCGAGATGGTGAAGACCACCGTCCGCGAAGCGTTGCGCGATGCCATGGCGGAGGAGATGCGCAAGGACGACCGCGTCTTCGTGATGGGCGAAGAGGTCGCGCAATATCAGGGCGCGTACAAGGTGACGCAGGGCCTGCTCGACGAGTTCGGCGACCGCCGCGTCATCGATACGCCGATCACCGAATACGGCTTCGCCGGGGTCGGCACCGGCGCGGCGATGGGCGGCCTCAGGCCCATCATCGAATTCATGACGTTCAACTTCGCCATGCAGGCGATCGACCACATCATCAATTCGGCGGCCAAGACCAACTACATGTCCGGCGGCCAGATGCGCTGCCCGATCGTGTTCCGCGGCCCCAACGGCGCGGCGAGCCGCGTCGGCGCGCAGCACAGCCAGAACTACGGTCCCTGGTACGCGTCCGTCCCCGGCCTGATCGTCATCGCGCCCTATGACGCGGCCGACGCCAAGGGCCTGCTGAAGGCCGCGATCCGCAGCGAAGACCCGGTCGTGTTCCTCGAAAACGAGCTGATGTACGGCCGCTCGTTCGAGGTGCCCAAGCTCGACGATTACGTCCTGCCCATCGGCAAGGCGCGGATCATGCGGCAGGGCAAGCATGTGACGTTGGTCAGCTATTCGATCGGCGTCGGCCTGGCGCTGGAAGCCGCCGAGCAGCTGGCCGGCGACGGCATCGAGGCAGAGGTGATCGACCTGCGCACGCTGCGCCCGCTCGACAAGGGCACGGTGCTGAAGAGCCTCGCCAAGACTAACCGCCTCGTCGTCGTCGAGGAAGGCTGGCCGACCTGCTCGATCGCGTCGGAGATCGCCGCGTTCGTGATGGAAGAGGGCTTCGACGACCTCGACGCACCGGTGCTGCGCGTCACCAACGAGGACGTGCCGCTGCCCTATGCTGCGAACCTCGAGAAGCAGGCGCTGATCGACGCCAAGAAGATCGTCGCGACGGTCCGCAAGATCGTCTGATCGGCGAGCCCGATCGCCCGTCCCGCATCGGCGGGGCGGGCGGTCAGCAGGTCGATGGCGTGACGTTGGCGACCGGGTAGACCTGGCTGGTATCGCGCCGGTCGCGGACCATCATCGACGCGAATTCCCTGATCTCCTTGCTGCCGAAGATCGAGGTGCGGACCAGCGGCTGGTAGTCGTAGGCGATCTCGACGAACATCGTCGCCCCGCCGTCGGGCGCGGTCACCCGCCGGTCGACCGGGGCAGTCGGGCCGAGGCCGCCGGTGAACGTACCGGTGCGATCGGAATAGGGCGAGGCATAGGCCTTGCTGCCCCGGCAGCGCCGCCAGCCGATCTTATAGTGCGCCTGCGTGGTGTCGGGGCTAGTCGCCGGTTCGAGGCTGGTGATGATGACCCGCCCGCGGCCGAACAGGTCGAGCCCCGCGGCCTGGATCTGCGCACCGGTCAGCAGGTCGTTGATATCGGCCTCCGTCACCATCTTCGCCTGTAACTGGCTGCCCGATCCGATGCGGGCGGCATTGTCCGCGATCTGCAACGCCAGCTGGCTGATCCGCATCCGGGTGACGATGAGGTTGGTAAGCTCCGCACCGGTGAGGCTCAGGGCGAGGAAGATCGGCAGGATATAGGCGAATTCGATCAGCGCCACGCCGCTGCGCGTCCGCCACAGGCGCGCGAATGCTGCCGGCGTCCGGCGCATCACGGGCAGTTCCTGACGACGGCGGCGCCGTAGGCCTGCTGGTCGGCATA
This sequence comes from Sphingomonas sp. SP5, assembly GCF_058313455.1. Taxonomy (NCBI): domain Bacteria; kingdom Pseudomonadati; phylum Pseudomonadota; class Alphaproteobacteria; order Sphingomonadales; family Sphingomonadaceae; genus Sphingomonas; species Sphingomonas sp. SP5. The sequence goes on along the minus strand of NZ_JBZFLF010000001.1, from coordinate 759,168 downwards.
GGGCTGGTTGCGCAGGATCGTCTTCGCCGTCACCGTCGTCGTCGCGGGCAGGCCGAGCAGGCGGCCGATCGGCAGGATGCGCGGATAGGTCATCGACACGGCGTAGAGGCTCGCATCCCGCGCGCCGCCCTGGCCGGCATTGCCGCCGTCGCTGTCCCACACATTGTTCCCATTGGCATCGTCATAGGGCTCGCCGGCGTCGCATCGGCGGTTGCCATTGGTGTCGTCGAACTTCTCCGCCTGCGCCGCCGCGGCCGCGGTGAAGCTGCGGTAGAAGCGCCGCGAGATGGTGATCGTCGCGCCGCGGTTCATCAGCATCGCCTGGGTGCGGACAGCCGCGTCGACGCTCGTCTGCGCCTGCGCCGGGTTGGTGGCTTCGAGCGCGGAATCGCGTGCGGCCTTCTGTACGGCACCTTGCAGGATCGCGCGGGTATAGAGCGTATGGGCGATGTCGAACGTCGCCATCAGCACCATGCACATGATCGGCGCGACCAGGCCGAATTCCAACAGTGTCGCGCCGCGCCTGTCCGTGCCGAGCGGCACACGCGTGGAACCGTTCGCGGCGTTCACTGCGTCAGCCTCAGGGAAGATATCTGGTTGGCGATGGTCGCAAAGGTCGACTGGATTTCGGCAGCATTGTTCGCGCTGAAATATTTTCCGGGCGTGGCGCAGTTGGTCATCCGCGTCACCGTGTCAGGTGCCAAATTGCCGAAGGTGATGACCCACAGCGTGATGTTCTTGTTCTTGACGGCAGTGCACAGGGCTTCCGTGCGGGCATTAACCTGATCGGTCAGCGGTGCGCCGCTGGTACATTTGAAACCGCCGGGTTCAACTGTGTCACCGATGGTGCGGCGGTCGTACCAGTTCATGCCGTAGGCCGTGTAGTTCGCGGCGTCCGTGCAGGGATCACCATCCGTCATGAAGATCAGGTGCCGCTCGATCTTTCCGCCCTGCGGCGTGCTGGCATTCTCGCTGGCGAAGAGGCCGGTCGGTGACAGCAGCCGTGCGCCCCAGAGCAGCCCGATATCGTGATACGTATTCCCCTCGGGGTACAGGCTGTCGACATAGCTGCTGAACGTGCTGGCGGCCGGCCATTGCTGCAGCTTCTTGGCTTCGGCCGGGCAGGGGCCGTACGCGTTGTGCTGCATATCCTCGTTGGTGGTGGAGATCGGGTTGCGCGTCCAGACCGCTTTGTTCGCCAGTTGGCCACGCATGTAGATCAGGTCAGGGAGCACGAACGCCCATTGCGTATCGGGATCTCCTGCCACCGGCAGCGAATCGATGTCGAGGTCGTTCGCGCCGGCCGGGCGCGGCGTGTAGCTGGCCTGCGAAACGGTATGCCGTTCCTCGATGCAGCCGGCCCAGGGAATGGTCGCGTTCGCTCCGCGCGAGCCGATCGGCCACTGGAACGCGGCGTTCCAGCCGCTGCCGTTCTTCAACAGACCGACGTGAACCGGATGCTGGTCGTAGATCCACAGCTTGAAAACGCCGATCCCCGCCTGATTGTAGAAGGCCCGCTGATCGGCGAAGACGGTGTGTGCCTCGATCCGGCATTGCCGCTGTGCTGCATCGTAAACGCGGCGATACTGCTTGTATCGGCCATATTGATAGGTCACCCAATAAGGGGTGGGGGGCATGCCCTGCAATGTGCCGTGTTCGACCGGCGAACTCTCTCCGCTCATCGGGTCGAACGCACCATCCGCCGGCACGGATCTGGCGTCGCAATCGCTGCCGGCGGTACTGCCGTATGTCTCCGCCACGGACCAGTCGTTCTGCGGGTTCTTGTTTACCAAGGCATATTGGACATGCTGCGCCCTGCGCGTCTGATAGGGGGCGAGATCGCGAAACCATTCCGGCTTCAGCAGCCTGCCGACATTGGCGTTCATCGCATAGGGAACGAAGCCGAAGCGGATCTGGACCTGGCTGCCGGTGCCGCCGCTGGGGGTGCCGGTGGTGCAATCGGCATCGGTGTCGAGCCGCGCGACGATCTCGTAGAAGCATTTCACCGCGATCTTGAGGCTGGAAATCTTGTTCATCGAGTCGCCGGCTGGCGTGTCGCCCATCGAGCCCGTGGTATCGAGTACGAACATCACATCGGTGTTGGGCAGGCGCATGTCGGCATCGCAGGTCACCGACACCGTCCGGCTCGTCTGCCCGAAGATGCGCATCAGCGTCATCGGGATGGAGGCGGATGCCGTGCCCGTAACCTTGCCGGCTGCCTCGGTGTAGGTGCGCGACAGGTTGGTCGAACTGAACACGCCGCTGGCAAAATTGCCGTCGAAGAACTGGTTGGCCTGCGTCCGGGGATAATAGTTGCTGTAGGACCAGGCGCTGCCCCCCATCGCCTTTCGCCCCGCCAGCGCACCGGCGTCGCATGCGTGCTGCAGGCGGATCTTGAGGATGTACATGCGGCTGACGTCGATGCTGCCGCCGACCATGCCGGCAAGCGGGATCAGCGCCGCCGTCATGATGACGAGCGTGTTGCCGCGCCGATCGTGGAGCAGCCGCATCATCACGCCGCAGCGCTCCCGCTCGGGCGTGCCGCCGGACAGCAGAACCGCCAGCGCGCGGATGAGCAGGCGGGGCGCGAACGCCAGGATCGAGAGGCAGCGGAGCAGGACCATTTCGGACCCACTGACTAAGCTCGATCAGTTTAACGCCGGTTAACGTCCGAAATGGTCAATCCTGCGCGTCGGTCACGTGCCGTAGCGGTTGCAGGTTGCCGGGGTCGCGGAGCTCAACGGATTGTAGATCTGCTTGAAATCGCGTGCGTTGCGCACGATCATCGAGGCGACGTAATGCATGCGGAACGGCTTGGCGAGCCAGCCGCTGACCACCGGCTGATACTGGTAATTCACCTCGACGAAGATCAGGCCGTAGCCCGCGGGCACTTTGACGGTGCGTCCCGGATCGCCCATGCCGGCGGTCTGCGTGGTGCCGGCGTCGGCCAGCGTCGCGGTCGATCCGGCGCTGGAGGTGGTCGTGCCGTAGCTGGAGGCGTAATTGGCGGCGGTCATCGACCCCATGCAGCGTTGCCAGTGGATGCGCTGGACCGGCGCGGTATCGTAGCTCTGCTGGATGTTTTCGAGGCTGGAGACGGTGATCCGCCCATAGGTGCCCAGCTTGATGCCGGCACCCTGCAGCCGCGCCGCCTGGAACACGTCGTTCATGTCGCCTTCGCGGAACTGTTCGATGTTCGACGTCTGGATCTGCCCCATGCGCGAGGCATTGTCGGCGATGCTCAACGCGATCTGGCTGACCCGCATGTGGGTCAGCGCTTGGTTGCCCATCTCGACGCCGTACAGGCCGAGCGCGAGCACCAGCGGCGCGGCGAAGGCGAATTCGATCAGCGCCAGGCCGCGGCGGTCGCGAACCAGATGGCGCAGCGCCGCGGGCAGGGCGCGTGCGGGGGCGGCGCGGGTGCGGGCGGTCAATTGCATAGCCGGGTCGCCGTCGCGCCCGCCTGCGTCGCATAGGGCTGGTTCTTGAGCAGGGTCTGCACCGTCACGGTCTGGTTGGGGCTGGCGCCGATCATCCGCGCGACGGGGAACAGCCGGGGATAGGTGATGCGCATCGTGTAGAGCGTCACGTCGTTGGCGCCGCCCTGGCCGGTCGCTCCCGGTTCCGCATCCCACCGCCCGTTGCCGTTCACGTCGGTATAGCATTCGCCGGTATCGCGCTGGTTGTTGCCGTTGTTGTCGTCGAACGGCTCCGGCCCCACGGCGCCGAAGCTCGCGTAGCTGAGGCGGGTGGAGCAATAGGTCCCGGCCGCCGCCGGCGTCGCGCAGGATGCGGTCGGCGCCTTCATGATCGTGCCCATCATCGCCAGCACCTTGGCATCGATCGCCGCGGTCTGTTGTGCGCCGCCCTGGATGGCGGAATCGCGCGCCGCCTTCTGCACCGATCCGGTCAGCAGCTCCTTGACGTAGACCTGGTAGAGCAGGTCGCCGAGGCCGATCATCAGCAGGCACAGCGCCGGCGCCACCACCGCGAATTCGACGATGGTGACCGCGCGCCGATCGCGCAGGCAGCGGCGGAGCGCGCGGATCATTGCGAAACCCGCAGCATCGCGACCTGGTTGGCGATCTTCTTGAAGGCGGCGCTCAGCGAGGCACTGTCGCTGGCGTAGAAGGCCTGGCCGGGCGAGGCGCATTGCGTCAGCTGCGGCGTCAGCGTCTGGCCGAAGCCAATAACGTACACGGTGATGTTGCGTGCCTTGGCCGCCGCGCATTCGGCGAGGAAGCGCGCATTGTGCCGGTCGGTCAGCGAATTGAAGTCGCCGTTCGTCACCCGCTGGTCGTACCGTTCCACGCCGTACATGCCATAGATGCCGGTATTGGGCGCCATGTCGCCGTCGGTCATGAACACGATGGCGCGGTTGGGCGCGGGGCGGCCCGGCCAGGCGGCGGTGTCCGCGGCGAAGATGCCACCCGGCGACAGCATGCGCGTGCCCCAGATCATGCCGGTATCGTGATAGGTGCCGCCGATCGCCTTGAAGTCGACGGCGTTGACATAGGCGGACAGCTGCGCCCGCGTCATCGTCGTCAGCCGCTGCACGGGCTTTCCGCAGCTTACCCAGCCGCCCGACAACTGGCCGGAATCACCGCCCGTGTTGACGAAATAGTTGTAGTAGGTCTTGTTGGGATAGCGCGTCGGGAAAAGTTCGTCGCTGATATCGTAGCTGTTATAGCCCGACCGGTCGTAGATCTGCTCCGGCCACATCGGCTTCCACTTGGTGTCGTCGTTGTTGGGGATCAGATCGGGGTCGAGATCGGGCGGCAGGTTGTTGATGTCGAAGCTGGTGCTGGCGGTCGTCTGCCGTTCCTCCAGGCAGCCCTGCCAGCGGTTGAGCGAGGTCACCGACTTGCTGGGATCCTGCACCGCGACGCCGGTCGACAGGCTGGCGACATAGCCCGAGATGTCTGCCGGCCATTGCGCGAACCGCCACAGGGCCACGACCGGCTGATTGTTGATGGTGCAGGTGCCCTGCGAGGTGTTCCACCAATTGGCGCTCCAGCTGGCGACCGATTTGTAGGTCGCGGTGCCGTCGGCGCCATAGGTATAGGCGGTGTTGCCGTATTTGTCGGTGCCGAGCGCCGGCACGCGGCCGGCATAGCCGTTGCACGCGGACCGGCTGATGTTGTTGTAGCTCGTCTGGGTCGCATTGCCCCAGTTCTGGTCGTTGATCGCGCGCCGCGTCTGATAATTCCAGTCGGTGGTCAACATATACTGGCTCGGCACCGCCGCCCCGGCGTTCACCGTCGAGGTATAGGGGACCAGGCCATAGCGGACGTGGCTGGAGGGATCGGCGTTGGCGGCGACGGTGTCGTAGAAATCCATCACCGCGCCGCGCAGCGCGACGATCTTCGACGACGGCTTCTCGACATAGCTGTAGCCGGTGGTGCCGTCGGGCCGGTCGTATTTTACCGAGGTCATCGTGCAGCCGCCCGTCTCGGCCGGCGCGCAGACCATCGATCCCGTCGTGTCGAGCACGAACATCACGTCGGTATCGGCGATGTCGTAGCGCGCCTGGCAGGTGACGGTGATCGTGCGCGTCGGCTGGCCGAACATCTTCATGATCGTCATCGGCACCTGCGTCGTCGCGGTGCCGGCGACCTGGCTGTCGGCGGTCTTGCTCGGCGTGAAGGGGACGGACGCCGCGGTATAGGCGGGCGTCCCCATGATGCCGCTGGGGAAATTGTTGGCGAAGAAGGTGCGCGCCTGCGTCGCCGCCGCATCGTCCAGCGTCGCGGCATTGGTGTCGGCCATGAACTTGCGGCCGGCGAGCGCGCCGGCGTCGCAGGCCTGCTGCAACCGCACCTTGACCAGATAGAGCCGGCCGATATCCACCGCCGATCCGGTGAGGGCCGACATGGGGATCAGAAAGGCGGCGAGGATCGCCAGCGTATTGCCGCCGGTCGCCCGCGCCAGCCGCGCCATGAAGGACATCGCGCACCCAGCGTGCCTGTGCTGTCCGGAATTGCCCACCATTCGTCGTCCCAACGCGTACTACGTAAAAGTCCGGATACGCCCGACATTGCATCTCCGCTGTTAGCGATCCTGGTTACCCCGCCGTTCACCATCTTTGCCGAAACCGCTCAGGGGCTTGCCTGTCGCGTGCGTGGCAGGCAGCGATGGCGGCATGACCGATACCGTTCCTCCCGCGGCACCCGACGATCGCGCGCTCGTGCTGGCCATGGCGCCGGCATCGCGCCGGCCGGCGCTGGCGGCGCTGTTCGCCCTCGACGATACGTTGACGCGCATCGTCCGCAGCACGCGCGAGCCGCTGGTCGGACAGATGCGGCTGACCTGGTGGCACGATGCGCTGACCCGGCTGGATGCCGCCGCCGCCCCCGCCGAGCCGGTGTTGCAGGCGGTGCAGCGCGACCTGCTGCCGCTGGGCGTCACCGGCGCTGCGCTGGCGACGATGACCGATGGCTGGGAGGAACTGGTGGTCGGCGACCCGCTGGACGCGGCAGCGCTGCTCCGCCACGCCGCAGCGCGCGGTGCGGGACTGTTCGCGGCGGCGGGGCAGGTGCTGGGCGCCGATTCGCCGCTGCTCGATCCGGCGGGGCAGGGTTGGGCGCTTGCCGACCTGTCGCGCCACCTGACGGTACAGGGGTTGGCAGAAGCCGCGGCGCGCGATGCAGATGCGCGGCTTGATCAAGCATTTTCAACGGCATGGCCGCGTGCCCTGCGACCGATCGCTGTTCTGGCGCTGTTGGTCCGGCTGGAGAAGGGTGTCGGAAGCCCTGCCGTCAAAGCATTGAGAGTGGCGCGTTTTCGTTTATTGGGCCGATGAAGACTTGCCCGTGCCGGCCGGAATGATAGCCTTGCTCTTGACGGGAGGGGCAGGCGATGTGTCGATATTGGGCGGGTGGCGGTGCATTGCTTGCCGCGGCGGGTGCGGGCCTGCTGCTGACCCGCGGCACTGCGCATACGGCGCCGCTACTGCCCTCCGCTCCGCAGGTCGCTGCCGCCCCGGCGGAAACCGCGGCCGGCGACGATGCCGTGCCGGAGGCGACGCCCGCGACGCGCGAGCAGAAACGCTTCAACCGCTACGACAAGGATCGCAACGGCGCGGTCAGCCGCGACGAATATCTCGCCGCCCGCCGCAAGGCCTTCGCCAAGCTCGACGCGAACGGCGACGGCCGGCTCGACTTCGACGAATGGGCGATAAAGGCGCTCACCAAGTTCGGCACGGCGGACAGCGACAAGTCCGGCGCGATGACCCCGCAGGAGTTCGCCACCACCGCCGTCAAGCGGCAGGCACGGCCTCGCGCGAAATGTCCGCCGCCGCAGAGCCAGCCGGCTGAGGAGAGCTGAGCCAGTCCGCAAAGGCGGCACGCGCACGGTCGGTATACATCCGCTTGCGATCGGCCTTCTTGGTGCGCCCCGGAATCGGCGGCATCAGCCCGAAATTGACGTTCATCGGCTGATACGTCTCGGCCTCCGCACCGCCGGTGATGTGGCCGAGCAACGCGCCCAGCGCGGTGGTGACCGGCGGCGGCGGCAACCTGGTGCCCGCGAGTTCGGCCGCGGCGAAGCGGCCCGCCATCAGCCCGATGGCGGCGCTTTCGATATAGCCTTCGCACCCGGTGATCTGCCCGGCGAAGCGGATGTTCGGCCGGCTCTTCAGCCGCAGTGTCGGGTCGAGCAACTCGGGCGAGCGGATGAAGGTGTTGCGATGCAATCCGCCCAGCCGGGCGAACTCCGCGTTCTGCAAGCCCGGAATGGTGCGGAACAGCCGCACCTGCTCGGCATGTTTCAGCTTGGTCTGGAAACCGACGATGTTCCACAGCGTGCCCTGGGCATTGTCCTGGCGCAGCTGCACCACCGCATAGGGCCAGCGCCCGGTGCGCGGATCGTCGAGGCCGACCGGCTTCATCGGCCCGTAGCGCAGCGTGTCGACGCCGCGTTCCGCCATCACCTCGATCGGCATGCACCCTTCGAAATAGGGCGTGTCCTGCTCCCAATCCTTGAACGCGGTCTTCTCGCCCTCGACCAGCCCGGCGTGGAAGGCGAGATACTGCTCCTTGTCCATCGGGCAGTTGATATAGTCATGGCCATCGCCCTTGTTCCAGCGCGACTGGAACCAGGCCGTGTCCATGTCGATGCTGTCGCGGTGGACGATCGGCGCGATGGCGTCGAAGAAGGCGAGCGCATCGCTCCCCGTCGCGGCGCCGACCGCCTCGGCCAGGGGTGCCGCGGTCAGCGGCCCGGTCGCGATGATCGCCGGCCCGTCGGGCAGGGCATCGATCCGTTCGCGCACGATGGTGATGTTGGGATGCGCCGCCAGCGCCGCGGTGACGCCGGCCGAGAAGCCGTCGCGGTCCACCGCCAGCGCCGAACCGGCCGGCACCTTGTGGATGTCGCCCTGCGCCATGATGAGCGACCCCAGCCGCCGCATCTCCTGATGCAGCAAACCGACCGCGTTGCTCTCCGCATCGTCGGAGCGGAAGCTGTTGGAACAGACCAGCTCCGCCAGCCCGTCGGTATGATGCGCCGGCGTCGTGTCGCCGCCGCCGCGCATCTCCGACAGGCGGACGCGGAACCCCGCCTCGGCGAGTTGCCAGGCCGCTTCCGACCCGGCGAGGCCGCCGCCGATGATGTGGATGTGATGCGTGGTCATTGCTGCGTGCCGTATCGATGAAGGGGGGGGGCTCTGCCGTTGCGATATAGCGGCGTCGGGGCGAAACGCCACGGCACGTATGGCGCGGCAGCGGATCCTTGCCCGGGCCGTGGCGCTTTGCCGGTTGAACCAGAACGTCGATCGTTCCGCATCGAAGCAACCATCGCGGTATTGATACAATAATCTTTACCATTCTTCCCGTAAGTTGTTGAATAACAAAGGGGCAAGATTGGACATATGCGACAGGGGATGCGAAAGCCGGCGGCCGCCATGCGCCGGCTGTGGCGGGATCGGCGGGGGTCGGCGATCTCGATGATGGTCGCCGGGCTGATCCCCGGCATCGCCGCGCTCGGCTCCGCGATCGATGCGGGGCGCGTCTATGTCGTCAAGTCGCAGTTGCAGGCCGGGGTCGATGCCGCCGCGCTGGCGGGGGCACGCGCCTACGAACTCGACGACGATACCGCGGCGGGCCGCAATGCGCAGGCGCGGGCCTATTTCTTCGGCAATTTCCCGTCCGGATACATGGGAACGACGGCGCCCGACCTCGCGCCGACCTTCTCGACCATCGACGGCCGCAACAACACCACGGTGCGCGCCACCACCGTGGTGCCGATGTCGTTCATGCGCGCCTTCGGCTTTCGCCAGCAGACCGTCACCGCGGTTGCCCGCGCCGAGATCCAGCCTCACCCGTTGGAGGTGATGATGGTGCTGGACAACACCGGCTCGCTGAAGGCGGACTTGCCGCGTGATGCCAACGGCGTGGTCAAGACGCGCATCACCGCGCTGAAGGATGCGGCCAAGAGCTTCCTCGACGTCCTCTACCAGGGCGGCACCAGCCGCGCGGACCTCGCCATGGGGTTCGTGATGTACGACATCACTGTGAACGTCGGCCGGCTGCTGCCCAACTGGCAGTCGCCGACGGTGGTGCGCCAGCAATTCGCCTTCAACGACAGCTACATCACCATGCGCGGCAACTGGCCCGCCAACCACCTGGCGTGGAAGGGCTGCGTCTTCGCCGACGACAGCGTCAAGGATCTGAACGGCACGCTCACCTATCGCGAGCCCGGCGCCTGGGACATCGACCGCACGCTGCCCGGCGAGGGCGCGCATCCGCCGGTCAGCCCCTATTTCGTGCCGCCCATGTACGTGCCCCAGCTGGCGCAGGGCAGCGCGACGCCGGAGGAACGGGCGAAGGACAACGGCGCCTATTACAAGGTCGCCGGCGTCGAGCCCAACAACAACCTCTACAAGCTCGATTCCCAATACGCCGATGCGATGCTCAACCCGGCGCAATACAATGTCTACGCGCCCAATAACCCGTACCGCCGCTGGATGTACCAGATGTACATCGGCCTCAACGACGGTGCGGCGACGGCCAGCAACGACGTCATCACCACCACCGACGGCAAATATTACGATCCCGCCAACGGCTGGAACTTCGCGACCAACACGGGTACGCCGTTCAAGGTCAATTACGATCGCATCCCGCGCTTCACCTCCGACTGGAAGGAAGCGACCGAATATAGCGTCAACCCGGCGGGCGGCTCGGTCAACGACGGCAACCGCAACAAGACCGACTGGCCCTCGCCCAACTGGCAATGCCCCGAAGAGGCGGTGCCGATCGCTTATGGCCGCGATCGCAGCTTCTACAGCAACGTGATCGACCAGAAGAATGCGGCGATCTATCCCGCCAACGGCACGCTGCACCATGCCGGTCTGCTCTGGGGCTATCGCCTGCTGGTGCGCGACGACGTGTTCCGCCGCACCAATCCGACGCGCGAAAGCCCGAAGCGTGCCCTGGTCTTCATGACCGACGGCGAAACCGCGCTGGGCGCGTCGCAGAACGGCTATACCGACCGCACCTGGACCTTCTACGGCAATTACGCCGACAGCCCGATCTCCGCATCGGCGAGCGGCCTCACCGGCCAGTCGGAACGGCGCTTCGCCAAGACCTGCGCCTCGCTGCAAGCCGAACAGAATCCGCCGACCGTGTATATCGTCGCGCTGACCACGACGGATGCCAACACGCTGTCGATGTTCGAAAAATGCGCACCCGGCCACGTCTATCGCACCTCGGACGCGGCAACGCTGACCGCCGCGTTCAACGACATCGCGGCCGAACTCGTCGACCTTCATTTGGTGCAGTGAGCATGATCCGCATCACCGCCGATCGACGCGGCATCACCATCGTCGAATTCGCCATCATCCTGCCTGCGATGCTGACGCTGATCTGCGGCACGATCGAGATGGGGCACATGATCCTCGCGCGGCAGGTGCTGGAGGGCGCGGTGGTCGACGCCGCGCGCAAGGCGACCGCCAGCATGGAAACCGGCGAGGCGCAGCGCCGCCAGATCATGGTCGACAGCATCGGCCGCTCGATGAGCAGCTTCGCGACCGCGCCCGGGCAGGCGATCGAAATCCAGACGCGGGTCTATGCCGATTTCAGCTCGGCCTATCCCGAAACCTATACCGACCAGAACGGCAACGGCCGCTACGACAGCGGCGAGCCCTATGTCGATCGCAACCGCAACGGCCAGTGGGACAATGCCACCGCCAAGACGGGGACGCTGGGCGGGCCGGGCGACGTGGTGAGCTATACCGTGCGCTACCCCAAGCGCGTGCTGTTCGGCTTCGTCGGCCGCTTCATCGGGCGCAGCACCGGCGTGCTGCCGCTCGCCGCGACCACGGTGGTGCGCAACGAAGCCGTGGTGCGCTCGTGAGCGGCCGGTCGTTCCTCCGCCGGCTGCGCCGTGACAGGCGCGCCGTCTCGATCCTCGAATTCGGCCTGATGCTGCCGCTGTTCCTGGGGTTCGTGCTGACCGGCATCGAATTCGCCAATTACGTGATGGCCAACAACCGCGTCCAGCGCCTCGCTGCGATGAGCGCCGACCTGGTGGCGCAGAGCGGGACGGGGCAGATCGGCGTCGCGGAGGGCCAGGTCTACGACCTGTTCAGCGCGCTCGACCTGACGGCAAAGCCGTTCGACCTGCGCAAATTCGGCCGCGTCGTCATCACCGGCGTGCAGGGCATGGACAGCAACAACGACGGGCAGATCGAAAACCGCATCCTGTGGCAGCGCTTCGACGGCGACTTCGTCACGCCGCCGTCGCTCGGCTGCAACCTCACCACCGCTTATGCGACGCTGCCGCAGAACCGGCAGATGATCCGCGACGAGATCCTGTTCCACGTCCAGGTCAGCTACCGCTATCAGCCGCTGTTCAGCGCCATGCCGTTCCGCTGGCTGTCGCTGCCGACCAGCTTCACCCGCAGCGCCATGTTCCGCGCCCGCAACAAGGATTTCACCACGCCGACGCCGGACAGCCGCTTTCCGCCGAAGAAGAATTGCAATACCGCCAGCGGCCTGTGAGGGGGCCGGCGCATGACGACGATCTACACCATCGGCTATGAAGCGACGACGATGGCGGATTTCCTCGCCGCGCTCACCCGCGCCGGTGTCGAGCGGGTGATCGACGTGCGTGCGCTGCCGCTGTCGCGGCGCCCCGGCTTCTCCAAATCCTCGCTCGCCGCCTCGCTGGCCGAGGCCGGCATCGACTACGTCCACCTCAAGGCGCTCGGCACCCCCAAGCGCGGCCGCGACGCCGCCAAGAAGGGCGACGTCGCCACGCTGGAGGCGGTGTACGACGACCAGCTCGCCCTGCCGGAGGCGCAGGCCGCCGCGGCGATCATGCTGTCCCTCGCCGCCGAAAAGCCCAGCGCCCTCCTCTGCTACGAACGCGACCCCGCGCATTGCCACCGCACCCTGCTGCTCGACGCAGCCGGCGAGGGGGTGGAGGTGGTGGATTTGTTTACCTGAGCAGCGTCACGGCGCGGTCGCTTCGTTCAGCCGCCGCACCCGCCTGATCCGCGGCTCGCGTTCCAGTTCCGCCTCCGCCTTGATCGACTGGCGCAGTTCGTCGCGCTTTTCGTGGATGGAGGCGATCACCGGGCCCATCGCCACGCCCAGGTCGACCAGCACCGCCTCCGACAGTTGCAGCGAGCTTTCCAGCGTCTCCGGCACCGCATCGGTGACGCCGGCGCGGTAGAGTTCGGCGGCGTGGCGGGGATCGCGGGCGCGGGCGATGATCGGCAGGTCGGGGGCGAGGCTGCGCATCCGCCGGGCGAGGCGCACGGTGAGGACGGGATCGTCCATCGTCAGGATCAGCGCGCGAGCGCGGGCGAGGTCGAGCCGGTCGACCAGCTCGGCGCGCGCGATATCGCCGAACAGCACCGGATGGCCGGCGGCGCGGGCCGCGGCGACCGCGTCGATATCCGCCTCCACCGCCAGGTAGCGCTGGTTGTGGACGGCGAGCAGCTCCGCCACCATCTGCCCGACGCGGCCGAAGCCGATCACCACCGCGCCCGGCCCTTCGCCGCCGTCGTCGGCGGGCAGCGCGTCGGCGGCCGGGCCGCGATCGATCCCGCGCGAGAGCAGCTGGCCGGCCTTGGCGAGCAGCGGCGTGATGGTGAGGCCGATCGCGGTCACCGTCTGCCAGAAGGCGGCGGTGGAGGGCAGGATCAGCTGCGCCTGCGCCGCGGTGGCGAGCACGATCAGCGTCGTCTCCGACGGGCTGCCCATCAGCAGCCCCGTCTCCGCCGCGGTGCCGCGCCCGGTCTGCGCGACGCGCAGCAGCAGGAAGGTGACGACCGCCTTGATCCCGACCACCGCGACGACGCCGAGCAGCAGCGAGGGCCAGTTGGCGAGCACTTGGCTGAGGTTCACGCTCATGCCGACGGTGATGAGGAACACGCCCAGCGCCAGCCCCTTGAAGGGCGCGGTCATCACCTCGACCTCGGTATGATATTCGGTTTCGGCGATCAGCAGCCCGGCGAGCAGCGCGCCGACGATCGGCGACAGGCCGGCGGCGGTGGTCGCGACGCTGGCGACGATGACGACGAGCAGCGAGGCGGCGAGGAACAGCTCCGGGCTCTTGGTGCGCGCGGCCTGCGCGAACAGGCGGGGCAAGACGAGCTTGCCGCCGAGGTACATCACCACCACGGTGGCGAGGCCGCGCAGCGCGACGCCGGCGATGCCGACCCAGCCCTCGTCGCTTGCGGTCGGCGCCATCGCCCCCAATGCGAAGATGATCGGCACCAGCGCCAGATCCTCGAACAACAGCATGGCGAAGGCGCCGCGGCCGACCGGGCTGGTGGTGCCGACCAGCGGCAGCACCAATGCGGTGGAGGACAGCGCCAGCGCCAGGCCCAGCCCCGCCGCGCCCGCCCAGTCCTGCCCCAGCCAGTGCACCGCGACCGCGATCAGCAGCGCCGATCCGATCAGCTCGGCAGGCCCGGTGCCGAACACCTGCGCCCGCATCGACCACAATCGCTTGAACGACAGCTCCAGCCCGATCGAGAACAGCAGCAGCACGATGCCGAATTCGGCGAAGGGCTCGATCGAATGCGGATCGGATATGGTCAGGTAATAGAGCCACGGCACCTGCTGGGTCAGCGCGCCGAGCCCCGCGGGGCCGACCAGCATGCCGACCAGGATGAAGCCGATCACCGGGCTCACCCGAAACCGCGCAAACGCAGGGATCACCAGCCCCGCCGCCCCCAGGATCACCAGCGCATCGCTGAAACCCGCATTATCCAGTCCGATCGCCATGGGGGGACTATAGGGGAGGGGGGCGGCTTGTCAGCCCTGCAATGTGCTCCGGCGTCATCCCGGTGTGCGCCGGGATGACGGTGGGGCGCCTCACGCCGCCAGCCGGTAATCCTTGAACTGCTCGCGCAGCGCGGTCTTCAGCAGCTTGCCGGTGGCGGTGTGCGGCAGGCTGTCGACGAACACCACGCCGTCGGGCAGCCACCATTTCGCCACCACGCCGGCGAGATGATCGAGGATCATGCGTTCGTTGACCTCGCTGCCCGGCTTGCGCACCACCACCAGCAGCGGCCGTTCGTCCCATTTCGGGTGTGCGATCCCGATCGCCGCGGCCTCGGCGACACCGGGGCAGCCGACCGCGGCATTCTCCAGCTCCACCGAACTGATCCATTCGCCGCCCGATTTGATGACGTCCTTCGATCGGTCGGTGATCTGCATGGTGCCGTCGGGGTGGATCACCGCGACGTCGCCCGTGTCAAACCAGCCGTCGGCGTCGATCGCATCGGCTTCGGCGCCGAAATAGCGCTTCACCACCCACGGCCCGCGGATGTGCAGCCGGCCGGCGCTGCTGCCGTCGCGCGGTAGGTGGCGGCCGTCATCGTCGATCACCGCCAGTTCGACGCCATAGGGGATGCGGCCCTGCTTGGTGAGCAGGTCGAGTTTGGCGTCCGCGGACCATTCGTCCCAGTCCGGCGGCGGCGCGCCCGCGGTCGCGACGGGCGAGGTTTCGGTCATCCCCCACAGATGCTTCACCTCGATACCCATGCCCATCAGCCGCGCGATCATCGCGCGCGGCGCCGCCGATCCGCCGATCGTCGCCATCCTCAGTGCGCGGGGGGTGTCGCCGGTCGCATCGATATGCGCGAACATCGCCAGCCACACCGTCGGCACGCCGGACGAGATGGTGACGCCTTCGCGATTCATCAGGTCGCACAGCACCTTGGCATCGTTGACTGCGGAAAAGACCAGCTTGGCACCGGCGAGCGGCGCGGCGAACGGCGTGCCCCAGGCGGCGGCATGGAACAGCGGCACCACCGGCAGCAGCACCTCCTTCGACGAAAGGCCGAGCACCGCGGGCGAGACGGCCAGCATCGCGTGCAACAGCGTCGAACGATGTTCGTACAGCACGCCCTTGGGGTTCCCCGTCGTGCCGCTGGTGTAGCACAGCATGCACGGCTCGCGCTCCGGCCCCTCGACCCAGCGATAGTCGCCATCCTCCGCCGCGATCAGCGCGGCGAAGCTGTCGGGGCCATCGCCATCCATTACGATATAATGGTCGATGCTGGTCCACTGCCCGCGCAGCCGGTCGACGATCGGCTGGAATGCGCGGTCGTAGAACAGCACGCGGTCTTCGGCATGATTGGCGATATAGACCAGCTGATCGTCGAACAGGCGCGGATTGATCGTGTGGATCACCCCGCCCATGCCGATCACCCCATACCAGGCGGCAAGGTGATGACCGTGGTTCATCGCCAGCGTCGCCACCCGGTCGCCGCGGCGGATGCCGAGCCGCTCCAGCGCCTGCGCCAGCCGCCGCGCGTCATGGGCCAGGCCGCGCCAGTCGCTGCGCGTCTCGCTGCCATCCGCCCAGCGGGTCACGATCTCCCGGTCCGGATGCTCGCGCTCGGCATGGTCGAGCAGCGTCGATACCCGAAGTTCGAAATCCTGCATCCCGCCCAGCATGCCGCCATCCTCTCGTTAGGGGCGCTGCATGGCGCTCCCTTGTGCAAGGGAGCATACCCGAGGATGGAGCCAGGGCAATCCTATAGCGTGTGAAGAAGGATTGCCGTCGAAAGCTCCTCCCCTTCAGGGGAGGGGCTTTTCCCCAATCAGTTCCTCGACACCGTCGTCGATTGCACGCCGACGCTGCCGTTCACTGCGATCGCGTTCGTCGCCGGCCGCGCGGCGATGCGGATCGCGGCGGCGCCGGGCAGGCCGGGGAAGCGCGGCCACATGCCTTGCGCCAGGGCGGCGCGGCTCGTCGATGCCTTGCGGCCACCCTGCGCCTCGTACATCCAGTAATTGCGCAGCACCGTGGTGACGTAGCCGCGCGTCTCCCAATAGGGGATGCTCTCGATGTAGAGCAGCGGGTCGCCATTGTCGTGGACGATGCCGTTCCATTCGCCCACCGGGCGCGGGCCGGCGTTATAAGCGGCGATCACCTTGGGCAGCAGCCCGCCGGTCACGCCGGCCATGTCGCGCAGCCGTTCGAGGTGGCGCTGGCCGATGTCCATGTTGGTGGCCGGCTTGGTCAGCGCGGTCTTGTCGACGGTGTAGCCCTGTTCGCGCGAATAATCGGTCGCCGCGGCCGGCATGATCTGCATCAGGCCATAGGCGCCGGCGGGGCTGACCACCTTGTTGCGGAAGCCGCTTTCCTCCAGCGTGTGCGCATAGACCAGCGCCTTGTCGACGCGCCAGCCGCTGGTCGGCGTCCAGTTCGGCGTCGGGTAGCGCGCCTCGGCGGCGGCGACGACGCCTTGCGGGCAATTGTGCGCCAGCCACACGGTGGTCGCCGGCAGGCTCAGCGCCTCGGCGACGCGCACCAGGCTGCCGAATTCGGCCGGATCGCCGATCCGCGCCTGCTGGCGCACGACGGTGTCGGCAAGGTCGGTTTCGCCGATCTCGGCCAGCGCGGCGGCGACGCGCATGTTCGGCCGCTTGTCGAGCCGGGTCCAGTCGGCGGCGACGACCTGCGTCGACGGCTTGCCCTTGTCGCGGATCAGCAGCGCCTGCCGGGATAGCTGGCCATAGAAGCTTTCGGAGAATTGCGCCGCCGATTGCAGGCGCGCCTGCACCTTGTCGGGCCGGCCGCACACCATGTCCGCGCGCGACGCCCAGTAGAGCGCGGCGGCGCGCAGGTCGACGTCGGTCGCGCGCGCGGCGACTCCTTCGAAGCCGGTTTCCGCCGCGGCGCAGTCGTTCTGCCGCCAGGCGGACAGCGCGCCCATCCAGCGGCCCTGCACCGCCCAGTCGCTCGATCCGTTCGCCGCCTTGGCCGCCATGACCCGCGCATTGGCATCGTCGCCGGTCAGGAAATACATCCAGGCGATCTTCGCCTGCCATTCGGTCTGCGCCTCCGGCGTCAGGGCGGGCGTCCCCTCCAGCAGCGCCTGCGCGTCCGCGGCCAGGTCGCCTTTGATGAAGGGCTGCATCTTCACCGCCAGATCGGCGGCGATCTCGTCGCTCCTCGTCGCCTTGGCGCGAACGCGGCGGGGGGCACCGTCCTGCCAGATCAGGCGCTGCGTCTGCGGCAGCGGCGGCAGCTCGGTGGCGCCGCGCACCTTGGCGAGCCGGGCGAGGTCGGCGGCCTCGGGCAGTTCGGGCGCCTCGTTGAGCAGCGCGACCAGGGGTTCGAGTTCGACGCGAGGCGAGCCCTTGGCGGTATAGAGTTCGGCGCGGGCGATGGCGTGCAGCGGGCCGGGCTTCATCGCGTCGAGCCCGATCTGCGCATCCTGCCAGCGGCCGTCGCGGATCGCCTGGAACACGGCGCGATAGCCCTCGCGCTGTGCGGCATCGAGCTGGTCGGGAATGCGCTCGGCCGTGGCGATGCCGCCGATCCTGGCATCCCCCGCCGGCTCGGTGCCGGAGGCATGCGCCCCGGCGGGAAGCACGAGAGCGGCCATCGCCAGCGCCAGCGTTCGGGTCATGCGGACAAATCCCCCATCAGCAATTGCAGGTCCTTCCAGGCCTCGGCCTTCGCTGCCGGCTTCTCGATCAGGAAGCGCGGATGAAAGCTGGCCACCACCCCGGTCTGTCCACCCTTATGGTTAAAGGGGTGTAAAGACCCGCGCGTCCCAGGCATTTCCGCCCCCAGAATGGCACGGCTCGCCGCATTGCCCAGGCATAGCACCCGCTTGGGGGCGACGAGCCCGATGTGATGCTGCGCGATCGCCGACAGCCGCGCCTCGACCTCGCGCGGCATCCGGCCGGCGACCGGTCGCTTGGCGCACACCGCGGCGAGGTGGACGGTGTCGCGCGACAGGCCGATCGCGGCGAGCATCCGGTCGAACAGCGCGCCGACCTCGCCGCTCATCAGCATGCCGGCCGCGCCATCGTCCTTGTCGGGGCAGTCTACCAGCACCATCACCGCGGCATCGGGCGGGCCGCTGGCGGCGATCGACACGCCGCGCCATTCGACCTCCGGCACCTGGTCGCCGGCACGCCAGGCGATGAAATCGGCCAGCAGGTCCGGCATGGCCACGGGGGCGGCGGGCACGGGGGGCGCAGGCGCGGCACCCGGCGCGGCGGCCGCGAACGCCAGCGGATCGGGCATCGGCTGCGCGAGCCAGTCGCGCGGCGCCTCGTCGACGAGCGTGTCGACGCCCGCCTCCTGCCACCAGTCGAGCGCGCTCGTGACGCTGCTCATCCAATCGAGATGCTGATCGGCCCCCACGGCTTTCCTTCTTCTCGAGGTTGACGTTTGCGTCAACTTGTCCGATCGCGGATCGGAGACGAGACGTTGTCGGCCTGCGCTTGAACGCTTTTTGCCCGCCCGACAATGCGCAACGCTGACGCCCGGGAGTGGAATGATGTCGGAACGCGAAACCCAAAGAGAGTCGATGCCCTACGACGTGGTGATCGTCGGCGCCGGGCCTGCGGGCCTGTCGGCGGCGATCCGCTTCAAGCAGGTGGCGGCGGAAAAGGGCGCGGACCTCAGCGTCTGCGTCCTCGAAAAGGGGTCGGAGGTCGGCGCCCATATCCTGTCGGGCGCGGTGATCGATCCGCGCAGCCTCGACGAACTGCTGCCCGACTGGCGCGACGACTGCCCGCTCGCCGAGGTGCCGGTGACCGACAACCTCCACTGGGTGCTCACCCCCAAGCGCAAGTTCGTGCTGCCGCACCTGTGGACGCCGCCGTTCCTGCACAACAAGGGCACCTATACCGGCAGCCTCGGCAACCTGTGCCGCTGGCTCGCCGGCAAGGCGGAGGAACTGGGGGTCGAGATCTTCCCCGGCTTCGCCGCCGCCGAGATCCTGTTCGACGAGCAGGGCCGGGTGAAGGGCGTCGCCACCGGCGACATGGGCGTCGCGCGCGACGGCACGCACAAGGGCGATTACCAGCCCGGCCTCGAACTCCATGCCAAATACACCTTCTTCGCCGAGGGCGTGCGCGGGCATCTTTCCAAGGAGATCATCCGCATCTTCGACCTCGCGAAGGATGCGCAGCCGGAGGTCTACGGCCTCGGCATCAAGGAATTGTGGGATATCGATCCCGAACTCCACAAGCCCGGCCGCGTCATCCACACGCAGGGCTGGCCGCTCGGCGACGATGCCAACGGCGGCGGCTGGCTGTACCATCAGGCGAACGGGCAGGTCAGCCTGGGCTTCGTCACCTGGCTGAACTACAGCAACCCCTACCTCTCGCCCTTCCAGGAAATGCAGAAGTGGAAGACGCATCCGGAGATCGCCGCGATCCTGAAGGGCGCCAAGCGCGTTTCCTATGGCGCGCGCGCGATCAGCGACGGCGGGTTGCAGTCGATCCCCAAGCTCGTCTTCCCGGGCGGCGCGCTGATCGGCTGTTCGGCGGGCTTCCTCAACGTGCCGCGCATCAAGGGCACGCATACCGCGATGAAGAGCGGCATGATGGCGGCCGAGGCGGCTGCCGACGCGATCCTGTCGCAGCGCGAACATGACGAACTGACCGCCTATCCCGAGGCCTTCGAGGCGAGCTGGGTGAAGAAGGAGCTGTCGATCGTCCGCAACGTCGTGCCTCTGGTCAAGAAGTTCGGCGACTTCCTGGGTTCGGGCCTATCGGGCGTCACCATGTGGCTGGAGCATTTCGGCCTCAAGATGCCCTTCACCATGAAGCATCACCCGGACCACGAAACCTTGTGGCGCAAGGACATGGTGAAGCCGCCGGTCTATCCCAAGCCCGATGGCGTGCTGACCTTCGACCGCCTGTCCTCGGTGTTCCTGTCCAACACCAATCACGAGGAGGACCAGCCGGTCCACCTGACGCTGAAGGACCCGAACGTCCCGGTCGACTACGACCTGCCGCTCTACGACGAGCCGGCGCAACGCTATTGCCCGGCCGGCGTTTACGAGATCGTCGGCGAGGAGACGGGCGACCCCAGGTTCGTCATCAACGCGCAGAATTGCGTCCATTGCAAGACCTGCGACATCAAGGACCCGACGCAGAACATCAACTGGGTGGTGCCGGAGGGCGGCGGCGGCCCGAACTATCCCAACATGTAAGGGGCGAGTCCGCGGTGCCACGACAGCCGGAGCGCGAGGGTAAGGAGAACCAGCGGCCTATGACGTTCCTGCCCCCGGGCTGCTGGGTTCGCGGAAGCGGGCGACGGATCGTCATCGCGATGGCGCTGACCGGCATCGCCGGTATCGCCGCGCCGGCGAGCGCCGACACCGCGCGCCTTGCCGACTATCTCAAGGCGCGCGCCGCCGATGCCGACGGGCGCACCGCCGCGGCGGTCGCCGGCTATGCGCGCGTCCTGGCGGCGACGCCGGCCAGCCCCGCGGTCGCGCTGCGCGCCTATCGCGAGGCGCTGGCCGCCGGCGATATCGCACTCGCCAGCCGCGCCGCCGCGGTGCTGCGCGGCACGCCCGAAGCCCCGGCCGATCTCGCGCTGCTGCCGCTCGCCACCGCCGCCGCGCGGGGCGACGGCGCGGGCGTGGAGGCGGCCACCGTCGCGCTCGGCCAGACTCCGCTCGCCGTATTGGCGCCATCGCTGCGCGCGTGGCTCGCTTATACGCAGGGTGCGGACGCCGGCCCTGCCATTGCCGCCGCCAATGCCGGCAAGAACCCGGTCGCCCAGCGGCTCGCCGCCGAAACCGTGGCGCTGATCCAGATCGCGCGCGGCGACACCGATCGCGGCCTCGCCACCGTGCAGGCGCTGCGCGAGACCGGTTCGCCGATCGACCTGCGCCTGTCCGCCGCGCAACTGCTGCTCGGGCGCGGCGAGGGCGAGGCGGCGCGCGCGCTGCTGGTCGGCGACGATCCCGCCTTCGCGGCACTGCGCACCGCAGCCGGCGCCAAACCGACCCTCGGCTATGGCGTCTCGCGCCTGCTCGGCCGCATCGCCGGCGACCTGGCCGATCAGGACGCCGCTACGCTGTCGATTGCGCTCTCCCGTACCGCGCTGATCGCCTATCCCGCGAACGATCGCGCCCGCCTGCTGCTGGCCCGCGCGCTGGCCGGGGAGGGGGCGGCAGCGGGGGACGGGTCCGCCGACGCCGCGCTCGCCGTGCTCGACGGTCTGCCCGCCGACAGCCCCTTCGCCGCCACCGGCGTCGCCAGCCGCATCGCCATCCTCACCGCCGCCGGGCGCGCGCCGGAGGCGCTGGCGCTGGCCCGCCGCGCCGCGGAGGCGAAGGGGGCGGGCGAGGGCGACTGGCAGCTCTATGCCGACCAGCTCGTCGCCGCCGGTCGCCATGCCGACGCCGTCCCCTGGTATCGCCGCATCGTCGATGCCGACCCGCAGGCGTGGTCGGCCTGGCTGCAATATGGCGGCGCGCTGGAGCAGGCGGGCGACTGGCCGAAGGGGCGCGAGGCGCTGGAAAAGGCGGTGGCGCTCGCCCCGCGCGAGCCGCTGGCGCTCAACTACCTCGGCTATGCCCAGGCCGAACGCGGCGTCGACGTCGCCGCCTCGATCGCCATGCTGGAACGCGCGCACGCGCTGAAACCGCGCGACCATTCGATCACCGATTCGCTCGGCTGGGCCTATTACCGCAACGGCGATGCCGCACGGGCGCTGCCGCTGATCGAGGCTGCGGCGGCGGGCGACCCGATCAATGCCGAGATCGGCGAGCATCTCGGCGATATCTACTGGACGCTCGGCCGCCGCTACGAGGCGCGCTACGCCTGGCGCGCCGCCGCGCTGACCGCGCCGCCCGCCGATGCGGCGCGGCTGTCCACCCGCATCGCGCGCGGCCTGCCCCGATCATGATCGCCGAACCCGCGCCCGCGAAGATCAACCTCGCGCTCCACGTCCGCCGCCGCCGCGCCGATGGCTATCACGACCTCGAAACGCTGTTCGCCTTCGCGCGCGACGGCGACACGGTGACGGTGGTGCCCGCCGCGGCGGACAGCTTCGCCATCACCGGCCCCTTCGCCGCCGTCTTGCACTCCTCCCCGGAACGGGGAGGGGAACCGGCGCAGCCGGTGGAGGGGCAGCCCCAAGCGCAAAACCTGGTGGTGAAAGCCGCAACCGCCTTCCGCGCCACCTTCGCCATTGCGCAACCCCACGCCATCACCCTCGACAAGCACCTGCCGATCGCCTCCGGCATCGGCGGTGGCTCGGCCGATGCGGCGGCGACGCTGCGAGCACTGGCGAGGCTCCACGCCATCGCGCCCGACGATCCGCGGCTGTTCGTCCTTGCCGAGGCGCTGGGCGCCGACGTGCCGGCCTGCCTCGACGGCCGCACCACGCTTGGCACCGGCAAGGGCGAGGCGTTGGTCGCGGTCGAGGGACTGGCGACCATGCCGCTGCTGCTCGTCAATCCGGGCGTTGCCGTGGGGACAGCAGCGGTGTTCGCCCGCTGGGACGGCATCGATCGCGGCGGCATCGCCGACGGGGGCGGGGTGATCGAGCGTGCCCTGGCCGGCCGCAACGACCTCCAGCCCCCCGCATTGCAGCTGGCGCCGGTGATCGCCGACGTGCTGACCCTGCTGGAGCAGGCGGACGGCGTCGTGCTCGCCCGCATGTCCGGCAGCGGCGCCACCTGCTTCGCGCTGTTCGAGGACGCCCGCGCCCGCGACGCGGCGGAAAAGGATGCGGCGACCCGCGGCTGGTGGACCCTCGCCACCACCCTCTCCTAAGTCCTCCCTCGGCGCAGCCGGGGGAGGGGGACCGCCCGCGAAGCGGGTGGTGGAGGGGGCGCCTCCGCAAGCACCAGTTGGAGAATAACACCTCCGTCGCCCCCACGCGCGCGATGATCGAAATCCAACAGTTCCCCTCTTGTTCCGACGGAACAAACATCGTACATACGGAACAGACGCGTTGCCCTCGGGCGGCGCTTGCTCTAGCGAGGGACCCTTCCGATGGCCGCCAATCTGAAAGTGATCGACACCGGCATGGCAACCGCAAACGCAGACCGTCAAAAGGCGCTCGACGCCGCGCTCGCGCAGATCGACCGCGCCTTCGGCAAGGGCTCGGCGATGAAGCTCGGCCAGAAGGAGGCGATGCAGGTCGAGGCGATCTCGACCGGGTCGCTCGGCCTCGACATCGCATTGGGCGTCGGTGGCTTGCCGCGCGGCCGCGTGATCGAGGTCTACGGCCCTGAATCTTCGGGCAAGACGACGCTTGCCCTGCACGTGATCGCCGAGGCGCAGAAGAACGGCGGCACCGCCGCCTTCGTCGACGCCGAACATGCGCTCGATCCCGTTTATGCCAAGAAGCTGGGCGTCAACATCGACGAACTGATCGTGTCGCAGCCCGACACCGGCGAACAGGCGCTGGAGATCACCGACACGCTGGTGCGCTCCAACGCGATCGACGTGCTGGTGGTCGATTCGGTCGCGGCGCTCGTGCCCCGCGCGGAAATCGAGGGCGAAATGGGCGACAGCCACGTCGGCCTGCAGGCGCGCCTGATGTCCCAGTCGCTGCGCAAGCTGACCGGCTCGATCAGCCGCTCGCGCTGCATGGTGATCTTCATCAACCAGCTGCGCATGAAGATCGGCGTGATGTACGGCAACCCGGAGACGACGACGGGCGGCAACGCGCTGAAGTTCTACGCCTCCGTCCGCCTCGACATCCGCCGCACCGGCGCGATCAAGGACCGCGAGGAGGTGACCGGCAACGCGACCCGCGTGAAGGTCGTCAAGAACAAGGTCGCACCGCCGTTCAAGCAGGTCGAATTCGACATCATGTACGGCGAAGGCATCTCCAAGATCGGCGAGATCCTCGATCTCGGCGTCAAGGCGGGCCTCGTCGAAAAGTCGGGCGCCTGGTTCAGCTACGACAGCGTCCGCATCGGCCAGGGCCGTGAGAACGCCAAGACCTACCTGCGCGAACATCCCGAGATGGCCGACCGCCTCGAAAAGGCGATCCGCCAGCGCACCGAAAAGGTCGCCGAGGAAATGATGACCGGCCCCGAAGAGGGCGACGACATCTGATGCATCGCGCGTCCGCTCAGGATGAGGGAAGGGCTCGCCGGGAACGGCGGGCCCTTTTCGCTTGGGGGCGCATTTCGACGGGGACGTGCCGTAAACTTTGGCAACTTCCGCGCCGTCGAGCGCCGGATGCCGGTAGTCGAAACCATTCCGCTGGCATCGGGCTCAGCCTCTCTCTTCCCCGCCGCAGGGCTATGGCTTGAGCGGCGAGGGGTTGCAGATGGTGTTTGTGAGGAGAGGAATTCCCGCACAGCCCCCGTCACCCCGGACGTGTTCCGGGGTCCACCGCGCCACGACCGTAAAGCTTTCGGCGCTTGGCGCGCCGTGGACCCCGGAACACGTCCGGGGTCAGCGACAGGAGACACGACCATGACGACCGCCAGCGACTGGAGTGCCCGCGTCGGCAGCGTCTGGGCAGAGGAGTGGCGGCGCACCGATCGCGCCTTCGCCGGCCTCGCGCCGCATCTCGACGCCGCGATCCGCGCCGCCGCACCCGCCGGCGCCTTCGCCGCGCTCGATATCGGTTGCGGCGCGGGCGCGACCGCAGCCGCGCTGGCCGCGACGCATCCGCAGGCGACCGTCACCGGCGTCGATCTCTCGCACGACCTGCTCGCCGTCGCGGCCGATCGCCACCGCGACCTGCCCAATCTCGCCTTCCGCCATGGCGACGCGCTCGACACCGCCGCCGCGCTCGCGCCGATCGACCTCCTCGTCTCGCGCCACGGCGTCATGTTCTTCGCCGATCCCGTCGACGCCTTCGCACGTCTCCACGCCGCGACGGCGGCGGGTGGCACGCTGGTGTTCAGCTGTTTCGCCGCCGTCGCCGACAATCCCTGGGCGACGCTGGTCGCCCCCATGCCCGAATCGTCGATCGATTACGCGCCCGGCCCCTTCGCCTTTGCGGACCGACGCGCGGCGGGCGCCATTCTGGCGGAGGCGGGGTGGCGGGACGCACAGGCGCAGCTCGTCCGTTTCGCCTATCGCGTGGGGGAGGGGGACGACCCGGTGGCGGACGCCTTCGCCTTCCTCGCCCGCATCGGCCCGGCCGCGCGCCTGCTGCGCGATGCGGCCCCGGCAGACCGCGCGGCGCTGGTGACCCGCCTGCACGACGCCCTCGCCGCGCAACGAAATGGCGGGGTTATCGATTTCCCCGCAGCAGCGTGGATCTGGACCGCGCGGGCAACAGGGGAACTCCGATGATCATCGTCCACCATCTCGAAAACAGCCGGTCGCAGCGCGTGCTGTGGATGCTGGAGGAACTCGGCCTCGATTATCAGATCAAGCGCTACGAGCGCGACAGGAAGACGATGCTGGCGCCGCCCGAGCTGAAGCGCGTCCACCCCCTCGGCAAGGCGCCGGTGATCGAGGATCTCGACGCTGACGGTGGCCGGGTGATCGCGGAAACCGGTGCGATCGTCGAATATCTGGTCGAAAAGGCGGACGGTCGGCTCGGCACGCCGGCGCATCGCGATGCGGCGCTGCGCTACCGGTTCTGGCTGCATTATGCCG
Source organism: Sphingomonas sp. SP5 (assembly GCF_058313455.1). Lineage (NCBI taxonomy): Bacteria > Pseudomonadati > Pseudomonadota > Alphaproteobacteria > Sphingomonadales > Sphingomonadaceae > Sphingomonas > Sphingomonas sp. SP5. Next base: position 733,357 of record NZ_JBZFLF010000001.1, on the reverse strand, counting down.
AGGGATCGATGATGCCGCCGCTGCTGCTCAAGCTGGTGCTGAGCCGCGTACCGCTGATGGGCAAGGCGGCGGTGAAGCGCATCCAGCCGATGATCGACGTCCATCTCGACTATGTCGAATCGGAACTGGCGCAGCGCCCCTGGTTCGCCGGCGATGCGATGACCGCCGCCGACGTGATGATGAGCTTCCCCATCGAGGCGGCGCGCAGCCGCGCCGGCCTCGACGCCTCGCGCCCGGCGACGATCGCCTGGCTCGAGAAGATCCACGCCCGCCCGGCCTATCAGGCCGCGCTCGCCAAGGGCGGGCCCTATGCCTATGCCTAGTGGCGGAAGCTCGTCGCCGGCGGGATCACCGGCGCATGGCCGGCGGCGCCCACGCCGATCTCGACCGGCTCGCGCGGGTCGAAGCCGCCCTCCCACTTCGCCACCACCGATGCGGCGACGGCGTTGCCGATCACGTTGGTGGCGGTACGGCCCATGTCGAGGAAATGGTCGATCGCCAGGATCAGCAGCAGCCCCGCCTCCGGAATGTCGAACACGGGCAGCACCGCGGCGATCACCACCAGGCTGGCGCGCGGCACGCCGGCGATGCCCTTGGATGAGATCATCAGGAACAGCAGCATCGCGATCTGCGTGCCCAGCGGCATGGCGATGCCATAGGCCTGGGCGATGAACAGCGAGGCGAAGGTCATGTAGATCATCGACCCGTCGAGGTTGAACGAATAGCCGAGCGGCAGCACGAAGCTGGCGATCCGCGGCGGCACGCCGAACCGGTCGAGCGCCTCCAGCATGCGCGGATAGGCGGCTTCGGACGAGGCGGTGGTGAAGGCGACGAGCAAAGGTTCGCGGACGTAGCGGATGAGGTCGCGGATCCGACGGCCGACGATTAGGAAACCGAGGCCGAGCAGCACCGCCCACAGGACGAGGAGCGCGAGATAGAAGCTGCCCATGAAGAAGGCGAGCTGCCCGATCACCCCCGCGCCGCGCTCGGCGAGCGTCGCGGTCACCGCGCAGAACACCGCCACCGGCGCCACGCGCATCACGTAGTCGGTGATCCGCAGCATGACGGCGACAAGGCCTTCGACGGCGCGGATCAGCGGCCGGGCCGGCTCGCCGACCGCGGTGATCGCGACGCCGACGAAGATCGAGAAGACGACGATCTGCAGGATCTCGTTGGTCGCCATCGCCTCGACCATCGATGCCGGCACGATGTGGGTGATGAACTTGTCGAGGCTGAAGGCGGCAGTAGCGACCCCGGCATCGGTGCCGGCCGGCGGCAGCGGCAGGTTGATGCCGACGCCCGGCTGGATCAGGTTGACGAGGATCAGGCCGAGGCCGAGCGACAGCAGGCTGGCGCCGACGAACCAGCCGATCGCCTTGGCGCCGACCCGGCCCAGCGCGGCGGTGTCGCCCATCTGGGCGATGCCGCTGACCAGCGTCGCGAACACCAGCGGCGCGATGATCATCTTGATGAGCCGCAGGAACACGCTGGTGCCGATCGAGAAATAGCCCGCGATCCCCTTCAGCCGCGCCGCCGCCTCCGGCGTGCCGTCGTCCAGCCAGCCGTTGATCGCCAGCCCGGCGACGATGCCGAGCAACAGCCCGATGACGATGAACACGGTCAGCCTCTTGGCCATGCATTACACTCCCAAACTCGTCCGCCAGCGAAGGGGATTGCGGCCGCCGGGTCAAGCGCCGTATCGCTCGGCGATGGTCTTCTCGCCTTCCCGCCGGGCGCTGCTCGGCGCTGCCGCCGCGCTGCCGCTGCTTCCCTCCGCGGTGCTGCGCGCCGCCGAACCGGACCTGTCGGCCCTGTCCGACATCACGTCCGGCGCCAAGCCGATCGATGCCGCGGAGCGGGCGGCGCGGCTGGGCCGGGCGCAGGCGCTGATGCGGGCGAACGGCTTGGGCGCGGTGCTGATCGAGCCGGGATCGTCGATGATCTATTTCACCGGGGTGCGCTGGGGCCGCAGCGAACGCCCGACGCTGGCGGTATTACCGCGGGAGGGCGAGCCGCTGATCGTCACCCCCTTCTTCGAAGAGCCCTCCGTCCGCCAGTCGCTCGCCGTGCCCGCAGAGGTGCGCGTCTGGCAGGAGGACGGCAACGCGCTGTGCATCGTCGCGGACTGGCTGAAGGAACGCCGCCTCGATCGGCTGCCGATCGGCATCGAGGAGACGGTGCGCGTCTTCATTCCCACCGATCTCACCCGGTTCGCCCCCGAGGCGCGGCAGGTGAGCGCCAATCCGGTGGTGCGCGGCTGCCGCATGGTGAAGACGCCCGCCGAGATCGCGCTGATGCAATGCGCTACCGACGTGACGCTCGCCGCCTATCGCTGGCTCGCGCCCCGCGTAGAGACCGGCATGACCGGCGCGGAGATCGGCGCGCTGATGACCGTGGCGACGCGCAAGCTCGGCGGCGATCCCGAATTCGCGCTGGCGCTGATCGGCCCCGCCGCGGCGTTGCCGCATGGCAGCCGCGAGGTGCACCGGATCGCACCGGAGCAGATCCTGCTGATGGATTGCGGCTGCACCGTGCAGGGCTACCAGTCCGACGTGTCGCGCACCTGGGTGCCAAAGGGCCGCGCCACCGCCGATCAGCGCCGGGTGTGGGATCAGGTCGCCAGGGGCCAGCAGGTCGCGTTCGCCGCCGCGCTTGTCGGCGCCACCGCGGGCAGCGTCGACGATGCCGTCCGCTGTTTCTACACGGGCCTCGGCTATGGTCCCGATTACCGGCTGCCCGGCCTGTCGCATCGCACCGGGCACGGCATCGGCATGGACGGCCACGAACCCGTCAACCTCGTCCGCGGGGAGACGACGCGGCTGGCGCCCGGCATGTGTTTCTCGAACGAACCCGGCCTGTACCTGCCGGGCGCATTCGGCGTGCGGCTGGAGGATTGCTTCCACATGACCGCCGAGGGGCCGCGCTGGTTCAGCACGCCGCCGCGCTCGATCGACGCGCCGCTGGGATGAAGGGGCAATTGGCATCCGCCGGTTTCGCCCCTTGGCCGGATCGACTCGACGGGTCGGCACTCGCCGAACTCGCCGCTCTGTTCGGAACGCTGACGGACAGCCGGCCCGGCGCGCGTATCGATCCGACGTTGTGCCGCCACCTCGGCGCGCTGGCGGCGATCGCGCCACAGGTTCGCGATCTGCTCGGCCCCGCGGCGCGGCCGGTGCGCGCCTTGCTGTTCGACAAGCGTGACGGCGCCAATTGGGCGCTCGGCTGGCATCAGGATCGGACGATCGAAGTGGCCGAGCGGATCGACGTGCCGGGCTATGGCCCGTGGACGATCAAGCAGGGGCGGCCGCATGTCGCGCCGCCGATCGCGCTGTTGGAGGGCATGCTGACGGTGCGCATCCATGTGGACCCGGTGCCTGAAGATAACGCGCCGCTGCTCGTCGCGCCGGGCACGCACCGGCTGGGGCTGATCGCCGAAGAGGCGATCGAGCGAATCGTCGCGCGACATGGCACGGCGTTCTGCCTCGCCGAGGCGGGTTCGGTGTGGTTCTACGCGACACCGATCCTGCACGCATCGGCACGATCGACGGCGGGCGGCCATCGCCGGGTGCTGCAACTCGACTATGCCGCCGTCGATCTGCCCCGTGGCCTGCGCTGGGCGGCGGATGGTCCGACAACGGTGCTTGAGGGCGCTGCCACTCTCGCCTAAGTCGCTTGGCCTATGATCTCGACCAACGACATCCGCCGCGGCTTCCTCGACTATTTCGCGCGCGCCGGGCACACGATCGTGCCGTCCGCGCCGCTGGTGCCGCAGAACGACCCGACGCTGATGTTCGTCAACGCCGGCATGGTGCCGTTCAAGAACGTGTTCACCGGCCTCGAAAGCCGGCCGTACAGCACGGCGACGTCCTCGCAGAAGTCGGTCCGCGCGGGCGGCAAGCACAACGACCTCGACAACGTCGGCTATACCGCGCGGCATCACACCTTCTTCGAGATGCTCGGCAATTTCTCGTTCGGCGATTATTTCAAGGAACAGGCGATCCACCACGCCTGGACGCTGCTGACCGAGGTGTGGGGCATACCGGCCGAAAAGCTGACCGCCACCGTCTACCACACCGATGACGAGGCCTACGGGCTCTGGACGAAATACCTGCCGGAAGAGCGGATCATCCGCATCGCGACCAAGGACAATTTCTGGGCGATGGGCGACAGCGGGCCGTGCGGCCCGTGCTCGGAGATCTTCTACGATCACGGCGACCATATCTTCGGCGGTCCGCCGGGCAGCCCGGACGAGGATGGCGACCGCTTCGTCGAGATCTGGAACCTCGTCTTCATGCAATATGAGCAGGAGGCCAATGAGATCGTCGGCGAACTGCCCAAGAAGTCGATCGACACCGGCATGGGGCTGGAGCGGATCGCTGCGGTGCTGCAGGGTGTCCACGACAATTACGACACCGACACGTTCAAGGCGCTGATCGCCGCCTCCACCTCGCTGACCGGCACCGATGCGGAGGGGCCGCGCAAGGCGTCGCACCGGGTGATCGCCGATCACTTGCGCTCGTCGGGCTTCCTCGTCGCCGACGGCGTGCTGCCGGCCAATGAAGGTCGCGGCTACGTGCTGCGCCGGATCATGCGCCGCGCCATGCGTCACGCGCACCTGCTCGGCGCCAAGGAACCGTTGATGCACCGGCTGGTACCGGCGCTGGTCGCCGAGATGGGCGCCGCCTATCCCGAACTCGTCCGCGCGCAGCCGCTGATCGAGGCGACGCTGCGCCAGGAGGAGACGCAGTTTCGTAAGACGCTGGAAAAGGGCCTCAAGCTGCTCGACGAGGCGACGCAGGGCATGGCCGCCGGCGACACGCTGGCCGGCGAAACCGCGTTCAAGCTCTACGACACCTTCGGCTTCCCCTATGATCTGACCGAGGATGCGTTGAGGGCGCAGGACCTGCACGTCGACCGGGCCGGCTTCGATGCGGCGATGGCCGAGCAGAAGCGCGCCGCGCGTGCCGCGTGGAAGGGGTCGGGTGCCAAGGCGTCCGACGATCTGTGGTTCGACATCGCCGAGGAAACCGGCTCGACCGAATTCATCGGCTATAGCGCCGACGTCGGCGAGGGCGAGGTACTGGCGCTGGTCAAGGACGGCGCGCGGGTCGACGCGGCGACCGCCGGCGACACGGTGGCGATCATCGTCAATCAGACGCCCTTCTACGGCGAGAGCGGCGGTCAGGTCGGCGACACGGGCACGATCACGACCGATGCCGGACTGACCGCGCACGTCGGCGAGACATCGAAGCAATTGGGCCGCGTCTTCGTCCATCATGCGACGATCGAGAGCGGATCGATCAAGGTCGGCGATGCGGTGAAGCTGGCGATCGACGTCGCCCGCCGTGCGCAGATCCGCGCCAACCATTCGGCGACGCACCTGCTGCACGAGGCGCTGCGCCAGCGGCTCGGCACGCACGTGGCGCAGAAGGGCTCGCTGGTCGCGCCGGAGCGGCTGCGCTTCGACGTGTCGCATCCCGTCGCGATGACGGCAGCGGAACTCGCCGATGCCGAGGCTGCGGTCAACGCGCAGATCCGCGGCAACGGCAGCGTCACCACCCGGCTGATGACACCGGACGAGGCGATCGCCGAAGGCGCCATGGCGCTGTTCGGCGAGAAATACGGCGACGAGGTCCGCGTCGTGTCGATGGGCACGGAGGACGGCGGCGAGACCTACTCGATCGAGCTGTGCGGCGGCACCCATGTCAACGCGCTGGGCGATATCGGCCTGTTCAAGGTCGTGGGCGAAGGTGCGGTGTCGTCCGGCGTCCGCCGGGTCGAGGCGCTGACCGGCGAGGCGGCGCGGGCGTATCTGACCGCGCGCGACGAACGGCTCCGCGAAGCGGCGACCGCGCTCAAAACGACGCCCGACGACGTGCCGGCGCGCGTCGTCGCGCTGCTCGACGAACGGCGCCGGCTGGAGCGGGAGCTTGCCGAGGCGAAGAAGGCGCTGGCCATGGGCGGCGGCGCAGGCGGTGCGGCGACCGGTCCGGAACAGGTCGGTGACATTGCCTTCATCGGCCAGGTGCTCGACGGTTTCGAAGCCAAGGGCCTGCGCGGCGCGGTGGACGATGCCAAGCAGCGGCTCGGCGGCTCGGGCGTTGCGGTCATGGTGGCGGTGAACGACGGCCGCGCCTCGGTGGCGGTCGGCGTCACTGACGACCTGACCGGTCGGCTGGGTGCGGTCGACCTGCTGCGGCGCGCGGTGGCCGTGCTCGGCGGGCAGGGCGGCGGCGGTCGGCCCGACATGGCGCAGGGCGGTGGTCCGGACGGGGCCAAGGCGGCCGATGCGGTCGATGCGGTGCGTCAGGCGCTGGCGGAGGCAACGGTCGCCGCGTGAGGGGACTGCTCTGCCTGTAAACGTCCCCTCTGCGGGGCGTGTGGTTCATGGCGTCACATGAACCCGGAGGTCACCCGAACCGTTCGTGCCGAGCCTGTCGAAGCACAGGCGAAACCCAGGCCCTTCGACAAGCCCAGGGCAAACGGTGCGTTTGGGTCAACCTCGCATCGAGAGAGATGACCCAGGTAGAGCGCGCGTGGGACGAGCCTTTCAACAGCCCCGATGCACATGGAGAGGGTAGCGGGTGCATCGCCCGCCACCCTCCACACGATTACTTGGTGGTACCGGCGTTCGCGCCGGCACTGGCCCCGGCGGTCGCCGCAGCCAACTGATCCGCGGTGATGCCGACGACCACCTGGCCGCTCGGATTGACGCTGAAGCCCTTCACCGGCAGCTTCACGTCACCCTTGGCGGTGGTCAGGGTCACGAATTGCGCATCGGCGGCCTTGATCGTGCCCAGCGCCGCACCCTGCATGCCGGTGACCGCCGTGCCCGGCGTCAGCTTGGCGGTGACGGCGGCCTGCGCCTGCGCCTGCGAGGCTGCGACCGCGGCATCCAGATCGGCCTTGGTCATCGCCATCGCGAAGCCCTTGTCCGTCTTGCCGATCGAGGCGGGGGGCACCGGCACCTGCGCCGATCCGGTGTTGAGGACGATCGCCTGCGGGGTGATGCTGGCAACGGTGCCCAGCGCGACGCCGGCGCTGTCATAGATCGTCGCGCCCACGGTCGGGGCGGTCGCGGTGGCCGTTGCGCTCGCGCCGGCGGCGGGGGCCGCAGGAGCCGTTTGGGCTTGCTGTGCCAGAGCCGCGGCGGGCACCATCATCAGGCTGCCGATCGTCAGGGCCAGGGTACGCATCAAGATATCTCCATCTCTTCGTCGTTGTGACAAAGTAACGATGGGGCTCGCCATGCGGTTCCGCCCGTCATTCTCGGCGAGCGGAGCCCTGGACAGGATCAGCCGGTAACGGGCAAACGTACTGTCCCGTCTTCGCCACGTTCCAGCGGTGAATAGGCGACCAGCGTATCCAGCCGCAATGGCTCGTAGAGGTGCGGGAACAACTGGCCGCCGCGCGATTCCTCCCACTTCAACGATGCGGCATAGCTGCCGAGGTCAACCGCGGCGACGTGCAGATCCTCCTGCCCCGCGAAATGCTTGTCGACCGTCTCGGTCAGCTGCGCGGCGGTCGACAGGTGGATGTAGCCATCGGCGAGATCGATCGGCGCGCCCGCGAAGCGGCCGTCGTGCTCCAGCGCGGCCATCTGTTCGCCGGTCAGCACCTTGTACGCCGTCGTCGGCATTTCGCTCATGCGTCGTCCTCCCCGCTTTCGTCGACCTGCTCGTCCAGCGTCTGCGGGCCGGTGCCGTCATCCACCGTCAGCGCGTCGTCCGACGGCGCCACCGTTGCTTCGGCACGTTCCTCGGCGACCAGCGCCTCCGCCTCGTTCTCGGGCTCTTCCTCTTCGTCGATGCGGGCGGCGGAGACGACATGCTCGTCCTTGGCGACGCTGAACAGCGTCACGCCCTGCGTGTTGCGGCCGGTGACGCGCACGTCGCCCACCGACATGCGGATCAGCTTCGCCTGATCGGTCACCAGCATCAGCTGCTCGCCGGAATGGGCGGGGAAGCTCGCCACCACCGGTCCGTTGCGGCCGGCGGAGACGATGTTGGTGATGCCCTGGCCACCGCGGTTGGTGCGGCGATATTCATAGGCCGAGGTACGCTTGCCATAGCCGTTGGCGGTGACGGTGAGGATGAACTCCTCCGCCGCCTCGAACTCCGCCATGCGGTCTGCGGAGAGCGTCATCTCGCGATCGCCCTCCTTCCATGGCGCGGCCTTCAGATAGGCATCGCGTTCCTCGGTGCTGGCGGCGAAGCCGCGCAGGATCGACAGGCTGATGACCTCGTCGCCACTGGCGAGGCTGACGCCGCGCACGCCGGTGGAGGTGCGGCTCTGGAATTCGCGCACGTCGGTGGCCGCGAAGCGGATCGCCTTGCCGGCCTGCGTGGCGAGCAGCACGTCGTCGGTTTCGGTCAGCAGCGCGACGCCGATCAGGCGGTCGTCGGAACCCTCATCGAAGCGCATCGCCAGCTTGCCGTTCGACGGGATGTTGGCGAAGGCGTCCATGGCGTTGCGGCGGACCGTGCCGTTGGCGGTGGCGAACATGACGTGCAGTTCGCCCCAGCGCGCCTCGTCCTCAGGCAGCGGCAGCACGGTGCTGATCGTCTCGCCGGGCGCGAGCGGCAGCAAGTTGATCATCGGCCGGCCCCGCGTCGCCGGGCCGCCTTCGGGCAAGCGCCACACCTTCTTGCGATAGACCTTGCCGTGGTTGCTGAAGAACAGCACCGGCGTGTGCGTCGAGGTGACGAACAGCGAGGTGATCGCATCCTCGTCCTTCGTCGCCATGCCGGCGCGACCCTTGCCACCGCGCTTCTGGGCGCGGAAGGCATCGAGCGGGGTGCGCTTGATATAGCCCTGCACGGTCACGGTGACGACCATGTCCTCGCGCTCGATCAGATCCTCGTCGTCGATGCCATCGGCAGCGGCGGCGATCTCGGTCTTGCGCGGGGTCGCGAAGATGGAGCGGACGTCGATCAGCTCCTCGCGCATTACCTCGTACAGGCGGGCGCGGTTGCCGAGAATTTCCAGCAGTTCCGTGATCGACGCGGCGAGCCCCTTCAGCTCCTCGCCGATTTCGTCGCGACCCAACGCGGTCAGGCGATGGAGCCGGAGGTCGAGGATCGCGCGGACCTGCACGTCCGACAGCGTATAGGTGTCGCCGCTGCGATCACCCTCCACCGCCTCGACGAGGCTGAGGTAGGGGGCGATCTCCGCGATCGGCCAGGCGCGGGCGAGCAACGCGGCACGCGCTTCGGCCGGGCTTCCCGAACCGCGGATGATGCGGACGACCTCGTCCAGGTTGGTGACCGCGATGACGAGGCCGAGCAGGATGTGGGCGCGGTCGCGCGCCTTGTTCAGCTCGAACTTCGAACGCCGCGTGATGACCTGTTCGCGGAACTGGACGAAGGACTGGATGATGTCCTTGAGGTTCAGCGTCTCCGGCCGGCCGCCGCGGATCGCGAGCATGTTGGCGGGGAAGGACCCCTGCGCCGGCGTATGCCGCCACAGCTGGTTCAGCACCACCTCGGGCGTCGCATCGCGCTTCAGGTCGATGACGATGCGCACGCCTTCGCGGTTCGATTCGTCGCGGATATCGCTGACGCCCTCGATCCGTTTGTCTTTGGCGGCCTCGGCGATCTTCTCGACCAGCGCGTTCTTGCCCTGCTGGTAGGGGATGGCGGTCAGGACGATGGATCGCCGGTCGCCGCGCCCTTCCTCGATTGTGTGGCGCGAACGCACGATGATCGAGCCGCGGCCGGTCTGGTATGCGGAGCGCGCGCCCGCCTTGCCGAGGATGATCGCACCGGTCGGGAAGTCCGGCCCCGGCACGATCTCCATCAGTTCTTCGATCGTGATCGCGCCATTGTCTATGTACGCGAGGCAGGCGTCGACCACTTCGCCCAGGTTGTGCGGCGGGATGTTGGTCGCCATGCCGACCGCGATGCCGCCCGCGCCGTTGACCAGCAGGTTGGGGAAGCGCGCCGGCAACACCTGCGGCTCGCGCTCGCTGGCATCGTAGTTCGGCTGGAAATCGACGGTGTCCTTGTCGAGATCCTCCATCAGGTAATTGGCCGATCGCGCCAGGCGCGCCTCGGTATAGCGCATCGCCGCGGGCGGATCGGGGTCCATCGAGCCGAAGTTGCCCTGGCCGTCGATCAGCGGCAGCCGCATCGACCAGTCCTGCGTCATGCGCGCCAGGGCGTCGTAGATCGCGGTGTCGCCGTGCGGGTGGTATTTACCGATCACGTCACCGACGATGCGCGCGGATTTGCGGTAGGGTCGGTTGAAGAAGAAGCCGCTTTCCTGCGCGGAGAACAGGATGCGCCGGTGCACCGGCTTCAGGCCGTCGCGCACGTCGGGGAGCGCGCGCGCGACGATGACGCTCATCGCATAGTCGAGGTAGCTCGACTTCATCTCGTCGACGATGGAGATCGTCGAAATGTCCCCGGGATGGGAGGGGGGTTCGGCGAGGGCGGTCTCGTCGGCCAAGGTCTACGCTTTCGGATTGTTACAGATGTGTGCCGTTCATGTAGGCACGTCCGCAGCGAAAGTCACGCGCGCGTACGCCCATACGCGCGCGTGAGGGTGGCGAGCCCGGGACGGGGCGGCCCTACTTTCTGCAGGCCGCCTTGTTGGCATTGCCGGCCTTGCCGCAATCGTAGGTGACGGTCTTGCCGGTGCTGGTCTTGGTGGTGACGAGCTTGCCCCGGGGCGTCGCCACCGCGGCCTTGGTGGTGGTGCGCGTCGTCGTGGTCGGCTTGCCGATTGCGGGCCTGGTCGTCGTGGTGGTCCTGCTGGTCGCGACGGTCTTTGCCGTGGTCTTCGGCGCAGCCTGCGCGAGGGCGGCCGAACCGCAGCACAGCGACGCTGCGGCGAGGACGGCGAGGGGCAGGGACTTGGTCATGGCATCATCTCCACCTGTCACGGCGCGCACGTCGCGCCGGCTGCATAGGGGGATGCGCCTGTCATGCTGACGGACCGATGGCCGGAAGATGACGATTGCGTCACCTTCTCCGCTTCAGGGAGTGACCTCTTTTCCCTCGAAATCGAACAGCTTGCCACTATCGGGCACCTTCAGCCCATCGATCACGTCGAGCAGCTGCGAGGCGGCGCGATCGGGCGTGAAGAGCGTGCCGGGGCGGACGTTCGCCTGGAACGGCTTGGACAGCGCGGTGTCGACGGTGCCGGGATGCAGGCCGACGACGATGGACCGGTCGTTGCGTCGCCGCTCCTCGATGGCAAGCGTGCGGACCAGCTGGTTCGCCGCCGCCTTGGCCATGCGATAGCCGTACCAGCCGCCGAGCTTGTTGTCGGAGATGCTGCCCACCCGCGCCGAGAGGATCGCAAAGACGGTGCGGCCCTGCTTCGGCATCAGCGGCAGCAGGTGCTTGGCGACCAGCGCCGGCCCGATCGCATTGACCGCCAGCGTGCGCGCGAGCCACGCGGGATCGAGGTCGCGATAGGCCTTTTCCGGCCCCTGCGCGCCATCGTGCAGCAATCCGGTCGCGACGATCACCAGCGCCGGCGCCGGGCCGGCGGCGATGCGGGCCGCGGCGGCAGCGATGCTCGTCTCATCCTCGATGTCGATCGGGTCGGTGCCGCTGCGCGACAGCGCGTGGATGGTATCGAACGTGCCTTCGTCGGTCAGCGCCTCGACCAGTGCGCTCCCGATTCCGCCCGACGAGCCGACGACGACCGCCGCACTCATCGCGCGAAGCGCCATTGCGTGTCGGTGCTGGCACCGGCATCGAAGGCATAGCCGTCGCTGTCGAAGCCCCGCATCGCGTCGATGTCGGTGACGCGATGCTCCACCATCCAGCGCGCCATCATCCCTCGCGCTTTCTTGGCGTGGAAACTGACGAAGCGTTCGCCATCGCGGAAGTCGACGGCGACGACCCGCACGTCCGCCGGCAACTGCCCCGCGACCGCGGCCCAATATTCCTGGCTGGCGAGGTTCAGCACCACGCCCGTGCCCTCGGTCGCCACGTCCTCGGCCAGCGCCTTGGCGATACGGTCGCCCCACCAATCGGTCAGCTTCTGGCGCCGCGGTGCCCAGCGCGTGCCCATCTCCAGCCGGTAGGGGCGCATCAGGTCGAGCGGGCGGAGCAGGCCGTACAGGCCGGACAGCAGCCGCAGGTGATCCTGGGCAAAGGCGACCGCCTCCTCCTCCAGGGTGCGGGCGTCGAGGCCGGTATAGACGTCGCCGTCGAACGCGAACATCGCCGGCCGCTCCGGCGCCTCCGGAAAGTCGCGGAAGCGATCGGCATTGAGCTTCGCCAGCGCCGGCGAGATGTGCATCAGCTCCGACAGCTTCTTCTGCGTCAGGTGCGAGGCCGCCGCGGCCAGCGTCGTCGCCTCCGCGGCGAAGCGCGGCTGCGTCGGCGCGAGGTCGGGCAGTGCGGACTCATAGTCGAGCGTCTTGGCGGGGGAGAGGACGGCGATCATCGCCGTTCCGGTAGACGGGGCGGCCCGCGCGTTCAATCGCCGTTCAGCGCGGGGCGCACATCGTCGGCCATTCCAATGGCTTTGCTTGAACCGTCCCCGGCGGACCGTTAGAGCGCCGCGAACGTTAGCGGCAGCGATGCCCCCACTTGTTGGAGAGAGAGTTAGCATGAAGACCCTTTCGAAGCTCGCGCTGGCCGCGGTGTTCGCTACCGGTGTCAGCGGCCTGGCGATCGTCGCGCCCGCGGCGGCCAAGAAGGAAGAGCAGGCGCAGCCCGGCTTCAAGCTGAGCAAGCCGGTGCAGGCCGTCGCCTTCCAGGCGCAGGAGGCGATCAAGGCGCGCAACGTCGCCACCGCCGAGCCGCTCGTCGCGCAGATCGAGACCGCGGCGACCACCGACGACGACAAATATATCGCCGCCGCGCTCCGCTACGACCTCGAGAACACCAAGCTGCTGCTCGCGCAGACCGCCAATCCCAAGGCGCCGCTCGACGAGACGACGCTGGCCAAGCCGCTCGACGCGCTGCTCGCCGCCAAGAGCACGCCGGCGGCCGATCGCGGCAAGTACCTCTTCCGCCGTGGCCAGCTCGCCTACAACAGCAACCAGTTCCCGGTGGCGACGCAATATTTCACCCAGGCGAAGGAAGCCGGCTATTCCAGCCCCGATTTCGACCTGCAACTCGCCAAGGTGAAGGTGCAGGCGGGCGATACGTCGGGCGGCCTCGCCGATCTCGACCGCTACATCACCGCGCAGAAGGCGGCGGGCCAGGCCGTGCCCGAGGCCTATTACCGCTTCGCCATCGCGACCGCCAACAACAAGAAGATGGCGCCCGAGACGCTGGCCTGGATGCAGAAGTATGTCGCCGCATTCCCGAATGCGAAGACGTGGCGCGACGTCATCCTCACCTATGCGGCCGGCCAGCCGAGCCTGCCGGGTGACAAGGCTCAGATGACCGACGTCTATCGCCTGATGCGGGCGACGGGTGCGATGCCGGACCAGGCGAGCTACGAGGATTACGCCAAGAACGTCTACGACAAGGGCAATCCCTACGAAGCGGCGGCGGTGCTGAAGGAAGGCATGGCTTCGGGCAAGATCCCGGCGTCGAGCACCTTTTCCAAGGGGCTGCTGACCGCGGCGAACAATGCGGTGAAGGCGGAAGGTTCGCTCGCCGGCAGCGAGAAGAAGGCGCTGGCCTCCGCCGACGGCAAGATCGCCGCCGCGACGGCGGACGCCTATCTCGGCCAGGCCAATTACGCCAAGGCCGCCGAACTGTATCGCGCAGCGCTGAGCAAGGGCGGCGTCGATGCCAACGAGGTGAACACCCGCCTCGGCATCGCGCTCGCCCGTTCGGGCGACAAGGCGGGTGCGCAGACCGCGTTCGCCGCCGTGCAGGGCACGCCCCGCGCCGGCATCGCCGCGCTGTGGAACACCTGGACGCAGGTCGGCGCGACGCCCGCCCCCGCGGCCTGACGCTTCGGCAACGATCCAGAGAGGGCGGTCCGGCAACGGGCCGCCCTTTTCGCATAGGCGGTGGAGCGCACGCTTACGTCGGACTGTTCATGCCGGAACCAACGCCGGCATCCCGTCCGCCGTCCGCAGCCGAGACCTCAATCCACCGAGACGGGGATGCCCGACGTCGACTTGGCAGTGCGGATCGTCAGCGAGGTCTTGACGCTGGCGACGTTCGGCGCCGGCGTCAGGTGCGTGGTCAGGATTTCCTGAAAGCTCTTGAGGTCGCTCGCGACGATCTTCAGGATGAAGTCGATCTCGCCGTTCAGCATGTGGCATTCACGCACTTCGGGAATGTCGGCGACATGCGCCTCGAAGGTGGCGAGGTCGTGTTCGGCCTGGCTGCGCAGCGACACCATCGCGAAGACGGTGATCGGGAAGCCGAGGCTGGCGGGGTCGAGATCGGCGTGGTAGCCGCGGATCACGCCCGCCTCCTCCAGCGCGCGGACACGGCGCAGGCAGGGCGGGGCGGTCAGCCCGACGCGTTCGGCCAGTTCGACATTGGTCATCCGCCCGTCCTGTTGCAGGTGGGCGAGGATCTGACGATCGATCCGATCGAATGACATTGCGCAGGACTCTCCGAAAACAGGCCGAACTCGGGCGGCGGCTTCCCCTAATCATAAGAAAATTGCGGCGCAACGCAATTGTCCCACTATGCGACGGGGCGCCGCATCGGTCGAAATCGACTGTATCGCTGCTGAGTCCACCCCGTTAAGGAATCGCGGCGCTCATCCGTCGGTGAGTGCTGATCCGGGAGTTGACGTGCGCTTCGACGACAGCCTGAAGACGGTTCTATCGGCAGACATGGAGAGCGGCGTCGGCGCGCGCTCCGCCTGGCGGCAGCTCGTCGACCTGATGGGCCGCGGGCGTATTCCTGCCGACGAACCGTCGCTGGCGCGGCTGCGCCTGCTGCGGCAGGCGGTGCCGATCGAGGTCCGGGCGGCGAGCGCCCGCGCGCTGGCCTTCGCTACGCCGCCTGCCGCTCTGGTCGGCGTGTTTGCCGAGGACGATCTTGCCGTATCCGCGCCGGTGCTGCGCACCGCGCAGCTGGAAGGCGACGAATGGGCCGCGCTGCTGCCGCGCATGACGCCGCAAGGCCGTGCGCTGCTGCGGCATCGACGCGATCTGCCAGTCGAGGCGGAGCGCGGACTGGCGAGCCTCGGCCCCACCGATTTCGTGCTGCCCTATGAGGTCGCCGACGCGGCTGTTGCCACCGACGCGGCGACTCCCATCGCCGAGCCCGCTCCCCGTCCCGAGGCGAGCGCGCCGCAGCCGCAGCCAGGGATCGCCCCGTCGCCGGCTCTCGCAGCCGTCGAGCCCCCCGAAGTCCGACTGGCGGCGGAGGGTGGCTTCCAGATCGCCGATCTCGTCGCGCGGATCGATGCCTTCCAGCGCCAGCGCGGCCCCGCCGACGCGGTCGAGGAGCATCGTGCCGCACCGGAGGCGGTGACCAGCTTCCGCTTCGATACCGACAGCCTGGGCGTCATCCATGCCGTCGAGGGCGTGTCGCGTGGTGCGCTGATCGGTGCCTCGCTGGCCTATGGTGCGCCGCAGGGCGAGGTGCGCATCGACGCCGTCATCAACGGTGCCTTCCGCCAGCGGCAACGCTTTGCGGGGGCGCGGCTCGATATCGGCGGACTGTCGGACGCCGCGGGCGCGTGGCGGGTTGCAGGCACCCCCCAGTTCGACGCCGCGACCGGCCGCTTCACCGGTTATGCCGCGACCGCGCGCCGGCCGCGGCCCGATGAGGAGGCCGCACAGGCGCCGCGTCAGGCCGCATCCGATTCGCTGCGTCAGCTCGTCCACGAATTGCGTACGCCGACCAATGCCATCGCCGGGTTCGCCGAGTTGATCGAGGCGCAGTTGCTCGGCCCCGTCTCGGCGGTGTACCGCGATCATGCGCTCACCATCCGCGACCAGGCGGCGCGGCTGCTCGGCGCGATCGAGGATCTCGACACGGCGGCACGGATCGAGGGACGCGCGCTGGAGCTGCGCCCGACGCCGGTCGTGTTGCAGCCGCTGCTCGAACGGATCGCCGGCGACCTGCAGCCGCTCGCCGCGCTGCGCGGCACCGCGCTGGATATCCACCCGATGGACGATCATGCCGCGCTGGCCGACGATCGCGCCATGGAGCGGCTGCTGTCGCGCCTGCTCGCCGCGCTGACCGCGGCGGCCGTCGACGGCGAACGGATCGACATCGCCGAGGCGCCGGCACCCGCGGGGCAGGTCGCCTTGTGCTTCGCCCGCCCGCAGGCGCTCGGCACCGGCGGCGAGGATGCACTGCTCAGCATCGACGGCGATCAGGCGGGTGACGACGGGGAGGGCGCACCGCTGCTCGGCACGGGTTTCGCGCTGCGCCTCGCGCGCAACCTCGCGGCCGAACTGGGCGGCGAGCTGATCTTCGGCGAGCATCTCTTGACACTGCGGCTGCCCGCCGCGCTAGATGAAGCGGTGGGGCAGGCGACCAACTGATCGTGGCGGGCGGCGCCGCCATCCCGTATCGGGTCCCGGCGCCATCGCGTGACGCCTATGTCCGCTGGCCCGCCGACTTCGGCCGGCGCTTCATCGTCTTCGTCGATGTGGAAGAGGAATTCGACTGGTCGGCGCCGCTCGACCCGCGGCATCGCGCGGTCACCGCGATGCGGGCGCTGCCGCACGCCCATGCCCGGTTCGCCGAGCGTGGTGTCGGTCTTGCCTGCATGGTCGATCATCCGGTCGCCGGCAATGCGCGCGCCGTCGACATCCTGCGCGCGATCGTCGCGGATGGACGCTCTTCGATCGGCGCACAATTGCACAGCTGGGTAACGCCGCCATTCGCCCCGGCGACCGCGGGTGACAGCTATCCGGGCAACCTGCCGATCGCGCTGGAAGCCGCCAAGCTGGATGCGCTCACCGATCTGCTCGCCGACGCCTTTGGAACCCGCCCCATCGCCTATCGCGCCGGCCGCTATGGCATCGGCGCGGCGACCGCCGGCCTGCTCGCCAACCGCGGCTACCGGATCGAAACGTCGATGCGTGCCGCCTATGATTACCGCGCGGACGGTGGTCCCGATTTCACCGCCATCGGCAACCGCGCGTTCCGGCTGGGGCCGCTGCTCGAACTGCCGCTGACGACGGTGTTCACCGGCGCATTGCGTCGCCACGGACGGGCGCTGTTCCCGCTGCTGGGACGCGTGCCGCATGGCCGTGGCGCCTTCGCGCGCGCCGGGCTGCTCCAGCGAATCGCGCTGACCCCGGAAGACATGCCGATCGACGCTGCCCTCGCCGCCGTCCGCATTGCGCTGGAGCATGACGACGAGCGCCTGCTCGCTTTTTCCTTCCATTCGCCTTCGCTGGAACCGGGGCACACGCCCTATGTCCGCACGGCGGCCGATCTCGCGCGTTTTTGGGCGTGGTGGGAGCGCATGTTCGATACGCTCGATGCGCTGGGCTGCCGTCCGATGACGCTGGCGGAGGCCTTGGCGGCAAGCGGACCGGTGGTCGCACCTGTTGGTACCATGTCAGCAACCGATTGCAATGCAGCAAAGTAAACAAGGTCGGAACATGACCAATACGTCAGCCCGATCCCGCCGCGGGCAAGCGTGACGGACGAAGATACTGTTCTACCTGGCTTTTCGCTGGAGGCGCATCTTGCGACCACGATGATGTCGCGTCGCAATATTGCACTTGTTTTTTGCGAGGATTCTGCCATTGCGTGCAACTCACAGTATGAGGGAAGGGGACCACATGGTTGCCAAGATTCTGATGGCTGCGTCTGCAGTCGCACTCGCCGCCGCGCCTGCCGTGGCTGCTCCTGCCAACCCCGCCGCGAGCCTGTCGGTCGCGAAGTCGGTTCGCACCGGTTCGGCCTCGGCCAAGAAGAACGAGCTGGCCGGTGGCGGTCTGATCGTCGCGCTCGTCGCGGCGGCTGCCGTCGTTGCGGGCATCATCATCGTTGCCGACGACGACAGCGACAGCAACTAAGAGTTTCGTTTTCCGGCGGAGTTCCCAAGACGCTCGCCGGACGACGCAAACTTAGGCAAGGGGGGCTTCGGCTCCCCTTGATGATTCTGGCGCCACGCGATGCGGGGCGCGATACTGATCGGCGGCATGCGACCGTGTCACGGCATCGGCACTGACGCCATGCGCACGCTTGGTCATCCCATCATCGCCGCCGGCCTACTGGTCGCCACGGGTATCGCCGCAGCGTTGCTGACGCTTCCGGTCTGGATCCCGCTGCTCATCTACCGGCCGCTCCCGCTCGTACCTACGGCGCCCGCAGCGTGGGGGCTGTCCCATACCAGCTTCGTACGCGTGCCGGTACGCGGTGGCGGCGCGATCACCGGCTGGTGGACGCCACCCGTACATTGCGACGATCCGGTGGTGCTGCTCGTGCACGGCCGCTCCGGCAACATCGGCTCGCGCGCTCCGGTCCTTCGGGCACTGGCGCAGCAGGGAATGGGCGTGTTGCTCTTCGATCATCGCGGCTACGGCGCCAGTCCCGGTCACCCTTCCGAACGGCATCTGCGGGAGGATACGCTGACCGCCTATGCCGCGCTGCGCCGCCGCGGCATGGCGCCTGCGCGGATCGTCGTGATCGGCCAATCCCTTGGCAACGCGCCCGCCGCCGCGCTTGCGGCGATGCAGCCGGTCGGAGGGCTGGTGCTGGTGTCGCCGTTTACCAGCCTGCCGGGCGCCGCGGCTGCCCGCCTGCGCTGGCTGCCGGTTCGTCGGATGTCCTGGACAAGCAACCGGTCCGACGTCGCCACGCATGTGTCGCACTCGACCGGTCAGGTGGTGTTGATCGCAAGCCGTAAGGACGACTTGATCCCGTTCGCCGACGCTCGGCAGCTTCGGGATGCTGCAACCCGCATCCGCTGGCTCGACGTATCGCCACTCCAGCACGATGGCATGCTGGGGATGATCGCGGAGGACGGTAGACTAGCCCAGGCGATCCATATGGCGCTGGGCCGGCGAAGGGGAAATGGTCGGGGAGACAGGATTCGAACCTGCGACATCCTGCTCCCAAAGCAGGCGCGCTACCGGACTGCGCCACTCCCCGACGGGCCCGCAGGCGATGGGTCCACCCATCCGCCGCTGCGAACGCGGGTTGCTCCTAGGCCGCCGAACGCATCCTGACAAGCGGTTCCGATGGCGTTTCGGCGTTCGCCCCGCCGCTACCCAGCCGCTTCAGCCGAGCGCCGATGACGCCGAGTACCATGCCGGCGGCGATCGATATTGCGACCCACGTCAACACGGCTGCCAAGACCATCTGCACTTTCCCCCGCATGTCGGCCCGTCGCACGACAACAGCGGGAATGGTAAACGCAAATGCTTGCCGATCAAGGCCGTGATACTGACCCGAACAGGATCGGTTGCGATCGTCGGCTGTGGTGGCAATGGTGGGCCCGGCAGGACTCGAACCCGCAACCTAGCCGTTATGAGCGGCCAGCTCTAACCATTGAGCTACAGGCCCCACCGCTGCGAAGCGCTAGCTAGCGCAACCCCGGCCAAAGAAAAAGCCGCCCAACGAAAAAGGGCGCCCCCGCGAACGGGAGCGCCCTTTCGAGAACCATGCAACCGCATGATCGGCGCGCCGGGCAAGCCCGGCGCTGCACGATTACATGTTGTCGGCCTTCTCTTCGGCCGCGTCACGGACGTTGTCCGCAGCCGCGTTGATGTTGTCGGCCTTGTTCTCGAGCACGGCTTCGGCCGTCGCGTTCGAGGTGTTGTCGGCGAGCGCGTCGATGTTGTCGGCCTGAGCTTCCATGTTGTCCGCCAGCATGTCCGCGTTGTTCTCAACGGCGGCGGCTTCGGGCGACTTGTTGCAGGCAGCGACGGACATCAGGCCGGCGGCAGCGAGAACGAAAGCGATCTTCTTCATTCGAATGCTCCCAAGCAAAGCAAATTTCGCGGCCGGCCCGATCGCCGTCGCGAGACAGCCCAAATACCGCACGACTCCCCCCGGTCAATCACCAAATTCATTCATGTGAAAGGTTCTGCCTTCGTTTTGCCGTTATCTGCGGGGGGTGACGGGGCCGATTTCCTCGGGCGCATTGGCGACGATCGCCAGCATCGTCGTCCACGCGGCGACGTTCTGGCGCAGTTGTTCGGGGTCGATCCGCTCCAGCGTGTCGTCGGGCGTATGGTGCGTGTCGAAGTAGCGCGTGCCGTCCTGGTTGAGGTCGATCGCGGCGACGCCCAGCGCCATCGTCGGCCCGACATCCGTGCCGTCGCCGCCGACACCCGCCCCGCGGCTGATCCCGAGCGGCGCCAGCGCCGATTGCAGGCGATCGGCGACCGGCTTCGCGCTGTCGGGCAGGTTGACCTCGAACCGCCAGACGCGATCGGCGCCGAAATCGCTCTCCCCGGCGGTGGCGTGGCGTTCGGCGCCGTGGACGCGGGCATATTCCTTGCCGCCATAGCCGCCCGGCTCTTCGGCGCCGAACCAGACCACGCGGATCGTGCGCTTGGGCCGTGGGCCGTCGAGCAGGCGCTTGGCGGCGGCCGTGGTGATCGCGACGCCCGAGGCATCGTCGATCGCCCCGGTGCCGAGGTCCCAACTGTCGAGATGCCCGCCGATCAGCACGATGCCCGCCTTGGGATCGGTGCCGGGCACTTCGGCGATGACGTTGCCCGAGGTGCCGGTGCCGGCGAAGCGCGGGGTCAGCGTCAGCTTCAGCGTGATCGGCTTGCCGCGTTCCGCCATGCGCTCGATCTGGTCGGCGTCGGATACCGACAGGGCGGCCGCCGGGATCGGCGTCACGCCATCCGGCCAGTTGGTGCCGCCGGTGTGCGGGTTGCGGTGGTGGTCGGTGCCGATCGACTTGATGACCACGGCCAGCGCCCCCTTGCGCGCGGCGAGCGCCGGGCCGACGAAGCGGGCGGTGCCATAGGCGCCATAGCTCGATCCGTCCTGCGTCGGCGTCATCGCATTGCCGATGTAGACGATCCGCCCGCGCACCGCATCGGCCGGGGCGTTGGCAAGCTCGCCATAGGTCTTGAAGACCGCGACCGGCGCGGTGATGCCGGCGGGCGGCGTCGCGCCCGAATTGCCGAGCGCGACCAGCGTCAGTTTCTGGGGGAAGGGGGCGACGACCTCCGCCGTCTCCTGCCCGCGCAGCCACACCGGCATCTGATAGGTTTCGACGTGGACGTTCTTGAAGCCCAGCCCCTTCAGCCGTGCGACCGCCCAGGTCCGCGCGCGTGCCTCCGCCTCCGTCGCGGCGAGCCGCTGGCCGACCTCGGTGGTGAGGCCTTCGACGATGTCGTAGGCGAGGTCGTCCTTCAGCGCCGCATCGCGCAACGCGGCGACCTTGGGGTCGACCGCCGCCGGTGCGGGCGGCGCGCTGCGCTGCGCCGACAGGGCGGTGGACGAGGCGAGGGCCAGCAGGGCCAGGGCAATGCGCGTCATATCGGTCTATCCCCCTATGATCCGTCGGATGTTTCCGGATCGCGGCGGTGTGGGCGAAGCCGCCGCGGATCACAAGCGCCGGCATTTGCACGGGGGGCGCCCAATCGCTACATGGGCAGGCAAATTCCCCGTCCTTTTCGATTCAGGAGCCGTCGGCACATGGCCGTCCAGTATACCTACGTCATGAAGGGTCTGACCAAGACCTTCCCGGGCGCCAACAAGCCCGTCCTCAACAACATCCACCTCCAGTTCATCCCCGGCGCCAAGATCGCGATCATCGGCCCGAACGGCGCCGGCAAGTCGACGCTGATGAAGGTGATGGCGGGCATGGATACCGACTTCTCGGGCGAAGCCTGGGCGGCGGAGGGCGTGCGCGTTGGCTATCTGGCGCAGGAGCCGCAGCTCGATCCGACCAAGGACGTGATGGGCAACGTCAAGGACGGCGTGCGCCCGGTCGCCGACCTCGTCGACCGGTTCAACGCCATCTCGGCCGAGATGGGCGATCCCAAGGACGATACCGACTTCGACGCGCTGATGGAGGAGATGGGCGATCTTCAGGGCAAGATCGACGCGGTCGACGGCTGGACGCTCGACAACCAGCTCGAAGTCGCGATGGAAGCCTTGCGCTGCCCGCCGGGCGATGCCGACGTCACCAGGCTGTCAGGCGGTGAAAAGCGCCGCGTCGCCCTGTGCAAGCTGCTGCTCGAGAAGCCCGACATCCTGCTGCTCGACGAACCGACCAACCACCTCGACGCCGAAAGCGTGTCGTGGCTGGAAAACTACCTCAAGGAATATACCGGCAACGTCATCCTCGTGACGCACGATCGCTACTTCCTCGACAACGTCGTCAACTGGGTGCTCGAGCTTGATCGCGGCCGTTACTACACCTACGAGTCGAACTATTCGGGCTATCTGGAAAAGAAGGCCAAGCGCCTCGAGCAGGAAGAGCGCGAAGAGGCCGGCAAGCAGAAGGCGATCGCCGACGAGCTTGCCTGGATGCGGCAGACCCCCAAGGCGCGCCAGACCAAGTCCAAGGCGCGTATCCGCGCCTTCGACGAACTGATGGCCAAGCAGGAAAACCGCGTCGCCGGCAAGGCGCAGATCCTCATCCAGCTGCCCGAACGCCTCGGCGGCAAGGTGATCGAGGCGAAGGGCCTGACCAAGGCCTATGGCGACAAGCTGTTGTTCGACAACCTCGACTTCACGCTGCCCCCCGGCGGCATCGTCGGCGTCATCGGCCCGAACGGCGCCGGCAAGTCGACCCTGTTCAAGCTCATCACCGGGCAGGAACAGCCCGACAGCGGCGAGATCAGCGTCGGCTCGACGGTGAAGCTCGGCTATGTCGACCAGAGCCGCGACGACCTCGATCCCAACAAGAACGTCTGGCAGGAAATCTCCGACGAGCTGGAGGTCTTCCGCTTCGGCAAGCAGGAACTCGGCACGCGCGCCTATGTCGGCGCGTTCAACTTCCGCGGGCCGGACCAGCAGAAGAAGGTCGGCCAGCTGTCGGGTGGTGAGCGCAACCGCGTCCACATGGCCAAGATGCTGAAGGAGGGCGGCAACGTCCTGCTGCTCGACGAACCGACCAACGACCTCGACGTCGAGACGCTGCGTGCGCTCGAAGAGGCGCTGGAGACGTTCGCCGGCTGCGCCGTGGTCATCAGCCACGATCGCTTCTTCCTCGACCGCCTCTGCACGCACATCCTCGCGTTCGAAGGCGACAGCCATGTCGAATGGTTCGAGGGCAATTACGAATCGTACGAGGAGGACAAGCGCCGCCGCATGGGCGACGCCGCCGACCGCCCGACGCGCCTCGCCTACAAGAAGCTGACGCGCTGAGGGTAGCGATCCTCTTCCCTTTCCCCTGAGCAGGCAGGGCTATCGCATATGGCGATGATGGCTGCCGGCTTCGGGCGAAGGAACATGCCATCCCGATATTCCCCGTCACCCCGGACTTGGTCCGGGGTCCACCGTGCCGCAAATCCATAGCGTATCGGTGTGCGGCACGGTGGATGCCGGGCCAAGCCCGGCATGACGGAAGATCAGAGAAACACCCCCCGGATCAAACCCCCGATATACGATAGCACTGGCTGGGCAGGGGAGAGGGTTACCGGAACCTGCCGGCTGTGCCGGCTAGCGCGGGTTGGGTGAGCGGCAAGCGGACTGCATCCCATGACGCCGGCGTATTCCGGTCGCCCCGTCGCGGCCGCCCGCCACCTGCACCACTCGTCCCGAAGCGGCTTGAAAACGCCCGCACCCGTTCTACTTCCAACCCCATCGTTACCGCACAGCGCGGTCATCCGCGCGCAAGGGGCGCGCGCAAGGGGGATGCGTATCTTGGCAGTGGTCGAACAATCGCCGGGCGGGCAGGACGCGCCGGGCGCGGGGGAATTGCAATATCGGCTGCAGCAGCAATCCGTCCTCGCCAAGTTCGGCATCGAGGCGCTGCGCGCCCGCGACCTCGAACCGATGCTCCAGCGCGCGGTGGAATTATGCGCCGAGGGCATGCGTTCGCGCTTCTGCAAGTTCCTCGAACATTGCGATGACGAGGATGTGCTGTTCGTCCGCAACGGCGTCGGCTGGCGCGACGGCGTGGTCGGCGGCACGGAGATGCGCGCCGATCTCGGCTCGCCGGCAGGCTTTGCCTATCACACCGGCGAAGCGGTCATCTCCAACCACCTCGGAAACGAAACGCGGTTTCGCACGCCGCCGTTCATGGCCGACCATCACATCCGCCGCGCCATCAACGTCCTGGTCGAGGCGGGCGGCCGCCGCTTCGGCGTGCTGGAGGTCGACAGCCCGGACGAGGGCAAGTTCGAGGCCTCCGACCTCGCCTTCATGCAGGGGTTCGCCAACCTGATCGGCGTGGCGATCGAGCGGCAGCAGGCCGAGCGCCGCCTGAACGACGCGCTGGAGCATCAGGAGCTGCTGACGCGAGAGGCGAGCCATCGGGTCAAGAACAGCCTCGCCATGGTGTCGGGTCTGCTCAACCTCCAGATGCAGGCCGATCCCGACACCCGCATCACCCGCCTGCTCGGCGACGCGCAGGCGCGGATCGCCGCGATCGCGCAGGCGCATGACTGGTTGTGGCGCGGCGATCGCGTCGGCATCGTCGCGCTCGACGACCTCATCGGCGGCATCGTCGACCAGCTGCGCGAACAGGCGCCAGCCCATAGCATCGCTTGCGATGTGCCGCGCATCCACATCAGCGCCGACGTCGCGATCCCGATCGGCCTGCTGGTGACCGAACTCGTCACCAACGCGATCAAATACGCCTATGACGAAGGCGGCCCGATCGACGTGCGGGTCGGCGGCGACGGCGGCCAGCTCCAGCTGGCGGTCAGCGACACCGGCCGCGGCATGACCGCGGACTTCGATCTCAAGGCGGCGTCGCGCGAAAGCCTGGGCATGCGGATGATCGCCAGCCTCGGCCGCCAGTTGGGCGGCGCGGTGGCCTTCGAGGACGGGGCACCCGGAACGCGCGCCACGATCTGCTTCCCCGATCCACGCGGGTAGCGCGTCCGGTAAGGGACGTGACGGTCATCCGATGTGACCGTTAGCGCACCGCCGCCCAGCGCAGCGCGTTGGCGATCATCCGTCGGTAATTCGGATCGTCATAGCTTTCGGGATTATGCCCGATCGCCGAATAGAACACCGCGCCGCGCCCCACGCGGTTGATCCAGGCGATCGGATGGACGCGCCCCATCGCCAGCTTCGCGCCGGGCGTGTAGCTTGCCTCGTCGATCGTCGCGAGCAGGTCCGATGCCGGCGGGGCAGGGACCCGGTCGAAGGAATACCATTCGTCCACCGGCTTCCACGGCAGCCGGATGCCGCGCATGATCGGATGGTTGGGCTTCAGGATCGTGACCGCCGCCGGCTGGAATTGCTCGCCGCCGCCGGGGTGGCCGATGAACAGCGCGCCGATGATCCGGTCGCGATAATAGTCCCAGGCATAGCTCGAATCGCCGCCCGCGGCATGCAGCGCGACGACGCGGCCGCCCGCCTCGATCCACTGCCGGAAGGCGGCGCGCTGGTCGGGCGCGAAGGCATCGCCGCTCGAACTCGCCAGCACCACCACGCGGAACCGGCGCAGCAGGTCGGGCCGGAACACCGCCGCATTCTCGGTGGCGAAGCTCCGCCGTCCGCCGGCGCGTGCGAGGTCGCCGATCCCCGCGGTCGCGTGCGGGATCTGTTCGACGTGGCGATAGCCGTTGGTCTTGCTGAAGATCAGCACGCCGTCGCGCAGCGTCGCCGGCACCGCCGGCGCGACGGTATCGACCCGCGGTTCCGGGCGGTGCGGGTCGGCCTGCGCGGTCAGCAGCAGCCCCAACGCGGCGACCATCGCGCGCATCAGCGCACCCGCTTCACGAACAATCCGCTGTCGCGGCGTTCGGACTGGAAGTTCGGCACCGCCTGGATCAGGTCCGACAAGCGCTGATAGCCATAGTTGCGCGTGTCGAAGCTCGACCGGTTGCCGGCGAGCTGCCCCATCGCCGACAGGCTGACATAACCCTTCTCGTCACGCTTCACCGACTGATAGGCATCGATCAGCAGCGCGATCAGCTCGGGGTCGATCGGTTTCTTGACGCGCGGTCCGGCGGCGATCGACGGCGGCAGCGATTCGCCGATCGGCACGTCGACGCTCGCCGGCTTGGCGGCGGCCGCCGCTGCTGCTGCTGCGGGCGGTTCCTTGGCGTCGCTCACCAGCGCTCCCACGTCGATGAAGCGCGTGCACGCCTGCTTGAACGCCTCCGGCGTCTTGGCATTGCCGAAGCCGTAGACGGGGATGCCATCCTGCCGGATGCGCATCGCCAGCGGCATGAAGTCGCTATCCGACGACATGATGCCGAAGCCGCCGATCCGGCCACGGAACAGCAGGTCCATGGCATCGATCGTCATCTTCATGTCGGTGGCGTTCTTGCCCTTGGTGAGGTCGAACTGCTGCTGCGGCTCGATGCCGTGCTTCACCGTCATGTCCCGCCAGCCTTTCAGCGCGGGCTTCGACCAGTTGCCGTAGACGCGGCGGATGTTGACGGTGCCGAGTTCGGCCAGCACCGTCAGGACGGGGTCGATCGCGTGCCAGGATGCGTTGTCGGCATCGATCAGCAGCGCGATGTTGCGGGTGGAGTCTTCCATGGCCGCCATGGTTGCGGGGCGCGGGCGCCCCGGTCAACCGTTATGCAGCCCCGCCTAGCGGTTGGGGCCACGATCCGCAGGCCGCGCCTGGCCATGGTCGATCGCGGTCTGCTTGGACACGCGCTCATGCGCCTCCGGATCGTCGACCGCGCGGGTGAGATCGTCCTGGCTGCCGACGTCGAGGTTAAGCTGTCCGCCGCTCGATCCCGCCACGGCGTCGCCTTCGGGGATCATGCCTTCGATCAGGTCGCGGTCGTCGTGATCGCGCGCGGTCCGGGTGCGAGGATTTTCATCCATGTTTCCATCTCCTTCGCCCGTCCCAACGGTCGGGCGGAGCGGCCCGTTCCGCAGCTGGGCCTCACCCCTGCGGATAGCTGATCGCCATCACCTCATATTCCCGCTCGCCCGCCGGCAGCACGACGCGGCGCAGGTCGCCGATCCCGGCACCGCGCAGCGCGCGCGACAGCGGTGCGTTCCAGCCGATCCGGCCCGCACCCGCCTCCGCCTCGTCGTCGCCGACCAGCGTCAGCACGCGGGTGGTGTCGTCCTCGTCCGCGATCGTCACCGTCGCACCGAACCAGACGCGGCTGCGGTCCTGCGCCTGCGCCGGATCGACGACCTTGGCCGCCTTCATCCGCTTGGACAGCCAGCCGAGCCGCCGGTCGATCTCGCGCAGCCGCTTGCGACCGTAGATATAGTCGCCGTTCTCCGACCGGTCGCCGTTGCCCGCGGCCCAGGCGATCGTATCGACCAGCGCCGGGCGCTCGGTGGCGAACAATCGGTCGTATTCGCCGCGCAGGGCGGCATAGCCCGCCGGCGTAATGTAATTGGGGCGCTGCTCCATCGTGCGGGTCAGCCCGGCCGCCCCTTGCCGAGGTACCAGCTGAGGTTGGCGGGGCCGCGGCTCTTCGCGCGGGCTGGGTTGATGAGGTCGTAGACCACCGCATTCTCCAGCACGCGCTGCACGTAATTGCGGGTTTCCTGATAGGGAATGGCCTCGATCCAGTCGACCATGTCGACGCCGGCGGTGCGCGGGTCGCCATTGGCCCGCAGCCACTTGTTCACATTGCCGCCGCCCGCGTTATATGCCGCGATTGCAAGCGGATAGCTGCCATAGTTGGCAAACACCCGCTGGAAATAGCTCGATCCCAGCATGATCGACATGTTGGGATCGCTGGTCAGGGCCGCGGCGTCATAGGCGATGCCGATCTTGCCCGATTGCTCGCGTGCCGTCGCCGGCATCAGCTGCATCAGGCCGCGCGCACCGGCATGGCTGACCGCGGTCTTGTCGAACTGGCTTTCCTGCCGCGCGATGGCGTGGATCAGCGTCCAATTGTCCTCATAGCCCGTGGGGACGCTGACCGTCGGAAAGCCTGCCGCCGAATAGTCGCTGAGGCCGTTCTGCATCGCGCTGCGCCCGACCATGACGCCCAGGTCCGGCCGCCCGATCTGGCGGGACAGGTCCGCGGCGAGCAGATGGTCCGACTGGCTGGTCGCATTCGCCGCGATCTGACGGACGAAGGCGGTCTGGTCCTGCCACTGGCCGACCATGCCGAGGAACCGCGCCGCACGCACGATCTCGCGATTGGCGAACGCCTGGCGCACGGCAGGATCGATCGCCGGATTGCCGATCGGCGGCGGCGCCACCAGCGGCCGGCCGGTCCGCTCGAGCGCCAGCTGGCCGTAGAATTGATCGCGATAGCCCGCGGCCTGCCCGTAATAGCCGGCCGCTTCCGCTGCCTTGCCCGCCGCTTCCGCCGCGCGGCCTGCCCAGTAGAAGCCCTTGGCGCGCGTCTGCGGCGACTGGCTGCCACGGCCGTAGCGGTCGAACATGACCATCGCATCGGCCGGCCGCCCCAGCTGCTTCAGCGCCACCTGCCCGGCGAGCCAGGCGAGGCTGGTGTAATCGTCGCGCTCGCCATAGGGCTTGGTCGAAACGTCGGTCCCGGCGGGATAGGCATCGTCCACCTGCCGCGCGATGTCGTAGGCGAGCTGGTATTGACCATCGGCGTTGGCCGCGCGCGCGTTGGTCAGCAGCACCTCGTACCATTTCTCGACGTCGCCCGGCCGGCTGGCGAGGCTGCGCGGGCGGGCGAGCCAGTTGCGGGCGGTCGGCGAGGCGCCGGAGCCGCGCAGCCACATCGCCCGATCGGCGATATAGCCGGGATCGGTCGCGAACTGATCCGGCGTGGCCATCGCCAGGTCGGCGGCATTGGCCGCATTGGTGCGGAATGCGAGCCGCGCTTCGAAGGCGGGGCGCCGCGCCGGGCTGGTGAAGCCGATCTGCCGCGCCGCGACGCCGGTCGCATTCTGCCACAGCAGCGCGTCCATGCGCGCGTCCTGGTCGTCGGGCGTCAGCGCGCTGCCGAAACCCGCCAGCACCGCCGCCTCGTCGTTCGCCGACAGGCTGCCGCGCCGCCACGCCGCGCGCGCGGCCGCCTGCGCCTCCGCAGTGCGGCCGAGGGACTGGAGCGCGCGCGCCTGCGCGACGAGGCCGGCGCCGGTTTGGGCCGGGAAACGGTTGAAATAGGCGACCACGCTCGCCGGCGCTGCCGTGCCCGCCTGCCGCTCGGCTGCCCGGCGGTTGGATGCCTCGCCCGGCCAGCCGGGATGCGCCATCAGGAACCCGGCATAGCTGTCGAAGGGGAGGGCATCGGTCTGCTGGACCGCTTTCCACTGCGCGATGGCGGCGATGATCGCGCCGTCGGCGGCATTCTGCGGCGGTTGCACCGGCATGTTCGCCATCTGCGTCCGATAGCGATCGAGCTGGTCGGTGCCCGCCGCTGGCGGCGCGGGCGGCATCGGCAGCGTCTGGACGAGGGGGGCGGCGGTCACCCCGGTGAAGGCCGCAAGAAGGATGCTGATCGGAAGCGTCGCTGGGTGCATGTGGACATCATACCGCCTCCACCCGTATCTGTCCTGAACGAAAACCCGTCGCGGCGCAGCAGGAGCGCAGATTACCTCATGTTTTCAGGTTCTATTCCGGCCCTCGTCACCCCCTTCGACGATCACGGCCGTTTCGACGAAGCCGCCTATCGCGCGCTGATCGACTGGCAGATCGCCGAAGGATCGTCGGCGCTGGTGCCGTGCGGCACGACGGGAGAGGCGGCGACGCTGACCGCCGACGAGCATTTCGCCATCGTCAGGGTCTGCGTCGATCAGGCGGCGGGCCGCGTGCCGGTGATCGCCGGTGCGGGGTCGAACGACACCGTCGTCGCCGCCGCCAATATCGCCCGCGCGCGCGATGCCGGGGCGGACGCGGCGCTGATGGTCCCGCCCTATTACAATCGCCCGAGCCAGGAGGGCATCTACCAGCATTTCGCCCGGCTGGCGCAGGATGCCGCGCTGCCGATCGTGCTCTACAATGTGCCCGCGCGCACAGTGACCGATATTCAGCCGGCGACGATGGCGCGTATCGTCACCGCTTTCCCCGACGTCTTCGTCGCGGTGAAGGACGCGAGCGGCGCCATCGCCCGCGTCTCCGCGCATCGCGCCGGCTGCGGTCCGGACTTCGTGCAATTGTCCGGCAACGACGACATGGCGCTGGCGTTCAATGCCATGGGGGGCAGGGGCTGCATCTCGGTGTCGGCCAATGTCGCTCCGCGGTTGTGCGCGGAGTTTCAGGCGGCGTGCCATGCGGGGGATTATGCCGCGGCGCTCACCCTGCAGGACCGTCTGTTCCCGCTGCACGACGCGCTGTTCACCGATGCCTCGCCCGGCCCGGTCAAATACGCGATGACGCGGGTGCGCCCGGACTTTCCGCGCGGCCTGCGCCTGCCGATGATCTGGCCTTCGGAGGCGTCGCGCGCGGCGGTCGATGCCGCGCTGGAGCATGCCGGGCTGGTATGAGGAACGCTCCGGCGCGTCCCGCCTCTGCGGGCGCGCCGGGCTCAGCCGCCGGGCTGGGCGGGCAGGCCGGTCACGTCCGCCATGCCGTCGTCGCCCAGTGCGATCAGCCAGGCGCTGCCCTCGGTGCAGCGGACCGCCCACACCGGCTTGCCGTTTCGGTTCGCCTGACGGACGGTGTCGGCGATGCCCTGGCACTTCTGCTTGGCGTCGTCGATCGCCCGGTAGAGGACGCCGTTCAACTGGCGCGGGGGCAGGGCCAGCACCTTGGCGATATAGCCGTGCTGTGCGGGCGGCGTCGCCGTATTGCCGACCGCGGTCTGCTCGGCCGGGGGCGATCCGCACGCCGCCAGCGCCATACCCAGCGTCAGGGCCAACCGTCCGCGCATTGCCGTCTCCTTCGTCCGCTTCACGCGTCAGCATAGGCGCGTTGGCCGCTCCGTCACAAGCGGCACGCGGTAACCGGTTGATCTTGCCGCGGTAGCGATGGCATCAGCGGTGGCCATGGATTGGCAGGTTTCCATCGTCCACCACGGCGCGGAGCGTCAGCCGGTCGTCGTCATCGATGGCTTCGCCGACGCCGAGCGGTTTCGCGACGATGCGTCCTTCCTCTCCTTCGCGCCGATCGGCCCGCATTATCCCGGCCTGCGCGCAGTGGTGGCGCCGGTGCTGCTGCGCGACCTGCTCGTCCGGCTCGAACCGGTGGCGCGCGAGGCGTTCGGCCTATCCGGCCTGGTCACCGTCGATTCCTTCTATTCGGTGGTCACGACGCCGCCTGCCTCGCTGACCCCGATCCAGCGGCTGCCGCATTTCGACGAGGTATCGCCGGCGCGCCTCGCCTTGCTCCACTTCCTGTCGCCCGACGAGAGCAGCGGCACCGCCTTCTACCGTCATCGCAGCACCGGCTATGAATCGGTCGATGCCGCCCGGCTCGCGCCATACCGGTCGGCGCTGGATGCGGACCTGCGCCGCCATGGCATACCCGATGCTCGATATATCGCCGGTGACACGCCGGTGTTCGAACGGGTGGCGCTGCACCAGGGGCGCTTCAATCGCGCGATCCTCTACCGGTCCAACACGCTGCATTGCGCGTCGCTGCCCGACACGCTGATGCTCGATCCCGATCCGCTGGTCGGGCGGCTGACGGTCAATACCTTCCTCGAAGCAACGGCTTAAAGGCACCCCTGTTGCATAAAGATCACGCGGCACATTGCGGCCCGTGAATACGTATGTGGCAAACTTCACGACGCACCGCCTCCCGTTCACAAGCCGGCAACACAGTCAGCCGATCGCCCGCGATGGCAGCGGGCGGGGGCATGGCGTCTTGCAGGGGGAGGATCCATCGTGTCCCACATCCATTCCACGTTTTCGAAGCGCGCGCGCCATGCGCTGCGCGGCAGCACGGTTGCGATCGGCAGCATCCTGCTGGTGACCGGCGGCGCCGCCTTTGCGCAGGAAGCGCCGAATCCGCAGTCGCCCAACGCCAACCCGACCTCGGCCGCGACGGTCCAGGCGCCGGCGCCCGCCGCCGAGCCGACCCCGAACCAGGATGCGGCGCAGGAGCAGACCAGCGCCAATGCGGCCGCCGACGCGGCGCAGGGCGATGGCGACATCGTCGTCACCGGCATCCGCGCCAGCCTCGCCAACTCGGCCAGGATCAAGCGCGATTCGACGCTGATCGTCGACAGCGTCTCGGCGGAGGACGTCGGCAAGCTGCCCGACGTGTCGATCGCGGATTCGCTCGCCCGCCTGCCCGGCGTCACCGCGCAGCGACTCGAAGGGCGCGACCAGCGCCTGTCGATCCGCGGCCTCGGCCCCGATTTCTCCACCACGCTGCTCAACGGCCGCGAACAGGTGACGGTGGGCGACAACCGCGGCGTCGAATACGATCAATACCCATCCGAATTCTTCCGCAACGTCAACGTCTACAAGTCCGCCGACGCCTCGCTGATCGCGGCCGGCATCTCGGGCACCGTCGACCTGCGCATGCTGCGGCCGCTCGACCAGGCCGGCCGCGTGTTCGCGATCAACGCCCGCAGGCAGATGAACGGCATCGACAATCTCAATCCGGATTCGTCGCGCTACGGCTATCGTGCGTCGGCGACCTATGTCGACAAGTTCGCGAACGATACCTTCGGCATCGCGATCGGCGTGTCGGGCACCCAGACGCCCTCGCAGAACGAACGCTACAACGCCTGGGGCTATAACGGCACGGGCACCGGCAACACGCCCTTCATCCTCACCGGCGCCAAGCCCTATGTGCAGTCCAACGAGCTGAAGCGCTACGGCGCCGTCGCGACGCTCGAATGGGCGCCGTCGGACAGCTTCCATTCGACGTTCGACGCGCTCTATTCGCACTTTACCGAGGAACAGCGTCTCCGCGGAATCGAATTCCCCCTCGCCGGCCAACTCGACGACCCCACCAACGCCACCGACAACGGCGTGCTGGCGTCGAACCTCAGCCAGTCGGGCGGCTTCGTCACCGGGGCGACGTTCAGCAACGTCTTCGCCGTGCAGCGCAACGACTATAACAAGCGTACCGCGAAAAACCTGTCCCTCGGCTGGAACAACGACCTCAAGCTGACCGACACCATCCACTTCAACGTCGATGCGAGCTGGAGCCGGGCGACGCGCACCGACTTTCTCCTCGAAACCAACACCGGTACCGGCTTCGCCAAGAGCGGCGTCGCCGACACCGTGCGCATCACGCAGAACGGCAACGGCACCTACACCATCGTGCCGACGTTGGACTACACCAACGGCAACATCTTCAAGCTGACCGATCCGCAAGGCTGGGGCAACAACGGGACGCAGCAGGTCGTACAGTCAGGCTTCCTCAACCGCCCGAGCTTCAAGGACGACCTGAAGTCGCTCCGCGCCAGCCTGAACGGCGAGATCGAGGGCAGTCTGGTCAAGAGCTGGGAAGTCGGCGGCAACTTCAGCCGGCGTGAGAAGACCAGCGCCTATACCTCCTATTTCCTCTGCCCCAAGGGCGCGGGCACCGGTTGCACGGTCGCCAGCGGTACGCCGCGTTCGGGCGACGTCCCGAGCGAAGCGCTGCTCGGCACCAACATCCCGCTGACCTATCTCGGCATCCCGGCGATGCTGACGTACGACCCGCTTTACGTCTACAACAACGCGCTCAACTCCGCCTATGACAACCGGCCGTCGGCGCTGGTGCGCGACAATGTGGTGACCGAGAACGTCTGGACCGGCTATGCCAAGATCAACCTCGACGGGGAGGTCGGCGGCAAGACCGTGAAGGGCTCGATTGGCGCGCAGGTCGTGCACAGCGAACAGCGCGGCACCGGGCAGATCGCCAACGTGACCAATGGCGTGGTGACGATCGCGCCCGCCGACCAGCGCGTGAACTACACCAACGTTCTGCCCAGCGCGACCTTCTCGGTCGAGCTGATCGACAACGGCTACGTCAAGCTGGGCGCTTCGCAGACGATGGTGCGCCCGCGCCTCGACCAGGAACGCGTGACGCAGGACGTGGCGATCAACATCGCCAACATCCAGGCCGGCAACACGAACCCGGGGCTCAATCCGGTGTTCACCTCGACCGGCGGCAACGTGGCGCTGCGTCCCTATCAGTCGACCAACATCGATCTGTCGTTCGAGAAATATTTCGACGGCGGCGGCTATGTCGCGCTGTCGGGCTATTTCAAGCACCTCACCGACTTCGTCGATCCGAACAACGCCTATGCCTATGACTTCTCGGGTCTGCTCGGCGGGCTGACCGCGGCGCAACAGGCGATCATCCGCGCCAACAACCTGCAGATCGGCAACGTCAGCGCGCCCGCCAACACCGGCCGCGGCGAGGTGCTCGGTCTGGAGGCGACCGTGTCGCTACCGTTCAAGAAGATCACCAGCGCGCTCGACGGCTTCGGTGTCTTCGCCAGCGGCAACTACACCCAGTCGACGATCACCTACGCCAACAACCCGCAGTCGATCACGCTGCCCGGTCTGTCCAAGTGGACGGGCAGCGGCACCGTGTATTTCGAAAAGTGGGGCTTCCAGGCGCGCGCCAACTATCGCTACCGCTCGAAGTTCCTTGCCGAGGTCGCCGGCCTGTCCGCCAATCCGACGTACCGGACCGCGCGCTCCGAAGGCATCCTCGATGCCCAGATCGGCTATGAGTTCCAGGATGGCTTCTTGAAAGGCTTCTCGATCCTGGCGCAGGCCAAGAACCTGACCGATCGTCCGTTCATCACCTATCAGAACGACGATCCGCGTCAGGTGATCGATTATCAGCGTTACGGCCGCGACTATTACGTCGGCATCACCTACAAATTCTAAGGTCAAGGTTCCTCCCCGAACCTGTCCTCGGGCTGTCGTCATGTGACGGCAGCCCGTTTTCTTGTTAGGCACCTGCGATGAGCGACGCTCCCGTCACTACGATCGTCATCGCCGGCGGCGGCACCGCCGGCTGGATGGCCGCCGCAACGTTCGGCCGGTTCCTCGAAAGCGGCTACCGCATCCGCCTGGTCGAATCCGAGGAGATCGGCACGGTCGGCGTCGGCGAAGCGACGATCCCGCAGATCCGGCTGTTCAACCAGGCGCTGGGCCTGGACGAGGATGCGTTCCTGCGTGCGACCGGCGGTACGTTCAAGCTCGGCATCGCCTTCGACGGTTGGCGCGCACCGGGGCACAGCTACATGCACGCCTTCGGTGATATCGGCCGCGACGTCGGCTTGATCGCCTTCCAGCATTATTGGCTGCGCGCGCGTCGATTGGGGATCGCCAAGCCGCTGGAAGCCTATGCGCTGAACGAGGTGGCGGCGCGGGCCGGGCGCATGCACCGCGACGGGCCGCTGACCGCGGCGACGATCCCGACGATGCCCTACGCCTTCCATTTCGATGCCGGCCTGTACGCCGCTTACCTGCGCCGGTTCGCGACGAACCGCGGCGTCGAGCGGATCGAAGGGCGCATCGCGCAGGTCGAGCGCGATGGCGAGAGCGGCGATGTCGCGGCGCTGGTGCTCGACTCCGGCGAACGGATCGCGGGTGACCTGTTCCTCGATTGCACCGGCTTTCGCGGGTTGCTGATCGAAGGTGCGTTGCGAACGGGATATGAGGACTGGACGCGCTGGCTGCCTTGCGACCGGGCCATCGCGGTGCCGACGGCGAGCGTCGGCGCGCCGCTGCCCTATACGCGGGCGATCGCGCGCGAGGCGGGGTGGCAGTGGCGTATTCCGTTGCAGCACCGCACCGGCAACGGCCACGTCTATTGCAGCGCCTATCTCAGCGACGACGCGGCAGCGGACGCGCTGCTCGCCCATATCGAAGGGAAGGTACAGGCGGAGCCACGCCGGTTGCGCTTCGTCACCGGTCGGCGCAAGCGCGCCTGGAACCACAACGTCGTGGCGATGGGATTAGCGAGCGGTTTCCTCGAACCGCTCGAATCGACCAGCATCCACCTCATCCAGTCGGCGATCGCGCGGCTGGTGAAGCTGCTGCCCGCGCTGCCGATCGCCGAGGCCGCGCGCGCCGAATATAACCGGCAAACCGATTTCGAGATCGAGCGCATTCGCGATTTCCTCCTCCTGCACTATTGGGCGAACGATAGGCCCGAGCCGTTCTGGCAGGCGTGTCGCGCGATGACGCTGCCCGACACGCTGCAGGCCAAGATCGCGCTGTGGCAGCAGACCGGCGGCATCGTGCGCGAACACGAGGAATTGTTCACCGAGGACGGCTGGCTCCAGGTGCTGGCCGGGCAGGGGGTGGAGGCCCTTGCCCATCACCCGCTCGCCGATCAGATCGGTGTCGACGACCTCAGCGACTATCTGGAAACGCTCGAACTGCTCTACCGGCGCGAGGTTCAGGCGATGCCGACACACGAGGCCTTCATCGCCCGGCATTGTGCGGCCAGGACCTAGCACGACGCGCTATGTCGACCCGCGCACGATCAGCCGCGGTTGCAGCAATGCGGGGTCGGTCGGCTGTTCGGCAATGCGCCGCAGCAGCGTGTCGACCAGCACCTCGCCCGCCTTGCGGTAGTCCTGCGCCACGGTGGTGAGCGGCGGCTGGGTGGTCGCGGCGGCGGGAATGTCGTCGAAGCCGATGATCGCCACGTCCTCGGGCACGCGCAAACCGACCTCGGCCAGCCCGCGTACCGCGCCTAGCGCGATGAGGTCCGATGCGGCGAACAGTGCATCGAACGGCAGGTCGCGTGCGATCAGCCGGCGGGTGGCGTCATAGCCCGATTGCTCCACGGACAGGGCATCGACATGCAGGCCGGGATGCACCGGCAGCCCCGCCGCGCGCAGTGCCGCGCACAGGCCACGATAGCGGTCGCGGAACTCGGGATAGCGGTCGTCGGCGTCGCCGATGAAGCCGATGCGCCGCCGCCCGCGCGCGATCAGCTGCTCGCCCGCCATCCGGCCGCCGGCGACATTGTCGCAACCGATCGTCACGCCGATATTGTGGCTGTCGACCGACCCCCAGCGCACGAAATGCGTCCCTTGTGCGACAAGTGCTTCCAGCCGCGCCTTGTAGAGTTCGTAATCGCCATAGCCGAGCAGGATGATTCCATCCGCTTTGCGGCTATCTTCGTAATCCATGTGCCAGTTGGCGGACAGCTGCTGGAACGAGGTGAGCAGGTCGTACCCCCGCGCCGCGCAGGTCCTGAGGATCGATCCCAGCATCGACAGGAAGAACGGGTTGATGAAGCTGCCATCGTCGAGCGGGTCTTCGAAGAAGAGCAGCGCCAGCGTCATGCTCTGCCCGCGGCGCAGCGAAGAGGCGTTCTTGTCCACCTTGTAGTTCAGCTGCCGCGCGATCGCCTCGATCCGCATCCGCGTCGCGCTGCTGACCGTGGGATCGCCGCGCAGCGCCCGGCTGACCGTCGGCTGCGATACGCCGGCAAGCGCGGCGATATCGAACGAGGTCGGCTTGTCGTGCGCGCCCGCTGTTCCCCGCCCTCTGCTCTTCACGGCCATCACAAGGGCTTAAACCAGAGCGGCGCTGAGCGATAGCGCCGTTGAATACGTATGCCCTGGGCTTGGCTTGGCGGTCGGCTGTCCGCACAACGGCGCCCTGGATGCGGCCGGCGAAGGATCGGCTGCGCGCCTTTTGCCGGGGGATGCATGCTGAAGCTCGCCACACGAACCGCGACGGCGCTCGCGCTGCTGTTCGCCGCCCCCGCCGTGAGCGCGCAGGCGAGCGACTACCGGGCACGCCTGCCGCAGGACGAGGTGATCTATTTCCTGCTGCCCGACCGGTTCGAGAATGGCGACAGCGCCAACGATCGCGGCGGCCTTGCCGGCGGTCCGCTCGCCACCGGCTTCGATCCGACGCACAAGGGCTTCTACCACGGCGGCGACCTCAAGGGGCTGACCCAGCGGCTCGACTATATCCAGTCGCTCGGCGCGAGCGCATTGTGGGTCGGCCCGATCTTCAAGAATAAGCCGGTGCAGGGCGGCCCCGGCCAGCAGTCGGCGGGCTATCACGGCTATTGGATCACCGACTTCACGCAGGTCGACCCGCATCTCGGCACCAACGCCGATTTCGATGCGCTGGTGAAGGCGGCGCATGCGCGGGGGATGAAGGTCTATATGGACATCATCATCAACCACACCGCCGACGTGATCCAGTATCGCGAATGCGTGGGCAAGCGCGAATGCCCCTACCGCAGCCGCGCCGATTACCCCTATCAGCGGCAGCTGGGCGTTACGGGCAAGCCGATCAACCCCGGCTTCAAGGGCGACGACGTGCGCACGGCGGCGAACTTCGCCAAGCTGACCGATCCCGGCTATGCCTATACGCCCTTCGTTCCTGCCAAGGAGCAGGGGATCAAGGTGCCGTCGTGGCTCAACGATACCCGCCTCTATCACAATCGCGGCGACACGACCTATCGCAACGAAAGCTCGACGATGGGGGATTTCGTCGGTCTCGACGATCTGATGACGGAGAATCCGCGCGTCGTCGCCGGCATGATCGACATCTTCGGTGGCTGGATCGACCGCTATGGCATCGACGGCTTCCGCATCGACACCGCCCGCCACGTCGACCCGCAGTTCTGGCAGCAGTTCGTGCCCGCGATGCAGGCGCGTGCCGCTGCGAAGGGCATCCCCAACTTCCACATCTTCGGCGAAGTATCGGACCATGAGGTGCGCCCCGCCGTGCTCGCCGAACATACCATCGTCGACACACTGCCTGCCGTGCTCGATTTTTCGTTCCGGCAGGCGGTGGTCGAGACGGTCGCCGGAACCCGCGGCACCGACGCGTTCGAGGCATTGTTCGACGGCGACGTGCTCTACGCCAAGGGCTTCGACACCGCCGTCACCCTGCCGACCTTCACCGGCAACCATGACGACGGCCGCTTCGCCACCTTCGTCCGCAAGGCGTTCCCTGAGGCGAGCGATGACGAGGTGCTGGCGCGCGTGATGCTTTCCAATGCGATGCTGCTGACGCTGCGCGGGGTGCCGACGATCTATTCGGGCGACGAACAGGGCTTCGTCAGCGACGGCAACGACCAGGATGCGCGCGAGGACATGTTCGCCAGCAGGGTCGCTTCCTACAACGACAATCGCCTGCTCGGCACCCGGACGACCACGGCGACGCCGCATTTCGGCACCGACAATCCGCTGTTCGGCGCCATCGCGCAGCTCGCCCGGCTGCGGCGGGCGACGCCGGCGCTGACCCGCGGCCGGCAGCAGCTGCGCGCCCGCGATGAGACGCCGGGCCTGCTCGCCATCTCGCGCTTCGATCCGACGACGGGAGCGGAGGTGCTGCTCGCCTTCAACACCTCCACGGCGCCACTTACCCGGCAGGTGGAGGTCGGCATCGACGCCGCCTCGGCCGATACGCTGGCAGGCAAGGGCTGCGGCGTGGTCGCCGCGCCCGCCAGCCTCACCGTCACGCTGCCGCCGCTCGGCTACGCCGTATGCGCACTGAAGGCCGCCCGATGACCGGCTCCGCGCGCCCCTGGTGGTACGGCGCCACCATCTACCAGATCTATCCGCGCAGCTTCGCCGACTCCAATGGCGACGGCATCGGCGACCTGCCGGGCATCACCGCGCACCTCGATCATGTCGCGGGGCTGGGCGTCGAGGCGATCTGGCTGTCGCCCTTCTTCACATCGCCCATGGCCGATTTCGGCTATGACGTGTCCGATTATTGCGACGTCGACCCGATCTTCGGCACGCTTGCCGATTTCGACGCGCTGGTCGCGCGCGCGCATGATCTCGGCCTCAAGGTGATCATCGATCAGGTCTGGGCGCACACCAGCGACCAGCATCCCTGGTTCGTCGAAAGCCGATCGAGCCGCGACAATGCCCGCGCCGACTGGTACGTCTGGCACGATCCGCAGCCGGACGGTTCGCCCCCCAACAATTGGCAATCGGTGTTCGGCGGCCCGGCGTGGACCTGGGACGCGCGCCGCCGCCAATATTACATGCACAATTTCCTGAAGGAGCAGCCGCAGGTCAACGGCCACCATCCGGCGGTGCAGCAGGCGTTCCTGGATGTCGCACGCTTCTGGCTGGAGCGCGGCATCGACGGGTTCCGCATCGATGCGATCAACTTCATGATGTTCGATCCCGCCTTCCGCGACAATCCGCCGGCGCCGGCCGACGACGGCGTGCCCCGCACGCGGCCGTTCGACTATCAGCTGCACCGCTACAACCAGAGCCATGAGGCGATCCCCGGCTTCCTCGAACGCGTCCGGGCGCTGTTCGACAGCTATGACGCGCGCTTCACCGTGGCCGAGGTCGGCGGCGCCGACAGCGACCGCGAGATGAAGCTGTTCACCGCCGAGGGGCGGCGGCTGCACAGCGCCTACGGCTTCGACTTCCTCTACGCTCCGGCGCTGACCCCGACGGTGGTTGCCGAGGCGATCGACAAATGGCCGGAGGCGGACGGCGTC
Source organism: Sphingomonas sp. SP5 (assembly GCF_058313455.1). Classification (NCBI taxonomy): domain Bacteria; kingdom Pseudomonadati; phylum Pseudomonadota; class Alphaproteobacteria; order Sphingomonadales; family Sphingomonadaceae; genus Sphingomonas; species Sphingomonas sp. SP5. The sequence goes on along the minus strand of NZ_JBZFLF010000001.1, from coordinate 693,199 downwards.
GGCTGGCCGAGCTGGGCGTTCGAGAACCACGATGCGCCCCGCGCCATCTCGCGCTGGGTCGCGCCCGACCATGCGCAGGCGTTCGCCCGCATGAAGATGCTGCTGCTCGCCTCGCTGCGCGGCAACATCTTCCTGTATTACGGCGAGGAACTGGGCCTGACGCAGGTCGACGTGCCGTTCGAACTGCTGCGCGACCCGGAGGCGATCGCCAACTGGCCGCGCACGCTGTCGCGTGACGGCGCCCGCACGCCGATGCCGTGGCGCGCCGACGCGCCGAACCTGGGCTTCACCGACGCCGCGCCGTGGCTGCCGATCGGCGCCGATCATGCCGCGCTGGCGGTCGACCGGCAGGAGCGCGATCCCCATGCGGCGCTGCACTGGACGCGCGATGTGCTGTCGCTGCGCAAGCGCCACCCGGCGCTGCTGACCGGCGACATCCGCGTGGTGGAGGCGGGCGAGGCGATGCTGGCGATCGAACGGCGCAGCGGCGACGAGACGATGCTGTGCGTGTTCAACCTGTCGCCCGTGCCGCAGCGCTGGGCGCCGGAGCGCCCCGACGCCTGGGAGCCGGTCGCCGAGACGGCGACGCAAGGCTGGCATTTCGGCGGATATGGCGCATTGATCGCCAAAAGGACGGGAGAGACGGTATGAGGCATGGCATGATCGGCGCCGCCATGGCGCTGGCATTGATGGCGACGGCGGGCGCCGCGCAGACCGATCCCAATGCCGTCGCGCAGATCCCCACCACCGCGTTCAAGCCGGTCGCCACCGCCAAGTCTCCCGATGGGACCCTGGCGTTGACCGTCGCCTTCGACAATGACGGCCGACCGACCTATGCGGTCAGCCGCAAGGGGAAGCCGGTGCTCAACCCCGGTCGCCTCGGCATCATGTTCACCGACGCGCCTAAGATCGAGCGCAACCTCGAACTGATCGGCAAGTCGACGGCGAGCGGCGACAGCAGCTGGACGCAGCCGTTCGGCGAATGGACGACGATCCGCGACCGTCACAATGAACTGACCGTCCGCTTCCGCGAGAAGACGGGGCTGCGCCGCGAGATGGACGTCGTCTTCCGCATCTTCGACGACGGCATCGGCTTTCGTTACGCCTTTCCGGATCAGCCCAATCTGCATGCGGCCAACATCGCCGACGAGCTGACCGAATTCGCCTTCGCGCAAGGCGGCACCGCCTGGTGGAAGCCGGCCTATCAGTGGAACCGCGAAGAGTATCTCTACAACAAGACGCCGCTCGACGCTGTCGGCACGGCGCAGACCGTGATGACGGTGAAGCTCGCCGACGGCACGCATGCGGCGCTGCACGAGGCGGCGCTGGTCGATTATGCCGCGATGAATCTCGCGCGCAGCGAGGGCAACACCTTCAAGGCCTCGCTAACCCCGGGCGCCGGCGCGCCCAAGGTGACGCGGACCGCGCCCTTCGCCTCGCCATGGCGTACGGTGATCCTCGCCGACGATGCACCGGGGCTCTACATGAGCCACATCGAGCTGAACCTCAACGAACCCAACAAGCTCGGTGACGTCAGCTGGCTGAAGCCCGCCAAGTTCGTCGGTGTGTGGTGGAACATGATCAAGGGCCAGTGGACCTGGGCGACCGGGCCGAAGCACGGCGCCACCACCGCCAACGTCAAGCGCTACATCGACTTCGCGGCGGCGAACGGCATCCCCGGCGTATTGGTCGAGGGGTGGAACGTCGGCTGGGACGGGGACTGGTTCGGCAACGGCAACGCCATGCAGTTCGACCAGCCGACGCCTGACTTCGACGCCGCCGAACTGTATCGCTATGCCAAGGCGAAGGGCGTGCACCTCGTCGGGCATAACGAGACCGGCGGATCTGCGAGCCACTACGATGCACAGCTCGACCGCGCCTTCTCCTACGCGCGCGACCACGGCATCCCGGTGGTCAAGACCGGCTACGTCACCGACGCCGGCCAGATCGAGCGCGTCGATGCGGACGGCACGAAGAAGCGCGAATGGCACGAGGGCCAGTGGATGGTGAACCACTATCTTCGCGTCGTCGAAACTGCCGCCAGATACAAGGTCGGCATCGACAGCCACGAACCGGTCAAGGATACGGGGCTCCGCCGCACCTATCCCAACTGGCTGTCGCGCGAGGGCGGTCGCGGCATGGAGTATAACAGCTGGCCGGGCAAAAACCCGCCGAACCACGAAGCCAACATGTTCTTCACCCAGTGGCTCGGCGGCCCGATGGATTTCACGCCGGGCGTGCTGAGCCTGGAGGGCGAGGGCGGCAGCCCGATCCAGTCGACCGAAGCGAAACAGCTGGCGCTCTACGTCGTGATCTATTCACCGGTGCAGATGGCTGCGGACACGCCCGAAAATTACGCCAAGCACATGAACGCCTTCCAGTTCATCCGCGACGTGCCCGTCGACTGGTCGGAGACCCGCGTGCTGAACGGCGAGGTCGGCGACTATGTGACGGTCGCGCGCAAGGATCGTGCGAGCGACAATTGGTATCTTGGCAGCATCACCAACGAAGCCGGCCGGACGCTGACCATACCGCTCGACTTCCTCGCGGCCGGGCGCACGTATACCGCGCAAATCTATCGCGACGCAGAGGGTGCCGATTACCGCACCGCCGCCCGCCACGCGATCGCGATCGAAAACCGCACGGTGAAGAAGGGCGACACGATGACGCTCGCGCTGGCGCCAGGTGGCGGCCAGGCGATCCGCTTTGTCGCGAATGGCAAGAGGCGTCGCTAAGTGGCTGAATGCCTGATGGCCTCATGACTGCCGGGCGATCCCCTGCGTCCATCGCCATCCTCGGCGGTGGCACCGCCGGCTGGATGGCGGCGTGCCTGATGGCGCGCGCCTGGCCGGCGGCGCGGATCACCGTGATCGAATCGCCCGACATCGGCATCGTCGGTGTCGGCGAAGGCTCGACGCCGCAGCTCAAGGCCCTGTTCGATACGCTGGGGATCGCGGAGGCCGACTGGATGCCGGCCGCCGATGCGACCTACAAGGCGGGAATCGCCTTTAACGGCTGGGGCGGGGATGCGCCGCTCTATTTCCACCCCTTCGCCGGGCAGATCGACCTTCATACGCAGGATGCGTTTGTCCTCAGTGCGCGTGCGCGGCGGCTGGGCGCCGATGTCGATGCCCATCCCGACCGGTTCTTTCTCAACGCTCGCATCGCCGCCGCGGGGCGGGCGCCGTTGGCCCCTGCGAACTTCCCGTTCGCGATCGGTTACGGCTACCATTTCGATGCGCACAAGGTCGGCGAGGTGCTGCGGGCGCACGCGCTCACCCGCGGCGTCGTGCATCTCGCCCGGCGCGTCGTCGACGTGGCGGTGGATGCGGAGGGCGCGGTCGCTGCTCTCGTCCTCGATGCAGGGGAGCGCATCGCCGCCGACCTGTTCGTCGATGCAAGCGGCTTCCGCTCGGTGATTGCGCAAGGCGCGCTCGGCGTGCCGTTCCGCTCGTTCGCGAACAACCTGTTCGCCGATCGCGCGGTGGTGATGCCGACGCCCCGTGCGGCCGCGCCGATGGCGCAGACCCGTGCGACCGCGCTGTCGGCAGGCTGGGCGTGGGACATTCCGCTCATCTCGCGCACCGGCAACGGCTATGTCTATGCCTCGCGCTACCTGTCGGCGAACGCTGCCGAGATGGAATTGCGCACGCACCTCGGCCTCCGCGATGCCGACGTCGCGGTGCGGCACCTGACGATGAAGGTCGGGCGGGTGGAGACGAGCTGGACCGCCAATTGCCTCGCCATCGGCCTTGCGCAGGGCTTTATCGAACCGCTGGAAGCCACCGCGCTCCACATCGTTCAGGCGACCGTGGAAGGCTTCATCGACGCTTACGATCGCGCGGACCGTGACGGGTTCAACGCGCGGATAGCCCGCCGCTACGAAGGCATCCGCGACTATATCGTCGCCCACTATCGTCTCAACAGGCGCAGCGGCGCTTTCTGGCGGGACAATGCCGACAATGATGCGCTGTCGGACGATCTGAAGGCGATCATGAACGCCTGGTTCACCGGCGGTGACATCGGTGCGGTGGTGCAGGCGCGCGATCTCGCCGGCTATTACGCACCCATGTCGTGGGAGGTGCTGCTCGCCGGCTATGGCACCTTCCCCGATGCGGCGCGGCTACGCCCTGCGGTGCCGGTGGCCGATCTTGCGGCCCTGGATGCGTTCCTTGCCGGCTGCCTCATCAACTTTCCCGATCATCGCGCCGCCCTGGGCGGCGAGCGGAGAATACCATGACCGCCCCACGCGCCACCCGCCCGCGGCAAAGCTGGGCCGGGTTGTGGAACATTTCCTTCGGCTTCTTCGGCATACAGGTCGGCTTCGCGCTGCAGAACGCCAACATGAGCCGCATCTTCCAGTCGCTCGGCACCAGCCTGGACGATCTGCCGGCGCTGTGGATCGCGGCACCGCTGACCGGGCTGCTGGTGCAGCCGGTGATCGGGCATCTCAGTGACCGGACGTGGCTGGGGCGGCTCGGGCGGCGGCGGCCGTATTTCCTTGCCGGTGCGATCCTTGCCGCGGTCGCGCTGCTGCTCATGCCGGAATCGCCGGGGCTGCTGATGGCGGCAATGCTGCTGTGGGTGCTCGATGCCTCGCTTAACGTTTCGATGGAGCCGTTCCGCGCCTTCGTCGGCGACATGCTCGACAAGGATCAGCATGCCGCCGGCTATGCGGTACAAACCGCCTTTATCGGCTCGGGCGCCGTCTTCGGATCGATCTTCCCCTGGATCCTGGAGCAGATCGGCATCTCCAATGCGGCGGCGGGCGGCGGCATCCCCGATACGGTGCGCTACGCCTTCTGGTTCGGCGGCGCGGCCCTGTTCCTCGCCGTGCTGTGGACGGTGCTGACCACGCGCGAATACGCGCCCGATGAAATGGCGGCGTTCCATGGGCAGGACGATGCGGAACCCGAAGGCCATAGCCAGCGGGTGCTGGCGGCGCGCGGCTATGGTGCTGGCGGGGTCTGGATCGCCGCGGGGGCGGTCGTCGTCGCCGGCGTCGCCGCGTTCGCGCTGGAAAAGGAATTGTACCTGCTCGGCGGCCTGCTCGCCGCTTACGGCGTCGCCAGCATCGTCGCCATCGCACGCGCGCGGCAGGGGCGGTCCGCGGGTATGCTCGGCCATATCGTCGGCGACTTCGCGGGCATGCCGGTGTTGATGAAGCGGCTGGCGGTGGCGCAATTCTTCAGCTGGTCGGCGCTGTTCATCATGTGGATCAACACCACGCCGATCGTCGCCGGCGCCTTTTACGGCGCACCGGATGCGCAGAGCCCCTTGTACCAGGACGGCGCCAACTGGGTCGACGTGCTGTTCGCCGCCTATAACGGCATTGCGGCCATCGCCGCGCTGACGCTGCTGCCGCTGCTGTCGCGGCGGATCGGGCAGGCGCGCACCCATATCGTCGGACTGCTGTGCGGCGCGGCCGGGTTCGCCAGCTTCTTCGTGGTGCGCGATCCGCGGTGGCTGCTGGCGAGCGAGATCGGCATCGGCATCGCCTGGGCCTCGATCCTCGCCATGCCCTATGCGATCCTCGCCTCCAGCCTGCCGCAGCGCAAGCTCGGCATTTACATGGGGTTGTTCAACGTGTTCGTGGTGGTGCCGCAACTGCTGGTCGCGACCGTGATGGGATCGATTACTAAGGCGTTCTTCCCGACGGCGCCGATCTGGACGCTGGCCTTCGCGGCGGGATCGTTGCTGATCGCGGCGGCGGCGATGACGCGGGTCAACGCCAGCCGGTGAGCGCCCGGCCGCGGTCGACATCATGCTCGACCATCTGCTGCGTGAGGCGCAGGAATAGGCGCTGCGCATGCCGCCAGGCGACATGCGCCGCGCGCTGATCGCGGACGCGCGCGCCAACGATGAGGCGGCTGCCCCAGCCTGCCATCGCGGCCCGCGCCTCTTCGCCGTTGCCGTCCGGCTGGATGACGAGCGAAGGGAAGGGAAGCTGCGCAGCGGGCGAGGCGAACAGGCCGCCCGCCGTTTCGCTTGCCGGCGCAAACAGGAGCGCGCCGGCGACTTTGCGCACGTCATCCGCCGGCGACAGACGCGCCCACCAGGCGCTCGCCGCGCATCCCAACCCATCGGCGATGAGCAGGACGCGGGCATCGGCCTCGCGCACCGCCCGGTCCAGCCGCGCCGCCCAGACGTTGCGATCGCCGCGCGATGCGGCGGTAAGCGGTACCGAGGCGGCACCTTCTGCCGGCCAGCCAAACATCCGCTCCCACGCCGGAGCGGCCGCGGCCGCAGCGCTCCCGATCGTGACGATCGACAGGCCCGTCGCCGGAAAGCCGGCGGGTGCGAGGACAGGCATAGGCACCTCGTTCGATACGGGTCGCAGGCGGCACGGCGCCGCATACGGCTGGTCGGCGCAACGGATCATGCGCCGCTGCCGGCGGCGCGCCAGCCCGGCGTCGGTCGGATGCGTCGAAGCGGGCCGTCGACGTGCCGAGCCGCGCAGCAGCGTTCCGTCCCGCCGCCGATTGCGATAGGGACCGGCCGGACCGAGCGGGGGTGATGCGATGCCGACGACATTGGTGACGGGAGCAGCGGGCTTCATCGGCATGAGCACCGCCGATGCGCTGCTGTCGCGCGGCGATCGGGTGATCGGCATCGACACGATCAACGCCTATTACGATCCGGCACTGAAACGGGCCCGGCTCGCACGCCTGGCCGAGCGGCATGGGGATCGGTTCAGCTTCCTGCACACCGACTTCGCCGATGCTGCGCAGTTGCGCTCGGCGCTGGAGGGGCATGGGTTCGAGCGGATCGTCCATCTCGGCGCACAGCCCGGGGTGCGCTATTCGATCGATCATCCGGAAGCCTATGGCCAGTCGAACCTCGTCGGCCATCTCAACATGCTGGAACTCGCCCGGCACCGGCAGGTGGCGCATTGCGTCTATGCCTCGTCGTCGTCGGTGTACGGTGGCAATGTCTCGGTGCCGTTCCGCGTCGAGGATCGCGTCGACCGGCCCGTCTCGCTCTATGCCGCCACCAAGCGGGCGAACGAGGTGATGAGCGAGAGCTATGCGCACCTCTACCGCCTGCCGCTAACCGGGCTGCGCTTCTTCACCGTCTACGGACCGTGGGGGCGGCCCGACATGATGATGTGGATCTTCACGCAGGCGCTGTTCGCAGGGGAAGCCATTCCCGTGTTCAACCATGGCGCCATGGAGCGGGACTTCACCTTCATCGACGATATCGTCGCCGGCGTGATCGCCGCGCACGACAATCCCCCGCCCGACGACGGCGCCGAAAAGGCGGGCGGCAGTATCGCGCCGCATCGCCTCTACAATATCGGCAACAACCGGTCGGAGCCGCTCCGCCGCGTCATCGCCCTGCTGGAGGCGGCGACCGGCCGTACTGCGATCCGCAGCGACCTGCCGATCCAGCCGGGCGACGTGGTGCGGACGGCAGCGGACATCGAGGCGATTGCGCGCGACCTCGGCTACCGCCCGACGACGCCGATCGACGTGGGCGTGCCCGCCTTCGTCGACTGGTATCGCGACTATCACGGCATCGCCGCTTAATCCTGCGCCTTGCGCTCCGCACGGAAGCGGTGGAGCAGCGGTTCGGTATAGCCATTGGGCTGCGCTGCCCCCTCGAACACCAGCGCCCGCGCCGCCTGATAGGCGAGGCTGGTGTCGCCCTGGCCGCTCATCGGCCGGTACAGCGGGTCGCCCGCGTTCTGGGCGTCGACCTTGGCCGCCATGCGCGTGAACGCCGCATCGACGTCGGCGGGGGTGGCGATGCCGTGGAGCAGCCAGTTGGCGATATGCTGCGAGGCGATGCGCAGCGTCGCGCGATCCTCCATCAGGCCAATGTCGTGGATATCGGGCACTTTCGAACAGCCGATGCCCTGGTCGACCCAGCGCACGACATAGCCGAGGATGCCTTGCGCATTGTTGTCGAGCTCGGCACGCACCTCGTCCGCAGACCAGTTGCGTCCCGCCGGGGCAAACGGGATGGCGAGCAGATCGGCCAGCGGCGCGACCGGTTCGGTGGCGCGTTCTCTCTGTCGGGCAAATACGTCGACACGATGATAATGGGTGGCGTGCAGCGTCGCGGCGGTCGGGGAGGGCACCCAGGCGGTCGTCGCGCCACTGCGCGGATGGGCGATCTTTTGGTCGAGCATGTCGGCCATCCGATCGGGAGCTGCCCACATGCCCTTGCCGATCTGTGCACGCCCCGACAGGCCGCAGGCGAGGCCGATCTGCACGTTGCGGTTCTCGTAGGCGGCGATCCAGCCACTGGTCTTCATCTCGCCCTTGGGGATCATCGCGCCGGCGCGCATCGCGGTGTGGATTTCGTCGCCGGTGCGATCGAGGAAGCCGGTATTGATGAACACCAGCCGGTGCCGCACCGCCTGGATGCATGCGGCCAGGTTGGCGCTGGTGCGGCGCTCCTCGTCCATCAGCCCGACCTTGATCGTGTGGCGCGACAGGCCGAGCAGATCCTCGACCGCGTCGAACAGTCGGTCGGTGAACGCCGCTTCGGCAGGCCCGTGCATCTTGGGTTTGACGATGTAGATCGAGCCGGTGCGGCTGTTGCCGCCACGATCGTGCAGCGCGACGAGGGCGGTGACGATCGCGTCGAGAATGCCTTCGGGCGCTTCGCTGCCGTCGGGCAGCCGCACCGCCGGCGTGGTCATCAGATGGCCGACGTTGCGCACGAACAGCAGGCTGCGGCCGGGCAGGGTGAAGGCGGCGCCGTCCGGCGCGGTATAATGGCGATCCTCGGCGAGGTGCCGCGTCATCGTCCGGCCGCCCTTGTCGAAACTGGCGGACAGGTCGCCACGCATCAGCCCGAGCCAATTGGCATAGGCCGCGACCTTGTCCTCCGCATCCACGGCAGCGACCGAGTCCTCGAGGTCGCAGATCGTCGTCAGCGCCGATTCGAGGATCACGTCGGCGATCCCCGCAGGATCGGTGCGCCCGATGGGATGATCGGGATCGATGACGAGTTCGATATGCAGACCGTTGTTGACCAACAGAAGCCCGCGTTCCGAGCGGCCACGCCACTGGTCCGGATCGGCAAGCGCCGGGGTCCCGTCGGCCCAGTCCGCCCAACGCCCCTCGGCAAGCGGCACCGCATCGTCCAGGAAGGCCTTCGCCCAGGCGATCACCGCGCTGCCGCGGTCCGGATCGTAGCCGCCCGGGCGCGCCGTACCGGGCAGCGCATCGGTGCCGTACAGCGCGTCGTACAGGCTGCCCCAACGCGCATTGGCCGCATTGAGCAGGAAGCGGGCGTTGAGGATCGGCACGACCAGCTGCGGCCCGGCCGCCGTCGCGATCTCCGGATCGACGCCGGTCGGATCGACCGCGAACGGCTCCGGTTCCGGAACCAGATAGCCGATCTCTTCCAGGAACGTTCGATAGGATGTCGGATCATAGCGATTGGCGTCATGCCAGGCGTCGATGGCCGCTTGCATCCGGTCGCGCTCGGCGAGCAGCGCGCGATTGTCCGGGACGAACCGGGCGAACAATGCAGCGACGCCCTGCCAGAACGTCTCGGCCGCAATACCCGTGCCGGGCAACGCCTCCTCTTCGATGAAGGCGGCAAGCGCGGGGGCGACATGCAGGCCGGCTCGGGTCATGGCGGGGCGATCCTCTTTGCGATGTGTGCCGACGCTAGCGCCGGTGCGATCCGATCGCTAGCATCGAAGATGTTGAAGCAGCTTTTCCTTAGAGGAACGAATGGCATTGGATCCCGACTATGCGCTATTCGTCACCGTCGCCAATAGCGGTGGCCTGTCGGCGGCGGCGCGGCGGCTCCGCATCTCCCCGGCGATGGTGTCCAAACGCCTGCAGCGGCTGGAGAGCCGGCTCGGGGTGACGCTGGTCCACCGTACGACGCGCCGGCTGGCGCTGACGGCGGCGGGCGAACGGTTCCGCGACGATCTCACCGCTATCCTCGCCACGCTGGAGGCGGCGGAAGCGCGGGTCACCGGTGCGACCGGAGCGGTGGCCGGTTCGTTGCGCGTCTCGGCACCGACGTCGTTCGGGCGGCTGCACGTGGCGCCGCATCTCGGTGCGTTTCTGGCCGCCTATCCGGCGGTGCGCCTTGCCTTCGACCTCAGCGACCATTTCGTCGATTTGCTCGGCGAGCGGGTGGATTGCGCGATCCGCATCGCGCGGGACGTGCCGCCCGCGCTCGCCGCGCACCGGATCGGCAGCAGCCGGCGCATCTTGTGCGCTTCGCCCGCCTATCTCGCGGAGGTCGGCCACCCTGCCGACATCGACGATCTTGTCCGTCATCGTGTGCTCGCCGCGGATGGCCAGATGCCCTGGCGGCTGGTGCGGGAGGGGCGCACGGTGGAGATCGCGCGCGACAGTCATGTGCGGACCAATTCCAGCGAGATGGTGCGCGAACTGGCACTCGGCGGCGTTGGCATCGCCCTGCGTTCGCTATGGGATGTCGGCGAAGCGTTGCGCGACGGCCGGCTGGTGCGCGTTCTGCCCGAATGGGGCGGATCGGCCGAGGTCGGCATCTTCGCCGTCCACCTGCATAGTGCGATCGTTCCGCCCGCGGTGACCGCCTTCGTCGATTTCCTCCGTTTCCGCATCGATTCCGCTGCCTGGGACGCGAGCGGATGACGGCTGCGTGACGGCGAATTCATGGAACATGGCGCTTCCGTTGCGGCTTGTTCCCAGCAGGAGGAATGCCATGAAAACCCTGCTGTTCATCGCCGCCGCCGCCACGCTGGTCGCCGCTCAACCCGCCCTTGCCAAGGGATGCATCCGCGGCGCTGCCGCTGGCGGGGTTGCGGGCCATTTCGTCGGCAAGGGGCATGGCGTCGCGGGCGCCGCAATCGGCTGCGTCGCCGCGCACCATCATTATGCCAAGCAGGCGCGCGCGCAGAAGGCCGCGAAAAGGTAAGCGAGCAACGCGGCCGGCCGTGTCGGCCGCGTCACGCCTTGACGGTGCGGCCGCTGAGTTCGTCTCCCGCCCGGCGATCGAAGCGCGCGTTGACGAATACCGCGGTCAGCGAGATCGCCGTCACCGTCCAGAAGGCGAAGCTGAAATCGGGGAAGCCGACCGCGCCCTCTCCCCGCCATAGCACCGATACGTGCAGGGCCGTCGCCCCGATGCAGATGCCGAGCGACAGCATCAGCTGCTGGAAGGTCGAATAGAAGCTGGTGGCCGCGCTCATCCGCTCCTTGTCGATCTCGTCATAGGCGATCGTGTTATAGGCGGTGAACTGGAACGACATCAGGAAGCCGGAAGCGACCAGCACCGCGAACACCGCCGGCAGGGGCCAGTCGGGCCGGAACAGTCCGCAGACCGCATAGGCGCCGGTACCCAGCACGCCCATGACGATCAGGCTGCTGCGGAAACCGAAACGCTTGAGGATGCGCCGTGCCACGCCCTTCATCCCGAACGATCCTATCGCACTCGCGACCGTCATCGCGCCGCTCTGCGCGGCGGTGAGGCCGAAGGCGAGCTGCATCATCAGCGGCAAGAGAAACGGTTGCGCGCCCTGGGTGATGCGGGTCAACGAGCCGCCCAGCACCGACAGGCGAAAGGTGGTGATCCGCATCAGCGTGAGGTCGAGAATCGGGTGCGCCACCCGGTGCGCATGCCGCCAGTAGAGCAGGCCGAACACCGCGCCGATGCCGATCAGCGTCGCCGCGAGCGTCGCATCACCCGGCCGGCTCGCCATCTCGAACCCGAACAGCAGGCACCCGAGCGCAACGCCCGACAGGACAAAACCGCCGGTGTCGAAGCCATGCGGCGCCTCTTCGCGGATATCGGCGATGAAGCGCCCGACGAGGACGATGCCGGCAATCCCGATCGGCAGGTTGAGCCAGAAGATCCAGCGCCAGTCGAGATAGGTGACGATGAACCCGCCGAGCGGCGGTCCCAGGATCGGCCCGATCAGCGCGGGCATGATGAGCCAGGACATGGCCGACACCATGTCGCGCTTGGCCACCGAGCGCAGCAGCACCAGTCGCCCGACCGGCATCATCATCGCGCCGCCGATCCCCTGCACGAAGCGCGCCGCCACCATCAGCTCCAGGCTGGGGGCAAGGCCGCATGCAAGGCTGCCCGCGACGAACAAGCCGATCGCGGCGCGGAACACCGGCCGCGCGCCGAACCGATCGGCCATCGTGCCGGACGCCGGAATGAACATCGCGAGTGCGAGCAGATAGGAGGTGAGGGCGATGCTCATCTCCGGCGCACGCACCCCGAAATCGCGCGCCATCGTCGGCAGCGCGGTGGCGAGCACCGTGGCGTCCAGATTCTCCATGAACATCGCGGTGGCGATGATGAGCGCGACAGTGCGATAATTGCGCGCGCGCGGCTCGCCGCCGTCGTGATCGGCCGTCTGGGCGATCTGGTCGCCGGCCGGGACGATGCCGTCGCGGACCTCTGCGTTGACCGAGGCGATCCCGCGCCGTCGCGGCCTCAACAGGTGGCGCGGATCGAGGACGGCGGGGATGTGCAGGTGCATGCGGACGCTAACGGCTTTCGTGGGTAATCGGGTGCCTCTCCGGCCAGGGCGCCGGTCGTCATGCTGCGGCCGCGTCGCCTGGCCCTATATAGGACAGGATATGCGTCATGCGAGCGCGAGTGCCTGCGATGACAGCGGAGCTGCCGTTAAAACATTGCAAATAAAAGAAAATAATGCCAACGGCCGCCGCCGGGAGGCAATTAATGACACTCAGCGCCGCGCCGCTGGCGCAATGCATCACCGATCAGGCGTGCCGGATCCTGCTCGCCGACGATGCCTATCTGGAGCTGCTGGCGCGCCCTCGCGACGAGGTGGTTGGCCGATCGGCGCTGGATTTCACCGCCCCCGGTGATCGCGCGATCAATCATCTGCTGTTGCAGCGCCTGGAGCGGCAGGGCCGCGCCTTTAGCATCATCAAGCGCTACGTGCGCAGCGACGGCACGCTGCAATGGGTGAGCAATCACGTCTCCGCCTTCAGCGACGGCAGCGGCGCGCGCCGCTTCGTCGCCACATGCCAGCCGCAGGGGGCGGCCGCGGCGGCGACCGGCGCCGTCGCGCGTGCCCGGCAGGAGGCGCTGGCGCTGATCCGGACGATGGGCGCTGCCAAACATGCCTTCGGCGAGGATCTGATCGGATCGCCGGCGCTCGAAATCCTGCTGCACCTGCATATCGCCGAACTGGAGGGTCGATCTCTGACCCCGCACTGCCTCGCCCGGCTGATCCGCCAGTCCGATGCGGCGACGCTGCGTTGGGCCAGGGTGCTGGGCCAGCGCCACCTAGCGGAGCCGGAGCGGGAAGGCCCGCTCGATGGCGCCATGCCGTTGCGCATCGCCGCCGACGCCCAACGGCTGATGGAGGCGGTGGCAGGTACCGCGCGCGTCGGCGCCTGAGCGCTGACGTCAGCCGAGCGAGCGCGCCGCCGCCAGCGCCCGCTCGCGCGCTTCGCGATGGCCGATGATCTTTGCCGGGTATCCCTCGGGCCGCACACCGTGCGCATCGGGGTCGTGGATCGCAGCGTCGGTCAGTCCGGCGAGTTCGGGGACCCAGGTGCGGATATAATCGGCAGCGTCGAACTTCTCCGATTGGCCGAGCGGCGCCATGATCCGGCCGAACATGTTGGCATCGACGCCGGTGCCGGCGATCCATTGCCAATTGATTGCGTTGTTGCCGTAGTCGGCATCGACCAGACAGTCCCAATACCAGCGCTCACCGATCCGCCAGTCGATCAGCAGGTGCTTCACCAGGAAACTCGCCGCGATCATCCGCACCCGGTTGTGCATCCAGCCGCTCGTCCATAGCTGGCGCATGCCGGCATCGACGATCGGATAGCCGGTGCGCCCTTGCTGCCATGCCTGGAGGTCGCGCTGCGCCGCCGCGCCCTTGCGCCAGGGCAAGGCGTCGTATTTCGGCCGCCCGTTGGTATCGCCGTAGTCGGGTAGGGCCAGCAGCACGCCCGAGGTGAAGTCGCGCCAGGCGAGTTCCCGAATGAATGCGGCCGCCTCGCCGCTCCGGCCAAGGGCGTGGTAGACCGTTCGCGGCGAAACCTCGCCATGATGCAGATGCGGCGAGAGGCGCGATGTGCCCTCGTCGGACGGCAGGTTGCGGCGGCGTTCGTAATCCCCGACCGCCTCCGCCCAGTCATTTGCCTTAGCGAGCGCTTCCTCTTCCCCCGGCGTCCAATCGGCGCCGAAGCCGGTCGACCAATCGGGCTTGGTCGGCAGCAGCTGCCAGTCGGCCAGCGCATCGCTCTTCGGCCAGTGCCGCGGTGCGGGAATAGCGTCGGGCGCGTCCAGGGGATTGCCGGGTGGCAGATGCCCCTGCATCGCCCGCCAGAAGGAGGAGAAGACCTTGAAGGGCGTACCGGATCCGGTGGTCACGTCCTCGATCCGCGCGAGATGATTGCCGTCGTGCAGTTCCAGTGCGTCCCCCAGTGCCGCCTCCGCCTTGCGCCACCACGGCTCGTAGTGGCGGATCGCATGGATGCGCGTCGCGCCGGTGTCCGCCATCAGCGCCTGCAGCGTCGCGACCGCGTCGCCCCGGCGCAGGATCAGGCGGCTGCCTTTCCCGGCCAGCGCGTCGGCATGTGCGGCGAGGTTATGGTGCAGCCACCAGCGTTGTGCGCCGCCGATCGCCCAATCACCCGGCGCGTCATCGTCGAGGATGTAGACGGGGATCACCGGCCCTTCTGAGGCAGCGGCGACGAGGGCTGGCTGATCGTGGAGCCGCAGGTCCTGGCGCAGCCACAACAGGGTCGGTTGGGTCATCGCCTGCCCAAGCGATTGGCGCCACGCGAAGTTCCTGTGCTAGCGCGGCGAGTGGCAGGCTGGAGGCTAAGGGTATGAAACGGATCGTGCTGGGCATGCTGCTGTTGGCTGGCTGTTCGCCTGCCGCGCCGGACCAGCCTCCCGCGCCGCGTCTGCCGGTGCCGATCCGCGGTGCCGAACGGATGACACTGGTGCGGGGCAATGCGCTGGAGCGCCTGATCCGCGGCAGTACGCAGACCCGCGCGGCCGTGGAAGGCGGTGGCGCACCGGTGGAGCATTTCGCCGCACGCGGCGATCGCTACACGCTACGCTACGACCGGCCGGACTCTGAAGGGCGTTATCGGATCACGCCCGATCGCCTGTGTCTGCGCTTCCGCGACGAACGCAGCGTCTTCTGCCGCTTCTACCTGATCGACGCAGCGGGGAAGACCTGGGTGGCCGAGGACGACCGCGATTACCCGCTGCACGTCGCGGCGGTCACGATCGTCCACGACAGCTGATCCGGGTCCCGCGTGAGGCGCGACCCGGACCGGCCGATCAGAAGCCGATGTGGGCGCCGGCCGAGATCACGAAGGCATGCGCGTCCTGCAGCAGGCCGTTGGTCACCACCGGGGTCTGCACCGCGGTGCCGGCATAGGCAGCCGTGACGCGGTCGATCGTCGTGTTCTTGAAGTCGACGTAATTGCCGGCGAGGTCGATGCCGAACTTCGGCGTCAGCTGGAAGGTGCCGCCGGCGCCATAGTTCCAGCGGTTGGCGTCGGGCACGCGTGCGTCGCGCAGTCCGTTCTGCGTCGGCGTCGTCGCATGCTGCACACCCGCACGCAGCGTCAGCTTCTGCGACACCGCGTAATCCACGCCGCCCGCCAGGCTATAGCTGTCGCGATAATTCTCGGGCAGCGCCTGGTTGAGCGGTGCGCCGAGGCGGATCGCGTCGAACTTGCTCCAGTTGTAGCGCACCGCCTGGCCGTTCAGCGTCAGCGCCGGGGTCGCCCGGATGCGCGCGCCGACGATGACCTGCGCGGGCGTGTAGAAGCTGGCCTCGACATCGTTCAGCGTCCGGTTCTGCGCGGCGAGCGGCCCTTGCAGCCCTTCGACCAGCAGGTCGCCCTTCAACGTGTGTTCGATGCGCGACTTGTAGCTGATGCCGACCGTCGCCCAGTCGTTGTGCATCTGCACGCCTGCGGTCCAGCCGAGGTCCCAGCCATCGCCTTCCAGCCGCTGGCGGCCGTCCGGCAGCGCGGCCGAAAGGTTGGGGAGGGCGTTGCCGAGGCTCGCATAGACGTGCTCGACGTTCGCACCGCCGCCGACACGCAGCCAGTCGGTCAGCGCCACCGCGATCGACGGCTGGATGTCGATGGTCTGCAGCTTGGTGCGGGTCGCGCTGTAGCGGGTCCAGCTGGTCGAATCGTAATCCGTGGTGAAGCTGTAGGGCGAGGTGACGGCAAGGCCGATCGCGACGGGACCGAACGGCATCGCGATGGCGCCAGAGGGCAGCACGCCGTTGTCGATCGGATTGCGCGCGACCTGGTCGCCGCCGACCGGTGCGAACTGACCACCGGGACGGCGGATCAGGGTGCCGTTGTTGACGACCTTGCCGCGCGGCAGGATCGCCGATGCGTTGATCGCAGCCTCGCCATTCTCCATGCCGGCGATCGCGGCCGGGTTCCACCACAGGGACTGCGGGCCGGTGTCGGCGACTTCGCCCGAGAAGGCACGGCCGGCGCCACGCGCCGACTGCTCTTGCAGGTAAAAGGCCTGGGCGTGGGCGACGCTGGCAAGGCCGAACGATCCCACAACGGCGGTGGCGAGCCGAGAGGCTTTGATACGCAAGGACATAAGAGGTCTTCCTAAAGCTTACTTGTAGGTAGGGATAATCAGCGGACGCGCGTCCAGGTCTGCGTCTTGCACAGCGGCACGAAGACGCAGCCGCGCACCTTCAGCGTGTTGGCATCGACCGGCGTCACCTTCGCCTTGTAGGTCTTGCCGTCGTCGGGGTTGTAGATCTGGCCGCCGCTCCAGGCATCGCCGTCGGCAGTGAAGCCGCTGATGAGCAGCAGGCCCCTCAGCGGGCGGCCACGCTGCGCGGCATTCTGGTTATTGACGTCCTTCAGGTCGGGTTGCTGGCGGAGCAGTTCCGACGAGACGAGACGGCCGCAGATCGAGGCGCCGCAGCGCTGGATTTCGACGATGCCGTTGCGGGTTTCGGTCTTCCAGCGACCGACCGCAGTATCGGGGGCTGGGGCCGGGGCCGCCGCAAGCAGCGCACCGAGCAAAAGCAGGGACATGCGGTAATCTCCTCTCCATGGGCCCGCTAACAGCCGCGGCACCCTGACAAGCCGTACGAGCTTTGCGCCGTATGTGTACGGTCGCATTGGGTCGCCCTCGTGACGGTCACCAGATGAACGATGACCTAATGGCGAACCATCTGCCGTATACGGCAGCTGTTAGGCCGACTAGCCGCGTGGAGCGATGTGTCAACCCGCAGTGTCAGCCCGAAAACCGATCGCTGCCGTAACGTTCGGTCGCGCGCCGGGATGCACGATGCGAAAATTCTTCCGGTTCGGGCGATGCCCGGGAAGGGCGAGGCACGCGGCGGTTCCAGGTTGGTGAAGACGGGGCGCTCGCTGCTCGCGAACGCCCGCGCCGTCAGTTTCGCAACGGTTTGCCCGTGGTCAGCATCTGCTGCACGCGCGCCTGCGTCCGGGGATCCTTCACCGCCGCCATGAACGCTTCGCGCTCGAGCGTCAGCAGGTCGTCCTCCTGCACCACGTCGACTAGATCGGTGTCGCCGCCGGTCAGCACGTTGGCGAGGCGGGTCGAGACGACCTCGTCATATTCGGTCGCCATGCCCTTCTTGCGGAAGCCGTCGACGACGCCGGCGATGGCGACGCGGCCGCTCTCGCCGGGCAGGCGGAAGCTCGGCTTCTCGGGCGGCGTGTAGCCGTCGACGAGGCTCAACGCCTTCGCCTTGGCAGCGGCGAGCAGGCGGTCGCGATTCATGGTGATCCCGTCGGACGGGCGCAGGAACAGCATCTCCTTGGCGAGCGCTGCCGATTTGGACACCTGCGCGGTGGAGATCGTCTCGAACGCCTTGGCCACCGCCGGCATCGGCCCCCGCGGCATCGTCGGTGCCCTGGCGATCCGGTCCAGCATCTCGCCATTGCCACCCCAGCCGGGCAGCAGGCCGACGCCGCATTCGACCAGGCCGATGTAGCTTTCGGCATGCGCCTGCACCGCGTCCGAATGGAGCAGCACCTCGCATCCGCCGCCCAATGCCATGCCGGCAGGCGCCGAGACGACGGGGAAGGGGGCGTATTTCAGCGCCTTCAGCGCCTGCTGGCCGCCGGCGATCAGCTTCTCGATCTCGCCCCACATGCCCGCGGCGACGGCGAACATCGCCATGCCGAGGTTCGCTCCGGCCGAGAAGTTCGACCCCTCGTTGTAGATCACCAGCGCCTTGAAGCGTTCCTCGACCAGCGGGATCGCCTGCTGGACGAGCGCCATGATCTCGCCGTCGAGCGCGTTCATCTTGGTGGTGAATTCGAGCGCGGCGACGCCGTCGCCGACATCCCACAAAGCTGCCGACGCATTGCGCAGCAGCGGCTCGCCCGCCAGCTTGACGTCTTCCAGCAGCAACACACCCTCGGGACGCGCCACGTCGGCATAGTCGCCGGACACGGTGAGGAACTGGCGCTTGCCGTCGACGACGCGGTAGAAGGGGCGTTCGCCGGCCGTTTCGAGGATCGCCGGCACCTCGCGTCCCTCGCCGCGCAGCCGTTCGGCGAGCGCGGCGGCGCCGATGCGGTCGATCAGCTCGAACGGGCCGTATTTCCAATTGTAGCCGAGCTTCATCGCGTCATCGATCGCGACCACGTCGTCCGCGGCCTCGCCGACCAGCGACGCAGCATAGCTCAGCACCTTGCCGAGGATCTCCCAGGCATAGTCGCCGACCTTGCCGGGCACGGCGATCAACGCGGCGACGTCCTTCTCCGCCTTGGGCGGCAGGGCGGCGGGCTTGATCCCCTCGCGATAGTCGCCGGTGGCGAGGTCGAGCGCGAGCTTGGTCCTGGTCGCCTTGTCGAAGCGATAGAAGCCGCCCTTGCCCTTGCGCCCCGTGAAGCCCTCGGCGATCATGCGATCGACCAGCGGCATCGGCCGCACCGTATCGAAATAGGCGTCGCCCGCCGGCAGCGTCGATGACAGGCTCTTCGACAACAATGGCATCAGGTCGACGCCGACCAGATCGACGAGGCCGAAGATCCCAGTCTTGGGCACGCCCATCGGCCGGCCACCGATTTGGTCCGCTTCCTCCACGGTCAGTCCCTGATCCATCGCCGCGTTGATCGCAACGGCGAGCCAATAGGTGCCGATACGGTTGGCGATGAATCCGGGCGTGTCCTTGGCGCGAACGATGCGCTTGCCCATGAAGCGGTCGACGAAATCCTCGACGCGGCCTGCGACGGCGACGTCGGTCGCCTCGCCGCGGACGATCTCGATCAGCCGCATGTAGCGCGGCGGATTGAAGAAGTGGGTGATGAGGAAGTCGGCCTTGAACTGGTCCGACCGGCCCTCGACCAGATGCCCGAGCGGGAGCGTCGAGGTGTTCGAACTGACCGCGGTGCCGGGGCGCTTCAGCTGCTCCAGCTTGGCATAGAGCGCCTGCTTGATGTCGAGCCGCTCGACGATCGCCTCGACGATCCAATCGCACTCGGCGACGCGGCCGAGATGGTCGTCGATATTGCCCGTCTCGACCAGCTTCGCCGCCGCCTTCGACATGAAGGGGGCGGGCTCGGTCTTGAGCATCCTGGCGACGGCACCCTTGGCGACCGCATCGCGATCGTCGCCCCCCTTCGGGACGATATCGAGCAGCAGCACGGGGATGCCCGCATTGGCAACCTGTGCGGCGATGCCGGCGCCCATCACGCCCGCCCCGATCACGCAGACCCTTTTGATAGATTCGGGCATGATGCCCTCCGGCTTGATGCCCTCGCTCACGAGACGCGCTCCAGCACCGTGGCGATACCCTGGCCGCCGCCGATACACTGAGTCGCCAGCGCATAGCGACCGCCCTCGCGCTCCAGCAGCGCCGCGGCCTTGCCGACGATGCGCGCGCCCGTGGCGCCGAGCGGGTGGCCGATCGCGATCGCGCCGCCGTCGAGGTTGATCGTCTCGTCCTTTAGGCCGAGATCGCGGATGCAGGCGATCGCCTGGCTCGCGAACGCCTCGTTGATCTCGACGACGTCGAGGTCGGCGACCAACACGCCGGCGCGGGCCAGCGCCTTCTGCGATGCACTGATCGGGCCGAGGCCCATCGTCTCGGGCTCGATGCCGGACACGCCGACCGCCTTGATGCGGGCGAGAATCTTGAGGCCGTGCTTCTGCGCGAACTCTTCGGAGGTCACCAGCACCGCGCTGGCGCCGTCGGTCAGCGGCGAGGAGGTGCCGGCGGTCACCGATCCCTCGGCGTTGAAGGCGGGCTTCAGCGTGCCGAGCGCTTCGGCCGTGGTATCGGGGCGGATCGTGCCGTCCTCGCTCACCGTTCCGGCCTTGGTCGTGATCGGCACGATCTCGTCGGCGAGGCGACCGTCGGCGCGCGCAGCGGCGGCCTTGTGCTGGCTCTTCACCGCGAAGGCATCCTGCTCGGCGCGGGTGATCTGGTATTTGGTCGCGACATTCTCTGCCGTGTCGCCCATCCCCATGTACGCGCCCGGATTCGCCTTCGCGAGCGCGGGGTTGGGCAGGGGGTTGTAGCCGCCCATCGGGATGCGGCTCATCGATTCGAGGCCGGCGCAGATGAACGCCTCGCCGGCACCGATTTGGATCTGGCCCATGGCGATATGGATCGCGCTCATCGACGATCCGCAGAACCGGTTCACCGTCATGCCGCCGACCGACAGCGGCAGGTCGGCGAGCAACCCGATCAGCCGTGCGACGTTGAGGCCCTGTTCGCCCTCCGGGAAAGCGCAGCCGAGGATGATGTCCTCGATCTCGGCCGGGTCAACGCCGGTCCTGTCGATCAGCCCGCGGATCGTCTGCGCGGCGAGATCGTCGGGCCGGACGCGGGCGAGGGCGCCCTTGCCAGCGAGGTGGAACGGCGAGCGCGCGTAACCGGCGATGACGACGTTGGTCATGAAATCCTCTCTTGGGCAGGCAAGGCCTTGCGGTATGCCGTATAGGTGCGATACCTTCCCATTACGTCAAGTGGTGCGAGCGGACAATATGCTCGATGATGCGTGTGAGAGGATGAAGTGATGAGCGACCTCCCGACCGGCCCAGTCGAGGCTGCGGCAGCCACGCCGCTGGCGATCAAGCAGGGCGTGCCGCTGCCGGGTGATCCGCGCCTGCTCGGGCAGATGCTCGATCGATCGGTGGCCCGCTTTCCGGATCGCGCCGCGATCGATTTCATGGGCCGGATCACGACCTGGGGCGAGCTGGGCGCGGCGGTGGATCGCGCGGCGGCGGGCTTGCAGCGGCTGGGTGTGGTCAAGGGCACGCGGGTCGCCCTGTGCCTGCCCAACACGCCCTATTACCCGATCCTGTTCTTCGCGACGCTGAAGGCGGGCGGGATCGTCGTCAACGTCAACCCGCTCTATGTCGAGCGCGAGTTGACGCACCTGATCGAGGATTCGGGCGCGGAGATCATCGCGACCGCGGATGTCGCGGAGATCCAGGCGCGGGTGCTGAACGTCGCGGGCGAAACCGGCATCCGTCACGTCATCAGCTGCCCGATCGCCGACGTGCTGCCGCGGGTGAAGGGCTTCGCCTACCGGCTGGTCAAGCGCAAGGAGATCGGGCGCGCGCCGCGCACGCCGATGCATCTGTTCTTCGCCGACCTGTTGGCGGAGGGCGGCACCCCGACGCCGGTCGCCGTCGCACCCGACGAGGTAGCGGTGCTGCAATATACCGGGGGCACCACCGGGGTGCCGAAGGCGGCGATGCTGTCCCACGCCAATATCGTCGCTAACACCGATGCGATGCTGGTCCATGTCGGCGGCGAATCGGCCGAGCAGGATCGGGTGCTCGGCGTGCTGCCGCTGTTCCACGTCTTTGCGCTGACCAACGTGCTGACCTTCTCGACGCTGGTCGGGGCCGAGATGATCCTGCTGCCGCGCTTCGAGCTGAAGCAGCTGCTCGCCACGCTCAGCCGTACGAAGCCGAGCTACTTCCCGGCGGTGCCGACCATCTACAATGCGCTCGCCAACCTCGGCGCCGACCAGCGGCCCGACCTTTCGTCGATCAAGGTCTGCATCTCGGGCGGCGCGCCGCTGCCGATCGAGGTACGCCATGCCTTCGAGGCGAACACCGGTGCCAAGCTGGTCGAGGGCTATGGCCTGTCCGAGGCCTCGCCGATCATCACCTGCAATCCGTTCGAGGGCGTGAACAAGGAAGGTTCGGCCGGCCTGCCGTTCCCCGGCACCACGATCGAGATCCGCGACCGCGAGGACCCGAGCCGCATCGTGGCGGCCGGCGAGAAGGGCGAGATCTGCGCGCGCGGGCCGCAGGTGATGAGCGGCTATTGGCACAAGCCCGCCGAAACCGCCGCCGCCTTTGCCGACGGCGCGCTGCGCACCGGCGATGTCGGCTATCTCGACGCGGACGGCTACCTCTTCATCGTCGACCGGATCAAGGACATGATCCTGTGCGGTGGCTACAATGTCTACCCCCGCGTCATCGAGGAGGCGTTGTACGAGCATCCCGCCGTCGTCGAGGCGGTGGTGATCGGCGTCGCCGACGCGCATCGCGGGCAGGCGCCCAAGGCGTTCGTCGTGCTGAACGAGCCCGGCGTGGTGACGGGTGCGGAACTGCGCGACTTCCTGCGCGACAAGATCAGCAAGATCGAGCTTCCCCGCGAAGTCGAAATCCGCGACACTCTGCCCAAGACGCTGATCGGCAAGCTTTCCAAGAAGGAGCTGGTCGCGGAAGAAGAAGCCAAGGCGGCGCGCTAGACCGCCCGGAGAGCGATGATGAACGACGGGGGGCATGATGGGGGTGAAGCCAGGGCGGACCTGAAGGGCATTCAGGAGGTGGCGGCGCTGCTCGGCGTCACGCCCCGCACCTTGCGCTTCTACGAGGACAAGGGGCTGATCGAACCGTGCCGGATCGGCACCACCCGCGTCTATCGCCGCCGCGAGATCGCGCGGATGCAGCTGATCCTGCGCGGCAAGCGGCTGGGGTTTTCGCTGACCGACATCGCCGAATTCCTCGACCTGTACGACGCCGATCCCCAGCATCTCGAACAGATGCGTGCGCTCGCCGAGCGCGTGCGGATGCGGATCGTCGAACTGGAGGGGCAGCGCGATGCGCTCGACCAGACGCTGGTCGAACTGGCGAAGCTGGAGGGCGAGGCGCTGGCACGCGTCCACGCGCACGAACCGGCGGCAAAGCGGGCGTGATTCCATGCCCGTCCGACCGGGGGCGGGCAGGTGAAGAAACGTGACGAAGGGGGGCGAATGGCGCGCCACGTCTTCGAGGACGTTGCTGACCTCCCCCTCCGTCACGGCTTCGCCGTGCCACCTCCCCCTGGCGGGGAGGAATGCGTGAGGTCGCATAGCGATGGCCCAACTCCTCCCCCGCCAGGGGGAGGTGGCAGCGCGTCAGCGCTGACGGAGGGGGAGGTAAGCGACATCCTTCGTCGGAGAATACGTCGTTTACTTCCCTCCACCATTCGGCTGGCGCCGAACGGTACCTCTCCCCTCTGGCGAGGGAGGATTTTCCTAGTAAAGCCGTTCGATGCCTGACCCGCGCGAAACCGAGCTCGTCCTCGATCCCAAATACGACGCCGCCGGCCTCATCACCGCCGTCGTCACCGATCGCGCGGGCGCGCTGCTGATGGTCGCGCACATGAACGCCGAAGCGCTTGCCGCCACGCAGGCGAGCGGCGAGGCGACCTTCTGGTCGCGCAGCCGCGGACGGTTGTGGAAGAAGGGCGAGACGTCCGGCAACGTGTTGCGTGTGGTGGAGATGCGGATCGATTGCGATCAGGACGCGCTGTGGGTCATCGCCGACCCTGCCGGCCCCGCCTGTCACACCGGCGCGACCAGCTGCTTCTATCGCCGCATCGACGGCGACCGGTTGCAGGCGATCGAATGAGGCGAGCCGCATGGCTGCCGCTGCTGCTGCTCGCGGGGTGCGGATCGGAACCGCAGACGGCGGCGCCCGATACCGCCGGTGCCCGGCTGGAGGCGGCGGCCGAACGGGCGGGGCTGGTCATCGACGCGGCCGCGGCCCCGTTGATCGGCTCCTGGGCGCGCGATACCGACCGGCTCTGCGTGACGCCGCGCGGGCGTGACCGTTTCGGTGTCGGCGTGCTGATCGATTATGGCCAGGGGCAGGGCTGCGTCGCATCCGGGGCGATGCGGCGGCGTGGCGATCGGCTGACGGTCGATTTCGGCGCCTGCACCTTCGACGCGCAGTTCGATGGCGAGCGCATCGCCTTTCCCGCCGAGCTGCCCGCCGCCTGCGATCGGCTGTGTACGGGCCATGCGACGCTCGCCGCGCTGTCGGTCGAGCACCTCAGCACCGCCGTGTCCGAGGCCGAAACGCTACGTGCGCCGGGTGGCCGATTGCTTTGCCCCGCCGGAGAGTAGGTTGACGTTGACGTAAACGTGATGTAGCGGTTCGGCATGGCCACATCACCTGCCTATGCCGTGATCGACCATCGTCCCGATCGCGACCATTTCACCATCTCCGACCTGTGCGAGGAGTTCGGCGTCACCGCGCGGGCGCTGCGTTTCTACGAGGACGAGGGGCTGATCGCGCCCGAGCGGCGCGGCACGCAGCGCGTCTATTCGCACCGCGATCGCGCCCGGCTCGCCTGGATCCTGCGCGGCAAGCGCGTCGGCTTCAGCCTGGGCGAGATTCGCGAGATGATCGACCTCTACGATCTCGGCGATGGCCGCCGCGTGCAACGCCAGGTTTCGATCGACCGGTGCCGCGCGCGGATCGCGCTGCTCGACCGGCAGAAGCAGGATATCGACGCGGCGATCGCCGAACTCACCGAATTCGTCGCGGTCGTCGAGGCCGTGCACGCGAACGACACACACGCATAACCTTAGGGATAATCGGATGCCTCAATATACGCCGCCCGTCCGCGACACCCGCTTCATCCTCGAGCATGTCGTCGGCTTGCAGAACTACGCCAACCTGCCCGGCTTCGATGCCGCCACCCCCGACGTGGTCGAGGCGGTGCTGGAAGAGGGCGGCCGCTTCGTCGCCGAGGTGCTGTTCCCGATCAACCAGTCCGGCGACCAGGAGGGTTGCACCCGTCACGAGGACGGCAGCGTCACCACGCCCGCCGGTTTCAAGGATGCCTATAAGCAATATGTCGAGAGCGGCTGGGCTACGCTGGGCAATGCGCCCGAATATGGCGGGCAGGGGATGCCGCACGTCGTCTCGATCGCGTTCCAGGAATATATGATCTCGTCCAACATGGCGTTCGCCATGTATCCGGGCCTCACGCACGGCGCGATCGCCGCGCTGGTCGCCAAGGGTAGCCCCGAGCAGCAGCAGATGTACGTCCCCAAGATGGTGTCGGGCGAATGGGGCGGCACGATGAACCTCACCGAGCCGCAGTGCGGCACCGACCTGGGCCTCATCCGCACCAAGGCGGAACCGCAGGCGGACGGCAGCTATGCGATCACCGGTACCAAGATCTTCATCTCGGCCGGCGAGCACGACCTGACCGACAATATCATCCACCTCGTGCTGGCGAAGACGCCCGGCGCGCCGGACAGTTCGAAGGGCATCTCGCTGTTCGTCGTGCCCAAGGTGCTGGTCAACGACGACGGATCGCTCGGCGAGCGCAACGCCGTCACCTGCGGCTCGATCGAGCACAAGATGGGCATCCATGCCAATTCCACCTGCGTCATGAACTATGACGGCGCCAGGGGCTGGCTGGTCGGCGAGGAGATGAAGGGCCTCGCCGCGATGTTCATCATGATGAACGCGGCGCGTCTCGGCGTCGGCCTGCAAGGGCTGGGTATCGCCGAGGTCGCCTATCAGAATGCCGTGCAATATGCCGAGGATCGCCGTCAGGGCCGTGCGCTCACCGGCCCCAAGGAACCGAACGAGAAGGCGGATACGCTGTTCGTCCATCCCGACATCCGCCGCATGCTGATGGAGGCGAAGGCCTGGACCGAGGGCCTGCGCGCGCTCTGCCTGTGGGGCGCACTCCAGGTCGATCTGGAGCATCATGGCGCGACCGAAGAGGAGCGCGAGATGGCGTCCGACCTGATCGGCCTGCTCACCCCCGTCATCAAGGGCGTCGGCACCGACAAGGGCTATGAGGTCGCGACCAACGCGCAGCAGGTCTACGGCGGCCACGGCTATATCGCCGAATGGGGCATGGAACAGTATGTCCGCGATGCCCGCATCGCGATGATCTACGAAGGCACCAACGGCGTGCAGGCGATGGACCTCGTCGGCCGCAAGCTCGCCACCAAGGGCGGTCGCGCGGTGCAGGCGCTGTTCAAGATCGTCACCGAGGAGGCGAGCGCTGCCGAAGGTGTCGAGGCGACCGCGCAGATCGCCGCCGGGCTGAAGAAGGCATTGGGCGAACTGCAGGCGGCGACCATGTGGTTCATGGCCAACGGCATGAAGAACCCCGAGAATGTCGGCGCCGGCGCGGTGCCGTACATGCACCTGATGGGCATCGTCGCCACCGGCCTGATGTGGCTGCGTATGGCGAAGGCGGCCGCCGAGCTGAAGGCGGCGGGCGAGGGCGATGCCGCCTTCCTCGACGCCAAGCTCGTCACCGCGCGCTTCTTCGCCGAGCGGATCGTGCCCGACGCCGGTGCGCTCCGCCGTAAGATCGAAGGCGGTTCGGACAGCCTGATGGCGCTGCCGCCGGAAATGTTCCGCGCGGCCTGAGGCCCAAGGGCACTCACCCTCACCCTGTCGGCGCTGCGCGCCTGCTTCCCTCTCCCATCGGGAGAGGGAAGCAGGCGCCGAAGGCGGCGAAGGGTGAGGGTGGAGTGCCGCGTCGCCGAAGCAACCGCATCGTCGCTCGTCCGTTCGAACCGAGCGCGTAACGATGATGCAGGGGAGGCGCTGATGATTTCAGTCTCGAAGGCGGCGTGACCCGGCTCGGCTGGGGTATCCTGATCGGAATCGTGCTGCTCGGCGCGGCTTTCTTCGCGATGACCAGTTTCGGCACCGCCTCGCACCGTCCTCCCCGCATGGAGGTCGCCACTGCGGTTCCGCCACCGACGGCCATCGATAGCGCGACCCTCGTCATTCCCGTGGCGGGCGTCCGCCGCGAGGCGATCGTCGACAGCTGGGGCGATGCGCGCGGCGGCGGGACGCGCGGGCACCACGGCACCGACATCCTTGCCGCGCAAGGCACGCCGGTCGTCGCCGCCGCCCCCGGCGTGGTGGAGAAGCTGTTCCAATCCAATCTGGGCGGCACCACCGCCTATGTCCGGTCGCGGGATGGGCGCTGGATCTATTATTACGCGCATCTCGCCGGCTATGCGCCCGGACTGCGCGAAGGGCAGGGCATCCGCGCCGGCGAGACGATCGGCTTCGTCGGCGACACCGGCGATGCGGGGCCGGGCAACTACCATCTCCACTTCGGCATGCAGCGCATGGCGCCGGGCGAGCGCTGGTATCAGGGGCAGGACGTCAATCCGTTCCCGATGCTTGCCGGTGGCGTCCCCACGCGGTAAAGCGCGCGCCACCGGGCGCGCCTCGCCGCGCGCCCACTCGCTCTTTCCAGCAGGTTCAATCCCATGAAGATCAGCGGCGTGGACATCCGTCCCGGCAACATCATCGAATATGAAGGCGGCATCTGGCGCGCGGTGAAGATCCAGCACACGCAGCCGGGCAAGGGCGGCGCGTACATGCAGGTCGAGATGAAGAACCTGGTCGACGGCCGCAAGAACAACGTCCGCTTCCGCTCGGCGGAAACGGTGGAGCGCGTCCGCCTCGACACCAAGGATTTCCAGTACCTGTTCCGCGACGGCGACCAGCTGACTTTCATGGACAAGGACAATTACGAGCAGATCACGCTCGACGCCGGCATCCTCGGCGATGCCGCGGCCTTCCTGCAGGACGGCATGGACGTGGTGCTCGAACTCTATGACGAAAAGCCGATCTCGGTCGAACTGCCGAGCACGATCGAGGCGACGATCGTCGAGGCGGACGCGGTGGTGAAGGGGCAGACCGCCTCGTCGAGCTACAAGCCCGCGATCCTCGACAATGGCGTGCGCGTGATGGTGCCGCCGCACATCGGCGCGGGCACTCGCATCGTCGTCGACGTGTACGAGCAGACCTACGTGCGGCGCGCGGATTGAGGCGAGCGGCCTGAGACGGATAGCGTAGCTATTCGCACAGGCCGCCGCCCGGCCAGCGCGCGCAGCGCGACTGACGAGGCGGGCTTTGCCCGCCTCGCGGCCACACTCCCCCCACCCCCGACCCCTCCCGCACGCGGGAGGGGGGAGATTATCGAATGCCCTCCCATTCCGGCCTCTTCACCGTCATCGAGCGCGCCGCCCGCAAGGCCGGCACCGCGCTGCGCCGCGACTTCAACGAGGTGCAGAACCTCCAGGTCAGCCGCAAGGGGCCGGCCGACTTCGTCTCGATCGCCGACAAGCGCGCCGAACAGACGCTGTTCGAGGAACTGCGCAAGGCGCGTCCCGACTGGGGCTTCCTGATGGAGGAGGGCGGCGAGGTCGCGGGCGATCCCGACAAGCCGCGCTTCATCATCGATCCGCTGGATGGCACGTCGAACTTCCTCCACGGCATCCCGCATTTCGCGATCTCGATCGCGGTCGAGGAGCCGACCGTATCGGGCAAGCGCGAGATCACGACCGCACTCGTCTACCAGCCGCTCACCGACGAGAGCTTCTGGGCGGAAAAGGGTCGCGGCGCGTGGCTGACCGACCAGCGGCTGCGCGTGTCGGCCCGGCGCGATCTCAGCGAGGCGCTGATCGCGACGGGCATCCCGTTCCTGGGGCATGGCGATTTCGTCCAGTGGAGCCGCATCTTCGGCGCGATCGCACCCGAAGTCGCCGGCATCCGCCGCTTCGGCTCGGCCGCCCTGGATCTCGCCTGGGTCGCGGCGGGCCGCTACGATGGCTATTGGGAATCGGGCCTCAAGCCCTGGGACACGGCGGCAGGGCTGCTGCTGGTCAAGGAAGCGGGCGGCTACGTCACCGATTTCCGCGGCGCCGACCGTGCAATGGAGCGCAACGAGTTCCTCGCTGCCAATGACGGGCTGCATACCAAGCTGCACAAGCTGGTGGCGGGCGCCTTGCGCTGAGCCCTCGCGGGCCGTCCCGCACCTGCCCTCACCCCGCGGCGCTGCGCACCTAGCCCCTATCCCGTCGGTAGAGGGGAGAGACGGCGCAGCCGTCGATGGGTGAGGGTGGGTGCGACGCCCTCGAATTGCGAGTGATTCTCACACCCTCGCGGCCTTGCCCGACCCGGCCGGCAGGCCTAAAGCCACCCCATTCCTATCGCACCTGCGAGAAGCCCTTTGGTCGACCTATCGCAATACCTTCCTATCCTGCTCTTCCTTGGCGTCGCCGTGGCGCTGTCGAGCACGTTCGTGTTCCTGCCGATGGTGGTGTCGCGCCTCACCGGCAGCAACAAACCCAACGAGCAGAAGCTCGCCGAATATGAGTGCGGCTTCCCCGCCTTCGAGGATCCGCGCAGCCAGTTCGACGTGCGATTTTATCTGATCGCCATCCTGTTCATCATCTTCGATCTCGAAGCGGCGTTCCTATATCCTTGGGCAGTCTCGGTTTTCAGCATCGGCTGGACCGCATGGATCTCCATGATGATCTTCATCGGCGAGCTCGCCTTGGGGCTCGTCTACGCCTGGAAGAAGGGAGCGTTGGATTGGGAGTAAGTGCACACTCCGGTCCCGTGGGCCTCGTCAACAATCCCGAAGGGACGGTGATCGCGCCGGACCAGGGGTTCTTCGACAGCCTGAATGGTGAACTGACCGACAAGGGTTTCCTCGTCACCTCGACCGAGGAGCTGTTCCAGTGGGCGCGTACCGGCTCGCTGTGGTGGATGACCTTCGGCCTCGCATGCTGCGCGGTCGAGATGATCCACGTCAACATGCCCCGCTACGACCTGGAACGCTTCGGCGCCGCGCCGCGTGCATCCCCGCGCCAGTCCGACGTGATGATCGTCGCAGGCACGCTGTGCAACAAGATGGCGCCGGCGCTCCGCAAGGTCTACGACCAGATGTCGGAGCCCAAGTACGTCATCTCGATGGGCAGCTGCGCCAACGGCGGTGGCTATTACCATTACAGCTATTCGGTGGTGCGTGGCTGCGACCGCGTCGTGCCGGTCGACATCTATGTCCCCGGCTGCCCGCCGACCGCCGAAGCGTTGCTGTACGGCATCATGCAGTTGCAGCGGAAGATCCGTCGCGCCGGGAGCATCGAACGGTGAGGGCGCCCGCACCCGCTTATGCGGCGAACCTCAACGGCGAGACGATCGAGGCTGTTCGTGCGACCCTCGGCGCGGCGCTGATCGACGCCGTCGACCAGGTCGGCGAGGTCGCGCTCTACGTGGAGCGCGAGGGCATCGTGCAGGCGCTGACGCAGCTGCGCGATACCCCCGGCCTCGAATACCAGCAGCTGATGGAGATCGCCGGCGTCGACTATCCGGATCGCCCCGAGCGGTTCGAGGTGGTCTATTGCCTGCTGTCGCTGACCCGCAACCATCGCCTGCACGTCCATGTCGCGACGGACGAGGTGAAGCCGGTGCCGTCGGTGACGGGCATCTGGCCGGTCGCCGGCTGGCTGGAGCGTGAGGTCTACGACATGTACGGCGTGCTCTTCACGGGCAATGCCGACCTGCGCCGCATCCTCACCGACTATGGCTTCCGCGGCCATCCGCAGCGCAAGGACTTCCCGCTGACCGGGTTCGTCGAGATGCGCTATTCGGAAGAGGCGAAGCGCGTCGTCTATCAGCCGGTCAGCCTGGCGCAGGACTTCCGCAACTTCGACTTCCAGAGCCCGTGGGAGGGCGCGGAATATGTGCTGCCCGGCGACGAGAAGGGCATGCTGCCCGAGGCCAAGGGGGCGCCGACGCCGCTGAAGGCCGACACGATCGCCAAGGCCGACGCATCGAAGGCACCGACCGAGACGCCCAAGGCGGGCAGCGAACCTTATGCCAAGACGGCGAGCGGCAGCACCGCCGATACCGGCGCGGGCGAGGCGCATGGCGGCAACAAGGCGGAAAGCAAGCCCGCCGATGCCGACGTGGTGCCGACCAAGGGTCAAGGACAGAACCAGTGAGCGACTATGTCGACGAACTGATGCACGCCACGGACTCGGACGATCCGACGACCGGCGACGTGACCATCCAGAACTACACGATCAACTTCGGTCCCCAGCATCCGGCCGCGCACGGCGTGCTCCGGCTGGTGATGGAGCTGGACGGCGAGATCATCGAGCGGATCGATCCGCACGTCGGCCTGCTGCATCGCGGCACCGAGAAGCTGATCGAATACAAGACCTATGCGCAGGCGATCCCCTATTTCGATCGCCTCGACTACTGCTCGCCGATGTGCATGGAGCATACCTTCGTGCTCGCCATCGAGAAGCTGCTGGATATCGAGGTGCCGCTGCGCGCCCAGTATCTGCGCGTCTTCTTCGCCGAGCTGACGCGCATCTCCAATCACATGCTGAACCTCGGCAGCCACGTGATGGACGTCGGCGCGATGACGCCGAACCTGTGGCTGTTCGAGATTCGCGAGGATTGCTACAACTTCCTCGAGCGGGCCTCGGGCGCGCGTATGCACCATAATTACATGCGTCCGGGCGGCGTGCACCAGGACGTGCCGCTCAAGCTGCTGACCGATATCGCCGACTGGCTCGACACGCGCCTGCCGCGCCTGTTCGAGGATGCGATCAGCCTGGTGGCGGACAACCGCATCTTCAAGCAGCGCAACGTCGATATCGCGACGGTGAGCCGCGAGGATGCGATCGCATGGGGCTTCTCCGGCCCGATGATCCGTGCCGCCGGCATTCCGTGGGATCTGCGCAAGTCGCAGCCCTATGATGTCTACGACCGGATGGAGTTCGACATCCCCGTCGGCACGCGTGGCGATTGCTACGATCGCTTCATGGTGCGTGTGGAGGAGGTCCGCCAGTCGGCGCGGATCATGAAGCAGTGCCTGCGCGACATGCCGGAGGGGCCGATCGCCTCGTCCGACCGCAAGGTGGTGCCGCCGAAGCGGGCCGAGATGAAGCAGTCGATGGAAGCGCTGATCCATCACTTCAAGTTGTATACCGAGGGCTATCACGTTCCCGCCGGCGAAGTGTATGTCGCGACCGAAAGCCCCAAGGGCGAGTTCGGCGTGTTCCTCGTCGCCGACGGCTCGAACAAGCCGTACCGCTGCAAGATCCGGCCGACCGCCTTTTCGCACCTGCAAGCGATGGACTTCATGTCGAAGGGCCACATGCTGGCGGATACGACCGCGATCCTCGGTGCGATGGATATCGTTTTTGGTGAATGTGACCGCTGATGGCTGAAGCACCCCAGATCCCCGACGAAGCCGAGACCCGCGCCCGTTGGGGCGGCTTCGCCTGGACCGAAGAGAACCAGCGTAAGGCGAACGAGATCCTGGCGCGCTACCCCGCCGGCCGTTCGCAGTCCGCGTCCATCCCATTCCTCGATCTCGCCCAGCGGCAGGTCGGCGCGGAAACGCAGACGCAGGGCTGGCTGCCCGTGCCGGTGATCGAATTCGTCGCGAGGGCGATCGGCGTGCCGTACATGCGCGTGTTCGAGGTCGCGACCTTCTACACGATGTTCAACCTCGCGCCGGTCGGCCGCTATCACGTGCAGGTCTGCGGGACGACGCCGTGCATGCTGCGCGGGTCGGACGATGTGCTCGCCGCGTGCAAGAACCGCGGACTGGTGAAGGGCGGCACGACCCCCGATGGCCTGTTCACGCTGACCGAGGTCGAGTGCCTCGGCACCTGCGCCAACGCGCCGATGGTCCAGATCAACGACGATAATTACGAGGATCTGGATTACGATCGCACCGTCGCGGTGCTGGAGGCGCTGGCCAAGGGCGAGCAGCCCAAGACCGGGTCGACGATCGGCCGCCAGACCAGCTGCCCCGAAGGCGGCCCGACGACCCTCACGGCGATGGTCGACGACAATCACGATTACCGGAGCGAGTGGGCCTGATGCTGGCGGACAAGGACCGCATCTTCACCAACGTCTACGGGTTCCAGCCCTGGAACCTGGAGGCGGCGCTGAAGCGTGGCGACTGGGACAATACCAAGGGGCTGATGGCGCTCGGCCAGGACGCGATCATCGACGTCATCAAGGCGTCGGGTTTGCGCGGCCGCGGCGGTGCGGGCTTCCCGACCGGCACCAAATGGTCGTTCATGCCCAAGGAACCCAAGCCCGACCGGCCGAACTTCCTGGTCATCAACGCCGACGAATCCGAGCCCGGTTCGTGCAAGGACCGCGAGATCATCCGTCACGATCCGCACAAGCTGATCGAGGGTGCGCTGATCGCCGGCTATGCGATGCGGGCGCGTGCCGCCTACATCTACATCCGCGGCGAATATATCCGTGAAGCCGAGACGTTGTTCGCCGCCGTCGCCGAGGCCTACGACAAGGGGCTGATCGGCAAGAACGCCAGCGGCTCGGGCTACGACTTCGACGTCTTCGTCCATCGCGGCGCCGGCGCATATATCTGCGGCGAAGAAACCGCGATGCTGGAAAGCCTGGAGGGCAAAAAGGGGCAACCGCGCCTCAAGCCGCCGTTCCCGGCGGGTGCGGGCCTCTATGGCTGCCCGACCACGGTCAACAACGTCGAGAGCATCGCCGTCGCTCCCACCATCCTGCGTCGCGGGGCGGAATGGTTCTCGTCCTTCGGGCGCGAGAACAACAAGGGGACGAAGCTCTTCCAGATCAGCGGCCATGTGAACCGGCCGTGCGTGGTGGAGGATGCCATGGGCATCTCGTTCCGCGAACTGATCGAGACGCATTGCGGCGGCATCCGCGGCGGCTGGGACAATCTGCTCGCGGTGATCCCGGGCGGATCGTCGGTGCCACTGGTGCCGGCCAAGGACATCATCGATGCACCGATGGATTTCGACGGCCTGAAGGCAGTCGGCTCCGGTCTCGGCACCGCGGCGGTGATCGTGATGGACAAATCGACCGATATCGTCCGTGCGATCAGCCGCATCTCCTACTTCTACAAGCACGAAAGCTGCGGCCAGTGCACGCCGTGCCGCGAAGGTACCGGCTGGATGTGGCGCGTGATGGAGCGTCTGCGCACCGGCGATGCCGACATCGCCGAGATCGACACGCTGCAACAGGTGACCAAGCAGGTCGAAGGCCACACGATCTGCGCCTTGGGCGATGCCGCGGCATGGCCCATCCAGGGGCTCATCCGCCACTTCCGCCCGGAACTGGAACGTCGCATCAACTCGCGCAACGGCGGTGATCTCACCCCGATGCAGGAAGCTGCCGAATAATGCCCAAGCTGAAAGTAGACGGGATCGAGGTCGAGGTGCCGCAGGGAGCGACCGTGCTCCAGGCATGTGAGGCGGCGGGCAAGGAAATCCCGCGCTTCTGCTACCACGAACGGCTGTCGATCGCCGGCAATTGCCGCATGTGCCTCGTCGAGGTGAAGCCGGGGCCGCCGAAGCCGCAGGCTTCGTGCGCGCTGCCCGCCGCGGACAATCAGGAAGTGTTCACCACCACGCCGATGGTGAAGAACGCGCGCGAAGGCGTGATGGAATTCCTGCTCATCAATCACCCGCTCGACTGCCCGATCTGCGATCAGGGTGGAGAGTGCGACCTGCAGGACCAGTCGGTCGCCTACGGCAAGGGCCATAGCCGCTACACCGAGAACAAGCGGGCGGTCACTGAAAAGTATATGGGGCCGATCGTGAAGACGATCATGACCCGCTGCATCCAGTGCACGCGCTGCGTCCGCTTCGCGGAAGAAGTCGCCGGCGTGGAGGAGATCGGCGCGATCTATCGCGGCGAGGACATGCAGATCACCAGCTACCTCGAACAGGCGGTGACTAGCGAGCTCAGCGGCAACGTCGTCGACCTGTGTCCGGTGGGCGCCCTGACGTCGAAGCCTTACGCCTATGAGGCGCGGCCCTGGGAGCTGAAGAAGACGCTCACCATCGACGTGCAGGACGCGGTAGGCACCAACATCCGTCTCGACAGCCGTGGCCGCCAGGTGCTGCGCTGCGTGCCGCGCATCAACGAGGACGTTAACGAGGAATGGGCGCACGACAAGACGCGCCACCATGTAGACGGGCTCGTGCGGCGCCGGCTCGACCGGCCTTATGTACGGCGTGACGGCAAGCTGGTCGCGGTCGACTGGAACGAAGCGTTTGCGGTCATCAAGGCCAAGGTCGATGCAGCAGGAGCGAACATCGCCGCGGTGGCTGGCGACCTCGTCGATTGCGAGACGATGTATGCCGCCAAGGCGCTGCTCGGAGCGCTCGGCTCGTCGCTGCTCGAAGGGCGGCAGACCGGGATGGATTATGATACGTCCAGCCTCGCTGCGGTGAACTTCAACACCGGCATCGCCGGCGTGGAAGAGGCGGATGCCATCCTGCTGGTCGGCACCAACCTGCGCTGGGAAGCGCCGTTGGTGAACACGCGAGTCCGCAAGGCGATCAAGAAGGGCGCGAAGGTCTTCGCGATCGGGCTGGAGACCGAGCTGACCTACAAGGTCGAATGGCTTGGGGCCGACCTGTCGCTGCTCGGCAATCTGCCGGACGCTGCGGCCGAGCTGTTCCGCAACGCGAGCAAGCCGATGGTCATCGTCGGCGGTGGCGCGTTGAAGGGCGGCCACGGCGCTGCGTTGCAGTTCGCCAAGGACTTCAACCTCGTCCGCGATAGCTGGAACGGCTTCAACGTCGTCCACATGGCGGCGAGCCGGATGGGCGGGCTGATGCTCGGCTATGCACAAAAGGGTGGCATCGCCGACCTGCGTGGCGCAGACGTCACCTTCTTCCTGGGTGCGGACGAGGTCGATTTCACCGGCTTCGGCGGCTTCAAGGTCTATGTCGGCCACCATGGCGACAAGGGTGCGCATCATGCCGACGTGATCCTGCCGGGATCCACCTATGCCGAAAAATCGGGGACCTGGGTGAACCTGGAAGGCCGCGTGCAGCGTGGCGAGCGCGCGGTGTTCGCGCCGGGTGACGCACGCGAGGATTGGACGATCTTCCGCGCGTTGTCCGAAGTGCTCGGGGCAACGCTGCCGTTCGACAGCCTCGCCGGCTTGCGCGAGGCGATGGCGACGGAGGTGCCGGCGCTGCGCAACATCGGCGCAGTTGCAAGCTTCGACTGGAACCCGCCGTCGCTCGGTACCGCGGGGCAGGGCAGCCTGTCCGGCTATCCAATCAAGGATTTCTATCTGACCAACGCCATCTGCCGCGCATCGCCGACGATGCAGCGCTGCTCGGCCGAACTGGTCCATGGCGAGACGTTCGCGGAGGCGGCGGAGTGACCGATTTCTTCAACTCGACGATCGGCCTGCCCTATGGCTGGGCGTGGTTCGTCGCGACCATCGTCGGCATCCTGGTCATCGCACTGCCGCTGATGCTGGCGGTGGCGATGATCATCTATGCCGACCGCAAGATCTGGGCGGCGATGGCGCTGCGCCGTGGGCCGAACGTGGTCGGACCGCTCGGCCTGCTCCAGTCATTCGCCGACGGCCTGAAGGTGTTCCTGCAGGAAACCATCGTGCCGGCCGCTGCCAATCGCGGCCTGTTCTTGATGGCGCCGATCATCACCTTCACGGTCGCGCTGATCGTCTGGGCGGTGGTGCCGTTCGGAGCCGGCGTGGTGCTCGCCGACATCAATGTCGGGCTGCTCTACGTGCTCGCCGCCTCGTCACTCGGGGTCTATGGCATCATCCTGTCGGGCTGGGCGTCCAACTCGAAATATCCCTTCTACTCGGCGCTGCGCGCCGCGGCGCAGATGGTCAGCTACGAAGTGGCGCTCGGCTTCGTGCTCATCACGGTCGTGCTGTGGGCGGGGACGTTCAACCTGTCGTCGATCGTGCTGGCACAGAAGGCGATCTACAGCTGGCTGCCGGTCAACGGCTTCGGGTTCAATCCGCTGCTGTTCCCGATGAGCATCGTCTTCCTCATTTCCGGCATGGCCGAAACCGGCCGTGCGCCGTTCGACCTGACCGAAGCGGAATCGGAACTCGTCGCCGGATACCAGACCGAATACAGCTCGATGAGCTTCGCGCTCTTCTGGCTTGGCGAATATGCCAACGTGCTGCTGATGTGCGCGCTCAACGCGACGCTGTTCTGGGGCGGCTGGCTGCCCCCGATCGACTGGGCACCGCTCTACTGGGTGCCGGGCATCATCTGGCTGTTCGCCAAGATCCTGTTCTTTTTCTTCGTCTTCAGCTGGGTGAAGGCGACCGTCCCGCGCTATCGCTACGACCAGCTGATGCGGCTGGGCTGGAAGATCTTCCTGCCATTGTCGCTGTTCTGGGTGTTTCTGGTGTCGGGCGTGCTGATGCTGATGCGGGTGCCGCTGTGAGTGGCATCCTTACCAGCAACCTGTGGCGCCGTGCCTTGGGCGGCGTGGTTATCGGATTGACGGTCGTCGCCATCGACCGGGTTATGGGGTTTGGATCGTGAGCGTCGCGCAGATCGTCAAATCGTTCACGCTTTGGGAATTCGTGAAGGCGCATGCCCTCACGCTGAAGTATTTCTTCAAGCCCAAGGCGACGATCAACTATCCCTATGAGCGCAACCCCATCTCGCCGCGCTTCCGCGGCGAGCATGCGCTGCGTCGCTATCCGAATGGCGAGGAACGCTGCATCGCGTGCAAGCTGTGCGAGGCGGTGTGCCCGGCGCAGGCGATCACGATCGAGGCCGAGCCGCGCGACGACGGCAGCCGCCGCACCACGCGCTACGACATCGACATGACCAAGTGCATCTATTGCGGGCTGTGCCAGGAGGCCTGCCCCGTGGACGCGATCGTCGAGGGGCCGAATTACGAATTTTCAACCGAAACGCGCGAGGAGCTGATCTACGACAAGGCCAAGCTGCTCGACAATGGCGACCGCTGGGAACGCGCGATCGCGGCGAACCTTGCCGCCGATGCGCCCTACCGTTAATGCGCGCCGCACTCGATTCCGGGCTTAGGGGGCCGACCAACTCGTGATCCAGGCCATAGCCTTTTATCTCTTCGCCATCGTGGTGATCGGATCGGGCGCGATGACCATTTCGTCGCGCAATCCGGTGCATTCCGTCATGTGGCTGATCCTCGCCTTCTTCAACGCGGCGGGGCTGATGGTGCTCGTCGGTGCCGAATTCATCGCGATGCTGCTCGTCATCGTGTATGTTGGTGCGGTCGCGGTGCTGTTCCTGTTCGTCGTAATGATGCTCGACATCGAGGTCGCTGAACTGCGTGCCGGGTTCGCCCGCTATGCGGCGTTGGGCCTCGCGCTCGCCGTGGCGCTGGCCGCCGAAATCCTGATCGGCATCGGTGCCTGGAGCGCCGGCGGCCTCAAGATCAACCAGCGGATCGCGCCGATCGACGGTTCGGTGCCCAACATCCAGGCGATGGGGCAATTGCTCTATACGCGCTATCTGTTCGTGTTCGAGGCGGCGGGCTTCGTCCTGCTGGTCGCGATGATCGGCGCGATCGTGCTGACCCATCGTCAGCGTGGCGGGGTGCGCGCGCAGTCGCCGTTCCGGCAGATCGCGCGCCGGCCCGAAGAGGCGACGCGCAACGTCCAGCCGCCGGTCGGGCAGGGGGTGCAGCTGTGATCGGTCTTACCCATTACCTGGTCGTCGCGGCGATCCTGTTCACGATGGGCGTGCTCGGCATCTTCCTCAACCGGAAGAACCTGATCGTCATCCTGATGGCGATCGAGCTGATCCTGCTCGCCGTGAACCTCAACCTGGTCGCCTTCTCGGCCTATCTGCACGACCTCGTCGGTCAGATCTTCGCGATGTTCGTGCTGACCGTCGCCGCGGGCGAGGCAGCGATCGGGCTGGCGATCCTGGTGATCTATTTCCGTGGCCGCGGCACCATCGCGGTCGATGACGTCAACCGGATGAAGGGCTGATTTCGGTGCACGCCATCTTATTCATCGTATTCCTGCCGCTGCTCGCCGCCGCCATTGCGGGGCTGGGCAACAAGGCGATCGGCTTCGTGCCGGCCAAAGCCGTCACGACCGGCGCCTTGTTCATCTCGTGCCTGCTGTCCTGGCCGATCTTCCTCGGCTTCCTCGCCGGTTCCAGCGAGGCGCAGGTCATGCCGGTGCTCAAGTGGATCGTCAGCGGCGACATGGCGGTCGAATGGTCGCTGCGCGTCGACCAGCTGACCGCGATCATGCTGGTGGTCATCACCAGCGTGTCGGCGCTCGTCCACCTCTATAGTTGGGGCTATATGGGCGAGGACCCGGACCAGCCGCGCTTCTTCGCCTACCTCTCGCTGTTCACCTTCGCGATGCTGATGCTGGTGACGGCGGACACGCTGGTCCAGATGTTCTTCGGCTGGGAAGGCGTGGGTCTCGCTTCCTACCTGCTGATCGGCTTCTGGTTCCGGAAGCCCTCCGCCAACGCGGCCGCGATCAAGGCGTTCGTCGTCAACCGCGTCGGCGATCTCGGCTTCATGCTGGGCATCTTCGGCACCTTCCTCGTCTTCGGTACCGTGTCGATCCCCGCGATCCTCGCCGCGGCGCCGGGCATGGCGGGGTCGACGATCGGCTTCCTCGGCTTCCGCGCCGATACGATGACGGTGCTCTGCCTGCTGCTGTTCGTCGGCGCGATGGGCAAGTCGGCGCAGCTCGGCCTGCACACCTGGCTGCCGGACGCGATGGAGGGCCCGACCCCGGTGTCGGCGCTGATCCATGCGGCGACGATGGTCACCGCGGGCGTCTTCATGGTGTGCCGCCTGTCGCCGATGTT
This sequence comes from Sphingomonas sp. SP5, assembly GCF_058313455.1. NCBI lineage: Bacteria > Pseudomonadati > Pseudomonadota > Alphaproteobacteria > Sphingomonadales > Sphingomonadaceae > Sphingomonas > Sphingomonas sp. SP5. The sequence goes on along the minus strand of NZ_JBZFLF010000001.1, from coordinate 653,585 downwards.
CGAAGTCTCGCCGACCGCGCTGCACTTCGTCACCTTCATCGGTGCCGCGACCTGCCTGTTCGCCGCCACGGTCGGCATGGTTCAGACCGACATCAAGCGCGTCATCGCCTATTCGACCTGTTCGCAGCTCGGCTATATGTTCTTCGCGGCGGGCGTCGGCGCGTACGGCGCGGCGATGTTCCACCTGTTCACACACGCCTTCTTCAAGGCTTTGCTGTTCCTGGGCGCGGGCTCGGTGATCCACGCGATGCACCACGAGCAGGACATGCGCTATTACGGGGGCCTGCGTAAGAGCATCCCGCTGACCTTCTGGGGCATGATGATGGGGACGCTGGCGATCACCGGCGTCGGCCTGCCGGCGGTGTTCGGCAATCCGTTCTCGATCGGTTTCGCGGGCTTCTATTCCAAGGACGCGATCATCGAGGCGAGCTGGGCGGCGGGCGAACCGGGTGTGTGGTTCGTCGGCGTGCTCGTCGCGCTCATCACCAGCTTCTATTCGTGGCGCCTGATGTTCCTCACCTTCTGGGGAACGCCGCGCTGGGCTGCATCCGAGCATATCCAGCATGCGCTTCACGATGCACACGGCCATGATGCGCACGGCCATGATGCGCACGGGCATGGTCATGACGATCATCACGCGCATGGCCACGACGCGCATCACGCCGACGAGGCGCACGGCAACCCGGCGCAGGCCGAGGACAGCGGCGATCGTCCGTCGACGCATGGCGCTTCGCAGCAGGACCTGCCTGCCGGCACCGGCGGCTATCATCCGCACGAGAGCCCATGGCCGATGCTGGTCCCGCTGATCGTGCTGTCGATGGGTGCCATCGCCGCCGGCTTCGTCTTCCAGCATTTCTTCATCGAGCCGAGTGCGGGTGAGACCTTCTGGAAGGGCGACATCGCGTTCCGCGAACATTTGATGCACGCGATGCACGAGATCCCGGTGTTGGCGAAGCTCGGCGCGACGATCGGCATGCTGCTCGGCCTGTTCATCGCCTGGTATGCCTATATCAAGGCGCCGCGCTTCCCGGCGGCGGTGGCGGACCAGTTCCGCATCCTCTACCGCTTCCTCACCCACAAATATTATTTCGACGAACTGTATCACCTGCTCTTCGTCCGCCCCGCCTTCGCGATCGGCCGCTTCCTGTGGCATCGCGGCGACGAGAAGACGATCGACCGGTTCGGGCCGAACGGCTCGGCCTGGGTGGTGCAGTTCTCCAGCCGCGTCGCGGGCCGGCTCCAGAACGGATATGTCTATACCTATGCCTTCGTCATGCTGATCGGTCTGACCGCCGTCGTCACCTGGGCGATCGCACAATGAGCGGCGTTCCCATCCTCTCGATCATGCTGCTGATCCCGGCGGTCGCAGCGGTCGCCTGCCTGTTCCTGCCCGCCGCCACGGCGCGGACGGTGGCGCTGGCGGCGACGCTGGTCGACTTCGTGCTGGGCGTGCTGCTATGGGCGAACTACGACATCGGCGGCGCGCAGTGGCAGTTCGTCGAGCAGGGGCCGCGGTTCGGCTTCTTCGCCTGGGACCTCGGCATCGACGGCTTCGCGCTGATGCTCATCATGCTCAGCGTCTTCCTGATGCCGATCTGCATCGGGGCGAGCTGGCGTTCGGTCACCAATCGCGTACCCGAATATATGGCAGCCTTCCTGCTGACCGAGGTGCTGATGATCGGCACCTTCGCGGCGCAGGACCTGTTCCTCTTCTACCTGTTCTTCGAGGCAGGCCTGATCCCGATGTACCTCATCATCGGCATCTGGGGCGGGGCGAACCGCATCTACGCGAGCTACAAATTCTTCCTCTACACGCTGCTCGGCTCGCTGCTGATGCTGGTGGCGATGCTCTACATGGCGCGGGTCGCCGGCACGTCGAGCATCCCCGCGTTGCAGGCGCACGACTTCCCCGCCCCTGTCCAGACGTGGCTGTGGCTCGCCTTCTTCGCCTCGTTCGCGGTGAAGATGCCGATGTGGCCGGTGCATACCTGGTTGCCCGATGCGCACGTGCAGGCACCGACCGCGGGATCGGTGATCCTGGCAGGCGTGCTGCTGAAGCTCGGTGGCTATGGCTTCCTGCGCTTCAGCCTGCCGATGTTCCCGGAGGCATCGGGGCAGCTCACCTGGCTGATCTTCGGCCTGTCGGCGGTAGCGGTGATCTACACCAGCCTCGTTGCGCTGGTGCAGTCGGACATGAAGAAGCTGATCGCCTATTCGTCGGTCGCACACATGGCGATCGTGACCATCGGCCTCTATGCCTTCAATCGGCAGGGGATCGAGGGCGCGATGATCATGATGCTCAGCCACGGGCTGGTGTCGGGTGCGCTCTTCCTGTGCGTCGGCGTGATCTACGATCGTCTGCATACGCGGGAGATCAGCCGGTACGGCGGCCTGGCGATCAACATGCCGCGCTATGCGCTGTTCTTCCTGTTCTTCACCATGGCGTCGATCGGCCTGCCGGGGACCAGTGGGTTCGTCGCCGAATTCCTGGCGCTGATGGGGACGTACCAGGTGTCGACCTGGATCGCGCTGCTCTGCACGACCAGCATCATCCTGGGCGCGGCCTATATGCTCTACCTCTACCGCCGGATCGCGTTTGGCGAGATCAAGTCGGACGAGGTGCGCGGCATGCAGGACCTGTCCAGCCGCGAACTGTGGCTGCTGGCGCCGATCGCCGCGGTGACGCTGTGGATGGGTGTATACCCCGAAAGCTTCATGGCGCCGATGCGTAAGGATGTCGGCGTCCTGCTCGCCCGCATCGACCGCGCTGCGCCGCCGTCCGATTCCAAGCCGACTGCCGGCAAGCCCATCCCGGTGGCCCATGCTGCCGCCCACGGAACCGCACACTGATGGATTACGCCGCCAATCTCGCCATGACGCTGCCCGAGGTGATCCTCGGCGTCGGTGCCATCGTTCTGATGCTGGTGTCCGCCTGGGGCGGCCCGGCGTCGACACGCGCCGTGTCCTGGGCTGCCGTCGCGATCCTCGCCGGTGCGGCGATCGCGTTGATCGGACCGGCCAGCCATGGCGGCGTCGCGTTCGACGGCCTTTACCGCGCGGACGCGTTCGCCGCCTTTGCCAAGGTGCTGATCTATATCGCTGCCTCGTTCGCCGTGCTGATGGCGCCCGATTTCTTCCAGCGCACCAGCGGCGACGACCTGCGGCCGGAATATCCGGTGCTGATCCTGCTCTCCGCGGCGGGCATGGGCATGATGGTGTCGGCGGCCGATCTGCTGACGCTGTATGTCGGCCTCGAACTGCAGAGCCTGTCGGCCTATGTGCTGGCGAGCTTCATGCGCCGCGACACGCGCTCGGCGGAAGCGGGCCTCAAATATTTCGTGCTCGGCGCGCTGGCGAGCGGCATCCTGCTGTACGGTATCAGCCTGGTGTACGGCTTCTCGGGCACGACCCTGTTCGGCGGCATCGCGGCGGCCTATGCGGGCGCCCATTCGCTCGGCCTGCTCTTCGGCCTCGTCTTCGTCTTTGCCGGTATCGCGTTCAAGATCTCGGCGGTGCCGTTCCACATGTGGACGCCCGACGTGTACGAAGGTGCGCCGACGCCGGTCACCGCCTTCTTCGCCTCGGCGCCGAAGGTCGCGGCGATGGGCCTGGCGGTACGCGTGGCGGTGGAGGCGATGGGGCCGGCGACCGACCAGTGGCGCCAGATCGTGATCTTCTCCGCGCTCGCCTCGATCATCCTCGGCGCGGTGGCGGCGATCGGGCAGACCAACATCAAGCGCCTGCTTGCCTATTCGTCGATCAACAACGTCGGGTTCGCGCTGATCGGGCTCGCGGCGGGGACGCCGGAGGGCGTGTCGGGTGTGCTCGTCTATATGACGATCTACATCGCGATGACGTTGGGCTCGTTCCTCGTCGTCCTCCAGATGCGCGACGATGCCGGGCAGCCGGTGGAGAGCATCGCGGCGCTGTCGGGCATGTCGCGGACGCGGCCGGGCCTAGCTGCGGCACTGGCGATCTTCATGTTCAGCCTTGCGGGCATTCCGCCGCTGTTCGGCTTCTACGCCAAGTTCGCGGTGTTCGACGCGGCGGTGGCGGCAGGCCTGTTCCCGCTGGCGGCAGTCGGTATCGCGGCATCGACGATCGGCGCCTATTATTACCTGCGCGTCGTCAAGACGATGTACTTCGACGATCCGGCACCGGCGTTCCCGAAGGGCAACAACCCGGTCGAGGGCGGGTTGATCGTGCTGACCGCGGCCTTCGTGTCACCCCTGGGCTATCTCGCCATTCCGCTGCTCGGCGGCTGGACGATGGCGGCGGCCCGCGCGCTGTTTCCCGCGATGTGACGATCCGTACCGTCGCAGAAACGGGATCGACCAACGCCGACATGCTGCTCCTCGCCCGCCAGGGTGAGGGGGAAGGGCAGTGGCTGCGCGCGGAGCGTCAGACGGCGGGGCGGGGCAGGCTCGGCCGATCCTGGGAATCGCCCATTGGTAATCTCTACGCCAGCACGCTGGTGCGATTGCGGTCGGGCGATCCGCCACCGGCAACGCTGGCGTTGGTTGCCGCCATCGCGCTGCACGAAGCGATCGGCGTATTCGGCGTCGCCACCCGGATCAAATGGCCCAACGATCTGCTGCGCCAAGGGGCGAAGCTATCCGGCATTCTGCTCGAACGCAGCGATGATGCGGTGGTGGTTGGGATCGGCGTCAACGTGGCCCATCAGCCGGAGCTGCCCGACCGGCCGACCACCAGCCTTGCCGAGGCCGGCGTCAACATCGCCGCGGAGACGTTGCTGGAGGTACTGGCGGAGGCGTTCGCGCGGTGGCTGGGGCGGTGGCGCGGCGAGGGCCTGGCCGTGATCCGCAGCGCCTGGCTCGCCGCCGCGCATCCGGTCGGCACGGCGCTGACCGTCCGTCTGCCCGACGGGGGGACACGCGAAGGCCTGTTCGATGGGCTTGGTACGGACGGCGCCTTGATCCTGCGCTTGGCGATCGGGGAACGGCATGTCATTCACGCCGCCGACGTCTTCGTGATGAAGGATTGACGATGCTGCTCGCGGTGGATGCCGGCAATACCAACGTGGTGTTCGCGCTGGTGGAGGGCCGGACGATCAAGGCACGCTGGCGCATCGCCACCGATCCGCGCCGCACCGCCGACGAATATGCCGTCTGGCTGAGCCAGTTGCTTGCGCTGGAGGGCTATGACCGCGGGCAGGTCGACGGCGTCATCATCGCCACGGTCGTTCCACGCGCGCTGCACAACCTGCAGGTGCTCAGCAGCAAGTATTTCGGCACCGAGGCGCTGATCGCCGGCCGCGCGCCGGTGGAATGGGGCATCGCGCTCGACGTCGACGAGCCGCAGAACCTGGGCGCCGACCGCGCCGTCAACACCGTCGCGGCGCATGCGCTGCATGACGGCGATCTCATCACCATCGACTTCGGGACCGCCACCACCTTCGACGTCAGCGACTTTTCCGGCGCCTATAAGGGCGGGATCATCGCGCCCGGCATCAACCTGTCGCTCGATGCCCTGGTCAGTGCGGCGGCCAAGCTGCCGCGCATCGCGATCGAGGCGCCGGCGACCACCAGCGTGATCGGCCGCAATACCGTCGACCAGATGGCGATCGGCGTCTATTTCGGATATATCGCGATGATCGAAGGATTGGTCGCCCGCATGAAGGCGGAGATCGGTCGCCCGGCGCGCGTCATCGCGACCGGCGGCCTCGCCACCCTGTTCGAACAGCATACCGACGTGTTCGACGTCATCGAGCCGGACCTCACCATACAAGGGCTGGCGATCATGTACCAAAACGCCCATATCGGCTGAGACGCGCTCGCGCCGATCAGAGGCCTGCGGGCGACCGAGACATTCACGAAAGACCTAGATGACCCCCAAGACCAACGAACTTCTCTTCTGCGCCCTCGGCGGCTCCGGTGAGATCGGCATGAACGTCAATCTCTATGGCCACGCAGGCAAATGGCTGATGGTCGATTGCGGCGTGACCTTCGCCGACGCTGCCTATCCCGGTATCGATATCGTGCTGCCGGACCTCGCCTTCATTGAAGACCGGCTCGACGATCTCGTCGGCATCGTGCTGACCCACGGGCACGAGGATCACATCGGCGCGCTGCCGTATCTGGCCGAAGACCTCGGCGTGCCGCTCTACGCGACGCCGTTCACCGCCGGCCTGATCCGCGGCAAGCTGGAGGAAGAGGGCAACGCCAACCGCGTCAAGCTGCGCGTGATCCAGCCCGGCAAGAACGGCGTCGCCGGCGCCCAGATCGGCCCCTTCGGCGTCACCTTCGTCGAACTGTCGCACTCGATCCCCGAGCCCAATGCGCTGGTGATCGAAACGGCGGCTGGCCGAGTGTTCCATACCGGTGACTGGAAGCTCGATCCCACCCCGGTGATCGGCAAACCGACCAGCGCCGAACGGCTGACCCAGATCGGCGATGCGGGTGTCGACGTGCTGGTGTGCGATTCGACCAACGTGTTCAACGCGGAGGCTTCGGGATCGGAGGCATCGGTGCGCAAGGGGCTCGCCGAGCAGATCGCGCGTGCCCGCGGCCGCGTGCTCGTCACCACCTTCGCCTCCAACGCCGCGCGCCTCCACACGCTCGGGCAGGTCGCGCGCGAGACGGGGCGCAAGCTGTGCGTCACCGGCCGTTCGCTCGACCGGATCCTCAAGGTCGCGCGTGCGACGGGGTATCTCACCGACTTCCCGGAGACGGTCGATCCCGACACCGCGATGCGCCTGCCCAAGAACAAGGTGCTGATCGTCGCCACCGGCGGGCAGGGCGAGCCGCGTGCGGCGCTGGCCCGCGTCGCCGACGGATCGCACACGATCAAGCTCGATGCGGGCGACGCGGTGATCTTCTCGTCCAAGCAGATCCCGGGCAACGAGGTCGCGATCGGCAAGATCCAGAACACGCTGGCCGCCAAGGGCGTGGTGATGATTACCGAGCGCCAGGCGCACGTCCACGTGTCGGGTCATCCGGGCCGTCCGGAGCTGTCGCAGATGTACAAGTGGATTCGGCCGACGACGTTGATCCCCGTGCATGGCGAGATGCGCCACATGATGGAGCATGCCCGCTTCGCACTGGCGGAGGGTGTGCCGCAGTCGCTGGTGCAGAGCGACGGCGACGTGGTGCGCCTGCTGCCGGGGGCGCCGACCAAGATCGGCAATGCCGGTGTGGGCAGGCTGGTGCTGGACGGCGACGTGATCCTGCCGGCCGATGGTTCGACGATCAACGAGCGGCGCAAGCTGGCGGTCAACGGCCAGATTTCGGTCGCAGCGGCGATCGGCCGGGATGGCCGGCTGCTCGGTCGTCCGCAGATCCGCGTCAACGGCGTGCCGGTCGAGGAAGATCGCGCCGCCTTCGTCGAGGATGCGGCCGAGGCTGCCGCCGAGGCGCTGAAGGGGCAGAAGCGTGAGATGGACCGCCGCCGCGAGGACGTGCGGCTGGCCGTGCGGCGGATCGCGACGCGCTGGACCGGCAAGAAGCCCATCGTCGACGTGCTGATCGTCGAGGCCTGATCCCATGCGTTGGACGTCGATGCTCGCGATCTACGTCCTGTTCTGGGCGTTTTCCGTCTTCCTCGTCCTGCCCTGGGGCGTGCGCACCACCCGCGAGGCGGGCGGTGAGTATATCGCCGGGCAGGCGGAAAGCGCGCCGCATGAATTCCGCCTCGGCCGCCTCGCCTTACGGGTGACGATCGTCGCCACCCTGCTGTTCGGGCTGTTCGTGGCCAATTACGAGTTCGGCTGGGTGACGCCGAAGATGCTGGACCTGTTCGATCGCGAGGCGGTGTACGCCGGCGCGTGACGCAAGTGTCACGTCGGTGTCAGCGCCCTGGCCGTCCCGCCTTGCTAGCGGGACCGTATCGGCAGGCCCGGCGTTGAAGGGCTTGTCCCAGGTCGAAAGGCACGCCCGCATGAACCATACCTGCCTTCAGGCGCTCGAACTGCTCAACCGTGCGCTGCGACTGATGGACGGCGAGGGCATGCCCCAGGTGGCGGCGCGGATCGCGATGGCGATCGACGAACTGTCCCGTACCCCCGAATGCGTCGAGCACCCGACGATCAACTGACCGTCCGGGTCAACGCAAACGCTCGATCGCCTGCGCGAGGGCCACGTAGAGCTTGCCCATATCCGACGACAGCAGGGTCACGCTGAGCGGCGATCCGTCGCGCTGCGCCAGGACCATGCGCAGCATGCCTTCGAAATCGTGGATGTAGCGGTTGACCGATTCGCGGAAGGTCGCGTCGTCGTCATAGAGCCGTGCGATGTCGCGGGCGTCGCCAGGCTCCAGCACGCGGACCGCTCGGCGGGTGAAGACGCCGCGATCGCCCTTCAGATAGGCAGCCCAGGCGCTGTCGGAGATATCCGGCGCGAACGCCTTGGTGATGTCGATCGAGGCCGAGTGCAGCGATTCGATCAGCAGCGAGGCGCGGCGGGCGAAGGTGTCGCGCTCCGCCTCGTCGCGTTCGGTGCGGGCGTCCTCGATCCGGGTTTCGACGATCGCGGTCTGGTCGAGGATCTGCTGCACCTGCGCCGACAGTCGCTCGGTGGCGCGGGTGGCGGCGTCGACCGCATCGCCGGTCGCATCGGCGATGGCGCGGACTTGCCGCTCCACGGTGTCGCTGGTCGCGCGGCGCATCGCCTCGGCACTGGCCAGTTCGAGCTGCCCGGCGGCATCCGGGATCACCGTCGCCAGCGTCTCACGCGCCTTGTCCGCCGCGACGGATGCGGTTTCGCGCACCCTGAGCAGCGCGTCGACCAGCCGCGGTGCCGCCTCTTCGGCGAAGCGGTGCGTCCGGTCGATCGTCTCGTCCACCATCATGCCCAGCGCGTCGGCCTTGGCGCGGCCTTCCGACAGGGTCTGGATCAAGCTGCCGGACAGATGATCGAGCGTGCGGCGCTGTTCGGCGATCACGCCGGCGATCGCCTCGATCGCGTCATGCGTGCTCTCGGCCGCGGTAACCAGAGCGAGCAGTTCGGGCTTGGCGGCGACCACCACCTGCTTGCTCGACGCGATCTTGGCATCGAGCCGGGTCAGTGCGTCGGGCAGCGTCTCGTCGATCTCGCGGGCGGCTGCATCGAGCGCGATCAGCAGCGATTCGGTGGTGCCGATCGTCCGCGACGCCATCGCTTCGCCGGCGCGCAAGGCCTCGGTCATCGCATCGGCCGATCCGCCGAGCGCGCTGATCGAGGCAGCGAGCAGTTGCGACCGTTCCACGCCCTGGCTGTGCAGCGTATCGAGCCGTGTCTCGACCTGGCCGATGCCGGTATCCAGCCCGGCGAGCAGGGCGTCGCTCTCGCTGCGCTGCCCCTGCAGCCGCAGGGTTACGCGGTCGATCACATCCTCGACCATCGCGATCCGTTCGGCGAGCGCATCGGCGCTGTCGCGCGCCGCGCTGTCGAGCGCCGCCTGATTGGCGCGCAGCATCGCGAGCATGGCTTCGCCCTGCACGGCGATGCCCTTGCGTGCCTCGTCCACCGCATCGGCGGTGCGGCCGAGCAGGGCATCGACCGCGTCCGACATATCGCCGGTCACCGTCTCCAGCCGGGCGCCGGCGGTTTCGCTGGTCGCCTCCATGCGCGCGATATGCGCGGCGAGCTTTTGCGCTGCGCTGCCGGCGACGACATCCGCCTCTCGCCCGCGGTCGGCGAGTGCGGCGAGTTGTGCCTCCAGCGCCGCGGCATGGCCGCTGGCGGCAAGGCCGGTATCGTCGAGCAGGCGCTGGACGTCGATCACCTCCGCCTGCGCGCGGGGCAGCGAGGCGAGCAGGATGCCGAGGCTGTTCTGCGCCTCGCCCGCCGCACGGGCGAGCGCATGGGCATGGGCGTCGGCCTGGTCGATCTCGATCGCCATGCCGCGGCCGATGGCGGCGAGGCGTTCGTTGGCGCCGTCGCCCAGCGCCGCCAGCATGGCGATCTGGTCGGCGAGTTGCCGGCGGTTGGCGTCCAGCGAGCGGGAAAGCGCCGCCACCGTCCGTTCCAGGTTCGCCGCCTCTGCCCGCATGCCGTGCGCCGTGGTGCCGAAGCACCGCGCCTCGCGGCGGCTGGTGCGCATCGCCAGCAGGTAGACGATGCCGATCAGCGCCGGCACCACCGCCAGTGCGGCGATCAGTTCGACCCAGGCGACCGGAGCCAGCGCGACGACCTGATCGGATACCGCCCAGATCGCACCGGCGATCCACAGCACCGCCAGCGCCGCGGCGAGTACCGGTGGCAGCCAGGCGGGGCCGCGCCGGTCGGGCTCGACGGCCTGCGTCCAGGCCGAGGCGTGCGCCTCGCCGGGCTCGTGGCCGCCCATGCGCTCGTGATCGTCATAACCGCGAACGTCGCTGGTCGCCGCCGCATCCGACCGCATGTCGATAATCATGGAACCCCCGTTCGTGGACGGCGAGCTTAACCGGCTTCGCCGCCCCCATAAAGCGAAACCGCAACACTCGGTTAAGCACCGCCGCGCTAGAGGCTCGTCATGGCTTATGATCCCGGAGCGATCGATGCGGCGCTGGCCGCCGCAGTGGGCGACGAACCCGCACTGATCGCCGAGCTGCGGCTCGCCTTCGTGGAAAGCGCGCAACGGGCGCTGGCGCAGCTGGAGGCGGCGGACACGCGCGACGACTGGCGCGAGGCGGCGGCACGGCTGAAGGGCCTGGCCGCCAGCTTTGGCGCGATACGGCTGATGGCGCTGGCGGCGCAGGCCGCCGACCTGCCGGGCGACACGGCGATGCTCGCCAAGCTGCGCCGATCGGTCGCGCGCCTGTAAGCATAACCGCCTAGGCAGGGGCGACATCACGCCCTAACAGCGGCGGGATGCTCGCCGGCCTTCTCTTCGCCATGCACGACGCGGACGATCGGCCCGCGATGCTGACCGCGACGCTGCCGTTCGGCGGCGTGACGCTGATCGAATATCAGGCGCGGTTGCTCGTCGCGGCGGGCGCATCGCAGATCGTCATCCTGGTGTCCCGCCTGACGCCCGAACTGCTGGGTGCGATCAACCGCATCGGCAAGCGCGGCGTGGCGGTGGACACGGTCCGCACCGCCGCCGAGGCGGCCGAGAAGCTGCATCCGCTCGCCCGCGTGCTGATGCTGGCGGACGGGCTGACGACCACGGCGGAGACGCTGGCGGTGCTGGCGCGCGAGGGCGGGGATGCGTTGCTCGTCGCGCCGGAGGATCAGGTCGGCCAGGGCTATGAACGGGTCGGTGGCGGCATGGTGTGGGCCGGTGTCGCGCGGCTGGAGGCGCGGCGGCTGGCCGAGCTTGCCGCGATGCCGCGGGACTATGACGTGCAGTCGACCTTGGTGCGGCTCGCCTCGCAGGCGCGGGCGGTGCATGCGTTGTTGCCGGCGGAGGCGGTGCGCGGCGGCCATGGCGTCGGCCATTCCGGCGCCGTCCTGGAGGCGCGCGGCCGCACGGTGATGGCGGCGATGGTGTCGGGGCGCAGCGGCTGGTTCGACCGGTTCGTCACCGCCCCGCTGGCGCGCACGGTCATCCCGCTGCTGGTGCCGCGGACGGTGCCGGTGGTGGCGGTCGCCGGCGGGGCGGCGGGCGTGGCGGTGCTGGGGCTGGTACTGATTGCCTTCGCCCATCCGGTGGCCGGCCTGCTGTTGGCGTTGCTGGGTACGATCGGGCTTACGCTGGGTGCGATCCTGGCCGACCTGCGCGACGAGGCGGCGAGCGAGCGCTGGCTCCATCTCGCGGCCGCGGTGCTGCCGGCGCTGGCGGTGCTGCTCTATGGCCGTGGCATCGCCGATGCCAGCGGAGAGGCATCGGCAGAGGTGCTGGCGATCGGCCTGGTCGCGCTTGGCGGGCTGGGGGAAAGGGCCGTCGACGCAGGCCCGCGCCGCGGTTGGTGGGGCTCGCCGCCGGCCTATGCCCTGCTCGTCTGGCTGGGTGCATTGGTCGCCGCGCCGCTCGCCGGCATGGGCGCCGCGGCCCTGTATGCGGGTGCGACATTGGCTGCGGCAATCGAACGATTGCGGCGGCAGCCTTAGCGTCGTTTTAAGGATGGGGGGATAGGCGTCGGGCATGTCGTCCGGATCGGAACAGGCCGAGCCCCATGTGCTCGGCACCCGCATCACTGCCGCGCGCCGTCTCGGCGCGCTGGCGGACACGCGCCTGTCCGGGGCGATCGACGATTTCTTCCTGGCCGACGACGCCCGGTTGGGCGAGCGGCTGCGGCTGACGCTCGGTCAGGTGCTTACCGCGGTGGTGCAGGGAATCGAAGGCGATATCCGCCGCCATGCCGCACGCCAGCTGGCGAGCCGCGGCGACGACGTGCGGGCAGAACGCCTGCTGAAGGGGCATGACGATGTCGTGCGGCGGCTGTCGCGCGCCGGCCTGCTGCGCGACCGGTTGCTGATGGACGAATTGATCGCGCAGGTCCGCTGCGATCTGATCGCGGAGCGGCTGGCACCGGCCGTCGCCGCGCCCGAACAGCCAAGCGTCCTGCTCCGCCTGACCGACGTGGCGGATGGCGTGGTCGCTGCGGCGGCGCGGGCGCTGCTGTCCGTCGAGGCGCGTCGCCGCGCGGCGGCCGATCAGAACGGTGCGCTGCCCGATATCTTGCCCGCCGAGCGGCATCACCAGCTCGTCTGGTGGGTGGCGGCCTGCGTGCGAGAGGCGCTAGTCGCGGCGGCGGGTGAGGATGCCGTGATCGACCGCGCGATCGTCGAGGCGGCGCAGCGCAGCCTCGCCGCGCACGACGAGGGGCAGCGCGGGGAAGCGATCGCCATGCGGCTCGCCGCTGCGATCGACGCACGTGCAGGCGAGATTGGCGACCTGCTGGTCGATTCGCTGGGCGACCGGCGCCTGCTGCTGTTCATCGCCGTGCTGGCGCGGGCCGCGGACCTGGATTTCATCGGCGCGCGTGCGATCGTGATCGAGCCGGAGGGCGACCGGCTGTGGCTGGCGCTGCGCGCGGCGGACCTCGACCGGGCGACCATCGCGCGGATCGCCCTTGCCCTCGCCGATGCCGATCCGCGCCGTGATATCGAGGCCTTCGCCGACGATCTGGACGCCATCGCGATGGTGCCCGTGGAGGCGGCGCGCTCTGCGCTGGCGCCGCTGACGCTGCACCACGACCTGCGCCTCGCGATCGATGCGCTCGCCCGGGAGACGACACGATGAGGGCGGACGGCATTCCCGACGTGCCGGTGAGCCACGCCACCCTGGACGGGGAGGGGCGGTTGATCGCCGCCGATCCGGCGATCATGGCGCTGAACGACCACGCGGGCGGCGCACCGGGCGAAGCACTGGCGGTGCCGCAACTCGCCACGGTGGTGCGGCTGGCGCGGCGGCTCGGCATCCTCGTGTCGCGCGGCGTGACCGTGGCCGACGACGACACCGATCTCGACCTGTGGGTGCGGGCGCAGCCGGAGGGGGAGGGCGTGCGCCTGGCGGTGAGCGGCTGGCGAGAGGTACGGCCGCGTGGCGTCGCGGCGCCATTGTCCCGGATCGCCGAGACGGATGACCTCGGCTGGGAAACCGACGCCAGCCTGCGCCTTACCTTCGTTTCCATCGACGCGGCGCGGCGGCTGGGCTTCGATGCGCTGGCGCTGATCGGCCAGCCGCTGACCGCGCTGTTCACCCTGGATGCCGCAGGCGACGGCGCGCTGCCGATCCTGGAGGCGGTGGCGCGGCGCAAGCCGTTGCGCGAGCAGCGTGCACGGCTGCGTGGCGGCGAGCCGCGCATGCTGCTGACCGCCGACGTCCGGCAGGACGGCGCCGGTGCGTTCGCCGGCCTTTCCGGCGTTGCGCGCGTCGCCGATGCGCCGGAACGTGCCGCCGCGCCGACCATCTCCGCCGGGTTCACCGCCGGGTTGGACAAGGCGCTGCGCAGTCCGCTTGCCAAGATCATCGCGCACGCCGACACCATCCATGCCGAAGCCGAGGGGCCGGTGCAGCGCGACTATGTGGATTACGCCTCCGATATCGCCAATGCCGGGCGGCACCTGCTGGAGCTGGTCGACGACCTCGTCGACCTGCAGGCGGTGGAGCGGCCCGATTTTGCCCTGACCTGCGAGCCGATCGACCTTGCCGATGTCGCGCGGCGCGCGGCGGGGCTGCTGTCGGTGCGCGCCGGCAACGCCGGGGTGGCGATCGCGCGGCCGTTGCCCGACCTGCGCGTTCCCGCATCGGGTGACTTCCGGCGCGCGTTGCAGATCATGGTCAATCTGATCGGCAATGCCGTGCGCTATTCGCCCGAGGGCGGGGTGGTCAGCGTCACGGCGGGGCGGACCGGCGACACGGTCGAGGCGGTCGTCGCCGATCAGGGCAAGGGGATCGCGGCGGCGGACCAGGCCCGCATCTTCGACAAGTTCGAGCGGGTCGATCCGACCGAGGCGGGCGGCAACGGCCTTGGCCTCTATATCGCGCGGCGGCTGGCGCGGGCGATGGGCGGAGACTTGACGGTGGAGAGCACGCCTGGCGAGGGCGCGCGGTTCACGCTGACGCTGCGCGTCTGACGGCTCAGCGCCGCCGGATACGGCGTGCCACGAGGATCAGCAGCAATCCGGCGACGGCGACCGCCGCGCCCCGATCCGCCCACGGCCGCTGGTCGAGCATGAAGCTCGACTGCGGCCAGTGGACGTAGCCCAGGCCCTGGCCGATCCATAGCAGCCCGACCAGCGTCAGGAGGACGCCGATCGACAGCAGGACCGGCCGGGCGCGCCGCATCAGCGCTGACCGACGGGCACGTAGCTGCGCTGCGTCGGCCCGGTGTAGAGCTGGCGCGGGCGGCCGATCTTCTGGTCGGGATCGGTGATCATCTCGTTCCACTGCGCGACCCAGCCGACGGTGCGGGCGAGCGCAAACAGCACGGTGAACATCTCGGTCGGGAAGCCGATCGCCGACAGGATGACGCCCGAATAGAAGTCGACGTTCGGGAACAGCTTCTTCTCGATGAAGTAATCGTCGCTCAGCGCCAGCTCCTCGAGCCGCAGCGCGGTGTCGAACAGCGGATCGTTGACCTTCAGCGCGTCGAACACCTCGCGCACCGTCTTCTGCATCACGGTCGCGCGCGGATCGTAGTTCTTGTAGACGCGGTGGCCGAAGCCCATCAGGCGGAACGGATCGTTCTTGTCCTTCGCCCGCGCGATGAATTCGGGGATGCGCTCCGGAGTGCCGATCTCGCGCAGCATGTTGAGCGCCGCTTCGTTGGCGCCGCCATGCGCCGGACCCCACAGGCAGGCGATGCCCGCCGCGATGCAGGCGAACGGATTGGCGCCCGACGAGCCGGCCAGCCGCACCGTCGAGGTCGAGGCGTTCTGTTCGTGATCGGCATGGAGGATGAAGATCCGGTCCATCGCCTTTTCGACGGCCGGGTTCACCTCATATTGCTCGGCCGGCACGCCGAAGGTCATGCGCAGGAAGTTGCCGGTGTAGGACAGCGAATTGTCCGGGTAGAGGAACGGCTGCCCCACGCTGTACTTGTAGGCCATTGCCGCGATCGTCGGGATCTTGGCGATCAGGCGGTGGCTGGCGATGGTACGCTGCACCGGATCGTGGATGTCGGTCGAATCATGGTAGAAGGCGGACAGCGCGCCGACGACGCCGCACATGATCGCCATCGGATGCGCATCGCGGCGGAAGCCGCGGAAGAAGGCCGCGAGCTGTTCGTGCACCATGGTGTGGCGCGTGATCGTGGTGGTGAAGCCCTTCAGCTCGTCCGCCGACGGCAGCTCGCCGTTGAGCAGGAGATAGGCGACCTCCATGAAGCTCGACTCTTCGGCCAGCTCGCCGATCGGATAGCCGCGGTGGAGCAGCACGCCCTCGTCGCCATCGATGTAGGTCAGCGCCGACTGGCACGACGCGGTCGAGGTGAAGCCGGGGTCGTAGGTGAAGGCGCCGGTCTGCGCGTAGAATTTCCGGATATCGACGACGTCCGGCCCGACCGAGCCGGACATGACCGGATATTCGAGGTCCTTACCGTCCAGGGATACCTTTGCGGCTTCGGTCATGTCGTGGTCCTTCCTATCAGACTGCCATCCGGTCCGCGATCCGGCCGAGGCTTTCCTCTTTGCCGAGCAGCGCGAGCACGTCGAAAATGCCGGGCGACGTCTTGCGCCCGGTGAGAGCGGCGCGGAGCGGCTGCGCGACCTGGCCGAGCTTCACGCCCTGCGCCTCGGCCACCTGCCGTACCGCTGCTTCGATTGTCTCCTGATCCCACTGCTGCACCGCGTCAAGCGCCGCGTGCAGCGCAGCGAGAAGCTGCGGGGCATCGCCGCCGAGCAGATCCGCGGCGGCCTGATCCAGGTCGAGCGGCCGGTGGGCGAACAGGAAGCGCGCACCCTCCGACAGCTCGTTGAGATTGGCGGCGCGCGCCTTCAGCACCGGCATCGCACGGGTGAGGAGGCCGGTGTCGGCATACCCGCCGATCCCCGCCACCAATGCGGCGAGGCGGGCGTCGTCGGCGGCGCGGATATAGTGGCCGTTGAGGTTCTCGAGCTTCTTGAGGTCGAAGCGCGACGGGCTCTTGCCAACGCCGTCGAGGTCGAACCAGCCGGTCGCCTGTTCGCGGCTGATGATCTCGTCGTCGCCATGGCCCCAGCCGAGGCGGAGCAGGTAATTGTCGAAGGCCTCGGGCAGGATGCCGAGTTCGTCACGATACGCCTCGATCCCGACCGCGCCGTGGCGCTTCGACAGCTTGGCGCCGTCGGTGCCGTGGATCAGCGGGATGTGCGCGTAGACCGGCTCGGGCCAGCCGTTGGCGCGATAGATCGGCAGCTGGCGGAAGGCGTTGTTGAGGTGGTCGTCGCCGCGGATGACGTGGGTCACGCCCATGTCGTGGTCGTCGACCACCACCGCCAGCATATAGGTCGGCGTGCCGTCGGAGCGCAGCAGGATGAGGTCGTCGAGTTCGGCGTTCTGCACTGTCACCGATCCCTGCACCCGATCCTCGATCGTGGTCGCGCCCTCACGCGGGGCCTTGAGGCGGACGACGAAGGGTTGGCCCTCGGGATGATCGGTGCGGTCGCGCCAGGGGGAGCGGATGCGCAGCGGCTGCTTGGCCGCCTGCGCCGCCTCGCGCTGCGCGGCGATCTCCTCTGCGGTCATGTAGCAGCGATAGGCATGGCCGCTCGCCACCATCTGGTGCGCCACCTCGGCATGGCGATCCGCACGGGCGAACTGGAAGACGGCATCCCCGTCCCAGTCGATGCCCAGCCACTGGAGGCCGCCAAGGATCGCGTCGATCGCCGGCTGCGTCGAGCGCGCCCGATCGGTGTCCTCGATGCGCAGCAGGAAGCGGCCGCCGTGATGGCGCGCGAACAGCCAGTTGAACAAGGCGGTGCGGGCGCCGCCGAGGTGCAGATAGCCGGTCGGCGACGGCGCGAAGCGCGTCACGACAGCCTGCGAATCACCTGTCGAATTTTCCACTGTTGCGCTCAACCGCGCCTGCTCCCAAAGTTCGAAACCGATGGCCAGTTCAGCCGCCGCGCGCCCTAGCACGCGCTTTTCGCGCCTTCAAACGCCGTGGGATGGCAGGGTGTTGCGTGGCCGTGTCGAAGAATGGCTGGAGGCCGAGCGCGACCAACTGGTGCTGTGGCTGCCGGTCGCCTTCGGCGGCGGGATCGCCGCCTGGTTTATGTTGCCGGATGCCCGGGCCTGGGCCGCGGCGATGCTGCTGTGCCTGACCGTGGCGCTCGCCGGCACGGCGGCGGCACGGGGCGGCCGGGCGGCGCGGGCGCTCGCCATCGGCGGCGCGACGGCGGCGTGCGGCCTCGCCCTCATATGGTGGCAGGCCGAGCGGGTGGCGGCACCGGTGCTCGCCCGGCCGGTGGTGGCGGCGTTCACCGCGCGGGTGGAACGGGTCGAGCCGCTGCCGGCGCGGGAGATGGTACGGCTGACGCTGCTGCCGCAGGCGGGCACGGCGCTGCCGCCGCGCATCCGGGTGAATGTTGCGCAGGCCGACATGCCGGCGGGCGCCACGGCGGGCGCGGTGCTGGCCCTGCGCGCGCGGCTGATGCCGCCGCCCGCCGCGGCCGTGCCGGGCGCCTATGACTTCGCGCGGGTGGCGTGGTTCGCCGGGATCGGCGCGACGGGGCGCGGCTTCGCGCCGGTCGCGGTCGTGCGGCGCGGTGCGGGGGAGGGCAGCCTGCGCCTCGCCCTGACGCGGCACATCACCGATCGCCTGCCCGGCAGCCGCGGCGGCATCGCCGCAGCGCTGGCAACGGGCGACGAAGGCGCGATCGCCGAGGACGACGCGGCCGCCATGCGCAAGGCGGGGCTCGCCCATCTGCTGTCGGTGAGCGGCCTGCATATCACCGCTGCGGTGGCGGCGACGATGTTCGTCGTGCTGCGCCTGCTGGCGCTATGGCCCTGGCTCGCGATCCGGGTGCGGCTGCCGCTGGTCGCCGGTGCGGCCGGTGCGCTGGCGGCGATCGGCTATACGCTGCTGACCGGCAGCCAGGTGCCGACGATCCGGTCCTGCGTCGCGGCGCTGCTGGTGCTGGCGGCGCTCGCGATGGGGCGGGAGGCGGTGACGCTGCGACTGGTCGCGGCGGGCGCGATGGTCGTGCTGCTGCTGTGGCCGCAGGCGCTGATCGGGCCGAGCTTTCAACTATCGTTCGCGGCCATCGCCGCCATCGTCGCGCTGCACGAGCACCCGCGGGGGCGGCATTGGTTCGAGCCACGCGAGGAGCGGATCGGCCGCCGGATGGCGCGCGGGCTGGGATCGCTGCTGCTGACCGGGGTGGCGGTGGAGGCGGCGTTGCTGCCGATCGCCGCCTATCACTTCCACAAGGCGGGCCTGTATGGCGCCGCGGCCAACCTGATCGCGATCCCGCTGACGACGTTCGTCATCATGCCGATCGAGGCGACGGCGCTGCTGCTCGACGTGGCGGGGCTGGGCGCGCCGCTGTGGTGGCTGGCCGACCTTGCGATCCGGTTGCTGCTGCGCCTCGCCCATGCGGTGGCGGCGGCACCGGGATCCTCGGTGGCGCTGCCGTCGATGCCGGCCGGCGCCTTTGCGCTGATGATCGCGGGCGGGCTGTGGCTGGTGTTGTGGCGGACGCGATGGCGGCGGCTGGGGCTGCTGCCGCTGCTGGCGGGCGGCATCTGGGCGCTCGCCACGCCGGCGCCCGACGTGCTGGTGACCGGCGACGGGCGGCATCTGGCGGTTCGGCTCGGCGCCGATCTTGCCCTGCTGCGCGATAGGGCCGGCGACTATGTGCGCGGCATGCTCGCCGAGAATGGCGGGGTGGAGGGCGAGCCGCTGCTGCTCGCCGATCAGGCGGCGGCGCGCTGCACCCGCGACCTGTGCGCGGTCGATCTGGCGGCGGGTGGGCGTCGCTGGCGGGTGCTGGCGACGCGCAGCGCCTACCCGGTGCCCTGGCCGGCGCTGGTCGCGGCGTGCCGGGCGGCGGACATCGTGGTCAGCGAGCGGCGGCTGCCGCGAGGGTGCCGGCCGCGCTGGCTGACGCTGGATGCGCCGGTGCTGCGACGGACCGGCGGGGTGGCGGTGACGCTGGCGAATGGCCGTGTCGCGACGGTGCGGCGGGCGGGCGATGGCCATCCGTGGCTGGTCCCGCCGACGATCATGCCGCCGCGGGACGGGGTAGGGCGGTGATCGGGTTGCTGGAGCGAGGGGGGCAAGTGTTAGTGGCGAGGGCCTGAGTCTCACCTGTGCTTCGACAGGCTCAGCACGAACGGTTTGAATGCGGTCCTCATGCTTAGGACCAATCGACCTTCAATCCCCCCCCTGGGCGGGGGAGGATGAAAGGAATCCCTTATCTTGGATGTCGATCAGCGCTAAAGTCATGAGAATCGCCTCTCCTTCGACGGGCTCAGCACGAGTGCGACGTAATGTCGTGCTTAATCAGGACTTTAGCTGATTTCAAAAGTCACAAAAGTCACACCCGTGCAGGTGTCGTCGCCGGTGCAAAGGTCGCGAAAGTCGCACCGGCGAGGGGGGTGTCGACCGTCAGTCGTAGCGGCGCAGGATGCCCGACAGCTTGCCTTGCACGCGGACGTGCGCGGGCACGTAACGCTGCGGTTCGTAGGCGCGGTTGGCAGGATCGAGGCGGATCATCGCGCCTTCGCGGCGGAAATATTTGAGCGTGGCTTCGCTGTCCTCGATCAGCGCGACGACGATCTCGCCGTCGCGGGCGACGTCGGTGCGGCGGATCAACGCGTAATCGCCGTCGAGGATGCCGGCCTCGACCATCGAATCACCCGATACCTCCAGCGCATAATGTTCGCCCGAGCCCAGCAGGGCGGCCGGCACCGCGAGCATCGAGCTGCCCTCGAACGCCTCGATCGGCACGCCGGCGGCGATGCGGCCATGCAGCGGGATCTCGACCACGTCGTTGGCGGGGGGCGGCGCGGGGCGGACGTTGCCGGTCTTCGCCGGCGCGGGGGCCGGCGTGGCGGTGGCCTTGCGCTCCGAACGTTCGGGCATGCGCAGCACTTCCAGCGCGCGGGCGCGGTTGGGCAGGCGGCGGATGAAATGCCGCTCCTCCAGCGCGCTGATGAGGCGATGGACGCCGGATTTCGACTTGAGGTCCAATGCCTCCTTCATCTCCTCGAACGAAGGGGAGATCCCCGTTTCCTCGAGGCGGTCGTTGATGAAGCACACGAGCTCGTGCTGCTTGCGCGTAAGCATGGCGGTCCTTCCCGTCAGAACAGACGCGGAACTTCTAGGGAACAATCCGGCGCCCGTCAAGCGATCAGCAGGATTTCCGCCGAGTCGCCCGCACGGGCCGGGGGGGCGGCGACCGGCCGCACGATCAGGGCATGCGACCGGGCCAGGGTGAGGAGCATCGAACTGTCCTGGATGGTCGAGGCATAGGCGCGACCGTCGCGCAATTCGGCGCGCAGATAGTCGGTGCGCGGCCCATTGGCGGGCAGGTCTTCGCCGAGGACGGCGAGCGCGGGCCGGGGCAGCGGATCGGCGGCACCGGCGAGGTGCGCGACCAGCGGCTTCACGAACAGGATGGCGGTGACGAAGGCGGACACCGGATTGCCGGGCAGGCCGAGCACCGTCATCGGCCCCAGCCGGCCGGCCATCATCGGCTTGCCCGGCCTGAGCGCGATCCGCCAGAAGTCGATGCTGCCGCCCGCCGCCTCCAGGGCGGGGCGGACGAGGTCGTGATCGCCGACCGACGCGCCGCCGGTGGTGACGAGCAGGTCGGCGTCCGTGCCTGCGAAGGCATCGCGCAGTGTCGCAAGATCGTCGGGCAGGATGCCGAGGTCGATCACATCGACCGGCAGGTCGGCGAGCATCGCCGCGAGCATCGCGCGGTTCGATTCGGGCAGGGCGCTGTCGGTCGCCGCAGCGCCGGGTGCGACCAGCTCGTCGCCGGTAGCGCAGATCGCGACCCGCACCCCGCGGCGCACCGGAAGCGTCGCGAGGCCACCGGTGGCGGCGACGGCGATCCGCGCCGGGGTCAGCCGGTCGCCGGCGGCGATCAGGCGGTCGCCGGCGGAAAAGTCCAGCCCTCGGCGGCGGGTGTTGCGCCCCGGCGTCGCCGGGCCTTCGCCGACGAGGCGGATGGCGGTGCCGGCCGCCGCCACCTCCTCCTGGATCATCACCGTGTCGGCACCGTCGGGCAGTGCCGCGCCGGTGAAGATGCGGACCGTCTCGCCCGTCTCGACCGTGCCGGCGAAGGCGCGGCCGGCGGCGCTTTCGCCGATCAGCGTCCAGGGGCCGGGCAGGTCGGCGAAGCGGATCGCATAGCCGTCCATCGCCGACAGGTCGGCGGCGGGCTGCGTGCGGCGGGCGGTCACGTCGGCGGCGGCCCAGCGGCCGTGCGCGGCGGTCACCGGCACCTCTTCCACCGGCACCGGTGTCGCGAGGGCGAAGAGCCGGGCCTGCGCCTCGGCGATCGGCAGCAGCGCCATCGGCTCAGGCGCGCCAGTCGCCGGAGGCGCCGCCGGCCTTTTCCAGCAGGCGGATGCCGCCGATGGTCATGGCGCGGTCCATCGCCTTTGCCATGTCGTAGATGGTCAGCAGCGCGACCGACACGGCGGTGAGCGCCTCCATCTCGACCCCGGTCTTGCCATCGGTGGCGGCAAGGGCGGTGGCGGTGATGCCGGCGTCGTCCAGCGTCAGGTCGAGCGTGACGCGGGTGAGGGGCAGGGGATGGCAGAGCGGAATGAGGTCGGCGGTGCGCTTCGCCGCCATGATGCCGGCGACCCGCGCGACGGCGAGCACGTCGCCCTTCTTCGCGGCGCCGTCGCGGATCGCGGCCAGCGCGTCGGGCGCGACGGCGATATGGCCGGTAGCGACGGCACGGCGGCTGGTCGCCGCCTTGTCGCCGACATCGACCATATGCGCGGCACCGTCGGCATCGAGATGGGTGAGGCCGCTCATCCGAGCAGCGCCCGCGTCGCCGCCTCGACATCGTCGGCGCGCATCAGCGCCTCGCCGATCAGGAAGCAGCGCACGCCATGCGCGGCCATCGCGTCGAGATCGTCGCGGGTTTCAAGCCCGCTTTCGGCGACGAAGGTGCAGCCGGCCGGTGCCTTGCCGACGAGTTCGTAGGTGCGGGCGAAGTCGACGGTGAAATCGCGCAGGTCGCGGTTGTTGACGCCGATCAGGCGCGACTTGAGGCGCAGCGCGCGGTCCAGCTCGGCCTCGTCGTGCACCTCGACCAGCACGTCCATGCCGCATTCGAGTGCGGACGCCTCGATCTCCGCCATCTGCCCGTCCTGCAGCGCGGCGACGATGATGAGGATCGCGTCGGCGCCGAGCGACCGGCTTTCCGTCGCCTGCCAGGGATCGACCATGAAGTCCTTGCGGATCACCGGCAGGTCGCAGGCCGCGCGGGCGGCGACCAGATAGTCGTCGCAGCCCTGGAACCATTGTTCGTCGGTCAGCACCGACAGGCAGGCGGCACCCCCCGCCTGATAGGCGCGGGCATGGGCGGGCGGATCGAAGTCGGCGCGGATCAGGCCCTTGGACGGGCTTGCCTTCTTGATCTCGCAGATCAGCGCATGGCCGGGCTTCGCATCCAGCGCGGCGCGGAAGCCGCGCGGGCGGGTGACGGCGGCGATGCGGGCGTCGAGGTCGGCGAGGCTGGTCGTCGCCTTGCGTGCCGCGACCTCCGCGCGCTTGGTTTCGATAATGCGGGAGAGGATGGTCATCGGTAGGCGATCCAACGATCGAGCAGGGCACCCGCGCCGCCGTCATCGAGCACGGCCGCAGCGGCTTTCGCGCCGGTGGGGAGGGACGGGCTGTGGCCGGCGACGACCAGCGCCGCGGCGGCGTTGAGCAGCACCGCATCGCGATAGGCGCCCCCTTCGCCATCGAGCAGGCGGCGCAGCGCGGCGGCGTTGTAAGCGGGATCGCCGCCGCGGATCGCGGCGAGCGGGTGGCGCGGCAGGCCGGCATCCTCGGGCAGGATGCGGCGCGGCAGATCGGCGCCGCCGACGTTGACGGCGAGGCTGGGGCCGGCGGTGGACAGTTCGTCCAGCCCCTCTTCGCCGGAGATCACCGCGGCGCGCGCGGTGCCGAGCTGTTCCAGCGCCTCGGCATAGAGGCCGGCGTAATCGGGGCGGGCGATGCCGATCAGCTGGTTTGCGACCCGCGCCGGATTGGCGAGCGGCCCCATCAGGTTGAAGATCGTGCGCTTGCCGATGCGGCGGCGGATCGGCGTGATCCGCGCCATCGCGGGATGATGGTTGGCGGCGAACAGGAAGGCGATGCCGAGATCGGCGAGGCTACCCTCTGCCGTGGCGCCGGCGATGGCCATGTCGAGGCCGATCGCCTCCAGCGTGTCGGCGGCGCCCGCCTTGGACGAGGCGGCGCGATTGCCATGCTTGGCGACGGGGACGCCACACGCGGCCACCACCAGCGCCACCGCGGTGGAGACGTTGAGGGTGTGGTGGCCGTCGCCGCCGGTGCCGCAGACGTCGATCGCCCCGGCGGGCGAGGCGACCGGGATCAGCCGTTCGCGCAGGGCGCGCGCCGCCTCGGCGATCTCGATGCTGGTTTCGCCGCGGTCGGATAGCGCGATGAGGAAGCTGCCGATCGCCTCCTCGGATGCGCGCCCGTCGAGGATGTCGGCGAACGCCTGCGCCGCGCTTTCGCGGGCGAGCGGGGTCGCGGGATCGGGAAGCAGCGCGATGCTCGTCATGCCGGCTCCCTGACCGCGATCCCGGCGATGCGCAGGAAATTGGCGAGCATGGCGTGGCCGTGTTCGGTGGCGATGCTTTCGGGGTGGAATTGCACGCCGTGGATCGGCAGGCTTTCGTGGCGGAAGCCCATGACGTGGCCGTCGTCGGCGCGGGCGTTGACGACCAGCGGCGGCGCGACATCGTTGACGATCAGGCTGTGATAGCGGGTGGCGATGAAGGGCGAGGGCAGCCCTTCGAACAGGCTGGTGCCGTCGTGCGTCACCGGCGAGGTCTTGCCGTGCATCAGGCCGCCGCGTTCGACCCGGCCGCCGAAATGCTGGCCGATCGCCTGGTGGCCGAGGCAGACGCCGAGCAGCGGACGGCCGGCATCGGCGGCGGCGGCGACGAGATCGAGGCTGACGCCCGCCTCGGTCGGGGTGCACGGGCCGGGCGAGATGAGAAAGGCTTGCGCGCCCGACGACAGCGCCTGTCCCGCCGAGATGGCATCGTTGCGCACCACCTCGACCTCGCTCCCCAGCTCCATCAGGTAGTGGACGAGGTTCCAGGTGAAGCTGTCGTAATTGTCGACGACCAGGATCATGCCGCCGCCATAGCCGATGACCGCGTTCGCGCAACGCCTGTTGCGTGCCGGCAATGCTGCGGCAATGTGGGATGGATAAATGATATGTCGTGTCGCGCGCCGGGAGAAACTGCGTCGCCTGCACGTTGGTAAAAGCGAAGGAGACGCCCGTCATGATCCGCCCGTTGCTCATTGCCGCCCTGGCCGCATTGCCGGGGGTAGCGGCCGCGCAGACCACGCCGGCGTCCGCGGATGCCGCGAGCGGTTCGCCGCCGCAGCGGGTGCGCAGCGTCACGCTGAACCCCGGCCAGGCCTGTCCGCAGAGCAGCGACGGCGAGATCGTCGTGTGCTCGACGCTCGACCAGCCCTATCGCATCCCCAAGCAGTTCCGCGACAGCGGGCCGATCCCCGCCCAGAACCAGGCATGGGGCAACCGGGTCGCCACGCAGGAGCAGGTGAGCCGCGTCGCCGGCGGACTGCCGGACACATGTTCGCCGGTCGGCACCGGCGGCCAGAGCGGCTGCGCGCTGGCGACCAACCGGCAATGGGCGGCCGACCGGCGTGCGCAGCGCGACGCCGATGCGGCGGTGCCGTGAGGGCGGTGGATTGGGGTGGGAGTGGGAGGTGTTGCCGAGTGTCTTCAGCCCCTCCGGCATGAACGTGCGTGCAAGCTTTGCTTGCTTATAGTGACATGACCCCAACCCAAGCTCGCCGCTTGCCCTGAGCCTGTCGAAGGGCATGAGTCTCACCTGTGCTTCGACAGGCTCAGCACGAACGGTTTCATCTGCTGTCATCCTGCTTAGTTAGGCGTCAAGCCTTTCGGCGGGGCAGCGGGAACGATGAGGATGGATAACCTGCGACGCGGCCGCAGCGATGACCCAGGCAGCCGCCGTCCTCATGCCGCGGCGCGCAGGGCCTTGCCCCGGATCAGGTCCGCGGCCTTTTCCGCGATCATGATCGTCGGCGCGTTGGTGTTGCCGCTGACGAGCGTCGGCATCACCGAGGCGTCTATCACGCACAAACCCTCCAAGCCGCGGACGCGCAGAGTCGCGTCGACAACGGCGTGGGGATCGTCCGCGGCGCCCATGCGGCAGGTGCCGACCGGGTGGTAGATCGTCTCCGCAGTCGCGCGGACCCAGGCGTCAATCTGCGCATCAGTGCGGACCTCGGCACCGGGGGCGAGTTCGGCGTCGCGATAGGGATCGAGCGCAGCCTGTGCGGCGACGTCGCGGCCGATCGTCACCGCCTCGCGCAGGACGCGGCGATCCTCGGCGGTGGCGAGATAGCCGGCCTCGATCCGCGGATCGGCGAGCGGGTCGGCGGAATGGAGACCGATCCGCCCGCGGCTTTCCGGGCGGAGCTGGCAGAGATGGAGCGAGAAGCCGTCCTCGACCGCCTTGACCTTGCCATGGTCGCGCATGATCGCGAGCACGGCGTGGATCTGGATATCGGGATGGTCGAGCCCTGCGCGCGAGGGGATGAAGGCGCCCGCTTCCAGGAAGTTCTGCCGGCCGACGCCCTTGCCGGTCAGCGCATAGCGCAGGCCGACGCCGAGCTGGCGCAGGCCCTTCACCTCGCTGAACACGCTGCGCAGGCCGCGGCTGCGCCAGTTCATGATGACGTCGAGGTGATCCTGCAGGTTCTCGCCGACGCCGGGCAGGTCGTGCAGCGGCGCAACCCCCGCCTCGGCCAGTCGTGCCGGATCGCCGATGCCGGAGAGCTGGAGCAGTTGCGGCGACTGGACCGCGCCGGTGGCGAGCAGCACCTCGCGCTGCGCCTCGGCCTGGCGCAGATCGCGCCCGACCACATAGTCGATGCCCACGGCGCGCCCCTGGGCGAGGCGGATGCGCGTGGTGCGCGCATCGGTGACGACGGTGAGGTTGGGGCGGGCGAGCGCCGGCACCAGATAGGCCTGCGCCGCGGTCCAGCGGCGGCCGTCGGCGATCGTCAGGTCGTAGGGGCCGAACCCCTCGGGCGCGGCGCCGTTGAAATCGTCGGTGACGGGATAGCCCGCCTGCCGTCCGGCGGCGATGAAGGCGGCGTTGAACGGGCTGCTGCTTTCCCCGGCCGATACGCGCAGCGGCCCGTCCTGCCCGTGCAGCGCGCCGCCGCGGTGATGCCCCTCCAGCCGGCGGAAATAGGGGAGCACATCGTCCCAGCCCCAGCCGGCAAGACCCGACTGGCGCCAGCGATCGTAATCGCGCGGGTGGCCGCGCGAATAGATCATGCCGTTGATCGCCGAACTGCCGCCGAGGCCGCGGCCACGCGGCCACCACAGCCGCCGGTTGTCGAGATGCGGTTCGGGTTCGGTCCAGAACCCCCAATTATGCCGGCTCTTCGCCTTGATGAGCTCGCCGACGCCGGCCGGCATCCGCACCAGCAGTTCGCGATTGCGCCCGCCCGCCTCGACCAGCAGCACGCTGGCGGCGGGGTCTTCGGACAGGCGGGCCGCGAGCACGCATCCCGCCGACCCGCCGCCTATGACGATATAGTCGTAGCTCTGTCTCCGCATGGCCTCTCCTCCGCGGCTCTATCGGCCGCCCGTTGCGCATCGCTGTGGCAGAGGAGCGCGATCATCTCCTCCATCAGCGTGGCGCGATCCAGTTCGGGTGCGTGCACCTTGCTCAAGCCCAGCGTCATCAGCGCATAGCCGCGCACCATCGCATCGTGCCGGTCGAAGCCGGATGATTGCAGGCAGGCGGCGATGAAGCCGAGCACCTGTTCGTCATGCCGCTCGACGGCGGCGCGGGTGTGGGGATCGCCCTCCGCCCAGGCGCGCATCGCGATCGACAGGCGCGACATGCCGCGGCGGCGGACGATCTCGGCGAGCAGGCGGATACGCCCGATCGGATCGGCCTCGGCACGGCCGATCGCGTCGACCAGTTCGGTGATCTGCGGCCCGGCGAAATAGTCGGACAGGCGGCGCTGGTAATCGGGAAAGTCGGTGAAATGGTGGTAGAAGCTGCCGGTCGAGACGCCGAGCTCCGCCGCGAGCGGCCGCAGCTTCAGCGCGCGCAGGCCACCACGGCGGAGCAGCGACTGGCCGGCCTCCAGCCAGTCGCGCGGCGTTCGGTCCGCCGGCCGCGCTGTCGATGACTCACTGGCGGCCGGCGTCTCCATGACGAAGGTTATGCTGTGCGAACCCCTCGGCGATCAAGGCCCGTGTGACGCCGTTGGTCCAGCCGAAGCCGTCCTGGTTGGGATATTCGCCGCCGCCGCCGGGGAGCCGCTCGACCACGTCGTATTTCTCGAGCAGCTTGCCGCTGGCGTCATATTCGCGCGACACCGTCGCCAGCCAGCGGGTGGCGATGCGATCCGCGAGCGCGCGTTCGCCGTAGCTGCGCAGGCCGTCGATCGCCGCCCATTGCAGCGGCGCCCAGCCGTTGGGATCGTCCCATTGCTGGCCGGTACGGTTGGCGGTGGTGCGCAGGCCGCCCTCTCCGATCAGGGGTTCGAGCGCGCGGGCGGTGGCGCGGGCGCGGTCGGGCGTGGCGATGCGCACCAGCAGCGGAAAGGCCATGGCGGCGGTGCGGGCGTCGGAGGGCCGCCGTGCGTCGAGGTCGTAATCGGCATAGAAGCCGGCCGGGTTCCACAGATGCCGCTGGATCGCGGCGACCCGCGCCTGTGCCGCGGCGGCATAGTCGCGGGCGCAGGCTGCATCGCGTAGAGTGCGGCAATTGTCGGCGATCGTCGATTCGAGGCCGGACAGCAGGCTGTTGAGGTCGATCGGCACCAGTCGGGTGGTGCGGATCGTCGCCAGCGTGCGGCCGTCGGCGAGCCAGCGCGAGCTGAAGTCCCAGCCGCTTTCCGCGCCGGCGCGCAGATCCCGCCACAGGCGCGGCCGCTCGGCGGCGGGCAGCCCGGCGGCGAGTTCGGCATCCTCGCGATAGCTTTCGTCGCGCGGATCGGCGCGATCGTCCCAATAGCGGTTGAGCAGGGAGCCATCGGCGAGGCGGACGACGCGGGCGCGCTGTTCGCCGGGCTGCAAGCCGGCGGCGCCGGTCATCCAGAAGGCATGTTCGGCGCGCAGCCAGCGGGTGCGCTGCGCCAGCGTCTTGGGATCGCGCGACAATTTGGTGATGAGGTAGAAGACGGGCGGCTGGGAGCGGCTGAGATAATAGGTGCGCGTGCCGTTGGGGATGCGGCCGTAGCGATCGAGCAGGCTGCCGAAATCGGCGATCATGTCCTCGACCAGATCCTGCCGCCCGGAGGCTTGCAGGCCGAGCATCGTGAACCAGCTGTCCCAATAATACATCTCGCGGAAGCGGCCGCCCGGCACGACGAAGCGGCGCGGTAGCGGCAGCGCGGAGGAGCCGGCGGGGACGGTCGGCAGCGTGCGGGTCAGCTGCGGCCAGAGCGCGTCGATATGCGCGGTGAGGCCGAGCTTGCGTGACGGCGGCGGCGCCGCGGGCGTCACGGGGAGGGTGAAATTGGCGAGGACGAACGCCTTCAGCGCGGCGTCGCCGCGGCAGTCGCACCGTTTGTAGGCGGTGAGGATGGCGGCGTCGCTGCGGCGCGGCTGGGCGTCCGCGAAGGTCTTCGAATCGGGGAAGACCTGCCGCATCTCCACGTCGCGATAGAGCGCGCCGAACCGTTGGGCGGGTGAGAGCGGGCCGGCGGCGACAAGCAGGCCGGCGAACGCGAGCAGCAGCGGACGGATCATGATCGGCTCTCCAGACAGGTGCCATGTATCAGCGCGACGCGGCGCGCGCGACGATCGAAGCGGAGCGCGATGCGGGCATCGCCGCGTGGCAGGCGCAGTTCGAACCCTTCAGCGCCGGCCCAATCCTGCGGCCGCATCGGTTCGCCGTCGAGGCGGCGCCAGTCCGCCGCGGTATAGGGTGCGACGCGGCCGAGTTCATGGGCGGCGCGGAAGGCGGCAAGGGCGACGGCGAAGGCTTCGAGATCGCGGTCCCGGCCCTGCCAGTCGACCCAGCCGGTCGCATTGTCCTGCGCATAGGCATTATTGTTGCCGTGCTGGCTGCGGCCGAATTCGTCGCCGGCGGTGAGCATGATCGTGCCGCGGCTGGCGAACAGCGTGGCGAGCAGCGCGCGCAGGTCGGCATGACGGCGGGCGAGGACGGCGGGGTCGTCGCTCGGCCCTTCGACGCCGTTGTTCCAGCTGTGGTTGTCGCCGTGGCCGTCGCGATTGTCCTCGCCGTTCGCCCGGTTGTGGCGCTCTGCGTAAGCGACCGTGTCGGCGAGGGTAAAGCCGTCGTGGGCGGCGATGAAGTTGACGGTGCGTGTGTCAGCAGGCCCGAACAGGTCGTCGGAGCCGGCGATGCGCGTCGCCAGCGTTCCCGCACCGGCGTCACCGCGCCAGAAGCGGCGGACATCGTCGCGGTAGCGGTCGTTCCATTCGAGCCAATGCGCCGGGAAGGCGCCGAGCTGATAACCGCCGGGGCCGATATCCCATGGCTCGGCGATCATGACGCGGGTCCGCAGCAGCGGGTCGGCGGCGATTTCCGCGAAGATCGGCGCGTGCGGATCGAAGCCGGGACCGCGGGCGAGGATCGTGGCGAGATCGAAGCGAAAGCCGTCAACACCGGCGCGGACGAAGTGGCGAAGGCTGGCGAGGATGAGGGCGCGGACCTGGGGCCGGCTGCAATCGAGCGTGTTGCCGGTGCCGGTGTCGTTGACGAGGGCACCATCGGGGGTGTGGGTGTAATACAGGCGTTCGTCGAGGCCGCGCAGCGAGAGGGTGGGGCCGGCCGCGTCGCTTTCGCCCGTGTGATTGAAGACGAGATCGAGAATGACGCCGATGCCGGCGGCGCGCAGCGTCGCGACCGTCTCGCGCAGTTCGGCGATGCCGCCGGGGGCGAGGCGCGGGTCGAGGGCCATGGGCACGACGGGATTGTAGCCCCAGGCGTTGGTCAATCCGAGCGGCGGCAGGTGGCGCTCGTCGATCCAGGCGACGATCGGCATCAGCTCGATCGCGCCGACCCGCAGCGCCTGGAGGTGCACGACGATGGCGGGATGGGCGAGGGCGGCGATCGTCCCGCGCTGCGCCTCCGGCACGTCGGGATGCAGCATGGTGAAGCCGCGGACGTTGACTTCGTAGATGAGCCCGCCCGGCTGGAACAACGGCGGCGGCGGCGGGGGCATGGTGCCGGCGTCCGGTTCGACGATGGCGCGCGGCACGAGGTCGCCGGTTTCGACACCGGGCCGGCCGAGGCGGGAATCGTAGCGGAACGGTCGATCGAGCGCGGTGGCGTAAGGATCGACCAGCAGCTTCGCAGGATCGGCAGCGGTGCGGTAGCCGTAAAGCTGGCCGATACCGACGCCGGCGACCTCTGCGGTCCAGAGGCCGCCCCGGTCCGCCATCGCAACCTGCCGCTCCGTGCCGGCGGCGTCGAACAGGCAGAGCGTCGCGGGGGTGGCGGCGTGCACCGCGAACCGCGTCGCGCCGGTCCCGACCTGCGCGCCCGGCCGGGGCGCGTCGATCATGTGATGACGTCCGGCTCGCGTCGCCCGGTGTGCCGCACGATGCCGGCGATCTGATCCGCGGCGGCGACGATATCGGCCAGCATCGCTCCCGTGTCGCGTTCGAGGTCGCCGCCCGCCGGCTCGTAGCGTTCGAGGTAGACGCGCAGCGTCGCGCCGCTGGTGCCGGTGCCGGACAGGCGGAAGACGACGCGGCTGCCGCCTTCGAACAGGATGCGGACGCCCTGGTTGCGGCTGACCGAACCGTCGGTCGGATCGGTATAGGCGAAATCGTCCGCGCTCGCGACGCGCAGGCCGGCGACCTCGGTCCCGGCGAGCGTATCAAGCTTGCCGCGCAATTCCGCCATCAGCGCATCGGCGCGTTCGCTCTCGACGCCCTCGTAATCGTGGCGGGCGTAATAGTTGCGGCCATAGGTCGCCCAATGGTCGCGGGCGATTGCGTCGACCGATTGGCCGCGCGCGGCGAGGATGTTGAGCCACAGCAGCACCGCCCACAGCCCGTCCTTTTCACGGACGTGATCGGAGCCGGTGCCGGCGCTCTCCTCGCCGCAGATCGTCGCCATGCCGGCGTCGAGCAGGTTGCCGAAGAACTTCCAACCAGTCGGCGTTTCGAAGACGGCCAAGCCCTTCGCCGCGGCGACGCGATCGGCGGCGGCGCTGGTCGGCATCGAGCGGGCGATGCCCTTCAGCCCCTGCGCATAGCCGGGGGCGAGATGCGCGTTGGCCGCGAGCATGGCGAGGCTGTCCGACGGCGTGACGAAGCGGTTGCGGCCGATGATGAGGTTGCGGTCGCCGTCGCCGTCCGACGCCGCGCCGAAATCGGGCGCGTCCGGGGCCATCATCGTCTCGTACAAGGCGTGCGCATGGACGAGGTTGGGATCGGGATGATGGCCGCCGAAATCCTCCAGCGGTGTGCCGTTGCGCACCGTGCCCTCGGCGAAGCCCAGCCGGCGTTCGAGAATTTCGATCGCATAGGGGCCGGTGACCGCGCTCATCGCGTCGAAGGCCATGGTCAGTCCCGCGGCGCGGATCGCGGCGAAATCGAACAGGCGCTCCATCAGCGCCGCATAATCCGCGACCGGATCGACCACCTCGACGATCATGTCGCCGACGCTCACCTCGCCCAACGTATCGAGGTCCACGTCCTCGGCATCGACCGTCAGCCAGCGGTCGATCGTCTTCGTGCGCGCGTACAGCGCCTCCGTCACGTGTTCGGGTGCGGGGCCGCCGTTGGCGATATTATATTTGATGCCGAAATCCTCGGTCGGGCCGCCGGGATTGTGGCTCGCCGACAGCACCAGCCCGCCCAGCGCCTGGCGGATGCGGATCATGTTGCTGGCCGCGGGCGTCGACAACAGGCCGCCACGCCCGACGACGACACGGCCGAAGCCGTTGGCGGCGGCGATGCGGATCGCCTTCTGGATCACCTCGCGGTTGAGGAAGCGGCCGTCGCCGCCGACCACCAGCGTCGCGCCTTGCTTGCCGTCGATGACGTCGAACACCGATTGGATGAAATTCTCGGCATAGTTCGGCTGCTGGAAGACGGTTACCTTCTTGCGCAGGCCGGAGGTGCCGGGCTTCTGGTCCGGGTAGGGCGTGGTGGCGACGGTGCGGGTCATGCTGCTCCTGTCAGGCTCTTGTAGAGGTCGGCGTAGCGGCGGCCGCTCGTGCCCCATGAAAAATCGGCGCGCATGCCGTTGCGCTGGAGGGTGCACCACAGGTCGGGCCGCGCATAGGCGGCGACGGCGCGGCGGATGGCGTGGGCGAGGGTGTGGTAGCCGGCCTCGCCATGCTGGAAGCCGGTGGCGACGCCGGCGGCGAGCGCCGCCTCGTTGGCGTCGATCACCGTATCGGCAAGGCCGCCGGTGCGCGCGACGACCGGCACGCAGCCATAGGCGAGGCCGTAGAGCTGGGTAAGGCCGCACGGTTCGAACCGCGAGGGGATGAGGATCGCGTCGGCGCCGCCCTGCAACAGGTGCGAGAGCGGTTCGTCATAGCCGATCTTGACGCCGATCCGCCCCGGATGCCGCCCGGCGGCGGCGAGGAAGGCGGCTTCGAGATGGGCGTCGCCCGAGCCGAGCAGGGCCAGCCGGCCGCCTAGGGCGACCAGCTCGTCGAGGCATTGGGCGAGCACGTCCATGCCCTTCTGCCAGGTCAGGCGGCTGATGACGGTGAAGATCGGGCCGTCGCCGGCGTCGAGTCCGAACATCGCCTCGACGGCGCGCTTGTTCGCCTTGCGGCGGCCGAGCGCGCGTGCGGTGTAGCGGCTGGGCAAGGCGGCGTCGGTTTCCGGGTTCCATACCGCGGGGTCGATGCCGTTGACGATGCCGTGCACCCGGCCACGCCGGTTCTCGATCAGCCCTTCGAGGCCCATGCCGAAGCGGCCCTCGCGGATTTCGGCGGCATAGGTCGGGCTGACGGTGGTGATCGCATCCGCCGCCTCCAGCCCCGCCTTGAGGAAGCCGACGCCGCCGTAATATTCGACGCCGTCGATGCCGTACGCCGCATCGGGCAGGCCGAGCGCCGGAAAGACCTCCGCGCCGAACTGGCCCTGGAAGGCGATGTTGTGGACGGTCATCACGCTCGCCACCGGGGACGGCATGGCGGCGAAGCGGAGATAGGCGGGCGCCATCGCCGCCTGCCAGTCATGCGCGTGGAGGAGGTCGAAGCGCAGCTTCGGCACCGCGCCCGCCGCGATCTCGGCGGCGGCCTGTGCCAGTGCGGCGAAGCGGCGCCAATCGTCGGCATGGCCGTAGAGCCCGCCGCTGCGCGCGAAGAGCGCGGGCGCGTCGAGCACCAGCAACGGATGCTCGCCGATCCGCGTCGCGAGCAGCCGCGCCTCCGCATCCATCAGCTTGGGCCAGCGATGGACGACGCGCGCGCCCTTCACCGCCTTGCCGACCACCGGATAGCCGGGAATCAGCGTCGTCGTCGCGACGCCGTGGGGCGCGAGCGCATCCGGCAGCGCGCCGACCACGTCGGCGAGCCCGCCGGTCTTGACCAGCGGAAACGCCTCCGAAGCGACGGACAGGACGTTGAGCGTCACGGGAATCGTCACAGGTCCAGGCGGTCGATCATCGACTGGGTGATGAGGCAGATGCCCTTGTCCGTGCGGCGGAAGCGGCGGGTGTCGAGCTCCGGGTCCTCGCCCACCACCAGCCCGTCGGGGATGATGACGCCCCGATCGAGCACGACGCGGCTGAGCCGGGCGCCGCGGCCGATATGGCAATAGGGCAGCACCACCGCTTCATCGAGCGAGGAGAAGCTGTGCGCGCGGACGCCGGTGGACAGCAGGCTGCGGTGGATCGAGGATCCCGACACGATGCAATTGCCCGACACGAGGCTGGAGACGGCGCAGCCGCGGCGCCCCTCTTCGTCATGGACGAACTTGGCGGGCGGCGTAATCTCCGAATAGGTCCAGATGGGCCATTCGTGATCGTAGACGTCGAGTTCGGGAATGACGTCGGTGAGGTCGATGTTTGCCTCCCAATAGGCATCCACGGTGCCGACGTCGCGCCAATAGGCGGCAGGCTCTTCGCTGGTGCGTACGCAGCTTGCCGAGAAGCGGTGCGCCTGCGCCTTGCCGTGCTGCACGAGGTAGGGGATGATGTCCTTGCCGAAATCGCGCGCCGACCCTTCAGTGTCGGCATCGCGGCGCAGCTGGTCGATCAGGAACGCGGTGCGGAAGACGTAGATGCCGAGGCTGGCGAGCGCGATATCGGGCTGGCCGGGGATCGAGGGCGGATCGGCGGGCTTTTCGACGAAGTCGATGATCCGGTCGGTCTCGTCGACGTGCATCACGCCGAACGCGACCGCCTCCATCCGCGGCACTTCCATGCAGGCGACCGTCACGTCGGCGCCGCTGTTGCAATGCTGCTGGAGCATCACCTCGTAATCCATCTTGTAAATATGGTCGCCCGCCAGGATGACCATATATTCGACATTGTAGGATTCGATGATGTCGATGTTCTGGTAGACCGCGTCGGCGGTGCCTTCATACCATTGGAACTCGCTGACCCGTTGCGAGGCGGGCAGGATGTCGAAGCTTTCATTGCGTTCCGGGCGCAGGAAGTTCCAGCCGCGCTGCAGGTGGCGGATCAGCGAATGCGCCTTGTATTGCGTCGCCACGCCGATGCGGCGGATGCCGGAATTGATCGCGTTCGACAGCGCGAAATCGATGATCCGGCTCTTGCCGCCGAAATATACCGCCGGCTTGGCCCGGGTGTCGGTCAGTTCCATCAACCGGCTGCCGCGGCCGCCCGCCAGCACATAGGCCATCGCATCGCGCGAAAGCGGCTGTCCTCGTCTGTCTACCATCGGCTCCCTCCTGTTATCCTCTCGATGCTGATCCTTGGGGGATCAGCCTTCATATTCCAGCATGATCGTGGCGAGCGGCGGCAGCGTCACCCAGGCCGCGCCGTCCTTCGCCTCGACGCCGCCCAGGTTGCCGAGGCCGGAGCCCCAGTAATCGTGCGCGTCGGAATTCATCACCTCGCGCCAGCGGCCATCGCACGGCAGCGGTATGCGATAGGGTGCGCGCGCCACCGGCGTCAGATTGGCGATCACCGCCACGGGCGGCGCGCCGGGTGCCTTGCGCAGCCAGGCGAAGACCGAATTGGCGGCATCGGTCGCGACCAGCCATTCGAAGCCTTCGCCCTCGCAGTCGCGGGCATGCAGCGCGGGCGTGTCGCGGTAGAGGCGGTTGAGATCGCGCACCAGCTTGCGCACGCCCTCATGCGCCGCCGAACAGCGCAAGTGCCAGTCGAGCGCGCGATCCTCGCTCCATTCCTGCCGCTGCGCGAACTCCTGCCCCATGAACAGCAGCTTCTTGCCGGGATAGCCCCACATGAAGGCATAATAGGCACGCAGGTTGGCGAATTGCTGCCAGTCGTCGCCCGACATCTTGGTGAGCAGCGAACCCTTGCCGTGCACCACCTCGTCATGGCTGAGCGGCAGGACGAAATTCTCGTCGAAGGCGTAGACGAAGCCGAAGGTGATCTCGCCATGATGATGGCGGCGGTGGACGGGTTCGCGCGCGAAATACTGGAGCGTGTCGTGCATCCAGCCCATGTTCCACTTGAAGCCGAAGCCCAGGCTCTGCCGCGGTCCGTCGTCGAAGGCGGGGGTGGAAACGCCGGGCCAGCTGGTCGATTCCTCGGCGACGGTGAACACGCCGTCGCGTTTGCCGTAGACGGCGCGGTTCATGTCGCGCAGGAAGTCGACCGCTTCCCAATTCTCGCGCCCGCCCTCGTCGTTGGGGATCCACTCGCCCGCCTCGCGGCTGTAGTCGCGGTAGAGCATCGAGGCGACGGCATCGACGCGCAGGCCGTCGACATGATAGCGCTCCGGCCAGAACAAAGCGTTGTTGACGAGGAACGAGCGCACTTCGCGCCGGCCGAAATTGTAGATCGCGGTGTTCCAGTCGGGATGGAAGCCGAGCCGCGGGTCTTCATGCTCGTACAAGGCCGTGCCGTCGAAGCGGGTGAGGCCGTGCGGGTCCACCGGGAAGTGCGCGGGCACCCAGTCGAGCAGCACGCCCACGCCGGCGCGGTGCGCGCCATCGACGAAGCGGGCGAAGCCGTCGGGATCGCCGAACCGGGCGGACGGCGCATAGAGTCCGGTCGTCTGATACCCCCATGACGGATCATAGGGGTGTTCGCTGATCGGCATGAACTCGATGTGGGTGAAGCCCATGTCGACGACATAGGGGATCAGCCGGTCGGCCAGCGCGTCCCAGGACAGGTACCAGCCGTTTTCGTCGCGATCCCAGCTGCCGGCATGCACCTCGTAGATGCTCATCGGCACGCGGCGCGGATCGACCTTCGCCCAGGTCTCGCGATGCGCATCGTCGCCCCAGACGTGCGCGGGCGGCGCGGTGGTGAGCGAGGCGGTGGCGGGGCGCAATTCGGCCTGGAAGGCGAAAGGGTCGGCCTTCAGCGGCTGCGGCGTGCCATCGGGGCCGAGGATCGCATATTTGTAGCTGCGGCCGGCGCCGATATCGGGAACGAAGATCTCCCACACGCCGACATCGCTGCGGCGGCGCATGACGTGGCG
Organism: Sphingomonas sp. SP5; assembly: GCF_058313455.1. NCBI lineage: Bacteria > Pseudomonadati > Pseudomonadota > Alphaproteobacteria > Sphingomonadales > Sphingomonadaceae > Sphingomonas > Sphingomonas sp. SP5. Next base: position 616,474 of record NZ_JBZFLF010000001.1, on the reverse strand, counting down.
CGCCTCGTTCCAGTCGTTGAAGTCGCCGACCACCGACACCCGGCGCGCATTCGGCGCCCAGACGGCGAAATGCACGCCCGAGGCGCCCTGATGCTCGATCAGATGCGCGCCCATCTTGTCGTAGAGGCGGAAGTGCGATCCTTCGGCGATCAGGTAATCGTCGGTCGGCCCCAGCACGGGACCGAAGCTGTAGGGGTCGGTGACCCACCATTCGGCGCCGAAGCCTTGCGCCTTGTATTTCACCGGCTGTGGATCGCCGGTGACGATCCCTTCGAACAGGCCGGCGTCGTCGACGCGCTTCAACAGGCCGAGCGATGCGCCCGCCAGGTCGTGCGCCTCCGCACTTTCCGCACCGGGAATCCAGGTCCGCGCGAACGTGGCGCCCGGCCCGGCGAACACGCCGAGCAGCGAGAACGGGTCGTCGTGGCGCCCCTCGACGAGGGCGGCGAGGGCGCCACGCGGTGGTTTCACATCACACTCCAGATCTGCCGCGCATATTCGCCGATCGTCCGGTCGGACGAGAACCAGCCCATATTGGCGACGTTGAGGATGGCCGACCGGCCCCAGGCGGCGGGGTCGCCAAAGCGCGCATCGACGTCGCGCTGGGCGGCGGCATAGGCATCGAAGTCGGCAGCCACCATGAACCAGTCATGGTCGTAGAGGCCGTCCATCAGCCCGGCGTAGCGGCCGGGATCGTCGGGCGAGAACACGCCCGAACGGATCGCGTTCACCGCCTGCGCCAGTTCGTGCGACCCTTCGATCACCTCGCGTCCGCGATAGCCGGTGGCGCGCTTTTCGGCGACTTCGTCCGCGGTCAGGCCGAAGATGAAGATGTTGTCGTCGCCGACGTGATCCTTGATCTCGATATTGGCGCCATCGAGCGTCCCGATGGTCAGCGCGCCGTTCAGCGCGAACTTCATGTTGCCGGTGCCCGACGCCTCCATGCCGGCGGTCGAGATCTGTTCCGACAAATCGGCGGCGGGGATGATGCGTTCGGCGAGGCTGACGTTGTAATTGGGGACGAAGGCGACCTTCAGCAGGTCGCCGACCGCGGGATCGGCGTTGATCCGCCTGGCGATGTCATTGGCCAGTTTGATGATGAGCTTGGCGTTGTGATAGCTCGACGCCGCTTTGCCCGCGAACAGCTTGACCCGCGGCGTCCAGTTCCGTTCGGGATGGCTGCGGATCTGGTCGTAGAGCGCCACCGTCTCGATCAGGCCGAGCAGCTGGCGCTTGTATTCGTGGATGCGCTTGATCTGGACGTCGAAGATCGCGTCGGGATCGAACCGCAGACCCATGCTGTCCTTGATGAACGAAGAAAGCGCCACCTTGTTGGAACGCTTAACGGCGGCGAAACGCTCCCGGAATGCGGCATCATCCGCAAAAGGCACCAGCGCGGTCAGCGCGGCGGCATCGTCGCGGAAGCCATCGCCGATCGTCTCGGCCAGCAAAGCGGTGAGGCCGGGATTGCATTGCTGCAGCCAGCGGCGGGGCGTGATGCCGTTGGTCTTGTTGTTGATCCGGTCGGGATAGAGGCGGTGGAGGTCGGCGAAGACCGTCTTTTTCATCAGGTCGGTGTGCAACGCCGCGACGCCGTTGACGCTGTGGCTGCCGGCGAAGGCGAGGTTGGCCATGCGCACGCGCCGTTCGCCGCCTTCGTCGATCAGGCTGATCGCGGCGATCGCGCGCTCGTCGATCCCCTCCACCTTTGCCGCCTCGCGCAGCAGCTTGGCGTTGATCGCATAGACGATCTGCATGTGCCGCGGCAGCAGCCGCTCGAACAGGGGCAGCGGCCAGCTTTCCAGCGCCTCTGGCAGCAACGTGTGGTTGGTGTAGCCGAAGGTCGCGCGGGTGATGTCCCACGCCTGGTCGAAGGGCAGTTCGTGGAAGTCGGTGAGCAATCGCATCAGCTCGGCGACGGCGACCGCCGGGTGGGTGTCGTTGAGCTGGATCGCCGCCTTGTCGGCCAGCGTCGCGATGTCGCCGAAATACTGGATGTGGCGGCGGACGATGTCCTGGATCGAGGCCGACGAGAAGAAATACTCCTGCCGCAGGCGCAGTTCCTGCCCGGCGGGCGTGCTGTCGTTGGGGTAGAGGACGCGGGTCAGCGTCTCGGCGCGGAGCTGCCCGGCGAGCGCGCCCTGGAAGTCGCCCGCGTTGAACTGATCGAGCTTGATCGGATCGAAGGCGCGTGCATTCCACAGCCGCAGCGTGTTGACCCGTTTGCCGCGCCAGCCGACCATCGGCGTGTCGAAGGCGACCGCCTCCACCGCTTCCGCCGGCGACCAGTGGCTGCGGCCATCGGCTAGCGCCGTCACCTCGCCGCCGAAGCCGACGAAATAGGCGCTCTCCCGCCGCTCGAATTCCCAAGGATTGCCGTGCGCCAGCCAGTTCTCCGGCAGCTCCACCTGCCAGCCATCGTCCAGGCGCTGGCGGAACATGCCGTTCACGTAGCGGATGCCATAGCCGTAGGCGGGCAGGTCGAGGCTGGCGAGGCTTTCCATGAAACAGGCCGCGAGCCGGCCGAGGCCGCCGTTGCCGAGCGCCGCGTCGGGCTCGATCTCTTCGATGACGGCGAGGTCGACGCCGAGCGATGCCAGCGCCTCGGCCACCTCGTCGTTGTGGCGCAGGTTGGATAGCGCGTCGCGGAGCAGCCGGCCGATGAGGAATTCGAGGCTGAGGTAATAGACGCGCTTGGCGCCGGCCGCATGCGCCGCCTTGGTCGATTGCATCCAGCGTTCGATGATCTCGTTGCGCAGCGTGAAGATCGTCGCCGCCAGCCAGTCGTGCGGACGGGCCGCCTGCGCATCCTTGCCGATGCGATGGACCAAGGTGTCGACGATGGCGGCGGCAAGCGCGTTGGTCTGGGCGGGGGCTCGGCTGTCGGTCACGGGCTGTCCTGGGGAGAGGAGCGGGAAGGGTGCAGTTAACGGCGACGCACTGCGTTTGTCACCGGGCTAAATGGCCGATCCGGGATCAGATCATGCCGTAGAGCAGGGTGACGTTGAGCCCGATGATGACCGCGGCGATAATCCAGGCAAGCGTGCGCAGCCACAGCGGGCTGACGAACCGGCCCATCACGCTGCTGCGCCCGGTGAACAGCACCAGCGGCACCACCGCGAAGGGGAGCTGGAGGCTGAGCACGACCTGACTGAGCACCAGCAGCTGCGTCGCGCCGCTGTCGCCCGAGGCGCCGACGACGATCACCGCCGGCACGATCGCAAGCAGGCGCGTCACCAGCCGCCTGAGCCACACCGGCAGTCGCAGGTTGAGGAAGCCCTCCATCACGATCTGCCCGGCGAGCGTGCCGGTGACGGTGGAGTTCTGGCCCGAGGCGAGCAGCGCCACGCCGAAGACGATGCTGGCGGCGCCGACGCCCATCATCGGCGCGAGCAGGCGATAGGCCTCGTCGATCTCCGCCACCTCGGTGCGCCCGGCGGTGTGGAAGACGGCGGCGGCGACGATCAGGATCGCGGCGTTGATGAAGAAGGCGAGGCCGAGCGCGATCGTGCTGTCGAGCGTCGCGAGCTTCGCCGCCTCCGCCTTGCCCGCATCGGTCGGCTCGAAGGCGCGGGTCTGGACGATCGACGAGTGCAGGTAGAGATTGTGCGGCATCACCGTCGCGCCGAGGATGCCGATCGCGAGGTAGAGCTTGGCGGGATCGGTGACGATGCCGGGCGAGGGGACGAGGCCGGCGAGCACGGCGCCCATGTCCGGCCGCGCATGGAACAGTTCGAACGCGAAGCAGCCGGCGATGATGAGCAGCAGCGCGACGATGAACGCCTCGATCTTGCGAAAGCCGTAGCGTTGCAGCGCGAGGATCAGGAACACGTCGAGCGCGGTGACCAGCACGCCCCAGATCAGCGGGATGCCGAACAGCAGTTTCAGCGCGATGGCGGTGCCGAGCACCTCGGCGAGATCGCAGGCGATGATCGCCACCTCGGCGAGCGCCCATAGCGCGAACGTGGTCGGCCGGCTGTAATAGGCGCGGCAGGCCTGCGCGAGGTCCAGCCCGGCGGCGACGCCCAACCGCGCCGACAGCGCCTGCAGGACGATCGCCATCAGGTTCGACAGCAGGATGACCGACAGCAAAGTATAGCCGAACGCCGAGCCGCCGGCGATGTCCGTCGCCCAATTGCCCGGATCCATATAGCCGACTGCGACGAGGAAGCCCGGCCCCATGAACGCGCCCAGCCGCCGCCACCGCGATCCCCCTTGCGGCAATGCCACGCTGCGATGACTTCCGATCAGGGAAACGGCGGGCGTGGCGGCGGGTGCTGTCATCGCCAGCGTCTGTGGGGCATGCGCCCCGCATGGGCAAGCGGCGAGAGCGTACGCTGGATCAAGGTGGCGCGGGTCAGACCGGCGCGGCGTCCTTGGGCGGCGTGTCCGGTCCGGCGCCGTAATGGTGCCAGGTGAAGATCGCGAGTGCGCCGCGATGTGGGCGCCAGGCCTCGGCGAGCTGGCGCGTCAGCTTTTCCGACGGGCGTTCGGGATGGCCGAGCAGGCGGCCGACCTCGATCTGCACGGCGAGGTCGCCGGCCGGCCAGATATCCGGCCGCCCTTCGGCGAACAGCAGGTAGATTTCGGCCGACCAGCGGCCGATGCCCTTGACCCGCACCAGCTGCGCGATCGCTGCCTCGTCGTCGGCGGGCAGAGCGGCGAGGTCGAGCCGGCCGCTGGTCACCTCGTCGGCAAGGCTGCGGACGTAGCCTGCCTTTTGCCGCGACAGGCCGGCGGCGCGCAGCGTCTCGTCGCTGGCGGCAAGGATGGTGTGGGGATCGCCGGGATCGCCGACCAGGCTCTCCAGCTTGCGATGCACGGCGGCGGCGGAGGCGACGCTGACCTGCTGGCCGATGATCGTGCGCAGCAGCGTCGCATAGCCCGTTTCGCGGATGCGCGGCGGCGGATAGCCGACGCGGGCGAGCCCGGCGGCGAAGGCGGGTTCGATGCCCGCCAGCGCATCCATCGAGGCGCGGATCTGCTCGGCGGTCAGGCCCATGCTTGATCCGGCGCGTTCCGCACGGCATGGCGCGGGCTATTCATTGCGGAGAACATCATGCCCAAGCTTATCGTCGTGACGCGCGAGGGGGAAGAACGCGAAATCAACGGCGAGGCCGGACTGTCGGTGATGGAAGTGATCCGCGACGCCGGCATCGACGAACTGCTGGCGCTGTGCGGCGGCTGCTGCAGCTGTGCGACCTGCCACGTCCATGTCGACCCGGCCTTCGCCGATGCGCTGCCGTCGATGGGGCCGGACGAGGACGACCTGCTCGATTCGAGCGACGAGCGTAATGCGACGTCGCGCCTGTCGTGCCAGCTGCCGTTCACCGATGCGCTGGACGGGCTGAAGGTGACGATCGCCGGCGAGGATTGAGGGGTTGAGGGACGGCGGTCAGGATAGCCGCCGCCACCCCCCCCCCCCCCTTCATCCCGGCGTTCGCCGGGATGACGTGGGGGGCGAGTAGGCGTCTTGCGATGCAGGCCTACCGCGCCGCCACCGCATAGAGCGCGATCGCGGCGGCGTTGGAGACGTTGAGGCTTTCCACCTTGTCGCTGATCGGCAGCTTGGCGAGTTCGTCGCAATGCGCCTCGGTGTTCTGGCGCATGCCTTCGCCTTCGGCGCCGAGCACGATGCAGATGCGCTGCTGGCCCATCGCCTGTGCCAGCGTCTGGTCGGCGTGGCCGGTGAGGCCGATCCGCCAGAAACCGGCTTCGGCGATCTCTTCGAGCGCGCGGGCGAGGTTGACGACGCGGCACCAGGGCACCGTCTCCAGCGCGCCCGAGGCGGAGCGGGCCACCGTGCCGCTCTCGGGCGGTGCATGCCGGTCCTGCGTGACGATGCCGAGCGCGTCGAAGGCGGCGGCCGAGCGCAGGATCGCGCCGACGTTGTGCGGATCGGTGACCTGGTCGAGCACGATCAGCGGGCGCCGGTCGTCCTTGCCCTCCAGCAACAGGTCGGCGAGCCACATCTCCTCCAGCGGCTCGACCTCGGCGACGAGGCCCTGGTGCGGGGCGTCGGAGGGGACAAGCCGGCCGAGATCGGCGACATCGGCATAGACCACCGGCATCGCCGGCGGCAGGTCGAGCGAGGCCAATGCCTCGCGCGTGCCCCAGATCTTGCGCACGTTGCGGTTCGGATTGGCGAGCGCCGCCGTCACCGGGTGGCGGCCCCAGAATTTGGGGCGGTTGGCGGTGCCCGTCGACGGGCGGTGGCCACGGCGCGCCATCAGCGTGGAAGCCCGGGGCGGGTGGTAAGGGGCATGCGGATCATGGCGCGCGTGCTACGTCCGGGCCGGCGATCGTGCAAGCATCGCGCTTTCTTCGCCGACCGGCGTTGACAGCCGCGTTTGCCCACGCCAATAGGCCGCCTCGCTTCGGCGAAGCTCCCATCTGGACAGGTGGCCGAGTGGTTAAAGGCAGCAGACTGTAAATCTGCCCGTGCAAGCGTACGCTGGTTCGAATCCAGCCCTGTCCACCATCCTCCCCATGGCTGCGGGGGGCGAGCGTCCACAGCATCGGTGCCCATCCCACGGTGACGGCCTGCGCTGGTGGGTTCTGGTGAAAACCAGCTTCATCTAATTGAATCTGCGTCCGTAACGATAGGAACGTCGTCGAGTCTGCGCGGTTGGGGGTGTCTTCCGAAGGGAGACGAGAATGACCGACCAACGCGACGATGCGCCCGCCTCCACCTCCAAACGCGGCGACGCTGCCGAGACGACCACCGCCGGTCTCATCGACGGGCAGGGCTCTGCCGTCGTCGGTCGATCGGTGACGATCGACCGGCCGGTGAGCGAACTTTACGCCTTCTTCCGCGACTTCTCCAACCTGCCGCAATTCATGGAGAATGTCGTCTCCATCGAGGTGAAGGACGACACGCTGTCGCACTGGGTGGTGAAGGCGCCCGCGGGGGCGACGGTCGCCTGGGACGCACGCGTCACGCAGGAGGAACAGGACCGGTTCATCGCCTGGACATCGGAGCCGGGCGCGGACGTGGCCAATTCCGGGCGCATCGAGTTCCGCGAAGCGGGCGCGCGCGGTACGGTGGTGACGGTCACCATCGCCTACGATCCGCCGGGCGGCGTGATCGGCAAGGTGATCGCCAAGCTGTTCCAGCGCGAACCCGCGATCCAGGCGCGCCGCGACCTGCGCCGTTTCAAGCAGCTGATGGAAACCGGCGAGATCGCCACCCCCGCGATGAATCCCAAGCAGTTCGAGGAGATGGGCCTGTGAAAGCGCTTTGTTCGAAGAAGGAGCTACGCTGATGCGAGCACTGGCATGGCACGGCAAGCATGACGTCCGCATGGATACGGTGGACGATCCCGAAATCGTCAATCCGCGCGACTGCATCATCAAGGTGACCTCCACCGCGATCTGCGGATCGGACCTGCACCTGTACGACGGCTACATCCCGACGATGAAGGCGGGTGACATCCTGGGCCATGAATTCATGGGCGAGGTGGTCGAGGTCGGTGCGAAATCGACACTCAAGAAGGGGCAGCGCGTCGTGGTGCCCTTCACCATCGCGTGCGGCAGCTGCTACCATTGCGGCAAGCACCAATATTCCGCCTGTCCCAACGGTTTGCCCGCGGACAATCAGGATATCGCCCAGTCGCTGTACGGGCATGAGATGTCCGCCTTGTTCGGCTACAGCCACATGACGGGCGGCTATGCCGGCGGCCAGGCGGAATATGTCCGCGTGCCGTTCAGCGACGTCGGGCCGATCGTCATCCCCGACGGCGTCGACGACGACAAGGTGCTGTTCCTCAGCGACATCCTGCCGACCGGCTGGCAGGCGGCCGAATATGCGCAGATCGAGCCGGGCGACACCGTCGCGGTCTGGGGCTGCGGGCCGGTCGGACTGTTCGCGGTGCAGTCCGCGTTCCTGATGGGCGCGGAGCGGGTGATCGCGATCGACCATTTTCCGACCCGGCTGGCGCTCGCCGCGAAGTTCGGGGCGGAGACGATCAACTTCGAGGAATCGGCCACCTATGAAGCGCTGATGGAGATGACCGGCGGGATCGGCCCCGATGCGGTGATCGACGCGGTCGGGCTGGAGGCGCACGGCCTGTTCGTCGACAACGTCATCGACCAGATCAAGGCATCGACCTTCCTCGGCACCGATCGTCCGCATTCGATCCGTCAGGCGATCATCGCCTGCCGCAAGGGCGGCCGCGTCTCGATGCCGGCGGTGTACGGCGGCTTCGTCGATAAATTCCCGCTCGGCGCGTTCATGGAGAAGGGGCTGACGCTCAAGACCGGGCAGACGCACGTCCAGCATTATATGCCGGGGCTGCTCAACGCGATCATGGAAGACAAGATCGACACCGAATTCCTGATCTCGCACCGCATGCCGCTGACCGACGCACCCAAGGGCTACAAGATGTTCAAGGATCACCAGAACGAGGTGACCAAGATCGTGCTGAAGCCGGGCATGACCGCGGCGTAACTTCATAGCCCTTCCGTCATCCCGGCGAACGCCGGGACCCATGGACCCGATCGGGCCGCGTCGGCGCGACCCATCAGCCGGGCGCATCCATGGATCCCGGCGTCCGCCGGGATGACGGGTAGGGATCATCATCTTCGAGAAAGGACCAAACCCATGGCCAATCCCTTTGCTATCATCACCGGTGCCTCCACCGGCATCGGCTTCGAACTGGCGACGCTCGCCGCGAAGAACGGCTACGACATCCTCGTCGTCGCCAACGAACCGCTCATCAACGCCGCCGCCAACGATTTCGAACAGTTCGGCACCAGCGTCACCGCGGTGGAGGCGGACCTGTCGACCATCGAGGGCGTCGACCAGTTGCTCGCTGCGGCGAACGGGCGGCAGATCGACCTCGTCTGCGCCAATGCCGGCCATGGCCTTGGCCACGCCTTCCTCGATCAGGAGGTGAAGGACTGGCGCATGGTGGTCGACACCAACATCACCGGCACCGCCTATCTGTTGCAGAAGGTGCTGAAGCCGATGGTCGCGCGCAACGACGGCAAGGTGCTGGTGACCGGATCGATCGCCGGCTACATCCCCGGCGCGTTCCAGGCGGTGTACAACGGCACCAAGGCCTTCGTCGACAGCTTCGTCGCGGCGATCCAGAACGAGATCAAGGATGCCGACGGCGTCACGCTCACCAACCTGATGCCGGGGCCGGTCGACACCGAATTCTTCGCCCGCGGCGACATGCTGGACACCGACGTCGGGAGCGACCCCAAGAAGAGCGACCCCGCGGACGTCGCCAAGGACGGCTGGGACGCGCTGATGGCGGGCAAGGCGTCGGTCGTGTCGGGGTGGAAGAACAAGCTGCAATCGGCGGTGGCCAACATCACGCCCAACGCCGTGCTGGCCGAGCAGCATCGCAAGATGGCGGAGCCGGGTACCGCGAAGGAGTGAGCGGAGGAGGAGCAGCAACGCGTCCTCCTACTCCAATGCGCTCCAAACCATCCTCCGTCATGCCGGACTCGTTCCGGCATCCACCGTGCCGCATACTCACAGGCACTTGGATGTGCGGCACCGTGGACCCCGGAACAAGTCCGGGGTGACGGGGTATGGACGACGATTCCATTCCCATGATGCGGCGCGTTCCGGCATGGTGGGCAGCGCACGATCATGGCGCTTTAGGCCGCGGCGCCGGCATTCTGGCCGCTGCCGGACAACCGTCCGTAGAAACGCTCGTCGGACATCAGTGATCGGGAAAGAAACGCTGGAGCGGGTAACGGGAATCGAACCCGTGTATTCAGCTTGGAAGGCTGCTGCACTACCATTGTGCTATACCCGCTCACCGGGCGTGGGGCCTGCGATACCGCCGCCGCGCGCACTGCGCAAGCGGGCGCGGGCATGGTTCACGACTTCCTTACCGCTGCCGGGCTAACCGGGCGGGATGTACCACGATCCCGCGCTCGCCGCGCATGCCGCCGACCAGCGCCCGCGTTCCGCCGTCAGCCATGGCGTCGGCCTTGCCGGACTGGCGGGACTAGGCGCCTGGCTTGCATTCGCCTTCGCGATCGGGATGGACGGCCCTTATTCGGCGCTGGTCGGGCTGGTGGCTTGTGCACTGCCGATGATCGGCTGGTCGTTGCTGGTCGACAAGGTGCATCGCAACGCCTCCACCGGCATCGACTGGGCATCGCCGCGTCCGTTCGCCGCCACCCGCGATGTCAGCCTCACCAAACTGGCCGGCCTGTTCGTCACCTGGGGCGGGATCGCATGCCTCTATGGCGTCGGCCGCTTCTATTGGGAGGGCAATTTCGCCTTTGCCATGTGGTGTTTCAGCTGGGGCGTGCCGATCGCCGCCGTGGTGGCGGTGCCCTACGTCCTGTGGCTCGACCGCTATCTGGTCGAGCCGCGGGATGGCGCGTGGCATGTCGGCGCCTGGCTGACCGGACAGGACGGCGTCGATCGCGACGCGATCCATGGCCACCTGCGCAGCTGGGGGGTCAAGGCGTTCTTCCTCGCCTTCATGCTGGCGGTGGTGCCGGGCAATTACGGGGGCGTCATCCGCACCGACCTTGCCAGCCTGCGCGATCCGGTGGCGCTGGCACAGTGGCTGATCGCGTTGATGTTCGTCGTCGATGTCGCCTTTGCGACCGTCGGCTATATTTTGACGCTGCGCCCGCTCGATGCGCATATCCGCAGCGCCAACCCCTATGCCGCCGCCTGGACGGCGGCGCTGATGTGCTATCCGCCGTTCATCCTGATGGAGGCGGGCGGACCGCTCGACTATCATCCGGGAACGCAGGAATGGACCGACTGGTTTGCCGGCCACCCCTGGCTGCTCGCCGGCTGGGGCGCGCTGCTGGTCGTGCTGACCGCGATCTATGCCTGGGCGACGGTGGCGTTCGGCCTGCGCTTCTCCAACCTCACGCATCGCGGCATCCTGACGCACGGGCCCTATGCCTGGTCGCGCCATCCCGCCTATCTGTCCAAGAACCTGTTCTGGTGGCTGTCGACGCTGCCGTTCCTCACCACCGGCAGCCTGGTCGATGCGGTGCGCGCGACGGCGCTGATGGGGGCGGTGAGCGGCGTCTATTACTGGCGGGCGCGCACGGAGGAGCGGCACCTCGGCCTCGACCCGGCTTATCGCGCCTATAGCGACTGGATCGGCCGCCGTGGCGCCGTGCCGCGCGTCCTGCGCTGGCTGGTCGCGCGCTAAGTCTTCGGCCGGTCCTTGGCCCAGAGCGCGTCGATGCGCTTCTGGTTGCCGCCGCTTTCGCGCAGGCGCAGGTCGGTCACCTCCACCGCACGGCCGCGCAGGGCACGGCCATGCGTCGACCAGACGAGGTCGTAGATCGCCTGCCGCGTGGTCGGCTGGTCGTCGGTGAAATAGGTGTAGCGGATCAGCACCGGCAGCCGCCCGGTCATGGTGTCGGGGCCGCCGTCCGTCACCGCGCGCAGCGCCTTGGCGAACCAGTCCACCGGGATCGTCTGCGTCACCGAATCCTGCGGCGACACGCCGAGCGCGGTCGGAAAGGTGACGCGGATGTCGCCGAGCGGATGGGCCTCGTCGCGGGTCAGCAGGATCGCCTGCTTGCCGGCATCGGGCGTGCCGCGCAGCATGAAGCGCGTCTTGTCGCGCGTCGCACTCGCCGCCTCGATCGCCTTGTCGGCGGCGGCGTCGCGGCGTTCCTGCCAATTATTGTAGAGGGTCAGCGCGGCGATAATGACGCCGGCCACCGCCACCACCTCGGCGAGCGTGATCCAGCGGCGGCGGGTCTGCGCCTGATCGGCGGTTTCGCCGCTGCCCTTGCCGCTCATCGCCCGCCCGCCTCCAGCAGCCCGCGTGGCGCGCTGAGTTCCCAGCTGCGGGCGATCCGGTCCTCGATCAGCGTCCAGTCGGCATGGCCCGCGGCGTCGAGCGTGTCCCATCCATCCGCGCCGCGCACCCGCAGCGATTCGCCCGCGATTTCGACGAAGGGCGTGCCGGCGACCAGGAACGCGCCGTCGCGCTCTTCCGCTTCGGGCAGCAGCAGCGCGATGGCGCGCACGGATTCGAGGATGGCGGTCATCGGCTGGCGAACTCCTTCAGCACCTGGGGATAGAGGCGGTGTTCGGCCGCGAGCACGCGCGCGGCAAGCGTGTCGGTGGTATCGCCGGGCAGGATCGGCACCTCGGCCTGGCCGAGCAGTTCGCCCGCATCCAGCTCCTCGGTGACGATGTGCACCGAACAGCCCGCCACCGTGTCGCCCGCCGCGAGGGCGCGGGCGTGGGTGTCTAGGCCCTTGTACTTGGGCAGCAGCGACGGATGGATGTTGACGATCCGCCCGCGCCAGCGCCCGACGAAATCATCGGACAGCAGCCGCATGTAGCCGGCGAGCGCGATCACCGCGCACCCCGCCTCGTGCAGCGCGGCATCGACCGCGGCTTCATAGGCGGCCTTGCCGATCCCCTTGGGCGACAGCGCGAAGGTGGCGATGCCGCGATCCCGAGCCCAGGCGAGGCCCGGCGCGTCCGGCGTGTCGGAGGCGACGAGGCCGACCGGGATGCCCGCCCCCACCAGCGCCATCATGTTGGAGCCGCGGCCGGAAATGAGGATGCCGACGGTCTTCATGCCCGATCAGCCATGGTCGTGCGTCGCGGTCCAGTCGCTGCGCGCGCTCCACGTTTCGGCCGATCCGCGCACGGTGCAGCCGCGCGTGCCGTCCTCGATGCGGCCGATCGCGTGCACCGTCTCGCCCGCGTCCGTCAGCGACGTGGCGACCGCATCGGCCTGGTCCGCCGCGACGACCACCGCCATGCCGATCCCGCAGTTGAAGGTGCGCGCCATCTCCTCGGGCTCGATCGCGCCTTGTGCTTGCAGGAAGGCCATCAACCGCGGCTGCTCCCAGGCGTCCGCATCGACAACGGCATGCGTGCCCTCGGGCAGCACGCGCGGGATGTTTTCCAGCAGGCCGCCGCCGGTGATATGGGCGAGGCCCTTGATCCGGCCTTCGCGCAGCAGCGGCAGCAGGCTTTTCACGTAGATGCGCGTCGGCGCCATCAGCGTGTCGATCAGCAGCCGGTCCGAATCGAACAGCGCCGGCCGGTCGAGCTTCCAGCCGCGATCGGCGGCCAGGCGCCGGACGAGCGAGAAGCCGTTGGAATGCACGCCCGACGAGGCGAGGCCGAGGATCACGTCGCCCGCCGCGATCCCGCGCCCGGTCAGCACGCGGTCGCGCTCGACCGCGCCGACGCAGAAGCCGGCAAGGTCGTAGTCGCCCTCGGCGTACATGCCCGGCATCTCCGCCGTCTCGCCGCCGATCAGCGCGCAGCCCGCCTGGCGGCAGCCCTCCGCGATCGAGGCGACGACGCGTTCGGCGATGGCGGTGTCGAGCCGGGCGGTGGCGTAATAATCCAGGAAGAACAGGGGCTCGGCGCCCTGTACGATCAGATCGTTGGCGCACATCGCGACGAGGTCGACACCGACGCCTTCGTGCCGGTCCCATTCGATCGCGAGCTTCAGCTTGGTGCCGACGCCATCGTTAGCGGCGACGAGCAGCGGGTCGGTGAAGCCCGCGGCCTTCAGGTCGAACATGCCGCCGAACCCGCCGAGTTCCGCATCCGCGCCCGGCCGCCGCGTCGCCTTGGCAAGCGGACCGATCGCGCGGACCAGCGCGTTGCCCGCGGCGATCGAGACGCCGGCATCGGCATAGGTGTAGGACTGGTCGCCAGTGGCAGGTGCGGGGGGCGAGGGGGGCGTGCTCATCCGGCCAGCCTGCTACGGTTTGCGGGCGGTGGTGGCAATGGCGAACCCGATCCTTCCCGGCACGGAGAGGGGGACCGCGGCCACAGGCCGTGGGGGGGGGGGGCAGCCGCAGGCGAGCCGCTCGTGGCTGCCCCTCTGTCGCGGCTGCGCCGCGCCACCTCCCCGTGCCGGAGAGGATTGAGCGGTCGGGGCTTGGCTTCGCGGCGCCGCTTCGCCAAAAGGCGGGCGAGATGCGTAACCGTACCCTGTTCTCGTCGCTGGCCGGTGCCGCATTGCTGCTGGGCGCGGGCGCCTATGCCCAGATCGAGGGCGGGCGCGGCGTCGCGCCGATCGACAGTTCGGGCGATTTCGAGGTGAGCGGCGTCGCCGTGGATGTCGCCGGCAAGACGGCGGAGGCCGCGCGCCTCGGCGGCTGGCGGCTGGCGCAGCGCAAGGCCTGGGTGCAGCTGTCGCGCCGGCTCGGCGGCGACGGCGCCCTGGTGTCCGACGGCACGCTCGACCAGATCGTCTCGGGCATCGTCGTCGAGAACGAGCAGATCGGGCCGGCGCGCTATATCGCCAGGCTGGGTGTGCTGTTCGATCGCGGCCGCGCCGCCTCGATCCTGGGGATCAGCGCCTATTCGGATCGCTCGCGGCCGATGCTGCTGGTGCCGCTGCAGGTGTCGGGCGGGGTCGAGACGGTGTTCGAGCAGCGCAACGACTGGCAGGAGGCATGGGCGCGCTTCCGCACCGGCAATTCGGCGATCGATTATGTCCGCCCGTCCGGCGCGGGCGCCGATTCGCTGCTGCTCAACGCCGGCCAGATCGGCCGGCCGGGGCGCGGCTGGTGGCGGACGATCATCGACCAATATGGCGCGTCCGATATCCTGATCCCGGTGGTGCGCCTGTACCGCAGCTATCCCGGCGGCCCGATCATCGGCGTGTTCCAGGCACGGCACGGGCCGGACAATCGCCTGCTCGGCAGCTTCACGCTGCGCGTCGGCAGCGCCGCCGGCCTGCCGCAGCTGCTCGACACCGGCGTCACCCGCATGGATGCGCTGTTCCAGCAGGCGCTGCGCAGCGGCGAGCTGGCGCTCGATCCGACGCTGTCGCCACCGCCGGAGCCGGAACCGGTCGTCGATCCCGATGCGGCCGGCGACGACAGCGGCGGCGAAACGCTGGCCGAGATCGTCGGCGACACCGGTTCCGCCAATGCCGGCATTCCGATCACCGTGCAGTTCGACACGCCTGGCGCCAGCGCGGTTGCCAATACCGAAGGGCTGGTGCGCGGCATCCCCGGCGTGCGCACCGCCAGCACCACCAGCCTCGCACTCGGCGGCGTGTCGCTGATGCGCGTCACCTATGACGGCGATCCCGACGCGCTGCGTGCGGCGCTGGAGGTGCGCGGCTATCAGGTGACCGGATCCGGGCAGACGCTGCGCATCCGCCGCGCGCCGCAGCTGCTGCCGCCGAACTTGCCGGCCGACGACCGACCCGCAGGCTGACCCGCATGACCAACCAGCTCGCGCTGCCGCTGGGGTGGCCGGCCGACCCCAAGGACGACGCCTTCCTCATCACCCCCTCCAACGTCCGCGCCGCGCAGACGCTGGAGCAATGGGCGACGTGGCCGGTGATGGCCGCGGTGCTGACCGGCCCGCGCAAGTCGGGCCGCAGCCTGCTTGCGCGCATCTTCGCGGCGAAGAGCCAGGGCACGATCATCGACGACGCCGAAAAGGTGCCGGAGGCGCAGATCTTCCACGCCTGGAACCAGGCGCAGGCCGATGGCCGCCCGCTGCTGATCGTCGCCGATGCGCTGCCGCCCGCTTGGGGCGTGAGGCTGCCCGACCTGCGTTCGCGCCTCGCGGCCAGCCCGCATGCCGCGATCGGCGCGCCCGACGACGAACTGATCGCCGCATTGCTCGACCATCTGTTCCAGCGCCGCGGGCTGGACGCCCGCCCGGACCTCGTCGGCTGGCTCAGCACCCGGATCGAACGCAGCCATATCGTCGTCCAGCGCGTGGTCGACGCGCTCGACCAGGAGGTGCTGGAAAGCCGCAAGCGCCTGTCCATCCCGCTCGCGCGCACCGTTCTCACCGCCGCAGGGATCGTCACGCAACCGCAACCGTTGTTGCCTATGACGTAACCATGACACGCCCCGCGCACCTCGCTCATCTGTCCGACGCCGACGACGATCCCTTCGTCCCGGAGGTGAACGATCGCTATTTCAACCGCGAGCTGTCGTGGCTGGCGTTCAATCGGCGGGTGCTGGACGAGGCGTGCAACGGGGCGCATCCCCTGCTCGAGCGGCTGCGGTTCCTGTCGATCTCGGGCAGCAACCTCGACGAATTCTTCATGGTCCGCGTCGCCGGCCTGAAGGGCCAGCAGATGAAGGACGTCGACCGTCGCTCGTCGGATGGCCTCACCCCCGGGCAGCAGCTGGCCGCGATCACCGCGGAGGCCGATGCGCTGATGGCTAGCCAGCAGGCGGTGTGGGGCGATCTTCGCCACCTGCTCGACGAGGCGGGGCTGCACGTCCTGCGCCGCGACGAGGTGGATGCGGACGCGGCGCGCTGGCTGGAGCAGCATTTCCGCGAGCAGATCTTCCCGATCCTCACCCCGCAGGCGCTCGATCCCGCGCATCCGTTTCCCTTCATCCCCAACAAGGGGCTGTCGGTGATGTTCGACGTGGTGCGCGATTCTGATGGCGAGCCGGTGCGCGAGCTGGTGATGATCCCGTCGAGCGCGCCGCGATTCGTCCGCCTGCCTGGCGATCCCGCCCGCTACGTGTCGATCGAGGCGCTGCTGAAGCGGTTCGCGCCTATCCTGTTCCCCGGCTACACGCTGGTCGGGGCCGCCGCCTTTCGCGTGCTGCGCGACAGCGATATCGAGATCGACGAAGAGGCGGAGGATCTGGTCCGCTATTTCGCCAATGCGATCAAGCGCCGCCGCCGTGGCCGCGTCATCCGGCTGGAGCTGGAGACGGGCATGCCCGACGCGCTCGCCGAGGTGTTGCGCGAGGAATTGGGCGGCGCCGACGCGACGATCACCGAAAGCGGCAACCTGCTCAGCATCGGCGATCTGGCGGCGGTGATCGACGAGGATCGGCCGGACCTCAAATTCCTGCCCTTCACCCCGCGTTTCCCCGAGCGCATCCGCGAGTTCGGCGGCGATTGCTTTGCGGCGATCCGGGCCAAGGATATCATCGTCCACCATCCCTATGAGGCGTTCGACGTCGTCCTCGCCTTCCTGAAACAGGCGGCGCAGGACCCGGATGTCATCGCAATCAAGCAGACGCTGTATCGCGCCGGCAAGCAGCCTGCGGTCATCAACGCACTGATCGCCGCGGCCGAGGCGGGCAAGTCCGTAACCGCCGTGGTCGAGCTGCGCGCGCGCTTCGACGAGGAACAGAATATCCTCTGGGCGAGCGCGCTGGAGCGGGCGGGCGTGCAGGTCGTCTACGGCTTCCTCGAATGGAAGACGCACGCCAAGGTGTCGATGGTGGTGCGGCGCGAGGGCGGCCAGTTCCGCACCTATTGCCACTTCGGCACCGGCAATTACCATCCGGTCACCGCGCGCATCTATACCGATCTCAGCTTCTTCACCGCCGATCCGCGGATGGGGCGCGATGCGGCGCAGATGTTCAACTACGTCACCGGCTATGTCGAGCCGACCGACATCACCAAGCTGTCGCTGTCGCCGCGCGACCTGCGGCAGAAGCTGCTCGACCTGATCGACATCGAGATCGGCCATGCTCGTGACGGTCGGGCAGGGGCGGTGTGGGCGAAGATGAACAGCCTGGTCGATCCGATCATCATCGACAGATTGTACGAGGCGAGCAACGCCGGCGTCGAGGTGGAGCTGGTGATCCGCGGCATCTGCTGCCTGCGGCCCGGCGTGCCCGGCATGTCGGAAAATATCCGCGTCAAATCGATCATCGGCCGCTTCCTGGAACACAGCCGCATCTTCTGCTTCGGCAACGGCGCGGCGCTGCCCAACGACGGCGCGCGCGTCTTCATCTCGTCGGCGGACTGGATGCCGCGCAACTTTGACCGGCGAGTGGAATATATGCTGCCGATCGAAAATCCGACGGTGCACGACCAGGTACTCGACCAGGTGATGGTCGCCAACCTGATCGATACCGAGCAGAGCTGGGAATTGCAGGCCGACGGCCGCTACGTCCGCGACGAGCCCGGCGACAAGCCGTTCAACCTGCACCGCTATTTCATGATAAACCCGTCGCTGTCCGGCCGCGGCGCGGCGCTGGCGGAAAGCGATGCGGTGCCGACGCTGGCGCTCAGGCGGCGGCGATAACGGGGTTGTTGGCAGGCGGCGGAGCGGCCACAAGCCGGGGGATGAAGGCCCTCCGTGTCATCCTGTACGATCGTCGACCCGGACGCGCTTCGCGCGGCGGGTGGAGGAATGGACGCCGTAACACGTCCGGGGCGGCGGAATGGACAGCGCGCAATGCAGCCCCGCCCTCCGCGCGACCACGGACGCGCTGATGGCACGCGCCTATCCCCGCACCGGCATCATCGACATCGGCTCCAATTCGGTGCGGCTCGTCGTCTATCAGGGGCATCCGCGCATTCCGGCGACCTTGTTCAACGAAAAGGTGATGGCCGGCCTCGGCCGCGGGCTTGCCGCGACAGGGGCGATCGACGCCGACAGCATGGCGCTGGCCCTCGGCGGACTGCGCCGTTTCGCCGCGGTGGCGCGCGAGATGGAGGCGAGCGTCCGCACCGTCGCCACCGCGGCGGTACGCGATGCCTCGAACGGTGCGGCCTTCATCGCCGCTGCCGCCGACCTCGGCCTGTCGGTCGAACTGCTGAGCGGCGAGCAGGAGGCGACCGCCGCCGGCATGGGCGTGCTGTCGGCGATCCCCGACGCCGACGGCATCGTCGGCGACCTCGGCGGTGGCAGCCTGGAGCTGGTCCGCGTCGTCGCGGGCACCGTCACCGATCGGGTTTCGTTGCCCCTCGGCGTGTTACGGATCGCAGCCCTGCGGCAGGGGCGCGGGCCCGGCTTCGACCGGCACGTCACGCGCATGATCCGCGAGGCGGGCTGGAACAGCCGGGGCAGGGGGCTGCCGCTCTACATGGTCGGCGGATCGTGGCGCGCGCTCGCCCGGCTCGACATGAGCCTCACCCATTATCCGCTGCCGATCATCCACGGCTATGCGCTGGCGCCGGAGACGGTCGGGCGACTCGGCCGCAGCCTCGCGCATCTCTCCCGGCCGCGGCTGCGCAATATTCCCGGCATGTCGTCGACACGGGCGGGCCAGCTCGGCGATGCGACCGCGCTGCTCGGCATCGTGATGCGCGAATTGGGGTCGACCAGCGCGATCGCCTCCACCTTCGGTCTGCGCGAAGGGCTGCTCTACGCGGCGCTCGACCGGCCGACCCGCGCCCTCGATCCCCTGATCGTCGCGGCGCGCGAGGAGGGGCGGCTGCTCGGCCGCTTTCCGGAACATGGCGACCTGCTGGCCGACTGGATCGCGTCATTGTTCACGGGAGACGCGCCGCCCCTCGCCCGCATCCGCCACGCCGCCTGCCTGCTCGCCGACACAGGCTGGCGCGCCAATACGGAGTTCCGCGACGAACGCGGCTTCGAGATCGCGCTGCATGGCAATTGGGTGGCGATCGATGCGGGCGAGCGGGCGATGCTGGCGCAGGCGCTGCACACCAGCCTCGGCGGCAGCACCAGCCCGCATCCGCTGCTGAGCGGCCTTGCCAATGCCGGGCAGATCCAGCTGGCGATCCTGTGGGGCCTCGCCATCCGGCTCGGCCAGCGGTTCAGCGGCGGCCTCGCCGGGCCGCTACAGCGCGCGTCCCTGTCGATGACGGCGAAGGACCTGACGCTGCACCTCGCCTCCGGGGATGCGGCGTTCTACGCGGAAACGGTGGAACGTCGCCATACCGCGCTCGCGATGGCGCTCAAGCGGCGGGCGGTCATCGCCTGATTTGTTCGCGTGAAATCACCATCATCCGCAGCGCAGGCCCTCGATCTGCTTCAGGTCGTCGAGCAGGATGTTGAGCCGGTCGGGGCGCAAGTCCATCGTCGCGACATCGCCGGGATTGAGGACGCGCGAAGTCGCGGCATGTGCCTCCCGCTCGATTTCGCTGCGCATCCGCTCGCGGAACTTCACACCCACGAACCGCATCCGCAGCTTTTCGGTGATCGCGCACGGGCCGCGCGGCGCCGGCGGTTCGGCCATCGTCGTGCATCCGGCGATCACCACCGGCAACAGCATCGTCCACGCCTTGGTCATGCCGCATCCTCCGTCCGGGTCATGGTGAGCTTGCCGTTCTTCACGGCAAAGCCCAGCCGCCCCTCGACCAGATCGAGCGCGTCGCGGCCGAACTGATCGTAGCGCCACCCCTCCAGCATGGGGAGTCCCGTCCGCACGCCCGCGGCCAGCATCTCCAGCTCGTCCGACCGGGCGAGCAGGCGCGAGGCGACGTCGATGTCGCGCGCCCGGATCTTGAGCAGCAGCTTCAGGAGGTCGGCGACCAGCGAACCGTCCTTGCCCAGCCCCGGCTTGCGATCGTCGCGCGGCGGCAATTCGTCCGCCGACAGCGGCGTCGCACCCTCCAGCGCCGCCATCAGCCGCCCGCCGATGTCGTTCGAGGCCCAGGTCGCCGACAGGCCGCGCACTTTGGCAAGGTCCGCCTGCCGCCGCGGCGGATGGCCGGCGAGATCGCCCAGCGTCTCGTCCTTGACGATGCGGCCGCGCGGCAGGTCCTTGCCCTGCGCCTCCAGCTCGCGCCAGCGGGCGAGCGCCTTCAACCGGCCGAGCACGTCGGGCTTGCGGCCGGACACGCGCACGCGCTTCCACGCCTGGTCGGGATCGTTGGCGTAATTGGCGGGATCGGCCAGCCGCTCCATTTCCTGGTCTAGCCACACGCCGCGCCCCGTCTTGCGCAGCCGCTCCAGCATCTTGGGGAAAATCTTGGCGAGGTGCGTCACATCGCCGATCGCATATTCGATCTGCCGCGCGTCGAGCGGCCGGCGGGCCCAGTCGGTGAACCGGGCACCCTTGTCCACCTGGATGCCGAGCCAGCTGTCGACCAGGTTGGAATAGCCGATCTGTTCGCCCTGACCCAGTGCCATCGCTGCCACCTGCGTGTCGAACAGCGGGTGCGGCGTCTTGCCGGTCAGGTTGTAGATGATCTCGATATCCTGCCCGCCGGCATGGACGACCTTCAGCACGTCGTCATTGTCGGTCAGCAGGTCGAGCAGGGGCGTCAGGTCGATTCCCGGCGCCATCGGATCGATGGCGGCGGCCTCGTTCACATCGGCGATCTGGATCAGGCAGAGCTCCGGATAATAGGTGCTCTCGCGCATGAACTCGGTGTCGACCGTGACGAAGTCGGCCTGGGCGAGGCGGCTGCAGAGATTGGCGAGGCTCGCGCTGTCGGTAATCAACGGGTGGATGTGCATCCGACCTCCCATAGACCGCGCGTGCGGGTTGACAAAGAGGGCATGGAAAGGGGAGGGCGCGGCAACCACAACCCGTCACCCCAGCGCCAGCTGGGGTCTTTCTACCGCGGGCGCGTCCGCGGCACGAGATCCCAGCCTGCGCTGGGATGACGCAATCAGAGAGCGCTGATGCACGCCTATCGTACCCACACCTGCGCCGCGCTCACCGCGAGCAACGTCGGCGATACCGTCCGCCTGTCGGGCTGGGTGCATCGCAAGCGCGATCATGGCGGCGTGCTGTTCGTCGACCTGCGCGATCACTACGGCATCACCCAGATCGTCGCCGACAGCGATTCGCCGGCGCTGGCCGTGCTGGAGCAGGTGCGCGTCGAATCGGTCGTGACGATCGACGGCAGCGTCAAGGCGCGCTCGGCGGGCACGGTGAACGGCAATCTCGCGACCGGCGAGATCGAGGTGTTCGCGCGCGGTGCGACCGTGCTGTCGGCCGCCGACGAGCTGCCGATGCCCGTCGCCGGCGAGCAGGATTATCCCGAAGACATCCGCCTGCGCTATCGCTTCCTCGACCTGCGCCGCGAGACGCTGCACGCCAACATCGTCCGCCGGACGAAGGTCATTTCGGACATGCGCCGCCGCATGGAGACCGCTGGGTTTACCGAATATTCGACGCCGATCCTCACCGCCTCCTCGCCGGAGGGCGCGCGCGACTTCCTGGTGCCGAGCCGTATCCACCCCGGCAAGTTCTATGCACTGCCGCAGGCGCCGCAGCAGTACAAGCAGCTGCTGATGGTCGCCGGCTTCGACCGGTATTTCCAGATCGCGCCGTGTTTCCGCGACGAGGATCCCCGCGCCGATCGCCTGCCCGGCGAATTTTATCAGCTCGACCTCGAAATGAGCTTCGTCACCCAGGAAGAGGTGTGGGAGACGATGGAGCCGGTGATCGGCGGCATCTTCGAAACCTTCGCCGACGGGCGCAGCGTCACGCCGTCGGGCCAGTTCCCGCGGATCCCCTATGACGAGGCGATGCTGAAATACGGCAGCGACAAGCCCGACCTGCGCAATCCGCTCATCATCACCGACGTGTCGGAGCATTTCACCCAGTCCGGCTTCGGCCTGTTCGAAAAGATCGTCGGATCGGGCGGCGTCGTCCGCGCGATCCCCGCACCGGCGACCGCGGAGAAGAGCCGCAAGTTCTTCGACGAGATGAACGAATGGGCGCGCAGCGAAGGTCATGCCGGCCTCGGCTACGTCACTCGCAAGGGGGGCGAATTCGCCGGCCCGATCGCCAAGAACCACGGCACGGAGGGCATGGAGGCGATCTACGCCGCGCTCGGCCTGGGGCCGGACGACGGCCTGTTCTTCGCCGCCGGCAAGGCGGAGGCGGCGGCGAAGCTCGCCGGCGCGGCGCGCACCCGCGTCGCCGATCAGCTCGGCCTCATCGAACAGGGCGCGTTCCGGCTGTGCTGGATCGTCGATTTCCCCTTCTACGAATGGGACGAGGATGCGAAGTCGGTCGAGTTCGCGCACAACCCCTTCTCGATGCCGCAGGGCGGCCTCGACGCGCTGACCAACCAGGACCCGCTGACGATCAAGGCGTTCCAGTACGATCTCGTCTGCAACGGCTATGAAATCGCCTCGGGATCGATCCGCAACCAGAGCCCCGAGCTGATGGTCAAGGCGTTCGAACTGGTCGGCCTCAGCAAGGCGGACGTCGAGGAGCGCTTCGGCGGCCTCTATCGCGCCTTCCAATATGGCGCGCCGCCGCACGGCGGCATGGCGGCCGGCGTCGACCGCATCGTGATGCTGATCTGCGGCGCGCAGAACCTGCGCGAGATCACGCTGTTCCCGATGAACCAGCGCGCCGAGGACCTGCTGATGGGTGCGCCGAGCCCGGCGGCGCCCAAGCAGCTGCGCGAACTCGCCATCCGCTCCGCCGTCCCGGCCGAGCCGGGCACCGCGGTCGCCAAGACGGTGGCGCCGAGCGCCGGCTGACGCCGCTCACCCTCACCCTTCCGGCGCTGTCGGCGGCGAAGGGTGAGGGTGAGTGCGACGTCCTCAATCGTTGCCGCCGATGAAATCGCCGAGGCCGCCCAGCACCGATCCTTCGCCGCGATTCTGACCGCGGCCGTTCGCCGCCGCCAGCATCCGTCCGGCAAGGCGTGCAAAGGGGAGCGACTGGATCCACACCGTGCCCGGTCCGCGCAGCCGGGCGAAGAACAGCCCTTCGCCGCCGAACAGCACGCTCTTCACGCCGCCTGCGGTGACGAGGTCGAAGTCGATGCCCGGCGTCATCGCCGCGAGGCAGCCGGTGTCGACGTGCAGTTCCTCGCCTGCGGCCAGTTGGCGCTCGACGACGGTGCCGCCCATCTGCACGAACACCCAGCCGTCGCCGGTCAGCGACTGCATCACGAAGCCCTCGCCGCCGAACAGGCCGGTCATCACTCGCCGCTGGAAATAGATGCCGAGTTGCACGCCCTTGGCCGCCGCCAGGAACGCGTCCTTCTGGCAGATCAGCTGCCCGCCGAGGTCGGACAGGCGGATCGGCAGGATCGATCCCGGCGTCGGCGAGCCGAAGGCGACGCGCGCCTTGCCGCGCCCCTCGTGCGTGAAGACGGTGGTGAACAGGCTCTCGCCCGTCACCAGCCGTTTGCCCGCGCCGAGCAGCTTGCCCATGAAGCCGCCGTTCTGGCCGCTGCCGTCGCCGAACACGGTGGTCATCGTGATGGCGGCGTCCTTCCACACCATCGCGCCGGCCTCCGCCACCGCGCTCTCGCCGGGGTTGAGTTCGATTTCGAGGAATTGCAGTTCCTCGCCCTTGATCTCGTAATCGATGTCGTCGGCGTCGCTGCTGCGGCGGCTCTGCTGCCAGGGGCTTTCGTAGGGCATGATCGTCTCCCGCATCGGTGCCTCGGGTATAAAACCGCTGGGGCAGGCGCGAAAGCGGCGGCTCTTTCGCCGCGCGATTAACCATGTCACTACCGCTACGGGGCTAAGCGAGGGGTGACATCGGCTTGCCCCGTTCGTGCTGAGCCTGTCGAAGCACAGGTGAGGCTTGAGGCCCTTCGACAAGCTCAGGGCGAACGGTTGGGGGCGGATCGATTTTACGTCATCATGCTCTATGAGAGCGGGAACAATGCTGGACGATCAACTGCTTCCCCAGGCGCCGCAGCCATTGGTGCGCAGCCTGGGCGTGATGGGCGTGCTGTTCCTCACGCTGTCGGTCGCGACGCCCGCCTCCTCCGTCTTCGTCATCATCCCCGGCATGCTGCAAGTGGCCGGCACCGGCACGATCTGGGCGATGATCCTCGCCGGCATCGTCTGCATCGCCACCGCCTTCGTCTATGCCGAATTGTCCAGCGCTTGGCCTGTCGCGGGTGGCGAATATGTCGCGGTCGCCAAGACGCTGGGGCCGCTCGCCGGCTTCGTGATGCTGGGTGTCAATGTCTTCAACAACCTGTTCTTCCCGCCCGTCGCCGGGCTCGGGATCAGCGCGGTGCTCTCCACGCTCTGGCCGGGGCTGCCGGAGGTGCCGGTGGCGGTGGCGGTGGTCGCCGCGTCGACGTTGGTGGCGCTGCTCCAGATCCGGGTCAACGCCTGGGTCACCGGCCTCTTCCTGCTCGGAGAGGTTTTGGCGCTGGTCGCGATCGTCGTGCTCGGCTGGGCCGACGTCGCGCGGCCGTTCGCGCCGTTCCTCACCTTGCCGGTGATGCCGCAGAACGGCGCGCTGGTGCCGGCATCGCCCGCGGCGATCGGACTCGCCACCTCGATCGCGATCTTCGCGCTCAACGGCTATGGCGCCGCCGTCTATTTCGGCGAGGAGATGCGCGAACCCTCGCGCCTGATCGCCCGCGCGATCCTCGCCAGCCTCGTCCTCACCCTGCTGTTCGAGATCGTGCCGACGGTCGCGGTGTTGATGGGGGCGGGGGACCTGCACGCGCTGCTCAGCGCCGATGATCCCTTCGGTCTGATCGCCCGGCAGCGCGGCGACGGCTGGCTGGCCGACGCCATCGCGATCGGCGTGGTGATCGCGATCGTCAATGCGGTTATCGCCTGCATCCTTGCCTGTTCGCGCTTCTTCTACGGCACGGCCCGCGACGGCAGCTGGGGGCGGCCGCTCGACCGCTGGATGACGCAGATCCATCCGCGGCTGGGATCGCCCTGGGTAGGCACGCTGATCGTCGGCGGCGTCGGCGTCGTCTGCTGCTTCCTGCCACTCACCTTGCTGCTGGTGCTGAGCGGCACCGGGCTCGTCGCCATCTATGCCGGTATCGCCGTCGCCGCGATGGCCGGGCGGCGCAGCGGTGCCACCGCGCACGCCCGCTATCGCATGCCGCTCTATCCGCTGGCGCCGGTCGTCACGCTCATCGCGCTCGCCTATGTCGTCTGGACGAGCTGGCTCGACCTAGCGGAGGGGCGGCCCGGCCTCATCATGACCGCGGCGCAGATCCTCGGCTCGGCGGCCTATTACTGGTTCGTGTTGCGCCGTCGCGGCGGTTGGCGCGTTCACATCCCTGAGGCATGACAGGATGGATGACAGGGAGCCGCGCGTGATCGACCTTGCCGATTTCGAGAAGACCAAGCCCTACAAGGGCCATTACAAGCGCGACCTCGCCGCGTTGCAGGACCGGCTGGAACGCATCCTCGTCGCGCATATCATCCACGGTCGTCGCGCCGTGGTGATGCTGGAAGGGTGGGACGCCGCCGGCAAGGGCGGCATCATCCAGCGGCTGACCGCGGACTGGGACCCGCGCCATTTCGAGGTCTATCCGATCGCCGCGCCGACCGCGGAGGAAAAGGCGCACGATTTCCTCTGGCGGTTCCGCACCCGGCTGCCCGCCCCCGGCAACATTACCGTCTTCGATCGCAGCTGGTACGGCCGCGTGCTGGTCGAGCGCGTCGAACGCTTTGCCGACGAGGCGGATTGGCGCCGCGCCTATGACGAGATCAACGCCTTCGAGGCGGAGTTGATCGAAGGTGGCACGACCTTGGTGAAGCTGTTCGTCCACGTGTCCCAGGTGGAGCAGGACAAACGGCTGAAGGACCGGCTGGACGATCCGTGGAAGCGGTGGAAGACGGGCGCCGACGATTACCGCAACCGGTCACGCCGTCAGGATTATCTGGATGCGATGCACGACATGTTCGCCCGCACCGATACCGGCGGCGCACCGTGGATCGTCGTCAACGGCAACGACAAGAAGGCCGCGCGCATCCATGCGCTGACCGCCGTCGCCGATCATCTAGAGGCCAACGTCGACATGACCCCGCCGCCGCTCGACCCGGAACTGGAGCGCGTGGCGACGGCGGCGCTCGGCTTGCGCTAGGCGGCGACCGGCGATGCTGCGATGATCGTCGTCAGAAGCTCGCCTCGTCGTACACCCGGGTGAGATCGCCCGCCCATGCGCCGTTGTAGCGATCGAGCAGCACCTGCGCCGGCACCTTGCCCGACCGCACCACCTCGCGCAGCGGATCGAGGAAGCCGGTCTCGTTGTCGCCGGCGGCATTGCCCCGCGCGCGCGCCGCAAGCCCGGCATGCGCGATGTCCAGCACTTCGCCGGCGATGTCGCCCAGCCGTCCGCCACCGGGCAGCGGCGCGTCGAGCGCCAGCCGCGGCACCGCATCGCGCAGCGCCTGCCGGTCGGCGAGGCTCCAATCCTTGACGAGGTCCCACGCCGCATCCAGCGCCGCGCCGTCATAGAGCAGTCCCACCCATAGCGCCGGTAGCGCGCAGATGCGGTTCCACGGCCCGCCATCGGCCCCGCGCATCTCGAGGAAGGTCTTCAGCCGCACTTCGGGGAAGGCGGTGGACAGATGGTCGTTCCAGTCGTCCAGCGTCGGCTTCTCGCCGGGCAGCACGCTCAGCTCTCCCTTCAGGAAGTCGCGGAAGGACAGGCCGGCGGCGTCGATGTAGCGGCCTTCGCGATAGACGAAGTACATCGGCACATCGAGCATATAGTCGGCATAGCGTTCGTAGCCGAAGCCGTCCTCGAACACGAAGGGCAGCATGCCGGTGCGCGCAGGGTCGGTGTCCGACCAGATATGGCTGCGATAGGAGAGGAAGCCGTTCGGCTTGCCCTCGGTGAACGGCGAGTTGGCGAACAGGGCGGTCGCCAGCGGTTGTAGCGCCAGCCCGACGCGGAACTTCTTGGCCATGTCCGCCTCGGACGCATAATCGAGGTTCACCTGGATCGTGCAGGTGCGCAGCATCATGTCGAGGCCCATGCTGCCGACGCGCGGCATGTGGCGCAGCATGATCGCATAGCGGCCCTTGGGCATGATCGGCAATTCGTCGCGCCGCTTGTCCGGCCACATGCCGAGACCGAGGAACCCGATCCCCAGCTTCTCGCCCGCCGCCTTCACCTGATCGAGGTGTCGGCCGGTTTCGGCGCAGGTCTGGTGCAGGTTGTCGAGCGGTGCGCCGGACAGTTCGAACTGCCCCGCGGGCTCCAGGCTGACGCTGCCGTCGGCGCCGGACAGTGCGATCAGATTGCCGCCTTCTTCCACGGCTTGCCAGCCATATTGCTGAAGCTCGGTCAGCAGCGCGCGGATGCCGCCCGGCTCGCCCCAGCTCGGCGCATGATGGTCGGCGGTGCTGTAGACGAACTTCTCGTGCTCCGTGCCGATCCGCCACCGTTCCTGCGGCTTTTCACCACGCGCGAAGCTCGCGATCAGCTGGTCGCGCGACTCGATGATGGGGGAGTCCTTGGGGCTGCCGGTTTTCGTCGTCATTGCGCGCCCTTACGCGGGGATGAACGGGCACGCCAGCCAGCTTTCCTACCAATCGCCCGCCGCCGCCATCCAGAGCGACACCGCCGTCGCCGCCGCGGTGTCGGCGCGCAGGATGCGCGGGCCTAGGCCGATGCCGATCGCCTGCGGCACCGCGCGGATTGCCGCGCGCTCCTCCGTGGTGAAGCCGCCCTCCGGCCCGATCAGGATCGCCGCCGGGCCGCGATTCGCCTGCATCGCCGCGAGCGGCGCGGCGCCGCCGCTTTCATCGGCGAAGAACAGGTGGCGATCCGCCGGCCAGTCACGCAGCAGCGCGGTCAGCTTCACCGCCTCGTCGAGCCGGGGGAGGGCCGTGCGCCCGCATTGCTCCGCCGCCTCGACCATGTGGCTGCGCAGCCGGTCGCGTTTCGGCCGATCGACCACCGTCCGCTGCGTCACCACCGGCACCAGCCGGTCGACGCCCAGCTCGCAGGCCTTTTCGACCAACCAGTCGATCCGCCCCTTCTTGAGCGGCGCGGCGCACAGCCACAGGTCGGGCACCGGCTCGCGCTCGCGCAGCCGTGTCGACACTTCGACAACGAGGTCGCGCTTGCCGACCTGGCTCGCGGTGGCGAGCCACTCGCCGGTGGCATCGTCGAACAGCTTGACCGGATCGCCCGGCGCCATCCGCATCACCGATACGAGGTAATGCGCCGCGGGGCCGTCGATGCGCAGCGGCCCGGGGGCGAGCGGGCGCTCGACGAACAGCCGCGGGGTCGATTGCGGCGGCCACGCCGGTGTCGCGGTCACTTCCTGCCCCTCCGTCGGGCTTGCCGCGCCCAGATCTTGCGCAGCACGATCCACGCCAGCAACGCTGCGGCGGCGATCGCGACCACCGCCACCGTCACCACGCCGGCGACGCGCAGGATCGCCCAGAACAGCGCCTCCACGAAGCGGCCGACGGCGACCGAGAGGCCGATCATGCGCGTTTTCCCATCATCGTCCTGCGATTGCCGGAACTTCGCGGCGATAGCGAGGCAAAAGCCGATGCGTCAGCGCATCGCGTGCTTGCTCCGCCACCCCCCGTCGCGGCAAGAGCGGCCGCATGACAGCAGAGATCGTGCCCGACAGCGAACACCGCGGCCTGACCGGGCGCCTGCCGCCGCTGCTGCGCGGCCTTGCCCTGCTCGCACGGCTGGACCGGCCGATCGGCTGGTGGCTGCTGTTCTGGCCCGGCGCCTGGGGGATCGCGCTTGCCGGCGGCGCGGTTACGCGCTGGCCGCTGCTCCTGTGGATCCTCGCCGGCAGCATCGCCATGCGCGGCGCCGGCTGCGTCTACAACGATATCGTCGATCGCGACCTCGACGCGCAGGTCGCGCGCACCCGCGCCCGGCCGCTGCCGAGCGGCCTGGTGTCGGTGAAGCTCGCCTGGGGCTGGCTCGTCATCCTGTGCCTCGTCGGGCTGGTCGTGCTGGTGCAGCTGCGTCCGCTGGCCGCCGGCGTAGCGGTCGCCAGTCTGGCGCCGGTCGCCGCCTATCCCTTCATGAAGCGGATCACCTGGTGGCCGCAGGCGTGGCTGGGGCTGGTGTTCTCCTGGGCGGCGCTGGTCGGGTGGAGCGAGGTGACCGGCGATCTCGCGCTGCCGCTATGGCTGCTCTACGGCGGCTGCATCGCCTGGGTGATCGGCTACGACACCATCTATGCGCTGCAGGATCGCGAGGACGATGCGCTGATCGGCGTGCGCTCCTCCGCACTGCGCATGGGCGCGCATGTGAAGGCGGGATGCGCCCTCTGCTATGCCGTCGCGCTGGCGTTCTGGGCCGCGGCGATCTGGCAGGTGCGCGCCGATCCGCTGGCGCTCGCCGCCCTGTTGCCCGTCGCCGCGCATTTCGCCTGGCAGATCGGCACGCTCGTTCCCGACGACGGCGGCAATGCGCTGGCACGGTTCCGCAGCAACCGGTTCGCCGGACTGCTGATGTTCCTTGCCTGCGCGGTCGTCGGCACCGCGCTCTAGCATCGCCGCGCCCGCGCCCCTAAGTCGGGGCGATGCTGACCCCCGATCAGGCGCGTGATCGCGCCGCCGATATCGTCGCGCGTGCCACCCGAGCGGGCGCCGATGCCGCCGACGCCGTCTTCGCCGCCGATGCTTCCCTCGACCTGTCGGTGCGCCTCGGCGCGCTGGAGGATGTCGGCCGGTCCGAAAGCGAGGAACTGGGGCTGCGCGTCTTCGTCGGCCGGCGCTCGGCAAGCGTCTCGACCTCCGACCTTTCCGACGATGCCGTCGCCGCGCTGGTCGAGCGCGCGGTCGCCATGGCGCGGGAGGCACCGGAGGATCGCTGGGCCGGCCTCGCCCCGCAGGAACGGCTGATGCACGGCGCGCCGCCGCTGCTCGATATCGACGATGGCGGCACGATGACCCCCGCCGAATTGCGCGAATGGGCATCGGCGGCGGAGGATGCGGCGCGTGCCGTGCCCGGCGTCACCAACAGCGAAGGCGGCGGCGCCAGCGCATCGCGATCGATCTGGGCGCTCGTCACCAGCCACGGTTTCGCCGGCGCTTATGCCGCCACCGCCTACAGCCTGTCGGCCAGCGTGCTGGCCGGCGATGCGGCGAGCGGCATGGAGCGCGATTACGCCCATCACGCCGCCCGCAAGCGCGCGCACCTCGAATCGCCTGAGGCGATCGGCTGTCGCGCCGGCGAGCGCGTCGTCGCCCGCGCCAATCCCGGCCGGATGGCGAGCGGCGCGATGCCGGTGGTGTTCGATCCGCGCGTCGGATCGTCGCTGCTCGGCCACCTGACCGGCTCGATCAGCGGACAGGCGATCGCGCGGCGCACTAGCTTTTTGCTGGATGCGCTCGGCACCGCGGTGTTTGGCCCGGGCGTCACCATCTGCGACGATCCGCACCGGCCGCACGGCTTGCGTTCGCGTCCCTTCGACGGCGAAGGCCTGCCGGTGTCGCCGCGATCGATCGTCGACGGCGGCGTGCTGGAAACCTGGCTGCTCGACAGCGGCTCGGCCCGGCAACTCGGGCTGGAGCCGACCGGCCATGCCGCGCGCGGCATCGGCGGCGCCCCCGGCGTATCGCCGAGCAACCTCTACATGGAGGCGGGCGACGTGCCGGTCGCGACGCTGATCGGCGACATCGCCGATGGCGTCTACGTCACCGAGCTGATCGGGCAGGGGGTCAATCCGGTCACCGGCGACTACAGCCGCGGCGCGGCGGGCTTCCGGATCGTCGCGGGCGAGATCGCCGGCCCGGTCGCGGAATTCACCATCGCGGGCAACCTCAAGGACATGTTCGCGCAGCTGACCCCCGCCAACGATCTCGAATTCCGCTATGGCACCAACGTGCCGACCCTTCGGATCGATGGCATGACGGTCGCGGGTGGCTGATACGCCCGCCGATCTGCTCGCCGCCGTCGCCGATGTCGCGCGCGAGGCGGGGCAGATGGCGCTCGCCCGCTGGCGCACCGATTTCGCGCGCTGGGAAAAGACGCCGGGCAGCCCGGTGTGCGAGGTCGACCTGGACGTCGACCGCATGCTCCGCGCCCGCCTCGCCGGGCTGCTGCCCGACGCCGGCTGGTTGTCCGAGGAAACCGTCGATGCGCCCGAGCGACTGGCGCGGCGCCGGATCTGGGTGGTCGATCCGATCGACGGCACGCGCGACTATATCCGCGGGCGGGAGGGCTGGGCCGTCTCCGTCGCGCTGGTGGAGGATGGCGAGGCGGTGCTGGGCGTGCTCGATGCGCCTGCACGCCGCGAACGGTGGAGCGCGACGCGGGGCGGCGGCGCCTGGCGCAACGGCGTCGCGCTGCGTGCCGGCGACCGCACCGACCTGACCGGCGCGCGCGTGCCGGCCGATGCCGCGCCCAAGATCGACCGGCATCTCGCCATCGTTCACAAGCCCAATTCCATCGCGCTGCGCATGGCGATGGTCGCCGCGGACGAGGCGGATCTGGTGGCGACGCTGCGCTGGGGCAACGAATGGGACATCGCCGCCGCGGCGCTGATCGCGGCGGAAGCGGGTGCCGGGGTCAGCGACGCACTCGGTGCGGCACTGCGCTACAACAAGCCCGATCCGACCGCATTCGGCGTGATGGTGGCCGCGCCGGGCATCCAGGCGGCGGCGCTGGATTGGATCGGTGATCGCGCCCGTGCCGCTCTACGGCGTTGAACAACCGCCTCTTTCCACAAGCTTTTCGGCCAGCGGCGGAACGCGTGCCGTATCCGTAACGTTTTGTTTCCCACTGGCGTCATCATGGCGTCGGCAAAGGAAGGGAAGCCTGACCATGTTGTGGACCATCGCCGTCATCCTGCTGATCCTGTGGCTGCTGGGCTTCTCGCTCCATATCGCCGGCGGATTGATCCACATCCTGCTGGTCATCGCGATCATCGTCGGCCTGATCCAGCTCTTCACCGGTCGTCGCGCAGTATAGCAGCGTGCCTGTGGTCCTCCCGCGCGGGAGGACCATGTCGGCCCGTTAGTGAACGAACCGCGCCACCACGTCGCGGTAGCTGCGGCTGACCTTCACATTGGCGCCTGAATTGAGCACCAGGAAGCATTCGCCGTTGGTGTGCGGCTTCACCTGCTTGACCAGATCGAGGTTGACGATCGTCGAACGATGCACCCGCTGGAAGCGCCGCGGGTCGAGCCGCTTTTCCAGGTCCTTCATCGTCTCGCGCAGGATCAGGTTCCGGTCGCCGGTGTAGATCACCATGTAATCGCCCGCCGCGTCGATCCGCTCGATCGTATCGACGTCGACGCGGAAGATCTGGCCCTGGTCCTTGATGTTGATGAGCTTCTCGAACCGGTTGGCGCTCACCGCGTCGCCGCTGCCGCCATCGATGTCCGCCGCGGCTTCGGGCGCATGCTCGGCCAGCACCTCCTTCAGCTTCTCGACCTCCTCCACGCCGCGCTTCTCGCTGAGCCTTTGCCGCACCCGTTCGATCGTGTCGGCGAGGCGCGATTCCTCCACCGGCTTCATCAGGTAATCCACCGCCTGCGCCTCGAACGCGCGCAGCGCGTGATCCGAATAGGCGGTGACGAACACGAACAGCGGCGGCTCCACCTCCATCAGGCCCTGCACCACCGAAAAGCCGTCGAAGCCCGGCATCTGGATGTCGAGGAAGACCAGATCGGGCTTGTGCGTCTTGATCGCCCGGATCGCCTCGCGCCCGTTGGAGCACTTTTCGATGATCTCGATATCATCATGCGCCTGGAGCCGGAGCTCCAATCCCTGGATCGCGAGCGGTTCGTCGTCCACCAGGATGGTTCTGATCGTCATGCGGCCTCTCTACTCAGATCGTCGAGCTGGAAGGGGATCTCGATCTCCACCGAAAAGCCTCCAGCCGGCGCGGTACGCGTCTCGAAACGGTGGTCCGTGCCGTACGCCTGGACCAGCCGCTCCCTAATATTGGGGAGACCCACGCCGGTTGAAAGGCTTGGCATCGCGCGCCCCTCCTGCAAACCCGGCCCGGTGTCCGATACGCCGATCTGCACGCGATCCCCGGCGAGCCGCACGCGGACGCAGATCTCGGCGCCTTCCTCCTGGGTGCTGACCGCATATTTGATCGCATTCTCGACCAGCGGCTGGAGCAGCAGCGAGGGCAGGCGGGCGCGTTCGGCGGCGGGATCGATCTCGAACTGCGGCCGCAGCCGGTCGTCGAAGCGCATCTTCTCGATCTCGAGGTACAGCTTCAGCGTCTCCACCTCCTGCGCGACGGTAACGTGCGCGGTCGGTTCGTTGGCGAGCGTGTAGCGCAGGAACGACGACAGGCGGCTCAGCATCGCATTCGCCCGCTCGGTCTGTTTCAGCAGCACCAGCGTCGAGATGGAATTGAGCGTGTTGAACAGGAAATGCGGGTTCAGCTGATAGCGCAGCATGGCAAGCTGCGCCGACGACGCCTGGTTCTCCAGATGCTGCATCTGGTCGATCTGATCCTCGACGATCAGGTAGAAATTGATGCCGAAATAGAGCGCCGACCAGCCGAACAGCGCCGTGAAGGTGACATAGAAGGACACCAGCATCCGCGGCAGCGTGACGCCGGGCTGCCCGTTCTGGATCAGCGACCAGGTGAAGGCGTCGAGGAACGCCGACAGCAAGGTCGCCGCGGCAAAGGCGAGGATCGTCAGCACCAGGCCCGCGACCCGCGGCAGGCTGCGGAAATAGCCGTAGAAGGTGGAGAGCAGCAGCGTCACGCAATAGCCGACGATCGCCTCGAAGATCACCGGGATCAGCACGTCGAGCGACAGGTTGGTCAGCGTCGATGCGCCGCGCAGCAGCAGATACCCCGTCCACCCGACCGCCTGCAGCGTCCAGAACGCACGGCTCTTGTTCTCGAAGAAGGGGCGCACGTTCAGCGCCGGACGGGGTGGGGCGGGAAGCGTCGCCATATGGCCAGCGTCCCTACACGCGCGAACGCCGCCGTGCAAAACAGAAGGGCCGCCGCCTCGCCCGAAGGGAAGCGGCGGCCCCGGTGAACCGTCAGGCTGGCGCTTGCTCCTTAGAAGGAGAAGCGCGCGCCGATGCGGATCAGGTAAAGCGAATTGTTGATGCTCGCGAAACCCGTGCCCGGAGCGCGATAGCTCGAGTACCGGTACTGGTTACAAGCCTGCGCGGTGTTGGTGTTGACAACACCCGTGGCCGGTGCCGTACCCGTCGGCGTTGCAACGCTGAGGCACTGTACCTGCACGACCGGCGCATATTGCGGGAAGGCTAGCTGACGCAGGCCACCCCAATTGTGGTTGATGAGGTTCGGCAGGTTCTCGATGTCACCAAAGATCGACAAGCGGGACTTTCCGATAAAGGTCGGGATTTCCTGCTCGAGGTGAAGGTCGATCCGGGTGAAGGCACGGTTGCGGTCGATGTTCCGCGCTGCGATCCGACCCCGATAGTCCTTCAGCTTGGTGCTGTTGATCAGATTCTCAACTGCCGTCTGGGTGTCCGTGCTGTCATAGCTGACCAGCGGATCGGTGGTGCTGGTCGGTACATACATCAGGAAACGCTGATCGGAGTTGGTGCCGAGGTTCGGGCCTCCAATAGTGCCGAACACCGGCGAACGACCATTGACCGGGCTCTGCATCGTGTAGCTGAATGGACGGCCCGCGCGGGTTTCGCCGAACAGCTGGATCGTGGTCTTGTAGTCGCCGAAGAAGGCGTGATCGTAGCCCAGGTTGTACTTGAATGCCCACTTGGTCTGGTCCGCAGACGTGCCGAGCGTGGCCATGTTCGGGTCGGACATCGCAACGTTGAAATAGTTGGACGACGCGGTCGATGAGGATGCCGGGCTGACGTCCTTCACGTCCTGGTAGGTATAGCTACCGCCGAGCGACAGGCCCCAGTCGAACTGCTTATCGGCATGGACGACGAAGATGTGGCTGCGACCCTTCGTGGTGTTGGTCAGGAGGATGTCCTGATTGGTGTCCGTGAAGCTCGTGAGGCTGCCGTACCGTGGGCGGCCGTCAGGCAACCTGCCGACCACGACCGAACGGATATCCGTGAACGTCACCGCCTGATTGGTCTTGGTGTACAGGTACGTCGCGCCGACGTTGAAGCCGAACAGCTTGTAATCCGCCGATGCGGTCAGCTTCGTCACGGAAGGAAGCTTGAAATCCTGCGCCAGGGCGTTGGTCGGAGCCGGGTTGCCCCCCGCCGGCGTGTTAGCAAGGTAGGAGCCGATCGCCGTCGGGATCGAATTCCCAGTGACGTTGTTCAGGCCCGTCGTGCACAGCGCTGCATTGGCACCGGTGTAAGGCGCGGTACACGTTGCCGTCGCCAGCGAGTTCGGGACCGTACCCGCAACCGTGCCGGCACGCGTCATGGTGGTGATGCGGTTGGTCAGCACGCCGGTGTTGGAGTAGCTGTTCGACAGATAGATGTCGGGCGAGCCGCCGCCGAAAACCGCAGCCGAGGCGCGGATCGACAGATCGTGAATCGGCTTCCACTGCGCGCTGATCCGCGGCTGCCAATTGTCCAGACCCTTGTACGTCTTCGTGTTATAGAAGCCGTAGCGGTTGAAGAAGGAGGCGTTGGCCGCGACCGGCGAGCGCTGCGCGTAAAGGTCATAGCGGACGCCGTAGGTCAACTGCAGCGTGTTGGTGACATCCCACGTATCCTGCAGACCGAACGTATACTGCTGGTACCGGAAATCGGCCGCGGCATCGGTGGAGTTCAGCGACACGGCATTGGCATAGTCGAACTGCGAAGCCGAACGGTTCTGGAAATCGGCGATCGAGTCAAAATAATAAGCGCCGTTCACCCGCTGCAAGAAGTAGTTGAAGGTGCGCTTGGCATTGACCTCTGCCAGGATCTTAACGTCATGGGCGCCCTCAGTGTATCGAGCCTGGATCGAACCACCCCAGTTGTCGAAGAACAGCTGGTTGGCCTGACGGCTGATGTCCGGACCGAAGACGACCTGCGGAATACCCGTGCCGCAGTTGCTGACGGTGTTCGTGCCCGAAACGACGCTCGTCGGCGCGGTGCAGACGGAGAACTGCGCGAAGTTGGTGCCGAGGAGCGAATCCTGACCTACCTTGTTGTACTGGTAGAGGAAGCGGGTCTCGGTCGAGAAGTTGTCCGTCCAGTCCGAGTTCAGCTGAGCGATACCAGAGCGAAGAAGGACGCTGCGCTGATAATAGTTCGACGCCAGGCCCACCGCCGGGGTTGTCGTCGACTGGCTGGTGCCTTGGGCGACCGTGCTCGACTCATAGGCGTTGATATAGGACAGCGACAGCTTCTGACGATCGGTGATGTTCCAATCGATCCGGCCGACGATCTTCTCGTCCTTCTGGTTGTTGATCGATGTGAAGCTGCCGGGATTGTAGCCGTACACGCTCTGGGCGATCGAGCTGATCTGATCGACCTGCGCCTGAGTGGCACCGGTAACCTGCGAAATGCTGGTGACCGCGAGCGGGCGCGGATCGGTATTCCGCTCTGCCGAAACCATGAAGAACAGCTTATCGGCGATCAGCGGACCGGACAGGGTCGCGCCGTATGTTTCCGAGTTATAGTCCGGCAGGTTGTTGATGACGTTGGAGCCGATCCGCTTGCCCTGCCATTCATCGCGGCTCTGCGAGTAGAAGCCGGTGCCATGGAATTCATTGGTGCCGGACAGCAGCACGGTATCGATCGCACCGCCCTGGAAGTTGCCCTGGCGAATGTCGATCGGAGCGATCGAAACGGAGACCTGACCGATCGCGTCGAATGGTACCGGGCCACGGCCGGTGGGGTTGGCGTCCGAGTTGAGGCCAAAGCTGTCGCCGACCTGCACGCCGTTGATCGTGAAGCGGTTGAAGCGCGGGTTGACGCCGCCGAAGCTCACGGCGCGGCTGTTGGAAAGATCGAGCGTGGCAAGCGGGTCACGGCGTTCGATGTCGCGGATATCGCGGTTCACCGAAGCGACCTTGCGGATATCTTCCTGGGTCAACACAGTGCGCAGTGCCGTGCCGACGGTACCGGCGCCTGCGATCGAACGAGCGGTCACCACGATGTCTTCACCGGCGGTTTCGCTGCCGAGTTCCACCGGGAGGTCGAATGCCTGCTGCGCGACCGTGAAGATGTCGGTCACGGTCTTGCTGCCCTGCGGGCTGGTCACTTCAACGGTGAACGGGCCGCCGACACGCAGACCGGTCTGGGTGAACGAGCCGTCTGCGCCGGTCGTGGTTTCAGCGCGTGTGTTCGAGGGGACGTTGATCACGACCACCTGCGCACCGGCCACCGGCACGCCGTTGGCGGTCACGGTGCCGCGAATGATGGACGTCGTCTCCTGCGCAGACGCGGCGGCCGGCGCGATGAGCGCGACCGCGGCCACGCCCAGGAAAAGGTTGTTACGCATCTTCAATGTCCCCTTGTGAGCGTCTGCTCGGAATCGCGGCTCGATCTCATGCCGTTGCCGCGCGCCCTGCCCGCGGGATATTTCTGTTCCATGACAGTTGCGAGTCGCGTTTGCGCAACCGCGAAAGTCGTTGATTGTGCGTTGCAAAAAGGCAACGGTTCCCTGCGAAAGTTACTCCGAAGCGGCCACGATGGCCGCCCAGTCCGCTTCGCTGATCACCGCCACGCCGAGGTCCGCCGCCTTCTTGAGCTTCGATCCCGCATTGGCGCCGGCGATGACGAGGTCGGTCTTGGCGGACACCGAGCCCGACACGCGAGCGCCGAGCTTTTCGGCCTGCGCCTTCGCTTCGTCGCGGCTCAGCGTTTCCAGCGTTCCGGTGAAGACCAGCGTCTTGCCGCTCACCTGCGATTCGCGTGTTTCCCATTGGAGGTCGGCGGGGGTCACCTCGGTCAGGAGGTCGGCGAGTGCCGTGCGGTTGTGCGGCTCGGCGAAGAAGTCGACCAGCGCCAGCGCGACCTCGGGGCCGACCTGTTTGGTGTCGACCACCGCGGCGAGCGCCTTGGCGACGCGGGCGAGGTGCTTGTCGTCGCTTTCGCCGATCGCCGGGGCCATCGCATCGCGCTCGGCGACGGCGCGGGCGAGCATCTCGATGAGGGCGCCCCAACTGCCCCAGCGGCGGGCGAGGTCGCGCGCCGTCACCTCGCCGACGTGGCGGATGCCGAGTGCGAAGAGGAAGCGGTCGAGCGGCGGCTGCCGCTTGGCGTCGATCGCCGCGATCAGGTTGCGCGCCGACACCTCCGCCCAGCGTTCGCGGGCGAGCAGCCGCGCTTCGGTCAGGCGATAGATGTCGGCAGGCGTGCCGATCAGGCCATCGCGGAAGAAGCTTTCGATATTGGTGACGCCCAGCCCTTCGATATCGAGTGCGTGGCGCGAGGCGAAATGGCGTAGCCGCTCAACCCGCTGCGCCGGGCAGATGAGCCCGCCCGAGCAGCGGAAGTCGACCTCGCCCGGTTCGCGTTCGGCGGCCGATCCGCATTCGGGACAGTGCGTGGGGAACGGCCAGGGCGCGCGCGCTTCGTCACGCGACAGATTCTCGACGATCTGCGGAATGACGTCGCCGGCGCGTTGCAGCACCACGCGGTTGCCCGGGTGGACGCCGAGCCGCCCGATCTCGTCGGCATTGTGCAGCGTGGCGTTGGTGACGACGACGCCGCCGACCGTCACCGGCTCCAGCCGTGCGACGGGGGTCAGCTTGCCGGTGCGGCCGACCTGGATATCGATCGCCTTCAACGTCGTCTGCGCGCGCTCGGCGGGGAATTTGTGCGCGATCGCCCAGCGCGGCGCCTTGGCGACCTGCCCCAGCCGCGCCTGCCAATCGAGCCGGTCCACCTTGTAGACGACGCCGTCGATATCGAACGGCAGGTCGGCGCGACGGGCCTCGATCGCGCGATAGGCGGCAAGCGCCTCCTCCACCGTTCCGGCCAGGGTGAAGCCGTCGGCGATCGGCAAACCCCAGTCGCGGATCGCCGCGACGATGCCCGCCTGCGTGTCGGCGGGTAACGCGGAAGTTTCGCCCCAGCCATGGGCGAAGAAGCGCAGCGGCCGGCTCGCCGTGACGGCGGCGTCCTTCTGGCGCAGCGATCCGGCGGCGGCGTTGCGGGGATTGGCGAACTGGCGCGCCTTGGCGGGATCGCTGGCCTCGTCGAGCAGGCGGCGGTTGAGCGCGGCGAAATCTGCCTTGGCCATATACACCTCGCCGCGGATCTCGAACACCGCGGGTGCGTCGCCGGCAAGGCGCTGGGGGATGTCGGCGATGGTGCGGACGTTGGCGGTCACGTCCTCGCCGGTGGTGCCGTCGCCACGGGTAAGCGCCTGGACCAGCTCGCCGCCCTCGTAGCGGAGCGAGCAGGACAGGCCGTCGATCTTGGTCTCCGCGGTCAGCGCCACCGGCTCGTCATCGCCCAGCCGCAGGAAGCGGCGGACCCGGCCGACGAACTCGGCCACATCGTCATCGGAAAATGCGTTGTCGAGGCTCATCATCGGCCGCGCATGCGCCACCTTCGCGAGGTGGCCGGCGGGGGCGGCGCCGACCAGGCGGCTCGGCGAATCGGCGCGGATCAGCGTGGGATAGGCGGCCTCGATCGCGGCGTTGCGGCGGACGAGCGCGTCATATTCGGCGTCGGCGATCTCCGGCGCATCCTGGGTATGGTACAGGCGATTGTGGTGCGCGATCGTGGCGGCGAGCGCTTCCAGTTCGGCGGCGGCCTGTTGCGGCGTCTCGGGCAGGTCGGTCATTCCGGCGGGGTAGGGGAGAGCCGGGGCGTCGGGCAAGTGTGCCGCGCATGTGTCTGTGTTGAGGTCGCTATTTTGCGAGCCCGGATGAACCAACGCGGGCGGCGAAGGGTTTCGCGGAGGAAGTGTCCGGGAGATGAACGCCATGACCGATTCCACCAGCCGTCGCGATCTGTTCAAGGGCGCAGCCGTCGCCGGCGTCGCGGCCGCCGCGGCGCCCGCCTTCGCCCAAGCCGGGGCCGCCGGTGCGAAACCGGCCGATCCGCAGACCCGCTACACCAAGCAGCCGTTTCCCGAACAGCGGCAGAAGTGGCCGGCGCTCCAGCGCGAGATGCAGCCGGTGCCGGACAGCGGCGAGGCGAGCTACCGCGGATCGGGCCGGCTCGCCGGGCGCAAGGCGCTGGTGACCGGCGGCGATTCGGGGATCGGCCGCGCCGCCGTCATCGCCTTCGCGCGGGAAGGCGCCGATGTCGCGATCAATTACTATCCGACCGAAGAGCCCGACGCGCAGGACGTCGCGCGGCTGCTGCGCGGCGAGGGGCACAAGGTCGTGCTGATCCCCGGCGACCTCACCGATGAGAAATTCTGCCGCGACCTGATCGCCCGCGCCAGCCGCCAGCTCGGCGGATTGGACATCCTGGTCAACAACGCCGCCTATCAGCAGTCGAAAGCGTCGATCGCCGACATCAGCGCCGAACAGTTCGACCGGACGATGAAGACCAACCTGTATGCGATGTTCCACCTGTCCAAGGCGGCGATCCCGCTGATGAAGCCAGGGTCGACGATCATCAACACCGCCTCGGTCAATTCGGTGATGCCGGAGGAGGAATTGCTGGATTACGCCACCACCAAGGCCGGCATCCTGATCTTCACCAAGGCTCTCGCCAAGCAAGTCGCGAAACAGGGCATCCGGGTGAATGCGGTCGCGCCGGGACCGATCTGGACTCCGCTGCAGGTCGCAGGCGGCCAGCTGCCGGGCAAGATGGGCGAATTCGGCCAGGACACGCCCCTCGGCCGCGCCGGCCAGCCGGCGGAACTGGCGGGGCTGTACGTGACACTCGCCGATCCGACGATCAGCTTCACGACGGGAAGCGCGGTGGGGGCCAACGGCGGAACAGGGGCGATCTGACGCGTTTGCCATCCGGTTCGGCGAGCCCCGCGGCGCGAGCAAGCGGGGCCGTCAGCCGCCAAATGACGATCGACGCGACGATGCCGGCCAGGCCATCGATGGCGTAATGCCACCCTAGGTGAACCGACCCTACGAACACCACGGCTGCGTAAGGCACCAGTATCCACGCTAGGCTGCGGCGCAGGCTGATCGCGAAGCAGATGAACAGCGTGGACATCCCGTTATGGATCGATGGCAGCGCCGAGATGCCAGCGCCGTCCGCGCTTTGCGCCGTGCCAAACAGCCGCAGCAATTGCGCCTGATACTCCAGCGAGATGAACCCGCGACCGATTTCCGAGGATTGCGCATGGAGCAGCCGCGTCAGCGCTTCATACCGGCCATTGCCATGAAGCGTAGCGTCGAAGCACGGCCCCACCGCCGGCACCAGCCAACTGCCGATGGTGGCCGGCCCGGCGAGCAACAGCGTCAGGCCGGCGAGATAGCGGAACCGGGCGACGGATCGCAGCGGAAGATAGGTGCAGAGCGCCACACCCATCGTCATCGGAAAAAACAGCGGGTGGTACAGCAGGTCGAGCAGATAGGTCGTGAGCGGGGAGGGCAGCATGCCATGGCTGATCGTCCATGCATCGTTGCCGCCGAGGAGCGTCTGGTCGATACGGGCGAGAAGCCCGTCGGCACCGTAGCCCGAACGGGGCAGGACCTGTTGCTTGAAGACGTTGTAGGCCGCACCGGCGAGCATGGCACTTGCGATCGGCACGAACAGCCCCGCTCCCCGCTCGGTCAGAAAGTCGCGTGCGATCGACATGATCGATCGCGATCCGCCATGCCGTCGCTCGCGGTATACGGCGCCGATCAGCATCAGTGGCGCTATCATCGCGATCGGCGGCCAATAGTCGCCGATCTTGCTCGCCGCGAGTGCGAGCCAGTCGATCATGCCGATATGCGCGAGCGCGAAGACCAAGCCTACATAGATGAGGCCGAGTGACAGCAGGATCGACGAAGGACGGTGAAGGACGAACACGGCACGACGTTACGTGTCGAACACTTAATCTTGTGTTCCCACCATGCTGACGCCCAATTGGGGCTCAATGCCGAACTCCTGCTCGTCTGCCCCCCGGGCCAGCCGGTGACCGGCGGCACCCGTCAGCTTCCACAGGAACATCGTGACAACCAAGGCGACGACACCATCGATCGCATAATGCCAACCCAGATGGATCGACCCGATCCAGATCAGGGCGGCATAGGCCGACAGCAGGCCGCCGATCCGTCGACCGAAGTGGAACCCGGCACAGGCAAAAAGTACTGCCATCGCGTTGTGCAGCGACGGCATCGCCGAGATGCCACCGCCGACCGCAAGCTCCGCCCCGCCGTACAGCTTCAACAGCTGTTCCTGAAAATTGGGTGCACTCAGTCCGGGCCAGCCGGCCGCCATGAGCGTCGCGTCATGCATACGCAATTCGGCGACTAAGGGCAGAAAGCGTTCGCGTTCGACCTGGAAATATTGGAAGAAACAGGGGCCGGCCGCGGGTAACAAGCGAGCGATCATCGAGCCCTGCACGACCCAGGTGAGCAGGTAGGTCATCAGGTAGCGCCAGGCGAGGAGCGAGCCAGGGCGCGCGAACGCGCACAGGACCACGCCCAGGGTCATTGGGGCGAACCAGGCGTGGTAGGCAAGATCGATGAACTGCGACCAGCCGGCACCAGGCAACATCGCATGGGTTACGCGCCAGGCATCACGCCCCAACATCCAATGATCGATCGTAGCGGCGCTTGGGCCGAATGCAAAGCCGGCACCGGGCAGCAGCCGCTGCTTGAATGTCGTGAAGGCGGCCATCAACAGTGCGAAGGCGGTCAGCGGCAGCCATAGCGACGTGCAGCAATCCCTCCGCCAGCGGGCGAGTACCGCATCGACGACAATCCCAGCCAACGATCGCGGCAATCCGCCGTGTGGTTCGCGGCGCAATGCTGCAAACAATTTAACGAGCAATATCAGCAGCGTCAGTGAAAATGATGCACCGAAATAGGCAAAGAATAGCCGGGCGAACCCCAATCGATCGTGATTGTCGATCCGCACGAAGACGGCTGCTGCATAGCTCCCCGCCAACATCAGCGGTGTCAAACGCATTAGCGGCGACCGGATTGTTCTTTCCCCCACGCAAAGCCGAATAGGGAGGAACTGTTATCAATAGGTGCATAGAGGCCGCGTTCTTCGGCCTCCCATAGGATGCGACCTTGCTTACGCCGCCTCCAACAACCGTTCCGCCTGCGCGCGCGCTTCGTCGGTCACTGTCGCGCCGGACAGCATGCGGGCGATCTCTTCGCGGCGTTCCGCTTCGCCCAGGACGCGCACGCCGGTGCGGGTGACGGTGCCGTCGTGGCTCTTGGCGATCAGCAGATGTTCGACGCCGCGCGCGGCGACCTGCGGCGAATGGGTGACGACGAGAAGCTGGGTGCGTTCGGCGAGGCGCGCCAGCCGTTCGCCGATCGCGCTCGCCACCGCACCGCCGACACCGCGGTCGATCTCGTCGAAGATCATCGTCGCCGCGCCGCCTTCCTCCGCTAATGCGACCTTGAGCGCGAGGATGAAGCGCGACAATTCGCCTCCCGAGGCGATCTTGGCGAGGGGGGCGAAGGGCGCGCCGGGGTTGGTCGCGATCTCGAATTCGACCCGG
Organism: Sphingomonas sp. SP5; assembly: GCF_058313455.1. Lineage (NCBI taxonomy): Bacteria > Pseudomonadati > Pseudomonadota > Alphaproteobacteria > Sphingomonadales > Sphingomonadaceae > Sphingomonas > Sphingomonas sp. SP5. Next base: position 572,750 of record NZ_JBZFLF010000001.1, on the reverse strand, counting down.
TCCTTGCCGTGCGACGACCAGCCCTCCGGCCCGACGGGCACCACCATCGTGCGGAAGCGTGCGGCATCCAGCTTCAACGGCGCGAGTTCGCCCGCCACCGCGGCGTCCAGCCGCTCTGCGGCGGCATGGCGACGCTGCGACAGGATGTCGGCGGCGGCGTCGAAATCCGCACGGGCGGCAGCGGCGGCGGCTTCGAGCAGCGCGATGCCATCCTCGCCAGCCTCCAGCCGGTCGAGCCGCTCGCGCAGATCGTCGGTCAGTTTTGCAAGATCGTCGGGCTGGACGCGGTGCTTGCGCGCCATGCCACGCAGTTCGAACAAGCGCGCCTCATCCTCCTCCAGCGCCCGCGGATCGTAGGCGAGCGCGCGGCGCGCCTCGACCAATTGCTCCTCGGCGGCCGAGGCCTCGATCACCGCGCGGTCGATCGCCGCCAGCGCCTCGCCGAGCGCCGGGTGATCCTCGGCGATCCGTTCCAGCACGCGCGCGGCCTGTCGCAACTGCGCAAGGCCACCATCCGACCCTTCGAGATAATCGTCGATCGCGCCCAGTTCGCTCGCGATCTTCTCGGCGCGCTGCATGCCGCGGCGCTTGTCGGCCAGCGCCTCCTCCTCGCCCGGTTCGGCGGCAAGGGCGGTGAGTTCCCCGACGGCATGTTCCAGCCACTCGCGGTCGCGCGCCGCCGTCTCGATCTCGGCACGTGCCGTCTCCAGCCTGGCCTGTGCCGCGCGCAGCGTCGCCCAGGCGCGGGCGGTATTGCCCGGATCGACCCGGCCGAAGCTGTCGAGCAAGGCGCGGTGACCGCGCGGGTTCAGCAGGCCGCGATCGTCATGCTGGCCGTGAATCTCGACCAGCATCGGCGCCATCTCGCGCAGCAGCGCGGCCCCTGCCGGCTGGTTGTTGACGAAGCCGCGGCTGCCGCCGTCGGCCTTGACGATGCGGCGCACGATCAGCGGCTCGCCGGGCTCCATCTCGACGCCATTGTCGTCGAGCAAGGCCGCGAGCGGACCGGCCGGCGGATCGAAGGTGGCGGTCACCACCGCCTGCGTCGCACCGTGGCGCACCAGCCCGGTTTCGCCGCGCCCGCCCAGCGCCAGGCCGAGCGCATCGAGCAGGATCGACTTGCCCGCGCCCGTCTCCCCGGTCAGCACGTCGAGCCCGGCCCCGAATTCGAGGTCGAGCGCCTCGATCAGCACCACATCGCGAATGGACAGCGCGGTCAGCATCGCCGCCCGATATAGCGTGCGATGCGCGGATGTTGATCCTTAAATGTTCTGATTTTTTCGCAATGTCCCGTGCAGCGGAGAGCGGGCACGCAAGTGCCGCCCCCGCGCATGGTGTTTCGCCACCGCCTCCCGCTTACGGGACGGCCGCGAGCTTCAGGTCGTCGGCGTCTCGGTGCTCGGTACCGGACCGCCGGTGGTGCCGCCGCTGGGCGCGACCGGAGTCGGCGTGCCCGGAGCTTCGGCCTTGGGCGTCGCGTTGTTCGTGCCCGGCAATGCCGGTTGCGCACCGGGGGTGCCGACCGGGACGATCGGCTGGCCCGCCGGGATCGGCGCGACCGGCGTGTAGGGATGCTCCTGCATCAGCTTATAGGCATGGCCGTACCAGTCGCTGCCCGGGTAATTGGCGCCGAGCACCGCCGTCGCCTTCTGCGCTTCGCCCGGCAGGCCGAGCGACAGATAGCTTTCGGTGAGCCGCATCAGCGCCTCGGGCGTGTGCGTCGTCTGCTGATATTTGTCGATCACTGTGCGGAAGCGCAGCGTCGCCGCCAGCCACTGACCGCGCGTTTCGTAGAAGCGACCGATCTCCATCTCCTTGCCGGCAAGGTGATCGTTGACGAGGTCGATCTTCAGCCGCGCGTCGGAGGCATAACGCGTATTGGGATAGCGGCGCACCAGCTCGCCGAGCGCGTTCAGCGCCTGCAGCGTGATCTTCTGGTCGCGCGTCACGTCGCGGATCTGCTCGTAATAGCTGAGCGCGACGAGGTAATAGGCATAGGGCGCATCGCGGTTGCCAGGGTGCACCGACAGGAAGCGCTGCGCCGACTGGATCGCCTGAGTATAGTCCCGGTTGAGGTAATAGCTGAACGCGCTCATCAGCTGCGCACGCCGTGCCCAGATCGAATAGGGATGCTGGCGCTCCACCTCGTCGAACAGCAGCGCCGCTTCCTTGTAGCGCCCCTGGTCCAGCCGCTTGCGGGCGGTGGAATAGAGCGTGCCGACGTCGCGGGCGACGTACGGCAGGTCGGACTTGGCGCGGTTGCGGGCGCAGCCCGCGATCGGGAGCGCGAGAACGGCGATCAGCGCTGCGGCAAGCGCCTTGGACTGTGGGGTACGCATCGGCTAAGGCTCTTAGCGTAAGCCCGGCCTCGCGAACAATCCCTTCCGTCATGGCCGCGCGCAATGGTTACGACCTCGAAAGGACCCGCATGCCCGCCACCCTGCTGCACACCCATCGCGTCGAAAAGCCGTGGGGCCGGCACGACCTCGGCTTCGGGTTCGAGGACGCGCCGAAGGGCGGCGATCCCGTCGGCGAGATCTGGTTCCAGGAGCCGGGCGACACGACGCCCGACCTGCTCATCAAATATCTGTTCACCGGGCAGAAACTGTCGGTGCAGGTCCACCCCGACGACGAACAGGCGCATGCCCGCGGCCTGCCGCGGGGCAAGGACGAATGCTGGACGATCCTCGCCGCCCGGCCCGATTCGACGATCGCCTTGGGACCCAAGGCGCCGATCACCGCCGACACGCTGCGCCGCGACGCGCAGGATGGCAGTATCGAGGACGATCTCGACTGGGTGCCGGTGAAGGCGGGCGATTTCTACTACGCCCCCTCCGGCACCATCCACGCGATCGGCGGGGGGCTGACCCTGATCGAGGTGCAGCAGAACAGCGAGACGACCTATCGCCTCTACGATTACGGCAGCGACCGCGAGCTGCACCTCGACGATGGCGTCGCGGTGTCGCACCTGACGCCCTACCAGCCGATCGTCTCGCCGGGCGCGGCGGGCGAAGGGCGCGAGATCCTGGTCGAGGGACCGAAATTCGTGCTGGAGCGCTGGTCGTCGGGTGAGCGGCAGGTCGCGCTGGCCGAGGGGCAGACCGGCTGGCTGGTGCCGATCACCGGATCGGGCAGCGTCGCTGGCCTCGCGTTCAAGGCCGGCGAATGCGTCACCGTCACCGGCTCGGAGACGATCGCGAGCAGCGAGGATGCCGATCTGCTATTCGCCTACTCCGGCATGCGCCGCCTCTGACCGCCCTTTTGGCGGCGTGATCGCGTGGGGCGTGCTGGCATTTGCTTAACCTCGCCGGGTTAGCAGGCGTCCCATGCTCCGCGTGCTCACGCTGTCCACCCTGTTTCCCGACGCGACGCGGCCGAACTTCGGTATCTTCGTGGAGCGGCAGACGCAGGGGCTGGCTGCGCTGCCGGACGTCGCGGTAAAGGTGGTGGCGCCGATCGGCCTGCCGCCGGGACCGCTGGCGCGGCTGCGCCATGCCGATCGACGAGCGCTGCCGCTGCACGAGACTTGGCATGGCCTCGACGTGGCGCGGCCGCGCTTCACCGCGGTGCCGGGGGTCGGCGGCCGCTGGCACGCGTATCACCTGCACCGTGCCCTCGAACCGGTGCTCGATGGCATCCGGGCCGAGTTCGCCTTCGACGTGATCGACGCGTCCTTCTTCTTTCCCGATGGCCCGGCCGCCGTCGCGCTCGGGGCGCGCTACGGCGTGCCGGTGTCGATCAAGGCGCGCGGGGCCGACATCCATCATTGGGGCCGCAATCCCGCCACCGCCGCACAGGTGCTTGCCGCGGGCCGCGGCGCCGATGGCCTGCTCGCCGTCAGCGCGGCGATGCGGCAGGACATGATCGCGCTCGGCATGCCGGGCAGCGCCATCGCGGTGCATCACACCGGCGTCGATCTCGACCGCTTCCGCCCGGTCGATCGCACGGCCGCCAAGACGGCGCTGGGCGTCGCAGGGCCGCTGGTGCTGTCACTCGGCGCCCTGATCCCCCGCAAGAACCACCACCTCGTCCTCCACGCGGTCGCCGCGCTGCCGGGCGTCACGCTGCTGATCGCGGGCGAGGGGCCGGAACGGGCGCGCCTGCTCGCCCGCGCCGCCGAACTGGGGGTGGCGGATCGCGTCCGCCTGCTCGGCAGCGTGCCCCATGCCGATCTGCCGGCCATCATCGGCGCGGCCGATGTGATGGCGCTTGCCTCCGCGTCGGAAGGGCTGGCCAACGCATGGCTGGAGGCGCTCGCCTGCGGCACCCCGATCGCGGTGTCGGATGCCGGCGGCGCGCGCGAGGTCGTGACCTCGGCCGACGCGGGCCGCATCGTCGCCTGCAATCCGGCCAATCTCGCGGTCGGCATACACGATCTGCTGGCCAGCCCGCCGCCAGCGCATGCGGTGCGGGCAGCGGCGGAGCGCTTCACCTGGCAGGCGAACAGCGCAGGCCTTGCCGCGCATCTCGAACGGCTGGTCGCCGCCCGAGCGAAAGGTCAGGCATCGAGTGGGTAGAGCGCGGCGCCGATGATCCGCCCTTCGCCGCGCAGCACGCCCCAGGCACGTGCCGCGGCGCGGCTGTCCATCGCCTCGACGCCGATCTCTCGCGCATCGAGGGCGCGGACCAGATCCACGGGTGGCCGCACCAGCGCGGCGCCGGTGCCGATCAGGATGAATTCGGGGCCGATGTCGATCAGCGGGCGCAGCGCCGCTTCGTCCAGCCGGTCGAGCGGCGGCGGGGCGAACTCCGCCGCCGTCTCCGGCGTCAGCAACAGCGCGCGATAGACGGCGTCGTCGACACGATAGCCGTTGCCGGCGAAGCCGCGGACGATCGGCCCGCCGCTCTGCTGCTCGCGCTCCATCCGCATGCGCGTCAGCCTTCCCGCGGGCCGACCCGCTCCGCATTGTCGATGCCGCCGCGCTTCGGCTTGTCGGCGGCGATCGGCTCGGCGCGCAGGCCCAGCGTGATGAGCAGCGACGACGAGACGTAGATCGACGAATAGGTGCCGACGACGATGCCGAGGATCATCGCCGCGGTGAAGCCACGCAGCACATGGCCGCCCAGCGCCAGCATCGCGACCAGCGCGAGCAGGATCGTCACCGAGGTCATGACGGTGCGCGGCAGCGTCTCGTTGACCGACAGGTTGATGATCTCGCGCATCTCCATCTTGCGATAGCGGCGCATGTTCTCGCGGATGCGATCGTCGATCACGATCTTGTCGTTGATCGAATAGCCGATGATGGTGAGGACGGCGGCGATGATGTTGAGGTCGAATTCGAAGCGCGATACCGCGAAGAAGCCGACGGTCATCAATAGATCGTGGACGATCGCGACGATCGTCGACACGCCGAACTGCCATTCGAACCGGACGATCGCGAACAGGCCGATGCCGAGGATCGCGAGCACGACCGCGAGCACGCCGTTGCGGATCAACTCGCCCGACACCTTGCTCGACACGGTCGAATAGCGGCTGAAGGTCGCGCCGGGAAATGCCTGGCCCAGCGCAGTCTCGACCTTCTTGACGACGGCGTTGGTGGCGCCTTCGTCGGCACCCTCCTGCACGGGCAGGCGGATGGTCAACGTCTTGGGATCGCCGAACTGCTGGAGCGCGGCCTCGCCGACGCCCAGGCCATCGATGACCTGGCGGACCTTGTTCTGGTCGGGCTGGGTCGGGAACTTCTCTTCGATCATCAGGCCGCCGACGAAGTCGACGCCGAAGTTGAGGCCCTTCACCACCGTCAGCCCGACCGCGAGCAGGCTGAGCGCGAGCGTCAGCCCGAATGCCCAGCCGCGCAGGCGGACGAAGTCGATATTGGTGTTGTCGGGTACGATTTTCAGGAGGCGCATGAGGTGTCCTTTCGCCTCAAATGTTGATCGTCTTGGGCTTGTTGCGCCGGATCCACAGCGCGACGAGCATGCGCGTGAAGGTGACGGCGGTGAAGACCGAGGTGACGATACCGATGAGCAGCACGACCGCGAAGCCGCGGACCGGACCTGATCCGAGCACGAACATGATCGCGCCCGAGATGAAGTGGGTCATGTTGGCTTCGAAGATGGTGCGACTGGCTTCCTTGTAGCCCAGCTCCACCGCCTGCACGACGCTGCGCCCGCGCCGGCGTTCTTCGCGGATGCGCTCGTTGATGAGCACGTTCGCGTCGACCGCCGTGCCGATCGTCAGCACGAAGCCGGCGATACCCGGCAGCGTCAGCGTACCACTGAGCAGCGCGAGCACGCCCAGGATCACGAACACGTTGATGACGACGGCGAGGTTCGCATAGGCGCCGAAGCGACCATAGGTCACGAACATGAACACCATGACGAGCGCGACCGCGACCGCACAGGCCTGGATGCCGGCCCGGATCGAATCGGCGCCGAGTTCCGGACCGACGGTCGATTCCTCGATCACCTTCAGGTTGATCGACAGCTTGCCCGAGCGCAGCGCGATCGCGAGCTGGTTGGCGCTGTCGACGGTGAAGCCGCCGTTGATGACCGCCGACCCGCCGAGGATCGGCTCGTTGATGTTGGCGACGGAGACGACCTGATTGTCGACCACCACCGCGAACGGCTTGCCGACGTTCGCCTGCGTGACGCGGGCGAAGCGGTTGCCGCCGACGCCGTTGAACGTGATCTGCACGTTGGGCGCGTTGGTCTGCTGGTCGAAGCCCTGGCGGGCGTCGGCCACCATGTCGCCGGTGATCACCGCCTGGCGCTTCACGACACTGAACGGCACGCCGTCGCGGCTGCCGGGATAGGGGAGGACCTGGCTGCCGATCGGCGCGATCCCCTTGGCGGCATCGGCGGGGTTGGCGGTCGTGTCGACCAGCTTGAATTCGAGGCGCGCGGTCTTGCCGAGCAGATCCTTGAGTTGTTGCGGGTTCTGGAGGCCCGGCACCTGCACGAGAATGCGATTGTCGCCCTGGCGGACGATGGTCGGTTCACGCGTGCCGAGCGCGTCGATGCGGCGGCGCACGACATCGGTCGCGTCTTCCATCGCGATCTTGATCGCCTGGTTGAGGCCCGCCTGTGTCGGGGTCAGCACGAAGCGGCTGCCATCGACGACCTGGATGTCCCATTCCCGCTGGCCGGTCATGCCCGCGCCGCCGCCGGTGATGCCGAGCAGGCGTTCGCGTGCCGCGTCGACCTGCGCCGGGTTGCGCAGCATGAAGCTGATCTGGTTGTTGCGCGTCGAGATATCGCCGATGTCGATCCGGGGCGTGCCGTTGCGCATCGTCCCCTGGATCTGATCGCGCATCGATTCGATCCGCGTGTTGGCGAGGTCCTGCGTGTCGGCTTCCAGCATTAGATAGCTGCCGCCGGCCAGGTCGAGCCCCTTGTTGACGCGCGGATGGAACGGCCAGTTCGCGGTCATCTTTTCAGGCAGGAACGTCGGGATGGCGAGCGCGCAGAGCAGCGCCAGCACCGCCCAGATCGACACCACCTTCCAGCGCGGGAAGTCTAGCATCAGTCGTTCGCCGGCTTCGAATTGGGGCTGGTCACCTCGGCCAGCGTCGCCTTGACCACGCGAATGCGGGTGTTGGGCGCGATCTCGACCTCGACGAAGGCGTCCTCGACGCGCGTCACCTTGCCGACCACACCGCCTGCGGTGACGACGCTGTCGTTCTTCTTCACGCCGGCGATGGCGTTCTGCAAGGTCTTCATCCGCGTCTGCTGCGGCCGAATCATCAGGAAGTAGAAGACGATGAAGATGAGCAGCAGCGGTGCGAAGCTGATGAGCGAGGCAAGGCCACCGGATTCAGCAGCGGCGCCGCCGGCGGTCTGGGCATAGGCTGGGGAGATGAGCATCTGATCCGTGCATGGCTGATCGGCAGAGGAAATACCCCCGCACCTGATGCCTGCGCGCTAGCATCCGTTGCGATCCCGCGCAATGTTGCGCCGAAGCAACGGATCGGGAGGGGAAGCTGCCATTAGCGGCTTGCGTCGCACGGCCGACGCGCCTACAGGCCCCGCTCCGGGATCGGCGGCTTTGCCGAATGGTCCCGTCGGTCGGGGCGTAGCGCAGCCTGGTAGCGCATCACACTGGGGGTGTGGGGGTCGCAGGTTCGAATCCTGTCGCCCCGACCATTTCATCCGCCGCCCGTGGCGGCACGGCTGCCCGGGGCAGCAGGGCATCCAAACCAAAATGATTTCGTAACAGGCCGTTTACCGGCCGCGGCCATGGCTGTCCGCAGTTCGTCGCTGCGGAGACAGGAATGACGTTGGTTCGTGGGGTTTGCCGGTTCGTCGTCTGTGTCGCCGCCGCCGTCCTGATGCCGGCTGCGGCCTCGGCGGCCTGCACGGTGACGCCGAAGGTCACGGCGAATGCCGGCCCCTATTCACCCGCCGCGGCCGCCGCGGCCAAGCTGCCGACGATCGCCAGCCAGGCGGGCCTGGGCTGCAATGCGACGGTGCTGACGCTGTTCGGTGGCAATTACGTGCGGGCGACCTTTTCCAGCACGAATGCGATGACGCTCAAGAACGGTGCCAGGGCGATTCCCTACACCGCCTTCGCCGATGCCGGCAGCACCGTGCCGCTGACCAACGGCGCGACGATCGACTATATGCAGAACAATCTGCTGAACCTGTTGGGCCTGCTCGGCAGCAGCAACGCGGCGCTGCCGCTCTACCTCAAGCCGGGCGCCGCCGCCGGCCTGCCGTACGGCAATTACGTCGACAAGATCACCGTCGCCTGGGACTGGAAGATCTGCAGCCTCGCCTATGTGCTGGGCGCCTGCGTCGGCACGCTCGATCAGGGCGCCGGCAGCAGCGAGATCACGGTGACCGTCACCGTCGGGCCGCAGGACGTCACGATGACGGTGAGTTCGGTGGTGACGTGGGATCCGGTGAACGGCACCGGCCGCCCCTTTGCCCTACCGGGCAGCAAGGGCCGCACCAGCCTGGCCGTGCGCAATCCCGATCTGGTGCCGCTCGACGACGGTTCGCTGGCGCTCGTCTACCGCGTGCCTGCCAGGACCAGCGTCGCGCTCGATGGCGACGGGACGGCGGGCAATCCGGTGTTCGGCTTCAGCGACGGGTCGCCTGCATCGGGTACGACGCTGAGCTACGTCGCCGGCAGCGCCACCGACGATGTCGATTTCTCGACCGACAATGGCGCCACCTGGACCTATTCGCCGGTGGCCGGGGATCGCGCGTCGGAGGCGGCGGTCACCGCGCTGCGCTTTCGGCCGAAGGGCGCGATGAAGGCGGGCAGTGCCTTTACCCTGTCGTTCCCCTACCTCGTGCGCTGATCGCTCCAGCCGAGACCCAGCGCCTTCTGGAGCGACACGAAGTCGCCGGTAAGGCTGGCGAGGCCGGATGACAGGTTCTGCTCCGCCGCCACGCGGCTGCGCTCGGCGTCGAGCGTGTCGATCAGCGTCGCGGTGCCCGCCTGGAAGCGCTGGCGCATCAGCGCGGCCGCCCGGTCGGCGCTCGCCTTGCTGCGCATCAGGCTGGCCACCGTATCGCGGCGGTGGCCGAAGCGGGACAGCGAGTCCTCGGCATCCTTGAGCGCGCCGAGCACGGCGGCGCGATATTGCGCCTCGGCTTCGTCCCGCTGCCCCTCGGCCTGTTCGATGCGCGCGCGGTTGCGGCCAAAATCGAGGAAGTTCCACTGCAACATCGGCGCACCGACCGCGAGCAGCTTGTCGGGGCTGATATCCGACAATTCGGTGCCGCCGATGCCGATCAGCCCGAGGATGTTGAGCCGCGGAAAGCGCGCCGCATCGGCGACGCCGACCTGCGCGGTACGCTGCGCCAGCTGGCGTTCGGCGGCGCGGATATCCGGCCGGCGCTGGAGCAATGCGGCGGGATCGCCCACCGCCACCTGCGCCGGCGGCAGCGGCACCGGCCCCGCCGGCGTCAGCAGCGCGTCGAGCGAGCCCGGCTCCGCGCCGGTCAGCACCGCCAGCGCATTGAGATAGCTTTCCAGTTCCGCCTGGAGCGGCACGATCTGGCCGTTGGTTGCCTCCAGCTGCCCGCTCAGCCGCTCGACATCGAGCGCCGAGGCGGCACCGCGATCGAAACGCTGCCGGGTGAGGTCGAGCATCTGCTTCTGCATGTCCGCCGACGCCCGGGCGAGGGCGATCCGCTGCTGCCTGTCGCGCAGGTTGACATAGGCCTGCGCCACCTCCGCGGTCAGGCTGACCTGTGCGTCGGCAACATTGGCCTCGGCCGCCTCCGCCTGCGCGCGGGCCGCCTCGACCTGCCGGCGGCGGCCGCCGAACAGATCGACCTCCCAGCTCGCATCGAAGCCGAGATTGTAGAGGTCGAGCGCGCTGGCGCCGCCGCCCGAGCCGCTGCTGCCCGCTTCGCTGCCGCCGCTGCCCGACCCGCCGAGGTCGAGGCCCGGCACGCGGGCATGCGCGTAGAGCGCGGAGGCATTCGCGCTCGGCGCCTGGTTGGCCCGCTCCAGCCGCAGCGATCCGCGCGCCTGCCGCAACCGCGCCTCGGCGACCGCGATGTTCGGGTTGGCCGCCAGTGCGCGCGTCTCGAGGTCGGTCAGCGTCGCATCGCCCAGCTGCGTCCACCAGGCGGCGACCCCCGGCGCGGCAGGCGTCGCGGCCGGGCCGCCGCGCGCGAAGCCCTTGGCGGGGGCGGAGAGCGTCTGCGGCGGCCCGGCATAATTTGGGCCGACGGTGCACGCCCCCAGCAGGAGCGCGAGCGAAAGAAGGGGCAGGGTACGCATCATCGCCTCAATGCATCGCCGCGACTTTGCCTTGCGGCAGCGGACGGAGGAACAGGACGAGCGGCACGACACAGCAGATGCCGACCGACAGGAGCCAGAACAGATCGTTGTAGGTCATCACCAGCGCCTCGCGCTGGATGGTACCGCCGAGTTGCTGCAACGCGGTCGCGCTGCTGCGCAGGTAATCCTGCACCACCAGCGAATTGGCGTTGACCAGATCGTCCAGCCGGCGGCTGTGCAGGTAGCTGCGCTGGTCCTGCAAGGTCGCGATGCCGGCGAGCGCGAACGATCCGCCGATGTTGCGCGCCGCGCTGAACAGGCCGGCGGCGTCTCCCGCCTCAGAAGGCTTCACCGACGCGATCGCCGCCTGGTTGAGGAACACGAAGCCGAGGATCGTGCCGACGCCCCGCAGCAGCTGCGAATCGGTGAAGGCGCTGCCGACCGAATCGGCGGTGAGCGTCGTGTCGAGGTGGCAGCTCAGCGCCATCAGCAGCAGCCCGGTCGCCACCGCCAGCCGGATATCGAGGTGCCGGATCATCAACGGCACCAGCGGCATCATCAGCAGGCTGGGGATGCCGCTCAGCAGCACCACCTTGCCCGATTGCAGCGCGTTGTAATCGGCGATCGCGGCGAGGAACTGCGGGATGACGTAGCTGCTGCCGTAGAGCACCATGCCGAGCACCAGGCCCATCGTCGCCACGCTGCCGAACTGGCGATCGAGCAGCAGCCTGAGCTTCACCACCGGATTCTTGGACAGGAACTGCCCGGCGAACAGCATCGCAAGGCCGAACAGCGTGAGCGCGGTCAGCTTGATGATGAGCGCGGACTGGAACCATTGTTCGCGCTGCCCCTCTTCCAGCACCACGGTGAGGCCGCCGAGCCCGAGCGCCAGCCCGGCGATGCCGAGCCAGTCCGCCTTCAGCAATTCGCCGAGATGCGCCTTCTGGTGCGGCAGCCCGACCAGCAGCAGCACCAGCAGCAGCGCGCCGACGGGGATGTTGAGGAAGAAGGCGTAATGCCAGCTGACGTTCTCGGTCAGATAGCCGCCGATCAGCGGCCCCAGCACCGGGCCGAGGATCGCGGTGACGCCGAACAATGCGGTGCCGATCGGCTGCTGCGATCGCGGCAGGCGCGTGGCGATGATCGTCATCGCCGTCGGGATCAGCGCGCCGCCGGTGATGCCTTGCCCGGCCCGCCCGATGATCATCATCGTCAGCGTCGTCGACAGGCCGCAGACCACCGAAAAGGCGGTGAACAGCACGGAGGCGATCAGCAGGAAGGTGCGCAGGCCCAGCACCCGCTCCAGCCAGGCGGCGAGCGGAATGATGATGATCTCGGCGACGAGGTAGGAGGTGGCGATCCACGTCCCCTCCGTGCCGCTCGCGCCGATTTCGCCCTGGATCACCGGCAGTGCCGAATTGACGATCGAGATGTCGAGCGTCGCCATCAGCGCGCCGAGGCTGCCCGCCGCCACCGCCAGCCACGCACCGAGATCGGCGCGTTCCGGCGGCGCGTCGGCCCCAGTGCCGGCTCGGGCGCCGGCCTTACCCTTCGCCGCTGCGCGGTTCGCCGCAGGTGCGGCGGCGCTCATCGGCCGCGCGCCTCGTTATGCTGGTTCTGCCCCTCGCGGATGCGCTGCAACTGGCCCTTGGCGGAGCGGGTGTCGACGGTCGCATCCACCGACATGCCCGGCACCAGCAGCGCCTTGGTCTGCGCGTCCGCGTCGATCGCGATGCGTACCGGGATACGCTGCACGATCTTGGTGAAATTGCCTGTCGCGTTCTGCGGCGGCAGCAGCGAGAATTGCGCGCCCGTTCCCGGCGACACGCTCTGCACATGGCCGTGGATCTCGACACCGGGCAGCGCGTCCACCTCCAGCGTCACCGGCTGGCCGATGCGCATCAGGCCGAGCTGCGTCTCCTTGAAATTGGCGGTGACGTAGAGCTGCTGGACGGGAACGATCGACATCAGCCGCGTGCCGGCCTGAACATATTGGCCGATCCGCACCGTCTTGTCGCCGACTCGGCCGTCGATGCTGGCGCGCAGCACGGTCGCGCCCAGGTTGACGTTGGCTGCGGTCAGCTGCGCGCGGCTGGCCTCGCCCTGCGCCTGCGCCTGCTGCACCTGCGCCTGCAACGTGCCGACCCGGCGCTGGGCGCTGGTCAGCGCGGCCCGGGCGGAGGCGACCTGCGCATCGGCCTGACGCGCCTGGTTCTGCAATTGCGACAATCGTTCGCGCGTTTCCGCGCCCGAGGCGGCGAGCGGCTGGTAACGGGCGACCTCGCTGTGCGCGAAGGCCGCATCGCTGCGAGCGGCGGCCAGATCGGCGCTCGCCTTGGTGATCGCAGCCTGCTGCTCGCGGATTTGCGCGCGCACGCCCTCGGCGTTGGCACGCGCTACGTCGATCTGCGCCTCCACCTGCGCCGCCTGCGCACGATAATCACGCGCGTCGATGCGGAGCAGCGGCTGGCCGGCCTTCACCTGCTGGTTGTCGGCGACGAACACCTGATCGACATAGCCCCACACCTTGGGCGAGATCGTCACAGCATCGGCCTGAACATAGGCATCGTCGGTGCCCTGCATGAACTTGCCGACGCTCTGATAGCGGACGTACCACAGCACGCCGCCGATCACCGCGACCGTCAGTACCAGCAGCAGCACGATGCGCACGCGCGGGTTCTTGAGCGGGGAGGGCTTGGCGGCCTCGTCCTGCGACTCGGCGTCATCCTGCTGTTCGGATGCGTCCTGCTGCTGCTCTTGCTCGGCCATTCGCTTCATCTTCATGCCATCGGAGCCGCGTAGATGCTCGCACTTGCAGCATAGTGCAAGACCATTTAATGAGGGTCCTCACTTATGGCCTGTTTCGAAGACCTTGCCTCGACCCTGTTCGGCCTGCAGCTGCGCATGCAGCGGCTGATGAATCGCCGCATGGCGGAGCAGGGCGCCTCGCTCGCGCGTACCAAGCTGTTGTTGTTCCTGCAGCGACGCGGTCCGGCGCGCGCGGCCGACATCGCCGAATTCTTCGACAACGCGCCACGCACGGTGACCGAGGCGATCGACGGGCTGGAACGCGACGGGCTGGTGATTCGCTCCCCCGACGCCCGCGATCGTCGGGTGAAGCAGGTGTCGATCACCGATCAGGGGCGCCGTGTGATCGCCGACACCGAGCCGCTGCGGCAGGGGTTGATCGACGGCGTGTTCGGCGTGCTCGATGCGACCGAGCGCGCGCAACTGGCCGCGATCCTCGACAAGCTGCTGCCCGCGCTCGATGCCGAGGAAGCGCTAAACCGCGGCTAACACAGCCTATTGCATCCGATCCGGCCTGTGTTACGCTCTCCCCCTGCCGCCAGAAGAGCGGATGATGGGAGAGGTGCTGTGGACCGGTATCAGCCGACCTTGTGCCAATGCGGTTTCGGCGTCCTGTGCTGCGCGAGCGGTGTGGCGGCGTCGATCTGCGCGATGACGTTCATGCTGCTGGGCTGATCCGCCCGCGGCCAATGCCGGTGCCCTAGCGCTGCGCCTCAGCAGCAACGCCCGCCGTTGCGCCCGCCGTACCGCGCCTCCTGCCGGTTGCGGAAGAACGCCGTCTCGCTCATCACCGGCGCGTCCGGATGCGCTTCCGCCATGTGCGCGCAATAGGTGCGGTAGGACGGCACGCCGACCATCAGCCGCCCCATGTCGGCCAGCGCCTGCCAGATGCGGCGCACCGTCATATCGTCGCCGGGATTTCGCTGACGCTCGGCCGGTCGATCCGCCGCGCGGCGCGGCAGGTGCGGATGCCATAGCCGATGATCGACACCACCACCGCCAGGAACAGCGCGCACAGCGCGGCGTCGATCCGGTCGTTGACGACGATCCGCTGCATCTCGCCCGGCGACTTGGCGGGAGCGAGCAGTTCGCCACGCGCCGCCGCCTCGGCGAAGCGGCTGGCATGCGCCAGAAAGCCGACGCGCGGATCGGCGGCGAACAGCTTCAGCAGGCTGGCGGTGACCGTGCACAGCACCAGCCACGTCGCCGGCAGGATCGTCACCCAGGCATGGCGCTCGCGCTTCATCCGGAACAGCACGGCCGTCGCCAGCACCAGCGCCACCGCGGCGAGCATCTGGTTGGAGATGCCGAACAGCGGCCACAGGGTGTTCACCCCGCCCAGCGGATCGGTGACGCCCTGGTAGAGGAAGAAGCCCCAGGCCGCGACGCACAGGCCGGTGCCGATCAGCCCCGGCACGAACGAGGTCGCGTTGCGGAACCCCGGCACGGCGAGCCCGATCAGGTCCTGCAGCATGAACCGCCCGGCCCGCGTGCCGGCATCCACCGCGGTCAGGATGAACAAGGCCTCAAACAGGATGGCGAAATGATACCAGAAGGCCATCATCGCCCGCCCGCCGATCAGGCTGCTGAAGATATGCGCCATGCCGACCGCCAGCGTCGGCGCGCCGCCGGCACGACTGATGATCGTCGTTTCGCCGACGTCCCTGGCGGTCGCCGCGATCGTCTCGGGCGTGATCGCAAAGCCCATCGCACTCACCGCGGCAGCGGCGCTGGCGGGATCGGTGCCGACTACCGCCGCCGGGCTGTTCATCGCGAAATAAACGCCGGGATCGATCACCGAGGCGCCGACCAGCGCCATGATCGCGACGAAGCTTTCCATCAGCATCGCGCCATAGCCGATGAAGCGTGCGTCGCCCTCGCTGGCGATCAGCTTGGGCGTGGTGCCGCTGGCGATCAGCGCGTGGAATCCCGACACCGCACCGCAGGCGATGGTGATGAACAGGAAGGGGAACAGCGATCCCGACCATACCGGCCCGCTGCCGTCGACGAAGCGGGTGAGGGCGGGCATCCGCATCGGCGGCGCGACGACGACGATGCCGATCGCCAGCGCGGCGATCGCGCCGATCTTGAGGAAGGTCGACAGGTAATCGCGCGGCGCGAGCAGCAGCCAGACGGGGAGCAGCGAGGCGATCGCACCATAGCCGATCAGGATCCAGCACAGCTGGACGGGCGTGTAGGTGAACCACGGCGCGAGGCTGGCCGATGCGGCGACATCCTGCCCATAGACGATCGCCAGGATCAGCCCGACGAGGCCGATCAGCGACACTTCACCGATCCGCCCCGGCCGCAGCCAGCGGGAATAGACGCCCATCAGCAGCGCGAGCGGAATGGTCGCGGCGACGGTGAACATGCCCCATGGGCTGCCGGCGAGCGCGCGCACGACGATCAGCGCCAGCACCGCGAGGATGATGACCATGATCGTGAAGGCGCCGAACAGCGCGATGGTGCCGGGCACCGGCCCCATCTCCATCCGGATCAGTTCGCCGAGCGAGCGCCCGTCGCGCCGCATCGACAGGACCAGCACCATGAAATCCTGCACCGCACCCGCCAGCACCACGCCGGCAAGGATCCACAGCATGCCCGGCAGATAGCCCATCTGCGCAGCGAGCACCGGGCCGACCAGCGGCCCCGCCCCGGCGATGGCGGCGAAATGGTGGCCGAACAGCACGCGCCGATCGGTGGCCACGAAGTCGAGCCCGTCGGGATGCCGCACCGCCGGCGTCGGCCGCGCCGGGTCGAGCCCGACGACGACTTTGGCGAGGTAGAGCGAATAGAAGCGATAGGCGATCAGGTAGACGGACACCGCAGCCACGACGATCCACACCGCGTTGACCGCCTCGCCGCGCGCCGTGGCGACGATGCCCAGCGCGGCGGCGCCGACCAGTGCGAGGACGATCCAGCCGATCCTGCCAGCGATGCTCACCCGTCGCGTCTCCTTCCAGTGGCCGTCTCGCACCTTCGGAAGGGTGAGGGCGAACGGGGTCTAGGCCGACCTCACCCCGCCCGCAACCCGAGCCGCTCCCGCCCGTTGGTGCCACCATGACCGATCCCGCGCGCCCGCTCAGATTAGGCTTTCCCGTCAAGGTGATGGGCAAGCCCGGCTTCAAGAGCAACGATACCCGCCGCTGGCAGAAGGGGCCGCACCTCAAATGCTCGCTGGAGGAGGTCGATCGCATCCTCGACTATCTCGCCGGCGTCGGCCTCGACATGTATCGCCTGTCCTCGGATCTGGCGCCCTACGCCACGCATCCCGACCTGCCGCAATTCCACGACATGGTGGCGGAAAGCGATGCCGAGCTGCGGGCGTTCGGCGTCAAGGCGCGGGCACTGGACATGCGCTTGTCCTTCCACCCGTCGCAATATGTCCTGCTCAACAGCCCCGATCCGGCGCTGACCACCAAGAGCATCTGGGATCTTGCCAGCCAGGCCGAGATGCTCGACCGCATGGGCCTCGACGACGAGGCGGTGCTGGTGACGCATGTCGGCGGCGTCTACGGCGATCACGAGGCGAGCCGCGCGCGCTGGATCGAGGGGTGGAACGCCTGCCCGGAGCATGTCCGCCGCCGGCTGGTGCTGGAGAATGACGACATCCGCTTCTCCGCCGCCGACGCGCTCTGGCTGCACGAGCGGACGGGCGTGCGGCTGATCTTCGACTATCAGCATTTCTGGTGCCTCAATCCCGAACGGCTCGACATGCGGGACACGCTGGAACGCTTCCTCGCCACCTGGCCCGACGGCGTGCGGCCGAAGATCCATTTCTCCTCCCCCCGCACCGAAATGCGCGAGCTGAAGCCAAAGGTCACCGCCAAGGACCGCGCCAGCGGCAAGGTGGTGAAGAAGGGCGAGGTCACCAAGGCACCGGTGAAGGCCAACGCGCGCGTCAAGACCGTGCTGCGCCCGCCGATCTGGACCGGCCATGCCGATTTCACCAACCCGTTCGAATTCGCCACCTTCATGCGCATGGCCGACGGGCTGGTGTTCGACGTGATGATGGAGGGCAAGGCAAAGGACGTCAGCCTGCTCAAACTGCGCCCGGACCTGCTGCGCTTCGCCCCCGATGTGGCGGCACGGTTCGGGATCGAGCCGGACGATGCCGAAGCGCTGGCGAAGGACGAGGCGGCGCTCGACCGCGGTGTGGCCACCGACGAGGAACCGGACGTCGACGAGGGCGTGCAACTCGCCGCGGAGTAACCCAAATTCCTCCCGGCACGGGGAGGGGGACCGCTCGGCGGAGCCGAGTGGTGGAGGGGCAGCCCCAAGCACATTCGCCCGTGGCTGCCCCTCCGTCACCGCTACGCGGCGCCACCTCCCCGTACCGGGGAGGATTTCAGCGTACGCGGTTCGCCAACTCACCAATCCTCCCTCGCGTCAGCGGGGGAGGGGGACCGCGCCGAAGGCGTGGTGGAGGGGGCGGCTCCGCAAGCACTACGTTCGAAGCGTATCTCTCCCTGCGCCAGCGCCGGCGCGCTGCCACCTCCCCGTGGCGGCAGGGCTATCGCATATGCGCTGTCTGATCCGGGGTAGTGTTCTTCAATCCTCCGTCATGCCCGACTTGGTCGGCATCCACCGTGCCGTACACCAACATGCTATCGATTTTGCGGCACGGTGGACCCCGGAACACGTCCGGGGTGACGAAGAATACCGGGATGGCACGCCCCGTCACCCGAAGCCGGCAGCCATTATCGCATAGGCGATAGCCCTGCCCTTTCGGGGGAAGAGTGAAGGTCAATTCACCCGGTTCGCCACCAGATCGTCCACCACCGCCGAATCGGCCAGCGTCGAGGTATCGCCCAGGCTCGACGTATCGCCCTCGGCGATCTTGCGCAGGATGCGGCGCATGATCTTGCCCGACCGCGTCTTGGGCAGTGCCGGTGCGAATTGCAGCTTGTCGGGCGTCGCGATCGGCCCGATCTCCTGTCGTACCCAGGCGACCAGGTCCTTGCGCAACGTATCCGATGCCTCGCGCCCGGCGTTGAGCGTCACATAGGCGTAGATGCCCTGGCCCTTCACGGCATGCGGCATGCCGACCACCGCGGCCTCCGCCACCGCCTCGTGCAGCACCAGCGCGCTTTCCACCTCCGCGGTCCCCATCCGATGGCCGGAGACGTTGATGACATCATCGACCCGGCCGGTGATCCAGTAATAGCCGTCGCCATCCCGGCGGCAGCCGTCGCCGGTGAAATACTTGCCTTCGTAGGTGGTGAAATAGGTCTGGAAGAACCGGTCCTGATCGCCCCACACGCCGCGCATCTGCCCCGGCCAGCTTTCGGTAATGCAAAGATTGCCCTGCGCCTCGCCGACCAGCGGCGTGCCCTTGTCGTCGACCAGCTGCGGCGTCACGCCGGGCAGCGGCTTGGCGGCGGAGCCGGGCTTCATCGGCACCGCGCCGGGCAGGGGGGCGATCATGATCCCGCCCGTCTCGGTCTGCCACCAGGCATCGACGATCGGCGCACGGCCTTCGCCGACCACATCGTGATACCAGCGCCACGCCTCCGGATTGATCGGCTCGCCTACCGATCCCAGCAGCTTGAGCGAGGCACGGCTAGTCCTGGCGACGAACGCGTCGCCCTCCTTCATCAGCGCGCGCAGCGCCGTGGGGGCGGTGAACAGCGTGTGCACCTTGTGCCGGTCGACGACCTGCCAGATGCGGCTCGCGTCGGGCCAGTTCGGCAGCCCTTCGTACATCAGCGTCGTCGCGCCGTTGGAGAGCGGGCCGTAGAGGATATAGCTGTGGCCGGTGACCCAGCCGATATCGGCCGCGCACCAGAAGATCTGCCCCGGCTTGTAGTCGAACGCGATCTTGAAGGTATAGTCCGCCCACAGCAGATAGCCGGCCGAGCTGTGCAGCACGCCCTTGGGCTTGCCGGTCGATCCACTGGTATAGAGGATGAACAGCGGGTCTTCGGCTGCCATCGGCTCTGGCGCGCAATCGGTGCCGGCCGATGCCGCCGCCTCGTGATACCAGATGTCGCGCGGCCCCATCGCCACCTCGGCGCCGGTCGCCTTGACGACGACGACCGTCTCCAGCGTCGGCGCCCGCGCCGCGGCTTCGTCGACGCAGGCCTTCAGCTTGATCCGCTTGCCGCCCCGGCGGCCCTCGTCGGCGGTGACGACGATCTTCGATCCGCAATCCTCGATCCGGCCGGCGAGCGCGTCGGCGGAGAAGCCGCCGAACACCACCGAATGGATCGCGCCGATCCGCGCGCAGGCGAGCACCGCATAGGCCGCCTCCGGGATCATCGGCATGTACAGCGTCACCCGATCGCCCTTGCCGACGCACTGGCCTTTCAGCACGTTGGCGAAGCGGCATACCTCGCCATGCAGCTCGCGATAGGTGATGTGGCGCGCCTTTTCGCCCGGCTCGTCCGGTTCCCAGATGATCGCGACGGTATCGCCGTTCCTGGCAAGGTGCCGGTCGAGGCAATTGGCCGCGACGTTCAGCCGGCCATCGGCGAACCATCGGATGTGGAAGTCGGCCTTGGCGAACGACCAGTCGCCCGCGATCGTCGGTTCGGTGATCCACTCCAGCCGCTTGGTCGCCTGGTCGAGCCAGAAGCCGCCGGGATTGCTGGACGCCGCCTCGTACAGCTCCTCATAGGTCTTCGCATCGAGGCTGGCGTTGGTCCAGTCGCCGCTGATCGGGTAGATTTCAGGATCGGTCACGAAGCGCTTCCCCGCCTAAGTATCGCGGGCGCCGAACGACACCCGCGCGCCTGATTAGTCAAGCCGCCCGGCGCATGCCAGCCGCGTCGAGTCGACGCTATCGCGTGCCGCTGGAAACCGGAAAGGCCCCCAGCGGCACCGGGACGTCTGCGTAGGGGCTATCGACCCAGGAACGTCAGCAGGTCGTTGGTGAGGCGGTCGCCATGCGTCGCGAAGAGGCCGTGCGGCGCACCGTCATATTCCACCAGCTGGCTGTTCGCGATCCCCTCGGCCGCCGCGCGGCCCGCGGCGTCGATCGGCACCGTCTGGTCGGAGGTGCCATGGATGACGAGCGTCGGCACCTTGAAGGCGGCGAGATCCGGCCGGAAGTCGGTATGCCCGAACGCTTCGGCACAGGCCAGCGTCGGCTTCAATCCCGCCTGCAGCGCCGTGGCGGTCGCCTGGTCGAGCACGTCGTCGCTGACCGGATGGCTGATGACACCGACGCCGAAGAACTGCTTGAAGAAGGTGTCGCGGAAGAAATGCGCGCGGTCCTTCTGGATATTGGCGCCGATCTCCGCCAGCTTCTCCTCGGGCGTGCCGTGGGGATTGTCGTCGGTCTTCAGCATATAGGGCACGACCGACGAGACGAGCGCCGCCGCGATCACGCCCTTGCCGCCGTGGCGGCTCATGTAGCGCGCGACCTCGCCGCCGCCCATCGAGAAGCCGACCAGCGTCGCCTCGCTGTCTGCACCCGTCGCCGCCATGACATCGGCCAGATCGTCGGCCAGCGTGTCGTAATCGTAGCCGCTCCACGGCTGGCCCGAACGGCCGAAGCCGCGGCGATCATAGGCGATGGCGCGGAAGCCCGCATCGGCCAGTGCCATCATCTGCGGGTCCCAGCTGTCCGCCGACAGGGGCCAGCCGTGCAGCAGGATCACCGGCCGGCCCTCGCCCCAATCCTTGACGTAGATGTCGGTGCCGTCGCGCGTCTTGATGTAGGGCATGGAAAAAAATCCTTCCGGTTCTTCGTGCAGGTTAACCGTGCACGGCCGCCGCTGTTCCGCCGCGCGGGCTGGCGTTGGCCGCCTGCCACTGTCAGCATCCGTACCGGAACCGAATCGAGGATAGACGGACATGCGGATCATCCTGGCGGCATCGCTGCTGGCGCTGGCGACGGCAGCCTGTTCGCCGGGTAAGCCGGCGGCGTCGAACGACACGGCACCGGCGGCCACGGCAACGCCGGCCGGCGCGACCAACTGGGGCCAGTTTCGCGACGGCTTCATCGAAGGCTGGTTCAGGCTCGATCCCGCCTTTGCCGTCTATGAAGGCGTGCACCGCTTCGACGGCCGGCTGCCCGACTGGAGCGACACCGGCCTGAAGCGCCAGGCCGCCTTCCTCCACCAGGCGATCGATCGCGCCCGCGCGTTCGGCGATGCCGACCTGTCGCCCGAGGAGCGGTTCGAGCGGGCCTATCTGATCCGCGTCGCGGAGGGTAAGCTGTTCTGGCTGGAGGATGCCGACCAGCCGCATCGCAATCCGGCCTATTATATCGGCGGCGGGCTCGACCCCAACGTCTATATCGCCCGGCCCTATGCCGATGCCCCGACGCGGATGAAGGCGCTCATCGCCTTCCTCGGCCGCGTGCCGGCGGCGGTGCAGGCGATCCGCACCAACCTCAAGACGCCGATGCCACGGTCGTTCGTCGATTACGGCGTCGCCGGCTTCAACGGCTTTGCGGACTATTATGCGGGCGACGCGATCAAGGCGTTCGCCGGGGTCGCCGACCCCGCCCTGCAACAGCAACTCGCCACCAACGCCGCCGCCGCCGCCAGGGCGATGCGCGGCCTCGGCAGCTGGCTGGCGAGCCAGCGCGCCACGGCCAACACCGATTTCGCGCTCGGCGCCGATCGCTTCCAACGGATGGTGCGATCGACCGAGGGCGTCGACACGTCGCTCGACGCGCTGGAAGCCGCCGGCCGCGCCGATCTCAAGCGCAACCAGGAAGCGCTCGCCGCCGCCTGCAAGCTCTACGCACCCGGCGGTACCATCCCGGCGTGCATCGACAAGATGAACGCCGACAAGGCGCCGGACGGCCCGGTCGCCGAGGCGCGCCGGCAGATCCCGATGCTGCGCGCCTTCGTCCAGCAGCACGACCTCGTCACCATCCCCGGCACCGAACAGGCCAAGGTGGAGGAAAGCCCGCCGTACAACCGCCAGAACTCCGCCTATATCGACCCCGCCGGTCCGTTCGAGAAGAACGTGCCCTCGATCTACTATATCTCGCCGCCAGATCCCGCCTGGGACCAGAAGACCCGCGATGCCTTCGTGCCCGGCCGCAACGACCTGCTGTTCACCTCGGTGCACGAGGTGATGCCGGGGCATTTCCTGCAATTCCTCCACAGCAACCGCGCGCCGTCGATGCTCGGCCGCGTGTTCGTCGGCTATGCCTACGCCGAGGGCTGGGCGCATTATACCGAGGAGATGATGTGGGAAGCGGGGCTGGGCGACCGTGCGCCGGGCGTCCACGTCGGCCAGCTCAGCAACGCGCTGCTGCGCGACTGCCGCTTCCTGTCGGCGATCGGCCTGCATGCCCGCGGCATGACGCAGGAACAAAGCCTCCGCATGTTCCGCGAGCAATGCTATCAGGACGAGGGCAACGCGCGTCAGCAGGCGGCGCGCGGCACCTACGATCCCGCCTACCTCAACTACACGCTTGGCAAGCTGATGATCCGCCGCCTGCGCGCCGACTGGACCGCCCCCCGCGGCGGGCGCAAGGCGTGGAAGGCGTTCCACGACCGGTTCCTCAGCTACGGCGGCCCCGCCATCCCGCTCGTCCGCCAGCAGATGATGGGCGAAGCCGAACCGCGCGCGGTGTTCTGAGCCGAAACGAAAAAGGGCTCGGCAGCCTGACGCTACCGAGCCCCTTCACCCGTCGGAACGAAGGCTTACGCCCAGTTCGCCATCTTCTGCTCCAGGTTGGAGCGCACCGCCTCGAAGAACTGCTCGGTGGTCATCCACGGCTGGTCCGGACCAATCAGGATCGCGAGATCCTTGGTCATCTGGCCGTTCTCGACGCACTCGATGCAGACGCGCTCCAGCGTCTCGGCGAAGCGGGTGACGTCCGGCGTGCCGTCGAACTTACCGCGATACTTCAGGCCGCCCGTCCAGGCGAAGATCGAGGCGATCGGATTGGTGCTGGTCGCCTTGCCCTGCTGATGCTGGCGATAGTGGCGGGTGACGGTGCCGTGCGCGGCCTCGGCTTCCACCGTCTTGCCGTCCGGCGTCAGCAGCACCGAGGTCATCAGGCCCAGGCTGCCGAACCCTTGCGCCACCTGGTCCGACTGCACGTCGCCGTCGTAGTTCTTGCAGGCCCAGACGAATTCGCCGTTCCACTTGAGCGCGGATGCGACCATGTCGTCGATCAGGCGGTGCTCGTAGACGATGCCAGCGTCCTTGAACTTGTCCTTGAACTCGGCCTCGAACACCTCGGCGAACAGGTCCTTGAAGCGGCCGTCATAGGCCTTGAGGATCGTGTTCTTGGTCGACAGGTACACCGGCCACTTGAGGTTGAGGCCATAGTGCATCGACGCCCGCGCGAAATCGCGGATCGAATCGTCCAGGTTGTACATGCCCATCGCGACGCCCGACGAGGGGAACTGGAACACTTCCTCCTCGATGACCGTGCCGTCTTCGCCTTCGAACTTCATCGTCAGCTTGCCGGCGCCCGGCACGCGGAAGTCGGTGGCGCGATACTGGTCGCCGAAGGCATGGCGGCCGACGACGATCGGGTGCGTCCAGCCCGGGATCAGGCGGGGCACGTTCTTGATGACGATCGGCTCGCGGAAGACGACGCCGCCCAAGATGTTGCGGATCGTGCCGTTGGGCGACTTCCACATCTTCTTGAGGCCGAATTCCTCGACGCGTGCCTCGTCGGGGGTGATCGTCGCGCACTTGACGGCGACACCGTACTTCTGCGTCGCCTTGGCCGCATCGACCGTCACCTTGTCCTCGGTCGCGTCGCGATGCTCGATGCCGAGGTCGTAATAATCGAGGTTGATGTCGAGATAGGGCTTGATGAGCCGTTCACGGATCCATTCCCAGATGATCCGCGTCATTTCATCGCCGTCGATCTCCACGACGGGCGTCTTCACCTGAATTTTGGCCATACGATCTTCCTACGGGGGGATTTTGCCGACGCGTCTAGGCACAAGCGGCGAGGGGATCAACCGTCGGCAGTTCCCGACGTTGTGTTGCACGAACGACACGGATACACCCTGTCCCATGTCATCGCTCGAAAAGCCTCCCCACACGCCGCTGCCGACGACAACGGTCAAGTGGCGTTTCCCCTCCGTCCATCCCGAAGGTCACAAATACGCCGCGATCGCGCTCGGCATTACCCTGCTGGGCACGCTGCTGACCAAGGTGCTGTTCTGGCCGCTGCTGGCGGTGGTCGTCTGGGTGCTGACCTTCTTTCGCGATCCGATCCGCACCACGCCAACCGGCGAAGGTCTCGTCATCGCGCCGGCCGATGGCCTGGTCACCATGATCCAGAAGGTGCCGGTGCCGCGCGAATTGGTCGGCGAGCTCGGCGACGCGCCGCTGACGCGCGTGTCGATCTTCATGTCGGTGTTCGACGTGCACATCAACCGCACGCCCATCGCCGGGACGATCCGCCAGGTCGTCTATATCAGCGGCAAGTTCCTCAACGCCGACCTCGACAAGGCGTCGGACGAGAACGAGCGCCAGCACATCGTCGTCGAAGGGCGTGATGGTCGCCGCATCGGCTTTACGCAGATCGCGGGGCTGGTCGCGCGCCGGATCGTGCCCTTCGTCAAGCCGGGTGATATGGTCGCGACCGGGCAGCGGATCGGCCTGATCCGCTTCGGCAGCCGCGTCGACGTGTTCCTGCCCGACGACATCGTGCCGCAGGTGACGCTCGGCCAGCGGTCCATCGCCGGTGAGACGGTGATCGGCCGCGTCGGCGGTGTGCCCGTCACCGGCATCGCGCAATAATGGCCTCGCTTCCCCCGCGCCGCCGCGCTCCCCGACGCCCTCGTGGCCTGCCGCTTCGCGCTGTCGCTCCCAATGCGGTCACCGCGCTGGCCTTGTGTTCGGGGCTCAGCGGCGTGCGCTTCGCGATCGGCGGAGAATGGCAGAGCGCGGTCACGATGATCATGGTCGCCGGCGTGCTGGACGGCCTCGACGGGCGCATCGCCCGGATGCTGCACGGCGAGAGCCGGTTCGGCGCCGAGCTCGATTCGTTGTCCGACGCCATCTCGTTCGGCGTGGCGCCCGCGCTCATCATGTATCTCTGGTCGCTTGCCGCGCTGCCCCGACTCGGCTGGATCAGCGCGCTGATCCTGGCGGTATTCTGCGCCTTGCGTCTCGCCCGTTTCAATGCCGCGATCGATGCCGACGACCAGCCGCACAAATCCGCCGGCTTCCTCACCGGCGTACCCGCGCCCGCCGGGGCGGGACTGGCGATGCTGCCGCTCTATTTCTGGTTCTGGACCGATCAGCCCGTCTTCGCGTCACCCTGGCTGGTCGCGCCCTGGGTGGCCTTTGTTGCGCTGCTGATGGTGTCGAGCCTCGCCACCTTCTCCTGGACGTCGCTACGCCTGCGCAGGACCGTCCGGTTCGAGGCTATTGCCGTTGTCGTATTGCTCGGCGCCGCGCTGGTATCGGCGCCCTGGCACACGCTGAGTGCGATCTGTGTCGGCTATCTGCTCACGATCCCGTTCAGCATCGCGAGCTATGCCCGCGTCAAGCGACTTCGCGCAGGCGGCGAACGCCCGCCGGCACCGGAGCCGACGCCCAGCGCCTGACGGCGATGCGGCGCTCGGCCGAGGCGAGCTGCGACAGCGGGGCGAAAGCGGGTTCGATGTTGCCGGCGGCGAGGCGGACGATCCGCTGCCATTGCGGCGCCACCGTCGCGGCGATCACGCCGATCGCGGTCAGGAACGCAGCGGCGAAAACCAGAACACTGATGAATGCAACCATCGGACCAACTCCCTGCCAGGTGCGCGAGCAGCCTGTGGATAACTCGCTTAACCATTCCTTAGTCAGTGAGTTCCGCCCGGGTTCCATTTTTCCCGTTTCGAGCGCATCGCCGCGTCGATAAACTGGGTTAGAATCCGGTCGTCCACTGTCTGGCCGCGTTATGTTCCATATTCGTTCCAGCTGTCAAGCGGCGAGGACCATCTTGCGTCCGACGCGCGCAGCCGCTAAGGGCGCGCACCTCAACCCCGCATGGGAAGCATCATAGCCCGGTGCGTGTGGCCTTTCGCCGCCGTCATCCGCTTCCCAGAGGCTCAACCGGAAGGAGTTATCCCTATGGCGGCACCCGTCGTCACCATGCAGCAGCTGATCGAGACCGGCGCGCACTTCGGCCACCAGACGCATCGCTGGAACCCGAAGATGAAGCCCTACATCTTCGGTGATCGCAACGGCGTTCACATCCTCGATCTCTCGCAGACCGTTCCCCTGTTCGCCCGCGCGCTCGAGTTCGTCTCGTCGTCGGTCGCCTCTGGCGGCAAGGTGCTGTTCGTCGGCACCAAGCGCCAAGCGCAGGACGCCGTCGCCGATGCGGCGCGCCGTTCGGGCCAGCATTTCGTCAACCACCGCTGGCTGGGCGGCATGCTCACCAACTGGAAGACGATCAGCAACTCGATCAAGCGCCTGAAGGCGCTGGAAGAGCAGCTGTCGGGCGACACGCACGGCCTCACCAAGAAGGAAGTGCTGCAGCTCACCCGCGAGCGCGACAAGCTTGAACTGTCGCTCGGCGGCATCCGCGACATGGGCGGCATCCCGGACGTGATGTTCGTGATCGACGCCAACAAGGAAGAGCTGGCGATCAAGGAAGCCAATACCCTCGGCATTCCCGTCGTCGCGATCCTCGACTCAAACGTCTCGCCCGACGGCATCGCCTTCCCGGTCCCCGCAAATGACGACGCCAGCCGGGCGATCCGCCTGTACTGCGAAGCCATCGCGATCGCCGCGACCCGCGGCAACCAGGAGCAGCAGTCGCGCCGCGGCGTCGACCTGGGTGCGCAGGACGTCGCCCCCGTCGAGGAAGCGCTGACCACGCCGGCCGCCGAGCCGGAGACGCAGGCTGCGACCAACGTCGAGGGCGCCGGCGCCGAGACCGAGCGTCAGATCGACGCGTAAGCGTCACGCACAAGTGTAACGGAGGTCCTCTAGACGGAGGGCCTCCTACACCGTTCGTGCTGAGCCTGTCGAAGCACGTGGCCGGGCGGTTCGCTCGCCCCATGTCCTTCGACAGGCTCAGGACGAACGGTCTTTAGTATCAGAGGACAAGAGCAATGGCTGATATCACCGCAGCGATGGTCAAGGACCTGCGCGAAAAGAGCGGCGCGGGCATGATGGACTGCAAGAAGGCGCTGAACGAGACGAGCGGCGACATGGACGCCGCGCTCGACTGGCTGCGGACCAAGGGTCTGGCGGCCGCGCAGAAGAAGTCGAGCCGTACCGCGGCCGAGGGCCTGGTCGGCGTCGCCACCAGCGGCACCCAGGGTGCGGCGGTCGAGGTGAATTCCGAAACCGACTTCGTCGCCAAGAACGACCAGTTCCAGCAGTTCGTCCGCGAAGTGACCCAGATCGCGCTCGCCACCGGCGGCGACGTCGAGGCGCTGAAGGCCGAGGCGATGCCCTCGGGCACGACGGTCGCCGAGGTGCTGACCAACAACATCGCGACGATCGGCGAGAACCAGTCGCTGCGCCGCGCCAAGCGCCTCGAAGTGTCGAAGGGCGCGGTGGTCAGCTACGTCCACAACCAGGCCTCGCCCGGCCTCGGCAAGATCGGCGTGCTCGTCGCGCTCGAATCGGAGGCGTCGGACGAGGTGCTGCAGGGTCTCGGCAAGCAGCTGGCGATGCACATCGCCGCGGCTTTCCCGAAGGCGCTGAACGAAGAGGACCTGGACGAGGCCGAGATCGAGCGCGAGCGCGCGATCGCGACCGAAAAGGCGTCCGAATCGGGCAAGCCTGCCGACATCATCGCCAAGATGGTCGAAGGCGGTATCGCCAAGTACCGCAAGGAGCACGCGCTGGTCAGCCAGCTGTTCGTCATGGACGGCAAGACCAAGATCAGCGACGTCGTCGCCAAGGCGGGCAAGGATGCCGGCGCCGAGATCAAGCTGGTCGACTATGTGCGCTTTCAGCTGGGCGAAGGCATCGAGAAGGAAGCGTCGGATTTCGCCGCCGAAGTCGCCGCCGCCTCGGGCGTCGCGCAGAAGTAAACGTCACCCCTCCCTCGG
This sequence comes from Sphingomonas sp. SP5, assembly GCF_058313455.1. NCBI lineage: Bacteria > Pseudomonadati > Pseudomonadota > Alphaproteobacteria > Sphingomonadales > Sphingomonadaceae > Sphingomonas > Sphingomonas sp. SP5. The sequence goes on along the minus strand of NZ_JBZFLF010000001.1, from coordinate 544,319 downwards.
CGCAGCCGGGGGAGGGGCCGTTCGGGGGACCGGACGGCTGATGGCCGCGCGCCATGCCCGGCATGGGGCAGCGTGGCTTTTCCTCCCGAGCAGGGAGGATCGTGGCGGTGGACGTGCACACCGTCTGCACCGCAAATAATATCCCGTGCAGTCCGCGCCGACGCGCCGAGCCGAGGTTGCTCCTCCCGCGCGTGCCGCCTAAGGTCCGCACGCTTTTTCCCAATCGCCAGGACCTCATGACCGCCGGACCCCGTTACAAGCGTATCCTCCTCAAACTCTCGGGCGAAGTGCTGATGGGGGAGGGCGGCCTTGCCATCGACCCTGCCGTCACTGCGCGTGTCGCCGAGGAAATCGCGGATGTGAAGGCGCAGGGGTTTGAATTGTGCATCGTTGTCGGCGGTGGCAACATCTTTCGCGGCATGGCCGGCGCGGCGCGCGGCATGGAGCGGGCGACCGGCGACTATATGGGCATGCTGGCGACCGTGATGAACGCGCTCGCGGTGCAGAACGCGCTGGAGCAGATCGGCGTGGACACCCGCGTGCAATCGGCGATCCCGATGCAGTCGGTGTGCGAACCCTTCATCCGCCGCCGGGCGATGCGCCACCTGGAAAAGGGGCGCGTGGTGATCTTCGCCGCCGGTGTCGGCAGCCCGTTCTTCACCACCGATTCGGGTGCCGCGCTGCGCGCCGCCGAGATGAAGTGCGACGCGCTGTTCAAGGGCACGTCGGTAGACGGCGTCTACGATGCCGATCCCAAGAAGGTGCCGGGCGCGACCCGCTACGACACCGTCAGCTATTCCAAGGTGCTGTCCGACGACCTCAAGGTCATGGACGCGAGCGCCATCGCGCTGTGCCGCGACAACGATATCCCGATCGTCGTCTTCAACATCCGCGAACACGGCAATTTCGCCGCGGTTCTCGGCGGTGATGGCGTCTCGACGATCGTCCAGAACGAGCAGGAGTGACACATGCCCGCCTATGACAAGGCCGATCTCGAACGCCGCATGGCCGGCGCCGTCGAATCGCTGAAGCACGATCTCAACGGCCTGCGCACCGGCCGCGCCTCGACCGCGCTGCTCGATCCGGTGACCGTCGAGGTCTATGGCAGCCACATGCCGCTGGTGCAGGTCGCGACCGTCTCCGCGCCCGAGCCGCGCATGCTGTCGGTGCAGGTGTGGGACAAGTCGAACGTCGGCCCGGTCGAAAAGGCGATCCGTTCGGCCGGCCTCGGCCTCAATCCGATCAACGACGGCCAGACGCTGCGCCTGCCGATCCCCGACCTGACCGAGGAGCGTCGCAAGGAACTCGCCAAGCTCGCCGGCAAATATGCCGAGGGCGCCCGCGTAGCGGTGCGCAATGTCCGCCGCGACGGCATGGACGCGCTCAAGACCGACGAGAAGAAGGGCGTGTTCGGCGAGGACGAGCGCAAGCGCCACGAAACCGAGGTGCAGAAGCTGACCGACGCGACGATCGCCGATCTGGACGCGGCGGCGAGCGCCAAGGAAAAGGAAATCCTGGGCAAGTGACGGGCAGACAGCCAAGGCTGTTTGGCTCATGCCGGGGGCATGAGCGGCCCGGCGCTCTTGCGAGAGCGTTGCGGTGAGCAGCGCGCCGATCCTTTCCGCCGTGCCCTCGACCGCCCCGGTGCCGCGGCACGTGGCGATCATCATGGACGGCAACGGCCGCTGGGCGAAGGCGCGTCATCTGCCGCGCGTCGCCGGTCACAAGGCGGGGGTGGAGGCGGTGCGCCGCGTCACCCGTGCGGCGCGGGCGATGGGCGTCGAGGCGCTGACGCTGTATGCCTTCTCTTCGGAGAACTGGCGGCGGCCGGAGGATGAGATCGGTGCGCTGATGGGGCTGCTGCGGCTGTTCATCCGCAGCGACCTTGCCGAACTGGTCGCGGAAAATGTCCGCCTGCGCGTCATCGGCGACTATCGTCGGTTCGCGCCCGACCTCGTCGCGCTGGTCGACGATGCGGTAGCGAAGACTGCGGGCAATACCGGGCCGATCCTGGCGATCGCGCTCAACTACGGCTCGCAGGCCGAGCTGGTGGCGGCGGCGCAGCGGATCGCGGCGCGCGCGGCTGCCGGAGAGATCGATCCCGCCGCGATCGGTCCCGAACATATCGAGGCGGAGCTCGACACCGCCGACCTGCCGCCGCTCGATCTCGTCATCCGTTCGTCGGGCGAACAGCGGCTGTCCAATTTCCTGCTGTGGCAGGCGGCCTATGCCGAGCTGCTGTTCGTGGACACGCTGTGGCCGGATTTCACCGGCGACACGCTCGCCGATGCCATCGCCGCCTTCGGCCAGCGCCAGCGGCGCTACGGGGGCCTGTGAGCGACGCACCCGCCGGCCCTTCCGGGAAGACGCCCATGCCGGGCAAGCGCCCGTCCGAGCTGCTGACGCGCACGCTGACCGGGCTGGGCCTGATCGCGCTGGCGCTGGTCGCGCTGGCGTTGGGCGGCTTCCCCTTCTGGCTGCTCGCCGTCGTCGCCGGCGTGTTCATGATGGCCGAGTGGAGCGAATTGCACGGCGCGGAGCCCAAGACCAAGCGGCTCGGCCAATATGTGCTGTTCGTGCCGCTGGCGATCATGTGCCCGATCGCGGCGGGGCCGAATTTCTTCGCGCTCGGCCTGCTGGTCGGCGCCTTCTTCTTCCTGACCATCGTCACGCGCCGGCCGCAGCTGGGCATGGGCATCCTCTATTGCGGGCTGCCGATCTATGCGCTGCTGCTGATCCGGCACGAGCCGGACGGGATCCGCAATGCGCTGTGGGCGCTGAGCCTCGTCTGGGCGACGGACATCGGCGCCTATTTCGCCGGCCGGACGATCGGCGGACCGAAGCTCGCGCCGCGGGTCAGCCCGAACAAGACCTGGGCGGGCCTGATCGGCGGCATCGTGCTGGCGACGATCGTCGCCGCCGTGATGCAGGCGGCCTATCTGCTGCCGTTGCGGTTCGTGCTGGCGACGCCGCTGCTCGCCATTCTGGCGCAGGGCGGCGACCTGTTCGAAAGCCACCTCAAGCGCCGCGCGGGCGTGAAGGATTCGGGCAGCGTCATCCCCGGCCACGGCGGCTTCCTGGACCGGCTCGACGGCGTGGTGCCGGTGATGCCGGTGGCGGCGCTGCTCGTCGTCGTGCCGCTCGCCTTCTGACATGAAGACCGTCACCATCCTGGGGGCGACCGGTTCGGTCGGCACCTCCACCCTCGACCTCGTCGAACGCGAGCCGGACCGGTTCCGGGTCCGCGCGCTGACCGCCAATTGCGACGTGGCGAACCTCGCCGCGGCGGCGATCCGCACGCGGGCGGAGATCGCGGTCGTCGCCGACGAAAGCTGCCTGCCCGCGCTGCGCGAGGCGCTGGCCGGCACCACGACCGAAGCGGCGGGCGGCCGCCGCGCGATCTGCGACGCCGCGGCGGGTGCCGATTGGACGATGGGCGCGATCGTCGGCTGTGCCGGTCTGGAGCCGGTGATGGCGGCGATCGCGCATGGCGGCACGGTGGTGCTCGCCAACAAGGAGCCGTTGGTGTCGGCGGGTGAGGTGATCCTCGCCGCCGCCGCCCGATCCGGCGCGACGCTGCTGCCCGCCGACAGCGAACATAACGCCATCTATCAATGTTTCGACTTTGCGCGGCCCGAACGCGTTCGGCGCATCATTCTCACTGCCAGCGGCGGGCCCTTCCGCGACTGGTCTGCGGAGCGGATGGCCGACGTTACCGTCGAGCAGGCGGTTGCGCATCCCAATTGGTCGATGGGCGCCAAGATCAGCGTCGACAGCGCGACGATGATGAACAAGGGCCTCGAACTGATCGAGGCCGCGCGCCTGTTCCCGGTGCCGTACGAGCGGATCGAAATCGTCCTCCACCGCCAGTCGGTGATCCATTCGATGGTCGATTACGTCGACGGTTCGATGCTCGCGCAGCTCGGCCCGTCCGACATGCGCGTGCCGATCGCGCACACGCTCGCCTGGCCGGACCGGATGGCGACGCCCATGGCGCCGCTCGACCTCGTCGGGATCGGCCGGCTCGATTTCGAGGCGTGCGACCCCGTCCGCTTCCCCGCGCTGGCGCTGGCCCGCGCCGCGCTGGAGGCGGGCGGCGCGCGCCCGGCGATCCTCAATGCCGCCAATGAGGTGGCGGTGGCCGCTTTCCTCGATCGCCGGATCGGCTTCCTCGAAATTGCCGCAATCGTCGCCGATACGCTGGATGGCTACGATCCGCCGGCTCCCGATACGATGGAGGCGGTGCTCGCCGTGGACGGCGAAGCGCGACGGCAGGCGGGCGAGCTGATACGGGGGCGAGTAAAGGCGTAACGCGTGAAGGATTGCCCAGCTTGATCCAGTCCCCAGGCGTCCTGATGGCCGTGCTCGCGTTCCTCTGCGCGATCGGTCCGCTCGTCTTCATCCACGAAATGGGCCATTACCTCGCCGGCCGCCTGTTCGGCGTGAAGGCGGAGGCGTTTTCGATCGGCTTCGGGCGGGAGATCGCGGGCTTCACCGATCGCCGCGGCACGCGCTGGAAATTCGGCTGGCTGCCGCTCGGCGGCTATGTCCGCTTCGCCGGCGACATGAACCCGGCGAGCCAGCCCGATGCGGCCTGGCTGTCGCTGCCCGCCGCCGAGCGGGCCCGCACATTCCAGGCGAAGCCGCTGTGGCAGCGGGCGATCATCGTCGCCGCCGGGCCGGCGGTGAACCTGGTGCTGGCGGTGCTGATCCTGGCGGGCTTCGCCTACACCTATGGTGTCGACCGCACGCCCGCCGTCGTCGGTACGGTGATCGAGGGCGGGCCGGGGGCGAAGGCGGGGCTGCTGCCCGGTGACCGCATCGTCGCGATCGACGGCCGCGGCATCGATACCTTCACCGACGTCGCGCGCTATGCGCTGATCCGCCCCGGCGAACGCGTCACCGTGCGGGTCGAGCGGCAGGGCCGCGAAGCCGACCAGCCGCTGGCGATCGGCGTCGTCCACCAGCGCGATCGCTTCGGCAACGACTATCGCATCGGCCGGATCGGCATCGGCAGCGGCGACCCCGTGCTCGCGCCGGTTCCGCTGACCGCCGCCCCGATCGCGGGCGTGCGGATGACCGGCGAGATCATCTCCGGCACGCTGGAAACGCTGGGCCAGATCATCAGCGGCCGCCGATCGATCGACGAACTGGGCGGCCCGATCCGCATCGCCAAGATTTCCGGCGAGCAGATGGCACTCGGCCTGTCCGCCTTCGTCTGGCTGGTGGCGATGCTGTCGATCAATCTGGGGTTCATCAACCTGCTGCCAGTACCGATGCTGGATGGCGGCCACCTGTTCTTCTATGCGATCGAGGCGATCCGCCGCCGTCCGCTTGAACCCAGGGTGCAGGAATGGGCCTTTCGCGGCGGGTTGGCCGCGGTATTGGCGTTGATGCTGATCGTGACCTTCAATGATTTGTCCGCCGTGGGCCTGTGGCAGCGGCTCGCCGGGTTGATCGGCTGATCGGGTTGGGGCAGGGCGTGGTCCTGCGGATTCCGTCGACGCGTGGATATCCTGACGTATTTGGGGTGGGTTGAGTGACAGCGATGAAGAGTTCCAAGTTCGTCGGCACGGGTGCCGCGCTGCTGGCCGGCACCATGCTGTCAGGCGTGCCCGTCATGGCCCAGACCGCCCCCCGGCCTGCGGCCCAGGCCACCGCGCCCGCACCGGCTGCGACGGCACCGGCCGCCGGGCAGGTGCAGACGCCCGCACCGGTGCGCACGATCAAGACGCTCCGCGTCGAGGGATCGCAGCGCATCGAGCCGGAGACGGTGCTGTCCTACACCAAGCTGCGCGTCGGCATCCCCTATACCGCCGAAACGCTCGACCAGGCGCTGAAGGACCTGCAGGCGTCCGACCTGTTCGTCGATTTCTCGATCTCCGGCGTGGAGACGGGCGACATCGTGCTGCGCGTGCGCGAGAACCCGATCATCAACCGCGTGATCCTGGAAGGGAACAAGGCGCTCAAGAGCGACAAGATCACCAAGGAGATCAAGCTCGCCCCGCGCCAGATCTTCACGCGCACCGCCGTGCGACAGGACGTGTCGCGGATCATCGAGCTCTACCGGCGCCAAGGCCGCTTCGCCGCGGTCATCAGCCCCAAGATGGTCAGCCTCGACCAGAATCGCGTCGACGTGGTGTTCGAGATCACCGAAGGACCCAAGTCCAAGGTCCGCCAGATCAACATCATCGGCAACGAGAAGTTCAAGGACGGCCAGCTCCGCGGCGAGATGGCGACCAAGGAATCGCGCTGGTTTCGCCTGCTGTCGTCCAACACCAGCTACGATCAGGATCGCCTGAACTACGACCAGCAGAAGCTGCGGCAATTCTACCTGACGCAGGGCTATGCCGACTTCCGCGTCACCTCCGCAGTCGCCGAGCTGACGCCGGACAAGCGCGACTTCATCATCACCTACGTGGTCGAGGAAGGGAAGCGCTACAAGTTCGGCGACGTCACCGTCGACAGCGAGATCCGCGATTTCGACAACAAGAAGCTGGCGGCCTCGCTGCCGATCAAGAAGGGCGACTGGTACAACGCCAAGCTGGTCGAGGATTCGGTGACCCAGCTGGAAGAGGCCGCCGGCCTGTTCGGCTATGCCTTCACCGACGTCAGCCCCGATTTCCAGCGCGACCCCGAAACGCTGACGATGGGGATGAACTTCCACATCGGCCAGGCGCAGCGCACCTATGTCGAGCGGATCGACATCAACGGCAATACGCAGACGCAGGACAAGGTGGTCCGCCGCGAGATCCGCCTGGCGGAAGGCGATGCCTTCAACAGCTTCCAGGTCAAGCGTTCGCAGGACCGCATCAACTCGCTCGGCTTCTTCCAGGACAAGATGGAGATCAAGCAGAACCCCGGTTCGGCGCCCGATCGCATCGTCCTCGAGACCAACCTGGAAGAGCGTTCGACCGGCGAGTTGCAGCTGTCGGTTGGCTATTCCAGCCTCGAACGCTTCATCATCCAGGCGAACATCACGCAGAACAACTTCCGCGGCAAGGGCCAGGTGCTGCGCGCGGGCGTCAACTATTCGACCTATTCGAAGTCGATCGAGTTGGGCTTCACCGAGCCGTACCTGTTCGACAAGAACGTCGCGGTCGGCGTCGACGTGTTCCGGCGCGACTACAATTCGTTCAACTATGTCGGCACCGACCGCCGCACCACCTACTCGCAGGTGTCGACCGGCTTCCAGGTCCGCACCGGTGTGCCGCTGACCGAATATTGGTCGCTCGCCGGCCGGTACGGCCTGTCCTATGACGAGGTCGGGCTCGATTCGGGAACCTATTTCACCAACGGTGTCTGCGATCCGCTCAAGGCGGGCCGCTATCTGTGCGAGGCGATCGGCAATCGCTGGACCTCGTCGGTCGGCTTCTCGCTGATCTACGACAGCCTCAACAGCCGCCTGCGCCCGACGGCGGGCCAGCGCTTCAGCTTCAGCCAGGATTTCGCCGGCCTGGGCGGCGACGTGAAATACGTCCGCACCCGCGTCGAAGGGTCGAAGTTCTGGAACGTCGGTTCCGGCTTCATCGGATCGATCGTCGGCGAGGGCGGCTACATCCATTCGCTGGAAAAGAGCCGCGGTGCCGGCATCGACAGCGTCCGCATCACCGATCGCTTCTACCTGGGCGAACCGCAGTTCCGCGGTTTCGACATCCGCGGCATCGGCCCCCGCGTGCAGCGCCAATATTATCAGGCGGACCCGACCACGGGCAAGCAGGTGCTGATCACCGATCGCGACCAGCTGGTCGACGATGCGCTCGGCGGCCGGGCTTATTACCTGGTCCGTGCCGAGCTGGAGATTCCGCTGGGCGCCGGTGCGCGCGAACTGGGCCTGCGGCCGTCGATCTATGTCCAGGCGGGCAGCCTGTTCGGCCTGACCAAGCCGCTGCCGACCGCGACCTTCCCGACGATCACCGATGCCGCCGGCAACGTCACGGTGCTGCCGATCCAGCGTCTGCTGACCGACAGCTCGGGCCGGCAGCTGTATCTCAACACCTATGTGCCGGATGCGACCACCGGCGGCACTGCCACGCGCTACACCACCTGCGCGATCGGTTATGCTGCCACGCTCGGCGGCGCGTGCGCGGGCGGCGACACCAACGCCATCGCCTTCGACACGCCGGTGTCGCCGTTCAAGGAAACCTATTACGGCAGCAGCGCCACGCCACGCGTCAGCGTCGGCATCGGCGTCAACTGGACGTCGCCGTTCGGCCCGTTGCGTATCGATCTCGCCAAGGCGCTCGTCACCCAAAAGGGCGACGATCCCAAGCTCATCACCTTCAACGTAGGGACGCAGTTCTAATGAAGACCATGACCAAGACTTATGCAGCGGCCCTCGCCGGCGCTGCGGTGGCGCTGATCGCCGGTGCCGCCAATGCGCAGACCGCCGGGATCGCCACCGCGCAGCCCGATGCGGTGATCTTCAGCGCCAAGGCGTTCGATGCTGCCAACCAGCAGATCTCGACCACCTACAAGGCCCAGCTCGATCAGGCGGCGGCGGCGCAGACCGCGCTGAACACGCAGCTGCGCACGCTGCTCGACACCAACAAGGACGGCCAGATCAGCCAGGCCGAGGCCGCCGCGGCCGATGCGCCCAACAGCGCCATCGGCAATCAGGTCCGTGCCGCGCAGCAGAAGGCGCAGCCCGCCATCGAGGCGGCGCAGGGCCCCGCGATCAAGGCGCAGGCCTATGCGCTGGAGCAGGTGACGGCCAAGTACGACCCCGCGCTGCGCGCGGTCGTCAACGCCAAGAAGATCAACATCGTGCTGTCGCCGAATGCGATCCAGTACGCGCCGCCCGCGACCGACATCACGCGCGACATCATCGCCGAGATCGACCGTACCACGCCGACCGTGCCGATCACCCCGCCGGCCAACTGGCAGCCGCAGCAGCAGACGGTGGAACTGCTGCAGCAGTACCGCCAGCTCGTCTACGCGAACGCCGCCCGTCGTCAGCAGGCCGGCGCTCCGGCTCCCGCAGCCGGCACCGCTCCCGCGGCGCCTGCCACCACCACCACGCCGCGCGCGACGCCGCAGGGCCGCTGAGGCACGACGCGGGTGAGCGACGACGCATCCCAGCAGGCCGCCGGCACCGTCATCGGTCCGCTCGATATCGGGCGGGTCATGGCGGCGCTGCCGCATCGTTACCCGATGCTGTTGGTCGACCGGGTCGAGGAGATCATCCTCGACCGGTCGATCGCGGCGATCAAGGCGGTGACGATCAACGAAGGCTTCTTCCAGGGGCATTTCCCCGGTCGGCCGATCATGCCGGGCGTGCTGATCGTCGAGGCGCTGGCGCAGGCCGCCGGTATCCTCGCGGTCGAGAGCCTGGGCCTCGCCGGATCGGGCAAGCTCGTCTATTTCATGGCGATCGACGGCGCGAAGTTCAGGAAGCCCGTCGAACCCGGCGTGCTGCTGCGGCTGGAGGCCGAATTCGTGCAAAAGCGCGCCAGCGTCTGCAAGTTCGCTGGCGTTGCGAAGATCGACGGGCAAGTCGTTGCGGAAGCTAACTTTACTGCGATGATCGCCGATCCGCCCAAGGTATGAACGGGTGCGACTTTCGCTGACTTTTTGACATTCCGGCGGCGCTCCTCTAGGGGCGCCGCTTCTTGTCCGGGCTGGTCGGAACCAGCCATATCTGGAGCGTATGACGTGAAGAAAGATACCCACCCCGACTACCACACGATCAAGGTCCAGATGACGGACGGCACCGTGTTCGAAACCCGCTCCACCTGGGGCAAGGAAGGCGACACGATGCAGCTGGACATCGATCCGCTGGCGCACCCCGCCTGGACCGGCGGTCGCGGTCAGCTGCTCGATGCGGGTGGCCAGGTCGCGCGCTTCAACAAGCGCTTCGGCGGCGGTCTTACCCTGCGGAAGGGCTGATCCGGCCCGTAACGCGGCCTTAACCATCGCCTCTCTAGGCATGGGGAATGTTCGCGGCGGAGTTCGAACCAGCAGATACCCACGGCCGGCGCCGCTCCCCGCGTGCGCCGGTTTCATTGGATGCGCATATCGGCAAGGCGGCACGCACATTGTGCAAGGTCACCGATATCTCGATCCACGGCGCCCGGCTGCAAACCTATTCGGCGCTCGCCAAGGGCAGCACGATCTGGCTGACCCTGCCCGGATCGCCGCCGATCGCCGCCGACGTTAAATGGGCGGACGATTACAACGCCGGCTGCCAGTTCAAGCAGCCGCTCGATCTCGACCTGTTCGAGACGCTGGTCGAGCTCAATCGATAGTCCGCTGATCCTTCCCGCTTTTTCGTACCGAATGGTATGATTGTGGTCTTGCTGCGATGCAGCACGCACCGCTATATTCGCTGGAATGACCGATACCGAAACCGCCCCGGCTGCCCCGACCGGACCGGTGCCGACGATGTTCGAAGCCATCGTCCGCCAGCGCGCCGTCACCGCGACCTATAACAAGGGCGTCGTCACGCTCGCGCCGCACGTCCTCTATACCCGGCATGGGGAGATCTACCTCGATGCCACGACGCTGGAACGCGACGGCAAGCCGCCGCGCGAGGAAAAGGTCGGCACGTTCAAGCTGGATGGCCTGGGCGATCCGACGATGATCGATCGCCCGTTCGTCGCCAGCCCGTTGTTCGATCCCAATGCGGAAAAGTACCAGGGCGTGACGCTGATGGCGGTCGAGCGGCTCTAACCGCCCGACCGCCGGTCGGCCTATCGCGGGGCCGGGATCAGCGGCAGCGCACCTGCGCCTGGTTCTGATCGATCGCCTTGCCGGCAAGGGCACCCGCCGCCCCGCCGAGCAGCGTGCCGACGATGCGGCTGTGCCCGCCATCGATGACGTTGCCGAGGATGCCGCCCGCCGCGCCGCCGACGATCAGGCCAGTAGTGCCATCGCTGCGCTTGCAATAATACCGGCCATCGTTGCCGGCATAGACGCGCTCGTCGGGGCTCAGCACCCGCTCGCGATAGCCGCCGTCGGCGCGATAATAGCGCGAGGCGTCGTAGCCGTTCTCGTAGCGGTCGTCGGGGTAATCGTCGTAGCGCGGATCGGCGACCCGCGGATCGCCGACGCGCGGATCATTGTATGACCCCGGCACCGGCGCCTGGCGGTAACCGCCGGGCCCGACATTTCCCCGCGATGCGCGATAGCGGTCCACCTCCGCCCGGTAGCGCGCCAGTTCGGCGTCGAAGCGCTGCTGCGCGGCCGAGAAGCGTGCCTCGTCCGCCGCCGATTGCGCGATGGCGGGGGCGGCCGCGCCCAGCACGCCTGCGACCAGGGTTGCCATCAACAGGTGTTTGACCATCATCCGATCCTCGTGACGATCCGCCGATGCGGACCCGTAACGGTCATACGCTGCACCGACCTTTGCAGTTCCTGAACGCCCGCGCGCACGGGCGTTCGGGTCAGGCGATCGTCACGAAGCTGTCCATCACCCGCTTGCGGCCCGCGGCCTCGAAATCGATCTCCAGCTTGTTGCCCTCGATCTCCGCGATCGCACCATAGCCGAACTTCTGGTGGAAGACGCGCATGCCCAGCGACAGGTCGCTGCGCCCCTTGTTGCCCAGGCTGACCGCGCTCGCGCGGCTTTCGACGATACGCGTCGGTGCGGTGGTGAAGCTGGATCCCGATCCGGCGGCACGCTGCCAGCCTGGCCCCCGGCCGGTGCCGCGCGCGACATCGGCGAAGGGATCGGCCCGCTCGCTCCAATTGGCGCGCCACAGGCTTTCGCCGCCGGACATGGTCGTGTCGCTGTCGATATGCTCGCCGGGCAGTTCGCCGACGAAGCGGCTGGGAATGCTCGACGTCCACTGGCCGTAGATACGCCGATTCGCGGCATGGAGGATCACCGCACGGCGGCGCGCGCGGGTGATCGCGACATAGGCGAGGCGGCGTTCCTCCTCCAGGCTCTTGGTGCCGCCCTCGTCCAGCGACCGCTGCGAGGGGAACAGCCCCTCTTCCCAACCGACGAGGAAGACGGTGTCATATTCCAGGCCCTTGGCGGCGTGGATGGTCATGATCGTCACCTCGGGCTCGGCGACGGCGCCCTCCTTGTCCATGACCAGGCTGACGTGTTCGAGGAAGGCGCCGAGCGATTCATATTCCTCCATCGCGCGGACCAGTTCGGACAGGTTCTCCAGCCGCCCCGCCGCCTCGACCGACTTTTCCGCCTGCCACATCGCGGTGTAGCCGCTTTCGTCGAGCAGCTGCCGGGCGAGCTCGGCATGCGGCAGGTCGCGTGCCATGTCGCGCCAGCGCGCGATATCGCCGACGAAATTGCCGAGCGCGCGGCGCGCCTGCGGGGTCAGTTCGTCGGTGTCGAGGATGCGGGCCGACGCGATGGTCAGCGGCAGCCCTTCGGCGCGGGCGAGCTGATGGATCTTCGCCAGCGCCTTGTCGCCGAGGCCGCGCTTGGGGACGTTGACGATCCGTTCGAAGGCGAGATCGTCCGCCGGCTGGTTGACGATGCGCAGATAGGCGAGCGCATCGCGGATCTCGGCGCGTTCGTAGAACCGGTAGCCGCCGACGATGCGGTACGGCATGCCGATCGCGATGAAGCGGTCCTCGAACTCGCGCGTCTGGTGCTGGGCGCGGACCAGGATCGCAATATCGTCCAGCCGCTTGCCGTTGCGGCGGCAGGCTTCGATCTCTTCGCCGACGCGGCGGGCCTCTTCCGGCCCGTCCCAGACGCCGAGCACGCGCACCTTCTCCCCTGCGTCCAGTTCGGTCCACAGGGTCTTGCCGAGGCGGCCGCCGTTATTGGCGATCATGCCGGACGCGGCGCCGAGGATGTGCGGCGTCGACCGGTAATTCTGCTCCAGCTTGATGACCTTGGCACCCGGGAAGTCCTTTTCGAACTTCAGGATGTTTTCCACCTGCGCGCCGCGCCAGGAATAGATCGACTGGTCGTCGTCGCCGACGCAGGCGATGTTCTTGCGCGCCTGGGCCAGCAGCCGCAGCCAGAGGTACTGGACGACGTTGGTGTCCTGATATTCGTCGACCATGATATATTTGAACCGCTCCTGATAGGTGCGCAGCACGTCCGGATGCGTCTTCAGGATGGTCAGCATGTGGAGCAGCAGGTCGCCGAAGTCGCAGGCGTTCAGCGCCTTCAGCCGTGCCTGATATTGCGCGTACAATTCGCCGCCGCGACCGTTGGCATAGCGCTCGCTCTCGCCGGCATCGATGTCGGCGGGCACCAGGCCCTTGTTCTTCCAATCGTCGATCAGGCCCGCCAGGCTGCGGGCGGGGAAGCGCTTCTCGTCGAGGTCGGCGGCGAGGATCAGTTGCTTCAGCAGCCGCAGCTGGTCATCGGTGTCGAGGATGGTGAAGTTGGATTGCAGCCCGACCAGCTCGGCATGGCGGCGCAGCATCTTGGCGCCGATCGCGTGGAAGGTGCCGAGCCACGGCATCCCCTCCACCGCATCGCTGACGAGCCGGCCGACGCGCTCGCGCATCTCGCGCGCGGCCTTGTTGGTGAAGGTGACGCTCAGGATCTCGGATGGCCAGGCCTTGCGCGTCCAGAGGAGGTGCGCGAGTCGCGCGGTGAGCGCCGCCGTCTTGCCGGTGCCCGCGCCGGCCAGCATCAGCACCGGTCCTTCGGTGGTCAGCACCGCCTCGCGCTGCGGCGGGTTGAGGCCCTTCAGATACGGTGGGTCCTGCAGGGCGGCGGCGGGGGCATGATCGGTCACCGGCGAACAGGTAGGGAACGGCGGCGATGGGGGCAAGTCCGTGAAAAATCGGGGCAGTCGCCGGGCGACCGCCCCGTAGTTCAGGGAGATGCCGGTCGACAGGGGAGGCGACCGGCAGGTCGCCACCCACAGGGGGAGAGGAGCAGCGACACCTGAGCCTCTAGGCGCGATTTGTTGCGGTCGGATTTCACGCATGTTGCCCGTGGTGAAAAATTCGCGATGAGTGCACCGCCATGACCCAGCCGCACCCCGCCTCGTCGAGCGCGACCGCATCGCCCCGCCGCATCCTGACCGCCAGCCTGGTCGGTACCGCGGTCGAATTCTACGATTTCTACATCTACGCCACCGCCGCAGCGCTGGTGTTCGGCGCGCTGTTCTTTCCGGCGGAGAGCGGATCGGCGCAGCAGATGCTGAGCTATGCGAGCTTCGGCCTCGCCTTCGTCGCGCGGCCGGTGGGAGCGATCGTGTTCGGCCATTTCGGCGATCGCGTGGGGCGCAAGTCGACCCTGGTCGCCAGCCTGATGCTGATGGGCGGCTCGACGGTGGCCATCGCCTTCCTGCCGACCTACCAAGCGGTCGGCTGGATCGCGCCGCTGCTGCTCTGCCTGATGCGGCTGGGGCAGGGGCTGGGGCTGGGTGGCGAATGGGGCGGCGCGGCGCTGCTCGCCGTGGAGAACGCGCCGCCGCACCGCCGCAACACCTGGGGCATGTTTCCGCCGCTCGGCGCGCCGGTCGGCTTCATCATGGCAAACGGCCTGTTCCTGCTCCTGGGGCTCGCCCTTGACGATGCGCAGTTCCGCGAATGGGGCTGGCGCCTACCGTTCCTCGTCAGCGCCGTGCTGGTCGCGCTCGGCCTGTGGGTGCGCCTCAAGCTGACCGAAACGCCGGCGTTTCTCGAAGCGGCGGAGGCGGAGGCGCTGCCCAAGGTGCCGATCGCCACGCTCATCGTCCATCACGGCCGCGCCCTTGTTGCCGGGACGGGCGGGGTGATCGCCTGCTTCGCGCTCTTCTATCTCGCGACCGCCTTCACGCTGGGTTACGGCACCAAGACGCTGGGGTACGGCCGGCAGGCGATGCTGGGCGTGGAGCTTGCCGCCATCCTGTTCCTGGCCGCCGGGGTGATCGTCGCCAGCGTCATGGCCGATCGCACCGATGCGCGGCGGATGCTGATCGTCGGCTTCGTCGGCTGCATCGTCGCGGGTATCGCGATGGGACCGATGCTGGGGGCGGGCTCGCTGTTCGTGATCTTCCTCTGGCTCGCCTTCGCCCTGTTCGTGATGGGCTTTGCCTATGGTCCGCTCGGCGGCTGGCTGCCCAGCCTGTTCCCGGCCGGCGTGCGCTATACCGGCGTATCGATGACCTTCAATCTGGGCGGCATCATCGGCGGCGCGCTCGCCCCGCTCGCCGCCGAGGCGCTGGCACCGCGCGGCCTCGGCTGGGTCGGCCTGTACCTCGTCGCTGCCGGCGTGCTGAGCCTCGCCGGCCTCGCGCTGCTGCGCCGCGCCCCGGCCTGACCGCGTCAGGCGCGGCGGAGCAGGGTAAGCCGCGCCTTGCCGTGGACGCGGCTCGCATCGATGGTGAAGCCGGGCGGCGCGACCTCTTCGCCGCGCGCCGTTTCCAGGCTGATCCAGGTCGCCGGCGCGATCCAGCCCAAACGGTTGAGCTTGTCGAGCGCGACCAGCCCCGCACCGGTGTCATAGGGCGGATCCATCATGACGAGGTCGAGTGCCGCGCTCGCCGGACCGAGCGCCAGCACCGATGACGCCCGCACATCGCCGCGCGCCCCGACCCGCGCCAGATTGGCCTTCAGCGCATCCAGCGCCGCACCGTCCTGCTCCACGAACAGGCACGATCCGGCCCCGCGCGACAGCGCCTCGATCCCCAGCGCGCCCGATCCGGCGAACAGGTCGGCCACCGCCAGCCCGTCGAAGCTGCCGAGCCGGCTGGTCAGCATCGAGAACAGCGCCTCCCGCGTGCGGTCCGCGGTCGGCCGCGTGGCATCGCCCTTCGGCGCGACGAGCGGGCGGCCCCGCCATTGGCCGGCGATCACCCTCACGGCCGGCGTCCGCGCGGGCCGCGTGGGCCGGGACCGCCGGAGCGGGGCGCGCCACCCCCCGACGGGCTCCGCGCCGGACCGTCCCGGCGAGGTGGCCGACTGCCTGGCTTCGCAGGGCGAGCCGGACCGCGCTCGGCCTGCTGGCGATCGGTCCGGCCGGGCACGGCGGCACGAGGAGTGCGGGGCATGTCCTCGCGCTCCGGCCGGTTGCGCGTGCGGGCGCTGCGATCGGTGGTGGGCGCGGTGCGGAAGCCGGGGCGTGCACCCTCGGCAGGGCGCGGCTTGGCAGCGGGTGCGGCGCGGGTGCGTGCGGCGCGATCCACCGTGGGCGCAGTACGGAAGCCGTCGCGAGGCGCTTCGACGAACGGCTGATCCGGTGCGCCGCCCTTCAGCGTGCGGCGAAAAGCGACGATCTCATGCTGCTTCACCTCGCCGATCCCGCCCATCGGCAGGTCGCCGAGCACGAACGGGCCATAGCGAGTGCGGATCAGGCGGCTGACCTGCAACCCCAGATGCTCGAGCACACGGCGCACCTCGCGGTTCTTGCCCTCGGTGATGGTGATCTCGATCCAGACGTTGGCGCCGGTCCGCCGCTCGATATTGGCGTCGATCGGGCCGTAGCGGATGCCCTCGATCTCCACGCCCTCGGCCAGGTCCTCCAGCTGCGCCTGGGTGATGTTGCCATAGGCACGCGCGCGATAGCTGCGCTCGACGCCCGTGGCGGGCAGTTCCAGCTGGCGCTTGAACCCGCCGTCGGTGGTGAGCAGCAGCAGCCCCTCGGTATTGAGGTCGAGCCGCCCGACGGGCACCAGCCGCGGCAGATCGCGGGGCAGGCGATCGTAGATCGTCGGCCGCCCGCGCGGATCGCGCTCGGTGACGAGCAGGCCGGTCGGCTTGTGATAGAGGAAGAGGCGCGTTGGCTCGGGCAGCGCGACCGGTTGGCCATCCACGGTGACGCCCTTCAGAGAACGCAGCACGGTGGCCGGCGTATCGAGCGCCACGCCGTTCAGCGCCACGCGCCCCTCGGTGATCATCCGCTCGACCTCGCGGCGGCTGGCGACGCCGGCGCGGGCAAGGAGTTTCGCGATACGGTCGCCGTGGCGGGGATCTTCGGTCTGGGCCATGCCGCGCCCATAACGCGATTGCGGCCCTCACGCGAAAATATTTGCGTCCGAACCCCTTGAGGCGCGTTATGGCCCGGAGGCGTAACGATGGGTGCACGCCGGGAGCCGCGCGGATGTTGTTCGGAAGGAAGAAGCGGCTGATCGTCCGGCTCCTCGTCGTCGAGGACGAGCCGTTGATCGCGTTCGATACCGAGCATGTGCTGACGGAGGCGGGCTATGCGATCGTCGCCACCGTCGACCGGGTCGCCGGCGCGGTCGACGTGCTGCAATCGGACGCGGAGGTCGACCTGGTGCTGGTCGACGTGAACCTCGCCGACGGATCGGGCCTAGACGTGGCGCGGGCGGCGCAGGCGGCGAATGTGCCCGTGCTGTTCGTCACCGGCCGTTTGCCCCCTGAGGCGATGGCGCTCGCCACCGGCAGCCTCGCCAAACCGTACCAGCAGCGCGACCTGATCGCCGCGATCGAGGCGATCGAGGCGAAGATCGCCGGCCGCAAGCAGAAACGCCTGCCGACCGGCTTCCAGCTGTTCGAGGTGCCGGCGGGCTGACCGGCCGACAGCGGCGATCCACCTTTTCTCGCCGCCGCTTGCCGCTATGGTCGGGCGATGTCCGAAGCCCTTGCCGCGCCCCGATCGGGTGTTCTTGCCGCGCTCGCGCCGTATCTCCGCCCCCGCCCGATCGCGGCGCTGATGCTGGGCATCGCCAGCGGATTTCCGCTGACGCTGTTGCTCGGCACCATGACCTTCTGGCTGGCGCGCGTCGGCATCGACAAGAAGACGATCGGCTTCGCGGTCGGCCTCACCACACCTTACACGCTGAAGTTCCTATGGGCGCCGTTCATCGACCGCATCCGATTGCCGGTGCTGACCGGCCTGTTCGGTCAGCGGCGTGCCTGGCTGTTCCTGACCCAGGCGCTGCTGTTCGTGTCGGTCTGGATGCTGGGGGCCAGCGATCCGGCCCATCACCTCGGCATCTTCGCCTTCTGGGCGATCGTGACGGCGTTCCTGTCGGCGACGCAGGACATCGTGATCGATGCCTATCGTATCGAAATCCTGCCGCCCGACGAACTGCCGCACGGCACCGCCAACAATCAGTTCGGCTACCGCTTAGGCAATTTCATCGCCGGGGTCGGCACGATCGCCGTCGCATCGCCGCAGGGGCTGAACCTCGGCTGGGCGCTGGGCTATGGCCTGACCGGCCTGTGTATCGTGCCTGCGGTGATCGCCGCGCTGCTCGCGGGACCCGGCCTGCACGATCGTGCGCTGTCGACGATCGGCGATCGTGGTTTCGCCGCATGGCTGGGCGACACCGTCGTCGGTCCGTTCCGCGAATTCTTCGCACGGCGAGGGGCGTTGCTGATCCTGCTGTTCGTGCTGATCTACAAGCTGGGCGATGCCATGGGGCAGGTGATGCTCAATCCGATGATCGTCGATCTGGGGTTCAGCGACGCCGAATTCCTGGCGATCAACAAGCTCGTCGGCTTCTGGGGCCTGATCGTCGGCACGGCGCTCGCCGCACCGTTCATGGCGTGGCTCGGCATGGGGCGAGCGCTCTTCGTGTCGGGCGTGCTGATGATGGTCAGCAATTTCGCCTTCGTGATCCTCGCCTGGCATGGCCATTCCAACCTGTGGCTGACCATTGCCGTCGCCACCGAACAGGTGACGAGCGGCATCGGGCTGACCGTCTTCGTCACCTATCTGTCGGGTCTCTCCAACCTCGCCTACACCGCCACGCAGTTCGCACTGCTGTCGTCCTTCGCAGCGATGGGGCGGACGTGGCTGTCCACGCCATCGGGCTATGCGGCGGAAGCGCTGGGCTGGCCGGGATTCTGGATGCTGACCATGGTCGTCGCGCTGCCGGGGCTGGTGCTGTTGTGGGTCCTGTGGCGCCGCGGGTTCGTCGTCTCCTCGATCCGCCAGCCGGTCGCTGCCGACGGCTGAGTCAGGCGCAGATCGGCCGGCCGTCGTCGGCAAAGGCGGCGGCGACCGCGGCGACGCTCGCCAGCACCGCATCGACGCGCCGCACGCCGAGCAGGTCGGCCAGCAGCAGCGCGGCGGCATCGGGTGCCGTCTCGACGCGGGCGAGCACCGTCAGCATCGCCTGTTCCGCCGAGGTCATGCGCGCGCAGCAGCACGGCGCAATGGCGATCGTGCCTGCGGCGGTGCCGGCGAGCTCCGCCATCAGCGCACGCATCAGCACCAATGGCCGGCGGAAATCCTGGCCGAAAGCGGTGAATAAGGCGTGGCTCGCCCGCGCATCGTGCAGCCCCTGCGCCCCCATCCGCCGCAGCGCGAACAGCGCGATCCGCGCATTGGGGCAGGCGGGCAGGGCATGCGGCAGGGCAGCGATGGTGGTGGTGAGATCGGACATCACGGCGACTCCAGTGTTCGTCCGCGACAGTCGGTAATCCGCTATTGCAAGTCAATCGCAATCTATCGTCAGGTCGGACGCTCGTCGTTCAGCGCGAGCACTTCACCGGCGAGATAGAGCGAACCGGCGATCATCACGACGGCCGGGCCGGCCGCCGCCGCCCGCCGCAGGGCGTCGGGCAGGTCCTGCGCTGCCTGCGCCGGGGTGCCGAAGGTAGCAGCGAGAGCCGCCAGCGCTTCCGGAGCATGATGGGCATGTCCCGGCACCGGCAGCGTCACCACGCGAGACGCCACCGGCGCGAACGCGCGCAGCACGCCGGCGGCATCCTTGTTGGCAAGCATGCCGAGCACCAGTGTCACCGGCCCCCCGGCGGCGATGGTGCGCAGCGCGCGCGCGACCGGTGCGGCAGCCGAGGGGTTATGCGCCCCATCGAGCCACGCCTCGCTACCCGGCGGCAAGGACGCAAGCAGCGGCCCCGCCGACAGGCGCTGCATGCGCGCCGGCCAGTGCGCCCATTCCGCGGCGGCACGCATCGCCGCTTCGGGTACGTGGACCGCCGCCTGGTGGCGCAGCATGGCGATGGCGAGCGCCAGGTTGCGCGACTGATGCGGGCCGACCAGCCGCGGGCGTGGCGCGACGAGGGTAAAGCCCTCATCGGCATAGCGCATCGTGCTGCGCGCGGTTTCACTGTGCCAGGCCGCGCCACGGGCAAGCACCGGTGCGCCGGCGGCAGCGGCAACCGCCGCGACGCGGGCCCGCGCCGGGGCGGGATAATCCATCGTGACCAGCGGTACGCCCGCTTTCGCGATCCCCGCCTTCTCCGCGGCGATGTCGACCAGCCGGTCGCCGAGGAACGCCTGGTGATCAAGGCCGAGCGCGGCGATGCCGGTCACCGCAGGGCGGAGGATGACGTTGGTCGCATCCAGCCGGCCACCCAATCCGACCTCGACGATCACCGCCGCCGCCGGGGTGCGGGCGAAGGCGAGGAAGGCGGCGGCAGTCGTCACCTCGAAGAAGCTCGCGCCGATCGCATCGGCGCCATCGCCGGCTGCGTCGAGCACTTCGGCGAGCAGGGCCGCCAGCGTATCGTCCGCGATCAGCTGGCCGGCGATGCGGATCCGTTCGTTGAAGCGGACCAGGTGCGGGCTGGAGAAGACGTGCACGTCATAGCCCGCCGCCTCCAGTGCGGCGCGCAGAAAGGCGCAGGTCGATCCCTTGCCGTTGGTGCCGGCGACGTGGAATACCGGCGGCATGCTGTGCTGCGGATCGCCGAGCCGTGCGAGCAGCCGAGTGATCCGTTCCAGCCCGAGGACATCCGCGCCCGGCGACAGCGCCCACAGCCGATCGAGCTGCTGCTGCACCGCCGGGTCGGCGGAGGTGGCATGATCGGGCATGGCCGCTGGACCCCGGCGCCTCGCTAACTGTCAGGCGGCGGCGCGCGTCGTCGTCAGATAGCCGATCACCGTCGCCAGCCGCTCGCGCAGCTGTTTGCGGTGTACGACCATGTCGAGCATGCCGTGTTCCAGAAGATACTCTGCGCGCTGGAACCCCTCCGGCAGCTTCTCGCGAATCGTGCTTTCGATGACGCGCTGTCCTGCGAAACCGATCAACGCGCCGGGCTCCGAAATCTGGACGTCGCCCAGCATTGCGTAGCTGGCGGTGACGCCGCCCGTCGTCGGATCGGTGAGGACTACGACATAGGGCAAGCCCGCGTCGTGAAGCATCTGGATCGCCACGGTGCTGCGCGGCATCTGCATCAGGCTCAGGATGCCTTCCTGCATGCGCGCGCCGCCTGCCGCGGTGAAGATGACGTACGGCGCCTTGTCGGCGATCGCCGCCTCGACGCCGCGTACGAAGGCTTCACCCACAGCGAGGCCCATCGATCCGCCCATGAAGGCGAAATCCTGTACGCCCATCACCACCCGATGCCCCAGGATGGTGCCACGCGCGTTGATGAGCGCGTCCTGTTCCTGCGCGGAGGTGCGCGCCGCCTTCAGCCGGTCGGTATAGCGCTTCGAATCGCGGAACTTGAGCGGGTCCTCGGCGACCTTGGGGCTCGCCAGCTCGTTGCAGCTGCCTTCGTCGAGGATCTGGGCGAATCGTACCTTCGGCCCGATGCGTTCGTGATGGTCGCATTTCGGGCAGACGTAGAGGTTTTCCTCCAGCTCGCGGGTGAAGATCATCTGCCCGCAGCCCTTGCACTTGTGCCAGAGGTTCTCCTCCGACGTCTCGCGCTTGGCGACGAAGGGGAGGGCGTTGCGGACGCTGCTGATCCAGCTCATGGATTGACCTTTCGCGCGGAGGCCAGCGCTCCGCTGAGGGATTCGATATAGGTGCGCACGGCGGCGGGCGCATCGGCGCCATGGGCCGCGACGATCTCGACGATCGCCGAGCCGACGACGACGCCATCCGCTTGTGCGCCGATCGCCGCCGCCTGTTCGGGCGTGCGGACGCCGAAGCCGACCGCGACCGGCAGGTCTGTCGCCGCCTTCAACCGGGTCACCGCCTGTTCGATCGAGCCCTGCGCCGCCTGCTGCAAGCCGGTGATGCCCGCGACCGAGACGTAATAGAGGAAGCCCGATGCGCCATCGAGCACGGTGGACAGCCGCGCCGCGTCGGTGGTCGGCGTCGCCAGCCGGATCGGCGCGATGCCGCGCGCGCGCAACTGCGGCCCGAGAGCGTCATCCTCCTCGGGCGGAATGTCGACGCAGATCACGCCGTCCACCCCGGCCGCCGCGGCGGCATCGGCGAACCAGTCGGCGCCCCGCCGCAGCATCGGGTTGGCATATCCCATCAGCACCAGCGGCACGTCGGGATGGCGCGCGCGGAACTCGGTGGCGAGCGCGAGGATATCGGCGGTGCGCGTGCCGGCGGCGAGGCTGCGGATATTCGCCGCTTGGATCGCAGGCCCGTCCGCCATCGGATCGGTGAAGGGCATGCCCAGCTCGATCACATCCGCGCCGCCCGCGACGAGCGCGTCGAGGATCGCGCCCGTCGCTGCCGGCGTCGGATCGCCCGCGGTGACGAAGGTCACCAGTGCCGCGCGATCCTTGACGAAGGCGGCCGCCAGCCGCTCGCTCATATTGCCACCCCCAGCGCGGCGGCGACGGTGAAGATATCCTTGTCGCCACGCCCGCACAGGTTGGCGAGGATGATCTGGTCGTCGCGCATCGTGCGCGCGCGCTGCGCCACCGCGGCGATGGCGTGGCTCGGTTCGAGCGCGGGGATGATCCCTTCGGTCCGGCACAGCAGCTGGAAGGCGTCGAGCGCGTCCTGATCGGTCGCGCTGGCATATTCGACCCGCCCGATGTCGCGCAGCCAGGCATGTTCGGGGCCTATGCCGGGATAGTCCAGACCTGCCGAGATCGAATGACCCTCGGCGATCTGCCCGTCCTCGTCCTGCAGCAGATAGGTCTTGTTGCCGTGGAGCACGCCGGGGAAACCGCCGGCGAGGCTCGCGGCATGTTCGCTGCCCTCCAGCCCGCGCCCCGCCGCCTCGACACCGAGCATGCCGACCGACGGATCGTCGAGGAACGGGTGGAACAGCCCGATGGCGTTCGATCCGCCACCGATCGCCGCGACGAGCAGGTCGGGCAGCTTGCCCGTCCGTTCCAGCAACTGCGCGCGCGCCTCGCGGCCGATGATGCTCTGGAAGTCGCGCACCAGTTCGGGATAGGGGTGCGGTCCGGCGGCGGTGCCGATGATGTAGAAGGTGTCGTGCACGTTCGCGACCCAGTCGCGCAGGCCCTCGTTCATCGCGTCCGACAGCGTCTGCGCGCCCGACGTGACGGGGCGGACCTCCGCGCCGAGCAGCTTCATGCGGAACACATTGGGCTGCTGCCGCTCGACGTCCTTGGCGCCCATGTAGATGACGCAGGGCAGGCCGAAGCGGGCGCAGACCGCGGCGGTGGCGACGCCATGCTGGCCCGCGCCCGTCTCGGCGATGATCCGCGTCTTGCCCATTCGGATGGCAAGCAGGATCTGGCCGATGCAATTGTTGATCTTGTGCGCGCCGGTATGATTGAGCTCGTCGCGCTTGAACCACACCTGCGCGCCCATGCCCGGCGCCGCGCCCTCGCGCACCGCCGCGCTCAGCCGCTCCGCATGATAGAGCGGGCTCGGCCGGCCGACATAATGCGTCATCAGGTCGTCGAACTGCGCGGCGAAGGCGGGATCGGCCTTGGCGGCGCGATATTCACGCTCCAGGTCGAGGATCAGCGGCATCAGCGTCTCGGCGACGTAGCGGCCGCCGAACTGGCCGAAGTGACCGCGCTCATCGGGTTGCGCGCGATAGGTGTTGGGGGCGTTCATAGCCGGGTCGCTTTAAGGAAGGCGACGATCTTGTCCACATCCTTGACCCCCGGCGCCGTCTCGACCCCGGACGAGACGTCGACCAGTGGTGCGCCGGTCTGCCGGATCGCCTCGGCGACGTTGTCAGCATCGAGCCCGCCCGACAGCGCCCAAGGCAGCGGATGGCGAAAACCGTCGAGCAGCGCCCAGTCGAAGCGCAGGCCCATCCCGCCGGGCAGCCGCGCATGGTCCGGCGTCTTGGCATCGTAGAGGATGCGATCCGCCGCGCCAACGAAGCCTTGCGCCGCATCGAGGTCGCCGCGCGTCTTCACCGCCACCGCCGCCCATGTCTCGACGCCCGCGAATCGCCGCAAGTGCGCGACGCGTTCCGGTGACGTCTTGTGGAGCTGGATCGCGTCGAGCTCGCCCGCGTGCACGGCCTCGTCGACCAGCGCGTCGTCAGGATCGACGAACACGCCGACGGTCCGCACCCGGCTCGGCACACGGGCGGCGAGGCCGGTTGCCCGGTCGAACGCCAGATGACGCGGCGAGGGGGGGAAGAACACGAAGCCGACGTGGCTCGCCCCGCCCGCCACCGCAGCGTCAAGCGTATCGGTCGTCGTAAGACCGCAGATCTTGGTGTGAACCGACATGATCGGAGTCCATCGGCATTCGCCGCGGGAAACTCAACCCATGGCTGTGGCTACAACGTCGCCCCAATCGCCCGCGCCGCCATGTCGGGGTCCTCGGCCTGCGTGATCGGGCGGCCGATCACGAGGATTGAGGCGCCGGCATCCAGCGCTGCACGCGGCGTCACCACGCGCTTCTGGTCGCCTGTGGGGCCATCGGCGGGGCGGACGCCGGGGACGACGAAGAAGCCCTTGGGCCAGGCCGCCTTCGCCGCGGCGACCTCCGCGCCCGAGCACACGATGCCGTCGATGCCCGCCTCGTGCGCCAGCTCGGTGAGGCGAAGGACATGGTCGTGCGCGCTGCCGCCGACGCCGGTGGCGGCGAGATCGGCGGCGTCGAGGCTGGTCAGCATGGTCACCGCGACCACCCTGGTATGGATCGGCGCCGCCGCCTTGGCATCCTCCAGCATCGCACGGCCGCCACTGGCGTGGACGGTGAGGATCGCCGGCTCGATCGGTCCCAGCGCCTGCACCGCCTTGGCGACCGTGTTGGGAATGTCGTGCAGCTTGAGGTCGAGGAAGAGCGGCAGGCCGAGCTCCGCCATCTCGCGCACGCCATGCTGGCCGTGGGCGCAGAAGAATTCGAGCCCAAGCTTGATGCCGCCGATATGCGCGCGGGTGCGCGTCGCGATCGCCTTTGCACGGGCGATGTCGGGCGTGTCGATCGCGACGTAGATCGGGCTCATGCCGTCGGCTCCGCAAGGGGAGCATCGACGGCCGGCGGCGGCGTGGCGACGACCGCGCGATTGTCGGCCAGCATCCGCTCGCAGGTGGCGAGCCGCTGGCGCAGCCGCCAGCGCACCGTGCCGAGGTAGAGATAGGTCGGCAGGAAACCGATCAGGAAGGTGACCAGCAGCAGGAAGGGCAGGTTCACGTCGGCGATCAGGCCGCTCCACAGGTTGATCTGGACGCTGGTCCAATTGCCGTAGGTGAACAGCGCCGCGACGAACGCGAGCAGGAACCAGAACAGAATCTTGAGGAACTGCATGCGTCACTCCCGAGAGGCGCCGGAGGGTAGCGGCGCGGGGCGCGGATGGCCAGCCTGTCCGCCAGGGGACCGACGATGCTAACCGACCTCGACCCGCAGGCTGGCGATCAGCGCAGAGATCGCGGTCAGCCGCGGTTCCTCCTCGTCCAGGATGGCGCGAAAGGCGGCACGCTTGATCGCGGCGACGCGGCCGGGCTTCATGCGGACGCTCGGCGGCAACGTGGACACGCAGATATCGATCATCCGCTCGGCACCGTGCAGGCGACCCCACAGATAGTCGTTCTCGCGATAGGCACGGCTGAAGAATGCACCGAAGCTGTTGAACTGAATGCCCTTCAACGTGGCTTCGGCGCCGCCTGCGCGGATCGACACGGCGTCGTCTGGCGCGATGCGATCGACCTTGATCGGATCGAATTCGTCCAGCCCCTCGCCCTGGAGCAGCGGCAGCGTCGCGGTGTCGAAATAGGGGAAGCCGAGATAGGCGAGCAGCAGGGCGCGCCGTGTCGGCCGGTCGAGCGTCGCGAAGGCCTCGGCCAGCCGCTCGTCGGTCTGCGCATCCAGCGTCGTGAGGTCCAGCGCCTGCGCCAGCGTGTCCAGCAGCGGCCCTGCGTCTGGCGCCCGCATCCGGCGGACGAGCTGGCGCAGTTGCGGGTGATCGTCGGCGCGCTGCCGATCGAGATAGGCGGCGAGCGAGGCATAGATCGCCTCGTGCATCGCCGCCGCGTCGGCGCCGTCCGCCTCGATCTCGCTCAGCCGCCGTGCCATCAGGCGCAGGCGGCGGATGCGGAAGCCGATGTCGAACGTGCGCAGGAAATCGATCGTCGCGGCGCTTTCCTTGCCGGAGAAGAAGGGGGCCGCACCGCCGAAGCCGCGTTCCTCGATCGCCGCTTCGATCGCTGCCCGGATCCGGCGCCAGCGCTGCTGCCCCGGCTCGCCCCCGACCTGATAGAGCAGGCCGGTGATCGTCTGGACGACCCCGCTCAGCTTGAGGTGGCCGTAGGCGGCATAGCTATAGCCGGCGCGGGTGGCCGCCGCGGTCTGCGCCCGCCGCCGCCACGCGATCAGCCGCGCAGGCGTCGGCCGGTCGAGGAACAGGGTGTGGCCGAACAGTTGCTCGATCTCCTCGTCGACCGCCGGCCGCAGCGCGGTGACGATCCCCCGCATCCGGTCGATCCGCGCGGAGCGTTCGGCGATGGCGTCCAGATTGTCGCGGATCGGCTGCTGGCGCGGCAGGTCGCTCAGCGCGCCGAGGATGGTCTGGAAGAAGCCGGGCTTGGCGACGCCCGATCCCAGGCGGATCTTCACGCCCGGCGAGGGATCGATATAGACGAAGCGGCGATCGACCTCGCGGCGCGCCGGCCGTTCCTTCAGCGCGTCGATCGCCGGTCGGAACGGCGCGTTGGCGAGCACCGAACCGTCGATCAGCACCGCCTTGTCCGCCTGATTGGCCGCCGACTGGCGCGGCAGCACGCGGCGCAGGAAGTCGCCGCGCTCCGGCCAGGCGATGCCGCGGTCCTTCAGCACGCCGTCCAGTTCGCCGACGGTGAACGGCGGGAACGCGCCGGGAAAGCTGGAGGTGGCACGCGCCGCGAAGGCGAGTTCGGGGATCGCACCCAGCGCGCCGCCCGCCGCATGATCGGAGAAGCCGAGCACGATGCGATGTTCGGTTTCCAGCACCTCGGGTGGCGAATTCAGCCGCAGGCGCTCCGGATGGCCGGTGAAATCGGTGCAGGTGACGAACAGGTCGAGCGGCTGGCCCTCGGGCAGCAGCCGCGGCCCGGCTTTCTCCGCCGCCATGGCGTCGAACGCGTCGAGCAGCAGTCCGGTGAAGGTTGCGCCGCCGAACGGCGGCTCGAACCAGCGCGACCGGACGAAATGCGACAATTTGGCCCGCACCTCGTCGCGCGTCGCCTCGTCCAGCGCCTCGACCGATTCCGCGCTGCGCCCCGCGGCGACCCAGGCGAGCGGCAGCGCCCACATCTTGGAAAAGCGGCTCGACGGCGCCGCCTCGGGATCGATCAGCGCTTCGACATCGGCGGAGGTCAGCCACAGGTCGGTCAGCGGTTCCAGGCTTTGGCCGGTGGTGATCGCCTGGGCCAGGAAGATGCCGTTGATCCCGCCGGCGGATGCGCCGGCGACGATGTCCGCAAGGATGCGCAGCTTCAGCCCGGCCAGCGCCTCGATCTCCTCGATCAAGGCGCGATAAACACCCTGGCTGCCCTGCGCGGCCGCCTCGCCGGCATGATAGGCGCGGCTGGCGCGGACCAGGCGCCACACCTCCTTGGTGATGCCGTGCATGTAGACGGCAAGGCTGATGCCGCCATAGCAGACGAGGGCGAGGCGCAGTTCCTTTTCGCGCATCAACGGCTCGGGCGCGGCGGCGTCATGCCGGCGACAGCGTCGCCCAGATGGGCAGGTGGTCCGATGCCTTGCGCGCCGCGGCGCTCGCATGCACGCCGCACTCCACCACGGCGAGGTCCTGCGACACCATGATCCGGTCGAGCCGGCCGACGGGGCGGCGGGAATGGAAGCTGGGGCCGGTCGCCGCCATTACATAGTCGCGGCAGAAATCGCGCAGACAGCCCGCGGCGGCCGTCCATTCGTTGAGGTCGCCCATCAGCACGGTCGGCCGCCGGTGCGTGGACGCCTCGACATGCGCCATGATCGCCGCCGCCTGCCGCCGCCGCCACAGGCCCGACAGGTCGAGGTGCATGCCGACGACCCGGACGATGCCGGCGTCGGTCCGCACGTCGGCCATCACGGCGCCGCGCGGCTCCAATGCGGGCAGGTGGATCGGCTCGCGGTCCACCACCTGCGCCGACTTGCGCACCAGGATGACGTTGCCGTGCCAGCCCATGGAGAGTGCGCGCATGCCGAATTCCACCGGCTTCCAGTCGGTGTGTTCGTCGATCAGATGCGCGGGCAATACCGATTCGCGCGTGCCGAAGCGGCGGTCCGCCTCCTGCAAGGCGATCACGTCGGCATCGATCTCGCGCAGCACCTCCAGCACGCGTTCGGGATTGCGGCGCCGGTCGAGGCCGATCCCCTTGTGGATATTGTAGCT
Source organism: Sphingomonas sp. SP5 (assembly GCF_058313455.1). Lineage (NCBI taxonomy): Bacteria > Pseudomonadati > Pseudomonadota > Alphaproteobacteria > Sphingomonadales > Sphingomonadaceae > Sphingomonas > Sphingomonas sp. SP5. Next base: position 516,068 of record NZ_JBZFLF010000001.1, on the reverse strand, counting down.
GACGACCTTCAGGGACGAGGCAGGCGGGGGAGGGGAAACCATTGCGGAAACGTAACGCCCGCCGTGGCATTTGGTGCCGGTCGGTGGCGACCGGCGTTGTCCCTATGCAGCCTGCCTTCGGTGCAGCAGCTGTTCCAGTGCGTCTGCCTGCAGCGGGCGGCTGATGAGATACCCCTGCGCCATGTCGCACCCGGCCTCGCGGAGGAAGGACAGACAGCCGTCGTCCTCGATTCCTTCCGCCACCACCTTGAGGCCGAGGTCGTGGGCCAGCGCGATGGTGGAGCGGACCATCAGCGCATCCGGCCGATTGAGGTGCGCGTGCTGCACGAAGCTGCGATCGATCTTGAGTTCGGTCAGCGGCAACTGGCGCAGGTAGCTGAGCGTCGACTGGCCGGTGCCGTAATCGTCCATCGAGATGCCGACGCCCTGGGCGCGGAAACCCCGCAGGGTCGCTGCGGCACGGTCCGGGTCGGCGAGGGCGGCGGATTCCGTCACCTCGAAGATCAGCCGGTCGGGCGGCACCTGCCCCTCGGCGAGCAGCGCGGCCACCGCCTCGGCGAACGCGGGCAGGGCGATCAGCGTCGCGGACAGGTTGACCGCGGCGGTGAGGTCCAGCCCCTGCGCCCGCCACCGGGCGAGGTCGCGGATCGTCCTGGTGATGACGAACAGGGTCAGCGGCCCGATGCGGTCGGACTGTTCGGCGAGCGGGATGAACACGTCGGGTCGGACGAGCCCACGCTCGGGGTGCCGCCAGCGGACGAGCGCCTCGACGCTGGTAATCCGGTCGGCGGCAAGCGACAGCTTGGGCTGGTAATGGACCTCGATCTGCTCGCTCTCGATCGCCTGGTCCAGTTCGCCCATCAGGATCAGGCGGCGCTCCATCGCCTCCACGTCGACGTCGCTGTTGCGGCGGAAGACGCCGGCCGCCTCCGCCTCGTTCGCGGCGCGGGTCGCATCGTGCAGCCGGTCGTGTACGCTCGCATCGCCCTCCGCGATGCCGATGTGCACGGCGGCATCCGCGCGTCGGCCGAGGATCTCGACCGGCTGGGTCAGCAGCGCGCGCAGGCCGTCGAAGGCATCGGGCAGGTCCTCCGCCGCTGCGCCCGGCCGGATCGCCAGCAGCCGGTCGCCGATGCGATAGACGGGCGCGTCGAGCGCGATGCCCAGCCGCTCGGCAAGGCGCCGGATCAGGTCGTGCCCGGCGCGTTCGCCGAGCAGCGTGACGACGGCATCGAAATTGCCGACCTGCGCGACCAGGATCGGTCCGGCCGCCGACGCCGAGGGATCGCGCACCATCGCGTGTCGATTGCCCAGCCCGGTCGCCTCATCGATGCAGCGCTGCTGGTCGAACCGGTCGGCAAGCCGCAGGGCGATCCAGCCCGCCTCGATCACCGCCAGCGCGATCAGCGCCGAGCCCAGCGGATAGACGATGCCGAACGCCGGCTGCGCCCAGACCACCAGCGCGAACAGGATCGCCGGCGTGGCCACCCCGATGCCGATCGCGACGGGGATGCGGCGCGGCCGCAGCATCGCAGCGCCGAGCAGCAGCGCGCATAGCAGCGGAACCGCGAAGCTGCCGGACGCCGGCACGCCGCGCAACAGCGTCTCGGCGGCCAGCGCCTGGACGATTACGCCCGGTATCACGCCCCAATGCGGCGTCGCGTAGCGATCCCCCATCTCGATCGCCGTCGCGCCGATCAGGACGTCGCGTCCGCGCACCGCATCGGCGGGGAAGCGTCCGTCGCGCACGTCGATGAAGCTCAATTGCGGCAGCGCCGCAGGGTTCACGCCGAAGTCGATCGGGAAGAAGGTGTCGGCAGCGCCCGAGCGCTTGGCGATATAGGCGGAGAGCGACGGCCGCGGCACCCCGGCGGTGATAGTGCCGAAGGGCGCGCGGCGGACTACGCCGTCGGCGTCCGGCTGCATGCTGACCGAGGCGAGCGCGACATGGCGGCGGAACAGGGGGATGGGCAGGGCGTCGATCGAGCGGAGATCGCCCGAGCGGGCGCGTTGCGCAAAGGTCGGCAAGGCGACGAGCCCGTCGGCGCGGGCGAGCGCGGCGGCCATGCTTGCGTCCCCGTCGGGCGTGTTGACCGAGGACAGATCGACATCGAAGGTGATCGACGCGGCGCCCGCGGCGCGCAATCGATCGATGACCTTGGCATAATGGTCGCGCGGCCAGGGCCATTGGCGGATCGCCGCCACGCTCGCGGCATCCATCTCCACCACGACGATCCGGCCGCTCGGCGCATGCGAGGATGCGACGGCACGCACCGGATCGATCAGCCGGTCGAGATGCACGTCCAGCCCGGCGATCGTGAGCGCGAGTCCGGCGAAGGCGCCCGCCGCAAGGACGGCGATCGTCTTGACGCGGGCGGACGCGGTGGAAAGGATCGACATCGGGGCTCCTGGCAGGGATGCCCGTCCTAGCCGGCCAAAGCTAACACTCGGTAACGGCGGCGCTTCTTGAGATAGTGGACTGCGCGCGCGCTCAGCCCAGGCGCCACCGCTCCAGCTGCGTCAGCACGTCGCCGGCGATCTGATCGACCGACAGTCCGGTGAGATCGCGGACGCGCGGGTCGCCCGTGCTCTGGGCCGCCAGCATCCACGCCATGCTGCGCCGTGCTTCCGATGCCTCCAGCGCGGTATAGGCCGCGAGCGGGCGGGACCGCGGCGCCAGCCGATAGGTGAACGGCCGGTCGCCCGCGGCGGCGATGGTCAGGACGATCCCGGTTTCCTCGATCGCGAGGTCGAGGTCCGTCCAGCCCTCTGCCTGCATCGCGTCATGGACGGAACGGAGCGCCGGCTCGCCCTGCGCGCTCATCTGCTGCACGATATCGGCGCGCCGGGCCGGGACCAGCAGGCGCTTTAGCCGCTCGCTGACCGCCGGCGCCTCGCCGGACAGCGTCACGCCGGCAAGATCGGCATTGGTCTGACGCACCAGCCCGACGGCGAGCAGCAGCATGATGAAGCAGAAGGGCAGCGCCGCGAGCAGCGTCGCCGCCTGCAATGCCCCCAGGCCGCCTGCCACCAGCAGCAGCGTCGCGGTGACGCCGAGCAGTACGCACCAATAGATGCGCTGCCAGCGCGGCGTGTCCTCCGCCCCGCCCGAGGCGAGCGTATCGATCACCAGCGCGCCGGAATCGGCGGAGGTGATGAAGAACACGCCGACCAGCACGATCGCCAGCGTCGATGTGACGCCGGCTGCCGGCAGATATTCCAGGAACTTGAACAGGGCGGTCGACAAATTGGCCTGCACCGCCTGCGCGATGCCGCCCGCCGCCGTGCCGAGGTCGAGCGAGATCGCCGTGTTGCCGAACACGGTCATCCACAGGAACGTGAACGCGGTCGGCACGAACAGCACGCCGATCACAAATTCGCGAATGGTCCGCCCGCGCGAGATACGGGCGATGAACATGCCGACGAACGGCGACCAGGCGATCCACCACGCCCAGTAGAACAGCGTCCAGTCCGCCATCCACGCGCGGGGCTCATAGGCGTAGAGGGTGAAGGTACGCTTCACGAAATGGTCGAGGTACAGGCCGAAATTCTGCACCAGCGCGCGCAGCAGGAACAGGGTGGGGCCGATCGCAAGCACGAACAGCATCAGCGCGATGGCGAGCAGCAGGTTGAGTTCCGACAGGCGGCGGATGCCGCGGTCGGCGCCGCTCAGCACGGACAGTGTGGCCGCACCCATCACCACCACGATGACGATGATCTTGACCGCTATCGTGTCCGGCACGCCGTAATTATATGCGAGCCCCGCCGTCATCTGCGACACGCCGAAGCCCAGCGAGGTCGCGACGCCGAAGACGGTGCCGCATACCGCGAACACGTCGATCGCATCGCCGAGCGGGCCGTTGATGCGCTTGCCCAGGATCGGCGACAATCCCGATCGCAAGGTGAGCGGCAGCCCCTTGCCGTAGGTGAAATAGGCGAGGCTGAGGCCGACCAGCGCGTAGATCGCCCAGGCATGCACGCCATAATGGTGAAAGGTGATCGCCATTGCCTCGCGCGCGGCGAGAATCGTGCCGCTCTCGGCCTCCGGCGGGGAGATGTAGTGCTGGATCGGCTCTGCGACCGCGAAATACATCAGGCCGATGCCCATGCCTGCGGCGAACAGCATCGCGAGCCATGAGACGTAAGGAAAATCCGGCTCCGAGTCCGCCGGTCCCAATTTCAGCCGACCCGCCGGGCCGAAGCCGAGCGCGAGCACCACGACCAGAAACACGGCGACGGCGGCGATGTAGAACCAGCCGAAGGTGTCGATCGTCCAGGCCTGCGCCGCCTTGAACGCCAGGTCGGCCCGCCCCGGCATGGCAAGCGTGGTGACGAGCAGCGCGGCGATGATCGCCGACGCGCCCCAGAAGACGCGCGGATTGATGTGACTCTTGGGCATTGCGAGCGGTTTAGTGCAGATTGGTCCGAAATGCTAACCGACCGGTGGCCGGTCGCCACGGAGCGGTTGCCGCAGCAGCGCGTTCATCGCAGCATGGCGTACGACGAAGACAGAGAGGCGCGGCACCGCGCGGTGCCGAGCGGCAGGCTGGCACGGCTCGGCGGGTTCGGGCGACTGGCGGGCGGGGTCGCCGGCGGCATGCTGGCCGAGGGTGCGCGGCGGCTGGCTGCGGGCGAACGGCCGCGGATGAGCGATCTGGTGCTGACGCCCGGCAACGCCACGCGGGTCGCCGATCGCCTGTCGCACTTACGCGGCGCGGCGATGAAGCTCGGCCAGATGATCTCGATGGATGCGGGCGACATGCTGCCGCCGGAACTGTCGGCGATCCTCGCCCGCTTGCGCAATCAGGCCTATCGCATGCCGCCGGCGCAACTCGACCGCGTGCTGCAGCAGGAATGGGGAAAGGACTGGCGACGCCGGTTCCGCCATTTCGAGGCGTCGCCGATCGCTGCCGCCTCGATCGGCCAGGTGCACCGCGCGACGCTGCCCGACGGGCGGCTGTTGGCGATCAAGGTGCAATATCCCGGCGTCGCCGAGAGCATCGATGCCGATGTCGACAATGTCGCGACGTTGCTGCGGGTATCAGGCGTCTTGCCGCCCGCGATCGACCTTGCGCCGTTATTGGTCGAGGCCAAGCGGCAGCTGGCGGATGAGGCGGATTACGTGCGCGAGGGCGCAGCGCTGCGCCGCTATGGCGAGCGGCTGGCTGGCGATCCCCGGTATGTCGTGCCGGATCTGGAAGACGCGCTGACCACGCGCCGGGTGCTGGCGATGCGCTTCGTCGAAGGCCGGCCGATCGAGGCACTGGCCGAGGCGTCGCAGCCGGAGCGCGATGCCGCGATGACCGCGTTGGTCGCCCTGGTGCTGCGTGAACTGTTCGCCTTCGGCACGATGCAGACCGATCCCAATTTCGCCAATTACCGCTGGCAGCCGGAGACGGGCGCGCTGGTGCTGCTCGATTTCGGCGCGACGCGAGAGGTGCCGCCGGAGACGAGCGCCGCCTATCGCCGGCTGATCGAGGCGGGCCTTGCCCGCGACCTGCCGCGCATCCGCGACGTGGCGGTGGAGACCGGCTTCCTGGGGAAGGCGGCCGCAGCGGCGCACCAGCCGGCGGTCGACCGGATCATCGCGGCGATTGATGCGGCGCTCAATCGACCAGGTCCGTTCGATTTCGGCGATCGCGCCTTCGTGCCGGTGGTCCGCGAGGAGGCGAAGGTGATGATCGCCGATCGGGACACCTGGCATGTGCCTCATGTCGAAACGCTGTTCGTCCAGCGCAAGGTGAGCGGCACCGCGTTGCTCGCGGCGCGGCTGAAGGCGCGGGTGGATGTGCGCGGGCTCGCCGCGGCAGCGATCGGCGCCTGACCGGGACGCCGCATCATCCCTGTTCGAGCGCGGCATACCATGCGGCATAAGGCGTGTTTCTGGCGAGGTGACGGTTGAGGTCTTCGTCGCCGGGCCACCACACGGGGCCGCGTTCGCCGAGCGACACCTTGGCTGCGTTCACCGCCGCCCGCGCCGTCGCCAGCGCCGCTGCGTCCTCGGCCGCCAGCGCCGTGCGCACGGCGCGGCGGGCCTCCATCAGCGCAGCCACATGCGCCTGGCGTTCCTCTTCGGGCAGATCGGGGTTCGCCCGCCGCCACAGCCGCCCCCGCACCACGATATAGCGGCCATCGGGCGTCACCGGCACGGGCGCCTTCATGCCCAGGCGCGCATCGCCACCCGCACCCTGCGCGCATCGGCATCGGCCTCGGCGCGCTGGATGAGTTCGAGTCGTGTCGCCTCCAGCAGATCGTCGACCACCCGGCCGAGATGCGCGCGCATCGCCGCGCGCGCGGCCTTGCTGTCATGCGCGGCCAGCGCATCGACGATCGCGCGATGTTCGTCGACCCGCGGCGCGACGCCGTTGCGGCGGGCGGCGGCGAACATGTGTATGCACAAGGGCGAGCGTTCGCGCAGGTCCCAGAGCGATTCCACCATGGTCCGGATCACGCTGTTGCCGGTCGCATCGGCAATCAGCAGGTGGAAACTCCGGTCTACGTCGACTTTGTCCGGCTGCTCCGTCTGATCCGCCATCGCCTGCAACAAGGCTTCGAGCTCCGCCAGCCGATCGTCGTCGATCGCGGTCGCGGCGAGCGCGGCCGCCTCGCCCTCGATCGCCAGCCGCGCCTCGATCAGCTCGAACGCTCCGACATCCAGGTCACCGAACTGCCGGTCCGGCGCCGCCGCCTGCGTGACGTAGATCCCCGACTTGTGCCGCGCCTCGACCAGCCCGCGCATCTCCAGCGCGATCATCGCCTCGCGAATGGTCGGGCGGCTGACCTTGAACTCCTCGGCGAGGTCCCGCTCGCCGGGCAGGCGTTCGCCGATGCCGGGCGTCCCCGAGGCGATGCGGGTCGCGAGGGCTTCGGCGACCTGTTGGTAGAGCTTGCGATGCTGAGCCGTCATGACCTGGATTGTCGCCAACCGGCGCAGTCATGTCAAACCAGATCCCCCGAAATTCCGCTTGTCCTGGCCTGACATGAGGTACAATGTGCATCAACAAGACACTATGTGGGACAAGATGATGCGCTTCCGGTTCCTCACTGCCGCCGCTGCCGCGGCCCTGCTGGCGTGCGGGGCGGCGGCGCACGACGCATCGATCGTCGCGCCGTCCGGCCGCTCGACCTTCAACCTCAATCCCGCCTGGGTGATGACGACGGGGGAGCGCCAGGGCGCGGAGCGGCCCGGCTTCGACGACAGCGGCTGGACCGCCGTCACCTTGCCCAACGCCTTCAACGAACGCGAGGCGCTCGCGCGCGACATCAAGGATCTGTCGACCGGCATCACCTGGTACCGCAAGCGCTTCACGTTGCCGCGCGGCGCACAGGCAGGAAAGGCCTTCCTGGAATTCGAAGGCGTGCGGCAGGCGGCCGAGGTGTGGGTGAACGGCGTGTCGGTGGTGCTGTCCGAACGCGGCGCCATGGCGTTCGGCGCCGACATCACCCGTGCGCTGAAGCCGGGCGAGAACCTGATCGCGGTGCGTGTCGACAACGACTGGCGCTACAAGGAGCGGGCGACCGGCAGCGGGTTCCAGTGGAACGACCGCAACTTCAACGTCAATTACGGCGGCATCACCCGCAACGTGAAGCTGCACCTGACGCCGCTCGCCCATCAGACGCTGCCGCTCTATTCCGACCTCGGCACCACCGGCCAATATGTCTGGGCGGACGGCTTCGACCTGCCGGGCCACGCCGCGCGCGTGCATGCCGAAACGCAGGTGCGTAACGACGACACGCGGTCGCGCACGCTCGGCTATCGCGTCGAGGTGCGGGATCGCGAGGGGCGGATCGTCGGCCGGATGGACGGCGGCACGGTGACGCTGGCGCCCGGCGAGACGCGGAACCTCGCCGCGGCGACGCGGATCGGCGGGCTGCATTTCTGGAGCTGGGGCTATGGTTATCTGTATCGGGTGACGACCAGCCTGATCGACGACGGCCGCGTGATCGATGCGGTCGACACGCTGACGGGTTTTCGCGCGACGGCATTCGGCGATGGCATGATCCGCCTCAACGGGCGGGTGATGCAGGTGCATGGCTATGCCCAGCGCACCTCCAACGAATGGCCCGCCGTCGGCGTCTCCATCCCGCCGTGGATCAGCGACTTCTCCAACGGGCTGATGGTGGCGAGCGGCGCCAATCTGGTGCGCTGGATGCACATCACGCCATCCAAGCAGGATATCGAATCCGCCGATCGCGTCGGCCTGCCGCAGGCGATGCCGGCGGGCGATGCCGAGCATGACGTCGAGGGGCGGCGCTGGGAACAGCGGCTGGAGCAGATGCGCGACGCCATCGTCTACAACCGCAACAATCCCTCGATCCTCTTCTACGAAAGCGGCAACGAGAGCATCAGCGAGCCGCACATGGCCGCGATGAAGGCGATCCGCGACCGATACGACCCGCATGGCGGCCGGGCGATCGGATCGCGCGAGATGCTGGACAGCCGCATCGCCGAATATGGCGGCGAGATGCTCTACATCAACAAGAGCGCTCACATCCCGATGTGGGCGATGGAATACAGCCGCGACGAGGCTGCGCGCCTGTATCAGGACGCGGATACGCCGCCGTTCCATGCCGACGCGCCGGACTATAACCGCAACCAGGACAGCCAGGCGCAGGAGGATGTGCGGCGCTGGTGGGATTATTACCGCCTCCGCCCCGGCACCGGCCGGCGGGTGAGCGCCGGCGGCGTCAACATCATCTTCTCCGACAGCAACACCCATTATCGCGGCGACAACAACTACCGCCGGTCGGGCGAGGTGGACGCGATGCGGCTGCCCAAGCAGGGCTATTATGCGCATCAGGTGATGTGGAACGGCTGGGTCGATCCGGAAACGCCGGCGACGCACATCGTCGGGCATTGGAACTACCGGCCGGGCACGCGGCGCGCGGTCAGCGTCGTGTCGAACGGCGCGTCGGTCGAGCTGTTCCTCAACGGCCGGTCATTGGGGATGGGCACGCGATCGAGCGGCTTCCTGTTCACCTGGCCCGAGATCGCCTGGCAGGCGGGGACGCTGCGAGCGGTGGCGCGGGGGGATGATGGCCGGGTGTCGGAGGATGTGGTGGCGACGGCGGGGGTGCCCGCGGCGCTGCGCCTTACCCCGCATACCGGACCGCGCGGCTTCGTGATGGACGGCGCCGATCTCGCGCTGGTCGATGTCGAGGTGGTGGACGCGGCGGGGCGGCGCGTGCCGGTCGCGCACGACCTGGTCACCTTCGCCCTCTCCGGGCCGGCGCAATGGCGTGGCGGCATTGCGCAGGGCGACAGCTCCGGCAAGCCGCGCGCCGCCGAGGCGGTACAGGGCGAGGCAATTCCCGGCACCACGCCGACCGCCGGCACGGCGCGGGGCGAGGACAATTACATCCTGTCGCAACGCCTGCCGGTGGAGGCGGGGATCAACCGCGTGCTGCTGCGCGCGGGGAATCGCGCCGGGCCGGTGCGCCTCACCGCCAGCGCGCCCGGCCTGAAAGGAGCGACCCTGACGCTGCCGGGGCTCGCCGCGCCGGCCGTGGAGGGCGGGCTGTCGCGTAGCTTTGCCGATGCGGCGCAGCCCGGATTGCTGACGCGGGGGCCGACGCCAACAGGCCCCTCCTATCGCGTGACGCGGACGACGCTGCTGCCGACCGCCATCGTCGCAGGCGCTAACCAGGCGGAGGCGGTGAGGACGACCGACGACAACGAACTGACGCGCTGGACGAGTGACGGCAAGCCGGACACGGCGTGGATCGAATATCGCTTCGCCGCGCCCGTCACCTTGAGCGAGGTGGAGCTGAAGCTCGTCGGCTGGCGCTCGCGCGCCTATCCGCTGCGGATCACGCTCGACGGGCGCGAGGTGTGGCAGGGGGAAACCGAGCGACAGCTGGGCTATGCCGCCATCGCCTTCCCGTCGGCGCGGGGCCGCGTGCTGCGCATCACCCAGGTGGCGCCGACGCAGGACCGCGACGCCTTCGGCAGAATCGTCGAGGTGAGCACGGCGCGCCAGGCGGGGGATACGGGTGCCGATGCGGTGCCGGCCGGATGGCGGCTGGGAATCGTCGAGGCGGATTTCCACGGACCGGTCCCGGCAGCGCGGCGGCGGTGAGGCAGGCCGCGCCCTCGCTCTAGGCCGGCGCGCGCTCCCCGGCGAAGGCGATGCGACGCGTACTGAGGAACGCCGCGACGACGCCGAGCGCCGCTGACAGCAGCAGCGGCGCGATCGAGGTCGGGCCGGCGACGCGGAACAGCAGGGCGATGAGCACCGCGCCGGCCGTCTGCCCGACCAGCCGCGCCGTCGCCAGCATGCCCGCGGCGGCGCCACTGCGCCGCGGCGGTGCGAGGCCGAGCATGGTGCGGTTGTTGGGCGTCTGGAACAGGCCGAAGCCGATGCCGGCGAGCAGCAGCGGCAGCCCGATCAGGGCGATCGGCACATGCACCGGCATCAGCGCCGCCAGCAGCATGCCGAGTGCGAGCAGTGCGAGCCCGATGCCGCCGAGCAGCCCCGCATCGACGCGCTCGACCAGCCGCCCCGCCACCGGCGCGGCGAGCGCGGTGCCGATCGGCAGCGGCGTGATGAGCAGCCCGGTCATCACGTGGCTGAGCCCGAACCGGCTCTGCAGATAGAAGGGCAGGGCGACCAGCGCGACCATCTGCGCGGCAAAGGAGGTGGCGGAGGTGAGATAGGACAGGCGCAGCACCGGCACGCGAATCAGGTCGACCGGGATGAGCGGCGTGTCGTCGCCCCGCGCGCGGCGGAAGACGGCGATACCCGCGCCGATCCCGACCGCGAAGCTCAGCGCGGTGCGCAGCGATTCGGTCCCGTGCGCGACATCCGAACAGCCGAGGAACAGCGCGGCGAAGGCGAGCGCGTTGAGCAGCGCCGAGCGCCAGTCGAACCGCTTGGCGAGCCGCGGCGTCACCGGCAGCGCCACCGCCGCGATGGCGAGCGACAGCAGGCCGAGCGGCACGTTGACCGCGAACAGCCAGCGCCAGGACGCGACGGCGAGCAGCCCGGCGGCGACGCTCGGCCCCGCCGCCGCCGAGACGGCGACGATCAGCGCATTGTAGCCGATGCCGCGGCCGAGCTGCGCGCGCGGATAGGTGAAGCGGACGAGCGCGCCGTTGATCGCCATGACGCAGGCGGCACCCAGCCCCTGCACGAAACGCGCGACCGCAAGGCCGGTCAGGCTCTCCGACAGGCCGCAGGCGAGCGATGCGGCAGCGAACAGGCCCAGCCCGAACAGGTAGACGCGGCGATAGCCGACGATTTCGGCCAGCGCGGCGGCGGGCAGCAGCAGCATGGTGATCGCGATCTGATAGGCATTGACCACCCAGATCGACGAGGCGGCGGTCGCCCCGAGTTCGCGGGCGATCGTCGGCAGCGCGAGGTTGGCGATCGAACTGTCGAGCACCGCCATCGCCAGCGCGAGCCAGATCGCGGCGGCGGACCAGTAGCGGCGCGGTGTCGGCAGGCCGTCGGGGAAGGCGGCGGGCGATGCGGCGGAGGATGTCGGCGGGGGTGTAGCGGTCACGGGGCAAGTCTTCATCGTCGCTGCGATCCGATCCGACCGCTTGAAACCAGATAGATAGGAAACTATCAATGTCCAGTGACAAAGTCGGATCCTCAGTTGCAGCGCCGGATGGGCGCCCTGCTCGTGCCGGTGGCGCGCGCCTATCGCCGCCAGCTCGATCGCGGCCTCGCCGACCTGTCGCTGTCGCATTCGGTGGCGCTGGCCGTGATGCTGATCGGGCGGGTGGGTGACGGCCTGCGGCAGGGGACGCTCGCCGACCAGCTGGGCATGGAGGCGCCCTCGGTGGTGCCGATCGTCGACCAGATGGAGCGCGGCGGCCTGGTCGAGCGGCGCGTCGATGCGAGCGACAAGCGCGCACGCACGCTGCACCTGACCGACGCGGGCCGCGACCTCGCCGCGCGGGCCGAGGCGCGGACTGCGGAGGTGCGCGCCGAGCTGCTCGGCAGCATCGATCCGGCGGATCTCGCCGCCGCGGTGCGCGTGCTGGAGGCACTGACCCAGGCGATCGAGGCGGCGGGGCAGGACTGACCATGCGGATCGGATGGCGGGAGGCCGTCTTTTCGGCCAACACCTTCGCGGCGGCGATGCTGGGGCTGCTGGTATCGTTCTGGGCGGGGCTGGATCGTCCCTTCTGGGCGATGGCGACGGCCTATATCACCAGCCAGCCGCTGAGCGGGGCGGTGCGATCCAAGGCGGTGTTCCGCATCACCGGCACCGTGATCGGCGCGGCGGCGACGGTGGTGCTCGTCCCCAACCTGGCCAATGCGCCGCTGCTGCTCTCGGCGGCGCTGGCGCTCTGGGTGGCGGGATGCCAATATGTCTCGCTGCTCGACCGGACGCCGCGTTCCTACGTCTTCATGCTGGCGGGCTATACCGCGGCGCTGATCGGCTTCCCCAGCGTCGCGCATCCCGAGGCGATCTTCGACACCGCGGTGCTGCGTGCCGAGGAAATCGGCATCGGCGTGCTGTGCGCGGCGGTGGTCCATTCGGTGGTGTTTCCGCGCAGCGTGTCGGGCCTGCTCGGCAACCGCGTTGCGACGATCATGCGCGAGGCGGAGGCGTGGATCGCCGATGCCCTGTCGATCGTCCCGCCGGCGCGGATCGCGGCCGAGCGGCGGCGGCTGGCGGCGGACGTCACCGAGCTGCATGCCATGGCGATCCACCTGCCGTTCGACACAGCGCGCGCGCAGCCGCGCCGCGCGACGATGGCGGCGTTGCAGGACCGGCTGGTCATGCTGCTGCCGTTGGTGTCGGCGGTGGAGGATCGCATCCGCAGCCTCGCCGCGCTGGCGCCGCTGCCGCCTGCGGTGGCGACGCTGGTCGGCGATATCCGGCAATGGGTCGCCGCCCCCGATGCGGATGCAGGCGATGCGCTGGCCGTGCGGGCGCGAGCATTGGCCGCGGCGGTGCCGGATCGCAGCTGGCAGGGATTGCTGACGCTCAACCTCGCCGAGCGATTGGGCGAACTGGTCGAGCGGTGGCGGACGACGCGCGCACTGGCGGCGGCGGTCGTCGCGCCGGATGAGGCGACGCCGCCATCGGTCCGCGCCCTGGTGCGCGAACGGAGCGCACGGCCGCTCCATCGCGACCACGGGCTGGCGCTGCTGTCCGCGTGTGCGACCTTCCTCGCGACGTTCGGCTGCTGCCTGTTCTGGATCGCCACCGCCTGGCCAGAGGGTGCGGTGGCGGCGATGATCGCGGCGGTGATCTGCTGCTTCTTCGCGACGCTCGACGATCCGGTGCCGGCGCAGCGCAACTATCTGGTCTGGACGTTGGTGTCGGTGCCGCTGGCGGCCGTGTATCTGTTCTGGATCCTGCCGGCGGTGGACGGCTTCGTGATGCTGACCCTCGTGCTGGCGCCGGCGCTGCTGGTGCTCGGCGCCTTCATGGCGCTGCCGCATTGGTACGGGCGAATGATGCCGCTGCTGATCGGCTTCATCGGCGGCCTTGCGCCGACCAACGTCTTTTCCGTCGATCCCGCCGGCTTCTTCAACGGCAATGTCGCGCAGCTGGTCGGCTGTGCGGCGGCGATCGTCGCGACGCAGCTGGTGCGCAGCATGGGCGCAGGTGCGGCGATCCGGCGGCTGCGGCTGGCCGGTTGGCGTGACCTCGCCGCGCTCGCCCGCGGAGTGCCGCGGGGCGCCGCCGACTGGACCGGACGGATGCTGGACCGCGTCGGCCTGCTCGCCGCGCGGATCGGCGAGGTGGAGGGCGAGGATCGGGACCAGGCGACGGCATGCCTTCGCGAGCTGCGCATCGGCGTCAACGTCGCGCAGCTCGACGCCGGGGATGCCGCGCTGCGCCAGGCGATCGCCGTGCATTTCGAGGAACGGGCACAGGGCGCGGAGGGCGATCCGGCACCGGCACTGCTCGACCGGATCGATGCGGCCATCGCCGCCGGCTGGCAGCTGCCGGTCGACGATCGCCATCGCACGCTGGCCGCGCTCACCGGCCTGCGCCGCAACTTCTTCCCCGCCGCCCCCGCCTGGACTCCCGAAAGGCTGGCGGCATGACCGGAGAGATCGCCATCGCGGGCGTTTTCGTCCACCCGCTCCTCATCGCCGCCTGCCTGGCGCTGCCCCTGTCGCAGCTGTTCGGCTGGGGCCTCGCGCGTGCCGGTTTCTACCGGCTGGTGTGGCACCGCGGCCTGTTTGACGTCGCGCTGCTGGTCGTGCTGTGGGCCGGCCTGGGCGCGCTCCTCACCGGCGCGCCCGTCGGCGCCGCCCTGTTCGGCTGAATCATGATGAACCGTTTGTCCTTCCGCCCCATCCTGTTGCTGCGCGTCGCCGTGACGCTGGCCATCGTCGCGCTCGCCATCCTCGCCGGGCGGCGCCTGTGGACGCATTACGAGGTCGAGCCCTGGACGCGCGACGGCCGCATCCGCGCCGACGTGGTGCAGGTCGCACCCGACGTGTCCGGCCTCGTCACCCGCGTGCTCGTCCGCGACAACCAGGCGGTGACCGCGGGCATGCCGTTGTTCGAGGTCGACCGGCCCCGCTACCAGCTGGCCGTATCGCAGGCGCAGGCCGCGGTCACCGCGCAGGCCGTGCAGCTGGCCCAGGCCCGGCGCGAGGCGGGGCGCAACGCGCAGCTCGGCGACCTGGTCGCCGGGGAGGTGCGCGAACAGGGCCTCGCCCGCGTCCAGCAACTCGTCGCGGCGCTCGATCAGGCGCGGGTCGCACTGGCCACGGCTCGGCTCAACCTGCAGCGGACGGAGGTGCGGGCGAGCGTCGCCGGCAAGGTCGCCAACCTGGGGCTGCGCCCCGGCGATTATGCCAGCTCCGGGCATCCGGAATTCGCGATCATCGACACGGGGTCGATCCACGTCATCGGCTATTTCGAGGAAACCAAGCTGCCCCGCATCCATGTCGGCGATCCGGTCGAGGTGCGGCTGATGGGCGACGAGCGGCCGATCCGCGGCCATGTCCAGAGCATCGCCGGCGGTATCGAGGATCGCGACCGGGCGCCCGGCGCGAACCTGCTCGCCAACGTCAATCCGACCTTCAGCTGGGTACGCCTCGCCCAGCGCATCCCGGTGCGCGTCGCGATCGACGCGCTGCCCGCCGGCGAGGCGCTGGTCGTCGGCCGCACCGCGACCGTCGTCGTCCAGCCGCAGGCGAAGGGAGTGCAGGCATGATCCGCCGCCTGTCCGCGCTGGCCCTTGCCGCATCGCTGCTCGCCGGCTGCGCGACGGTCGGGCCGAACTACAGCCGCCCCGCTGCGGCGGTCGCCGAGCGGCCGTCCGCCACCGCTGCCTTCGTCTCGGGGCGCGACCTCAAGCTCTTCGCACCCGCGCCGGTGCCGGCGGATTGGTGGCGGCTCTATCGCGATCCGGCGCTCGATCGGCTGGTCGCAGATGCGCTGGCCGCCAACACCGACCTGCGCGTCGCACAGGCGAACATCGCGCGGGCGCGGGCCGGCGCCGATCTCGCCCGCGACGCCACCCGGCCGCAATTGGGCATCACGGCCGCGCCCGGCTATGGCCAGCGTTCGGCCGAAGAGGAGCTGCTGCCCGGTGCCGCACTGCCCAGCGCCTTCGTCTATTCGGCGGGCGCGTCGGTGTCCTATCAGGTCGACCTCGTCGGCCAGGTGCGCCGCGCCGTCGAGGCCGCCGATGCCGATCTTGCCGCGACGCAGGCCGCCTATGACAGCGTCCGCGTGACGGTGGTCGCCGGCACGGTCGGCGCCTATGTCGATGCCTGCGCGGCGGGGCGCGAGATCGGCATCGCCCAGCAGGCGCAGGCCTTGCAGGCGCGCAGCACCGCGCTGACCCGCCGGCTCAATCAGGCCGGGCGGGGGATCTCGCTCGACGTCACCCGATCGCTGGCGCAGGAGGCGCAGGTGCGTGCGACCATGCCGGGACTGCTGGCGGCAAAGCAGCTGGCGCTCTTTCGCCTCGCGACGCTGACCGGCCGTCCGCCCGCCGAATTTGATCGCACCGTCGCCACCTGCGTGGAGGAGCCGCATCTCACCCGTCCGATCCCGATCGGCGACGGCGCCGCACTGATCCGCCGCCGTCCCGACATCCGCCGCGCCGAACTGGAGCTGCATGCCGCGACCGCGCGGATCGGCGTCGCGGAGGGCGAGCTTTACCCCAAGGTCGCGCTCGGCGCCTCGACCGGATCGGTCGGCCTGCTCGGCAACGCGCTGGGCAGCGACACCTACAAATTCTCGCTCGGTCCGCTCATCAGCTGGCAATTCCCCAATCGCACCCGCGTGCGTGCCCGCATCGCCGGGGCGCAGGCGGAGGCGGATGCGGATTACGCCCGCTTCGACGGCGCCGTGCTCGCCGCCTTGCGCGAGACGGAGAGCGCGCTCACCGTCTACGCCCATGATCTCGACCGGGCCGCCGCGCTGCGCCAGGCGCGCGATCAGGCAGCCAGGGCGTCGCGCGATGCGACCACGCTGTTCCGCGCCGGGCGCACCGGCTTCCTGCCGACGCTGGACGCGCAGCGCACGCTCATCGGCGCCGAACAGAGCCTTGCCGCCGCCGAGAGCCGGATCGCCGCCGATCAGGTGCAGCTGTTCCTGGCGCTGGGTGGCGGCTGGGGCAATCAGGGCTAACCGCAGCCGCCGCCGGCAGCCGCGCCGATCGCGGGTCGCCATGCCCGCGCCCTATTCGCATCGAAAGGCGCGGCGGACCGGGTTAAGCAGGTGTTCCTATTGCGCTGTGTTCGCGTCGGTCGCGGTGGCGGCAGCGCGCGCGAGCAATGCGTCGGCGATCTGCCGCTCGGTCGCGACATGCTCCTCAATGACGCAGCGCAGGTCGAGCCCGCTGATGCCGTGTTCGGCGCGCACCGGCGCCTGGGCGAGGTTGAGGCCGTCGGTGGCGCGGAGCGCGGGGCCATCGCCTTGGATCGGGTGCGGGTAGGGGGCGTGATAGGCATAGGTCCCGGTGGTGGCGACCACCCGTGCCATCGGGTCGACGATCGATGCGACCGCATTGGCCGCCGTGCGGTTAAGGACGTTCATGATCGCTGCCGCCTGCCCTTCGAAATCGTACTCCAGATAGCAGACGCCGATCGTCATGCCCTCCACCCGTACCGGCGCGACGTAGATCAGTACGCAGCGATCGTGCGACCAGGGGTTCTTCCACACCGCATCGGTCATCCAGTCGATGCCGGCCGGTGCCGCCATGGCCCGCTGATATTGCGCATAGCCCTTGAAGTTGACCTTGCGCACCTCCGCATTGTCGTGCGCGCACACCGCTACCTCGCCTTCGGCATCGACGATGAAGGCGTTGAGAAAATAGGGCGAACATTGCAGCAGTGTGCGCAGCCGGTGCAGCGCGCGTGCTTCGCTGCGCGCCGAGGCGCTATCGAGCATCAGCGCCTCGGACACCGAATAGTCGCTCGCCAGCATGCGGATATCGATGGACCGATCGTAGAGCGTCCGCGCCAGCGTATCGGCGATCGATTGCGCGAGATCGACCAATCGCCCGCCCTCGATGTCGCGCGCCAGTTCGTCGGCGATCAGCGATCCGTGATGGAGATGCCCCAGCACCTCGTCGCGAAAGCGGGTTGCGGAGGTACGCGCCAACCCGGCGAGGCTCTTCACCTCCTGCGCGACGACCGAAAAGCCACGTCCGGCATCGCCGGCGCGCGCCGCCTCGATCGTGGCGTTGAGCGCGAGCAGGTTGGTCTGGACGGCGATCGCTTCCGCCTTGGTGGCATGCGCGGTCACCTCGTTGCTCAGCGAGGTCAGCAATGAGCGGATGCGGCGGGGCATGGCAGGCTTTCGCGAAACGACGGGTGCCGACGGTAGCGGTGAAGGGTTAACGCCCTGTTCTGCACGGCGCATTCGCTTATCGGCGTGAGCGAGCTACAGGCGGGGCATGGACCTCGACGACCAGATGCGCCGCTATTTCGGGACTGCCGAGCTCGAGGCGGTGCCGCCTCCGGCGCTCGCCGCCGGGATCGAGCACATGCGGGTCGACCTGGGGCTGGAGACGGACCGGTCGCGCCGCTTTGCGCTGTGGACTTTGCTCTTCATGCTCGATGCGGCTCCGGCCCTCGACGTCGCCTTTGCCGACCCTGCCGATCGCGATGCCGCGCGCGACCTGATGGCGCTGTTTGAACGGATGACGCCGCCCGAAGAGTAAGGCGCTTCAGGTGCGATAGAGCGCCAGGCCCAGCGCCAGCATGCCGGCCATCGAGACGGCGAGAAGCGCGATCATGACGAGGATCGCACGGCGGACGATGGGTCGGTTTTCCATGCTTTTTCCTAGGCTGCACACGCGCCTTACGCCACCATCGGGCTCACGCTCCCCATTCGGGACCATCCTCGTCGGGGTAGAAGACGGGCGGCTCGTTGGTTTCGATCCCGGGACGCGATAAGGCGGGCTGGGATGACGGCTGCGGCAAGGTCGGGGTGCCGCCCCCGAAACGGGCGCGGATATAGGCCACGCTCCCCTCCATCCCCTGGAAGATCGCCGTTACGCCTTCCCCTCGGCCGATCCGGCCGCCGATATACGGCGCGCG
Source organism: Sphingomonas sp. SP5 (assembly GCF_058313455.1). Taxonomy (NCBI): domain Bacteria; kingdom Pseudomonadati; phylum Pseudomonadota; class Alphaproteobacteria; order Sphingomonadales; family Sphingomonadaceae; genus Sphingomonas; species Sphingomonas sp. SP5. The sequence continues at coordinate 497,583 of NZ_JBZFLF010000001.1, read as the reverse complement.
TTCGGCGGTGACGTATCCCAGTTGCACGCCGCGTGGGCCGACCACCGCGATGGCGTTGCCGTCGTGGCGGTTGCGCGGTTCCGGCACGAGCGCCACGGTGTCGCCCGGCAGCGTCATCATCGCTTCCGACCGGCGGTTGCTGCCATCCGCATTGGCGAAGTCGATCCCGACCACGGCGAGGGTCAGTTCCTGCATGAACGGTTCCTCGGCGTCGGGGCTGGCAAGCGATGGCGGGCGGTTCAGGCCTGCCAGGTCCCGCCCGGCTCCGTTGCCTGCAGCTTGTCGATCGTGATCGGCAGCGCCCGGACCCGCTTGCCGGTGGCATGATAGATGGCGTTGGCGACGGCCGCGGCGGTGCCGACGATGCCGATCTCGCCGAGCCCCTTGACGCCCAGCGGCGTCACTTCGGAATCCGGTTCGTCGACGAAGATCACGTCGATCGCCTCCACGTCCGCATGGGCGGGGACGTGATATTCCGCGTAATTGTGGTTCATCCACCGGCCCAACCGGCGATCGGCGAAGGTTTCTTCATGAAGGGCCATGCCTATGCCCATCACGACACCGCCGAGAATCTGGCTGCGCGCGGTCTTGGGGCTGATGATCCGGCCGGCGGCAACCGCGTTGACGACGCGGGTGACGCGGACCTGGTTCAGTTCCTCGTCCACCCGCACCTCGCAGAAGATCGCGCTGTGGGTGTTGCGGGATTTGCGTGCCATGGAAATCATGTCGCCGATACCGGGCGAGGCGGTTTCTTCCGCCTCGATCGTGTCGAGCCCGGCTGCCGCCATGATGTCACCCATCTCCACGCGGCGCTCGGGAGCGGACTTGAGCGCGATCGTGCCGTCCGCAAAGATGAGGTCGTCGATCGAATGGGCACCGTCAAGCGGCTTGCCGTCCAGCTTGTCGGCCGCCTTCAGCAGCTGCTTCGCCACCGCCTGGCAGGCGAGCTGCACCGCCGCGCCGGTAGAGGCCGCGCCCCAGGAGCCGCCCTCGACCGGCGCGGCCGGCAGGTCGCTGTCGCCGAGCTTGGCGACGATCCGCTCCGGCGGCAGGCCGAGCGTGTCGGCCGCGACGAGGACCATCACCGTATAGGTGCCGGTGCCGATGTCCGATGAGGCGGAGGCGACCTCCAGCCGCCCGTCGGCAAAGAGCGTGGCGCGCGCCGCGGTCTTGGCGAATTGCGCATCCCACATGCCGGTGGCGACGCCCCAGCCGATCAGCTCGCGGCCGTCCTTCATCGATCGCGGTTCCGGCGTGCGCTTGTCCCAGCCGAAGCGGGCCGCGCCCTCGCTGAACGCCTCGCGCAGCGCCTTGGAGGTGAACGGCGTGCCGTTCATCGCATCCTCCTCGGAATAATTGATGAGGCGGAAGGCGAGGGGGTCGACATCGGTGGCATAGGCCATCTCGTCGATCGCGATCTCGCACAAGGTCATGCCCGTCGCCGCGCCCGGTGCGCGCATATCGGCGGAGGTATAGGTGTCGCGAGGCGCGATCGTGTAGCTGCCCGATGCGTTGGGGCAGGCATAATTCATCATGCCCCAGACGACGATGTCCTCCATGTTGTTCTCGAACCGCGACGTCGACGTCGTGGCGTCATGGATCATCGCGCTCAGCTTGCCGTCGCGATCGGCGCCGAGCTTGATCGAATAGGTACATTCGGGACGATGCGCATGGGTGAACATCTGCGCACGCGTCATCACCACGCGCACCGAGCGTTCGAGGTGGATCGCCGCCATCACCGCCACCTGCACCTGCCATTGCGGGCGCAGGCCCGAGCCGAAACCGCCGCCGACATAGGCGTTGACGACACGCACATTCTTCTTGCCGAGCCCGAACGCACTGGCGAGATAGGCTTGGTCGCCCTGCGATCCCTGGATCTTGTCGTAGACGGTGATGCTGCCGTCGCCATGCCATTCGACGGTGGAGGCATGCATCTCCATCGGATTGTGATGTTCGGTGGCGAGGTGATATTCCCCTTCCACCGTCACCTCCGCGCGGTCGAAGGCGGCTTCGGCGTCGCCGCGGTCCTTGGGCGGATGGTAGTTGTTGCGGCGCTTGAGGTAGGAGGGCAGGAATTTTTCGGCCAGCGACGCCTCGAAATCGACGTTGTGCGGCTCCTCCTCATAGGTCACCTCGACCAGGCTGGCGGCGAACCGCGCGGCTTCGAAGGTGTCGGCGACGACTACCGCGATCGGCTGTCCGGCGAACAGGATCGTGTCGTCATGGAACGCCTTGAACGGTTCGCCGGGGATCGACAGTTCGTCCTTCCAGCTGCGGTCGAGCCAGGCCTGTTTGGGCCGGTTGAGGTGACTGACGATATCGATCACCCCCGGCACCGCGCGCGCCGCATCCTCGTCCAGCGCGACGATCCGCCCCTTGGCGATGCGGGAGGAGACGGTGACGCCGTAGAGCAGGCCGGCGACATTGTATTCGGCGGCGTATTTCGCCTGGCCGGTGACCTTTTCGACCCCGTCGACGCGGGAAATGGCGGTGCCGATGCCGACCTGTGCGGGTGCGTTCATGATGATGGTCCTCAGACGATGCGCTTGTCGGTATGGGACTGCGGCGTGCCGGCCGCCGCCTGATGCAGCGCTCGGACGACCGCGCGACGGGCGAGTTCGATCTTGAAGTCGTTTTCGCCCTGTCCAACGGCGCCGGCCAGGAGTGCATCTGCCGCGGCGCGGAACGCGTCCTCCTGCGGACGCTGGCCGTGCAGCAGTTCCTCGGCCGCAGGGACCCGCCAAGGCTTGTGCGCGACACCGCCCAACGCCACGCGCGCCTGGACGATCGTCCCGTCCTCACCCATCCGCAGCGCCACGGCCACCGACACGAGCGCGAAGGCATAGGACAGCCGGTCGCGCAGCTTGAGATAGGTGTAGTGGGTGGCGAACCCCTCCGCCGGCAAGTCGATCGCGGTGACCAGTTCGCCGGGGCGCAGGCTGTTGTCGCGCCACGGTTCGTCGCCGGGCAGCCGGTGGTAATCGGCGAAGGCGATCGTGCGTTCGCCGTCCGGCCCGCTGACCTGCACCGCCGCCTCCAGTGCGGCGAGCGCGACGCACATGTCCGACGGATGCGTCGCGATACACCGATCGCTCGCGCCGAGGATGGCGTGGATGCGATTGACCCCGCCGATCGCGCCGCAGCCTTCGCCGGGCGAGCGCTTGTTGCAGGGGGTGTCGACGTCGTAGAAATAATAGCAGCGGGTGCGCTGGTTGAGATTGCCGCCATTGGTCGCGGCATTGCGCAACTGCGGCGATGCGCCCGCCAGGATGGCAGAGGACAGCAAAGGATAGCGTTGCCGCACCCGATCGTCGTGGGCGGTATCGGCATTGGTGACGAGCGCCCCCAGCCGCAGCCCGCCGCCCTCCGTGTCCGCGATCGCGCCGAGCGGCAGGCGATTGATGTCGACGACGTGCAGCGGCCGCGCGACATTCTCCTTCATCAGGTCGACGAGGTTGGTGCCGCCGGCGAGATAGGCGCCTTGCGGATCGGCACCGGCGCGGACCGCCTCCGCCACGTCGCTCGGGCGCGCATAGTCGAAGCGGATCATGCCTTCTCCTCCGTGCCCAGCACGTCCAGTACCGCGTCGGCGATGTTGGTGTAGGCGCCGCACCGGCAGATGTTGCCGCTCATCTGTTCGCGCACCTCCTCGCGGCTGCGCGCGCGCCCTTCGTTGATGAGCCCCTGCGCCGAGCAGATCTGGCCCGGGGTGCAATAGCCGCACTGGAAGGCGTCGTGTTCGATGAAGGCGGCCTGCAGCGGATGCAGCGATCCGGGCTCGCCCAGCCCCTCGATCGTGGTCACCTCGCTGCCGTCCAGCGTCACGGCGAGCTTCAGGCAGGAATTGATCCGCTTGCCGTCCACCAGCACGGTGCAGGCGCCGCATTGGCCATGGTCACAGCCCTTCTTCGTACCGGTGAGATCGAGTCCGTCGCGCAGCAGATCGAGCAGCGACGTCCAGGGTGCGACATGCAGGGCATGCGCGGTGCCGTTTACCGTCAGGTCGACCGGCACGAAGCCGATCGGATCGGCGGCGACCCGCGCGCCGGCCCCGCGATCCAGCGTGGCGGCCCAGGGTGCTTCGGCGCTGACGTCGCCCATGATCGTTTCTCCCGTCTCGGCTCCGGGGCGACGCTTTGCCCGAGCGGAGGCTCGTGGTGTTTCAAGGGGCTAGAACCACCCGGACGCCAATCGGTTCAGCCGTCCGGCGGGCTTGAGGCCGATCAGCTGGATGCCAGCGGACCGGCGAGGTCGTGCATCGGGCAGCCGTTGAACTGGGCGCGGAAATCGGCCGACATCTCATAGGCCTGGCGGCGCGACCGATTGACCGACCCCAGCGGGCGATGGGCAGCGAGGCCATGCCAGGGGCTGAAGAAGGTCTGCTCGTCGATCTGCGCGGCGAGTTCGGTGCCCAGCGCCATCTGCGGCTGCACGGTGATCCGGCCGACGGTGCGATAGGGGCTTGCCTGCTCGTCCCACTCGACCGAGGCATCCTCGATCGGCATCGCATCGAGATCGGTGTTGAGCTGGACACGCAATTCCCAGGTGCCGCCCTGTTCGATAATCGTTTCGCGAACCGCCTCGCGCAGCGCATCTGGCCGGCCCGAGGTGTTCACCGGATCACCGGTAAGGTCGGTGAGGTTCGCCGACACCGGTGCGACGGAGAATTTCGCGATGAAGTCGCCGTAGCGGTACGGCGTCTGGCTGTAATAGGTGTCGCCCAGCGGATGCGTGATCGGGGTGCCGCCCAATGTCGCGATGGTCGGGCTCTTGCCGCCGACGGCCTCCAGCGCGCTCTCGACGCCGCGCAGCGCGGCGGACAGCAGCTTCTTCGCCCATTCCGCCTTGTCCGTCGTCGCCGCCAGTTGCTTGAGGCTGCCGAGGAATGCCTTGGCATCGGCAGCGGCGAAGGCCGGCGCGCTGGCCATCACGATGTTCTGCGTGGTTTCGTCCGCCGCATCGGGCAGACGTTCACCGGCGACGTCCAGGATCTTGAGCGCGAGGCCGCGCGGCGCCGATACCGCATCGTCGAGGATGTCGCCAGGATTGGTCGAGATGCGCATGACCACCTCATGCCGGCCCGGCCGGGCGAACAGGCCCTGCGCCAGATCGGCGGGCAGCCCGTCGGCGATCACCAGTTCGCCGCGGATGATGCCGTGCGCCTTGGCATGGACGCTGCGCACCGCATGGCCATAATCCTTCGACGTGGTTTCGGTGATCGACCGCATCGTGTCGATGAGATCGCGATGCACCTGCTCTTCGTTGTCGATCGGCTGTTCGACGGCGTCGCTATAGCGGACGGGAGTGTTGGTCATGGCACGGCGCTCCGGTTCGGCGGAGGGCCGCGCCAACGGTGCGACGACGGGCGGACACACATGCTCGCTGTCGATCCGCGCGTCGTGCGGCATCCTTCCTGTGGTGATCGATCGAACCGACAAAGCGGTGCCGGAGTTTCGTGCGGTAACGCACACAACCAGCTTCGAGGCGGCACGGGCCAGCCGGGATGCGTCTTGCGGCGGCCTGACGCGTTGTCGCGCTTCGTAATCGAGGAACTGCTGTTGCCGCAATATCTTGTCGCCGAGAGCGAACTGCCCGAACAGCGCGAGGCGCGCCGCGAACGGGCGGGGAAAAGCTCCGGCGAGACCTATGCCGCCACCTTGCGACAGATGATGCCGGATGCGCGGATCGCGGTGGTGGCGCCGGCGGATGCGGATGCGCGCATCTATACGGCCGACGATCTTGCCGCATTCGACGCGGTGTTCCTGACGGGCTCGCCGATGCATGTCTACGAACGCAGCGCCGCGATCGACCGGCAGCTCGCGTTCATGCGCGCCGTCTTCGCCTCGGGCGTGCCGTCGTTCGGGTCGTGCGCCGGTTTGCAGATCGCGGTCGCCGCAGCCGGCGGGCGGGTGCGCAAGATGCCCGCCCGGATGGAAGCCGGCGTCGCCCGTCGCATTACCGCGACGGAGGCGGGGCGGACGCATCCGCTGTTGCAGGGCCGCCCGCCGGCGTGGGACGCGGCCGCGTTGCATGGCGACGAGGTCGAAACGCTGCCGCCCGCCAGCGTGCTGCTTGCGGGAAATGCCGTCACCGGCGTCCAGGCGGCGGAGATCCGCTGTGGCCGCGGCACGTTCTGGGGTGTGCAATACCACCCCGAACTGTCGCTGGAGGAGATCGCCAGCGCGTTGCGGGCAGAGGCGGCCGAGCTGGTGGAGATCGGCCTCGCCGATGATGAAGACGCCGTGCGCCGTACCGCGGGGCTGCTCGACGCCGTGCATGCCGAGCCGGGCGATCGGGCGGCGCGCTGGGTGCTGGGGATCGATGACGAACTGGCCGATGAGGACCGGCGACGGCGGGAGATCGCCAACTTCCTCGCCTGTCTCCCGACGGCGCGGTCGCCACGGTGATGCGGCGGCGGCCGGGGGGCCGCCGCGCTGCGATCAGTCCTTCTTGGCGGTCAGGTGCGCGCTCAGATGCTTGTTCATCTCGAACATGCTCGCCGATTTCTTGCCGAACACCTTTTGCAGCGCTTCGTCGGCGTTGATCTGGCGCCGGTCCTTGGCGTCCTGGAGGTCGTGCTTCTTGATATAGTCCCACACCTTGCTCACCACCTCGCTGCGCGGCAGCGGCTTGTCGCCGACGATCTCGGCGAGTTCGGGGGAGGGGGTGACGGGCGCGGTGATGCCGCCGCGGGCGCCGCCTGCGGGCTTGCCGGTCTTCTCGACCTTCTTCTCCGCGGCCTTGGTTTCGTCCTTGCCGCGCTTCTCAGCCGATCGTGCCATGATGTGCATGTCCCTTTGCCTGTGTCATCGCCGTAACGATCCAGTCGGCCGCAAGCTCCCTCGGGATCGAACCTTGCATCACCAATGGCTTACGACGGCGATGGTCACCAGCGGGATCACCCGTGCATCGCTGCCCCGCGGCGCATCAAGGGAGGCCAGCCGGGCATCGCGCACCAGTGCGACGCCCTGCACGCGCAACTGCGTCTGCTTCGCGAGCGGCGTCTCGAACGATGCGCCGAGGCTGGCGTGCAGGCGATCGCCGGTGCCGGGCGCGTAGAAGCCGCCCCATCCGATCCCCGCCGACAGCGGAAAGGCGAGCGTCGATGCGCCGATCGGCAGCTCCGGCGCCACCCCGACGAGCGTGTAGGTGCCGGCGTCGCCCTGCGTCCGCCGGGTGACGACGATCTGCGGTCGCCAGCGGCCGATGCCGTCGTCGGCGGCGTAGCGCGTCGAAACGCTTGCCTCATGGGTGGTCGCGGAGACGCCGTTCGGGCTGACCTTTACGGCATAAGCGGCCGCCGCCGTCAGCCCGTCGATCGGCTGCCAGGCGAGGGCAACGATCGTGTTGCTCTCGTACCAGCTGCGCGGGCCGCGTCGTTCGTTCGCCGCAGGGGCGTGAAAGCCGTTCGACGTCTGTCCGATGACGAACACCGTAGCCGCGCCGTCGCCGCCGCGGCGCAAGACCGCGGCGAAACCGAGTGCGACGTGTACCGGCAGCCGGGCAAGGTCCGCATCGTCGTCGTCATAGGCGGCGCGGGCGTAATCGCCGTTGCGCAGGTCGATCGTGGCGAGCCCGTGCAAGCCGCCCGACCCGACTTCCGCCGAGCCGAGCGTCGCATCCTCGGTATCGATGGTCGGCACGTCCTGCCGCTGCGCGCGCGCGGCGGCGGGGGCACCCGCTGCCAGCATCGCCAGCGCCGCGCCGACGACGGACGCGCGCGTCACGAGGCGCGGCGCACCAGCCATATCGTGTCACCCGCATCGTCGACCACGAAGATCGCGCCGTCGCTGCGCGTCTGGATGCTCACCGGCCGTCCATAGACCTCGCCCTTCCTGGCATCGGCGACGAAGCCGGTCAGGAACGGCTGTGGCGCGGCGGCAGGACGGCCTTGCGCGAAGGGGACGGCCAGTACGTCGTAGCCGGTGAACGCCGCCCGGTTCCACGATCCGTGCCGCGCGACATAGGCAAGTTGTCCGTCCGCCGGCCGATCCTTGGCGAAGGCGAGGCCGAGCGCGGCGGCATGCGGCCCCACCGCCACGTCGGGCAGCAAGGTGGTCGTCAGCAGATCGCGCCGTTCGTTGGCGTGGCGGGGATCCTGCTTGCCGTAATAGCTGTAGGGCCAGCCGTAGAAGCCGCCCTCGCGCACCCCCACGAGGTAATCGGGGGCGATGTCGTCGCCGAGATGGTCGCGTTCGTTCACCGCCGTCCACAAGGTGCCGGTGGTCGGCGCGAAATCCATCCCCATCGGATTGCGCAGGCCGCTGGCGTAGAGCCGCTCGCGTCCCGTGGCGACATCGATCGCCAGGATCGCGGCTCGGCGCTTTTCCTCGTCCATGCCATGTTCGCCGACGTTGGAGGCGGAGCCGACCGATACATAGAGCGTGCGGGAATCGGGGCTGAGCAGCAGGTTCCGCGTCCAGTGATTGTTGTAGCCGCCGGCCGGCAGCGTCGCGATCGTGCGTGGCGCGGCGGTGATGCGCGTCTGCCCGGGCTGGAAGGGGACGCTCAACACCCCGTCGGTATTGGCGACATAGAGCCGCCCGTCCGCATATTGCAGGCCGAACGGCTGGTTCAGCCCTTCGCGCAGCACGAAGCGCTGTTCCGCCACGCCGTCGCGGTCGGCGTCGCGCAGCAGGGTGATGCGGTTGGCGCTGAAGCCGGTGGTGCGCGAGAGTGCCTGGCCGCGCTGTACCTCCGGCTCGGCATCGAGCTTGGGCTTCGTGCGCGCCTCGGTGACCAGCACGTCGCCGTTGGGCAGCAGCAAGGCCTGCCGGGGGTAGTCGAGGCCGCCGGCGAACTTCACCACCGTATAGCCGCGCGGGGCGACCGGCGTGCGCCCCTCCGGCCAGCCGATCGTGCGCGGGTGATGGACGACCGACTCCGTCGCATAGGGTTCCGCCTGGGTCGGCGCACCGAGCACCGGCCGGGGGGCGGTCTGCGCGGTGGCGGTGCCCGCCAGTGCGACGAGGCTGACGGCGGCGACGATCTTCATGGCGGCTCCCGGTTCCTGGATGACAAGGGCGAAGCGCGAGGCGGGCGGTTCCGCTCCAACAGCAGCAAAACGTTACAAACAGCCATTTCGGCCATGCAGAAATCTCTTGTCAGACAATAGCCGGGCGTTACGATAGCGGGGGGCCGGTGACAGGCCCTGTGGGAGGGGCGATGATGCGACGTGTTCGATCGATGCTGGCGTTGGCACTCGCCGCCGGCGCGCTGTCGCCGATCTCGGCCGCGCCGCCGCATCGCTTCACCGTGGACGGCACGCGCTTCCTGATGGACGGCAAACCCTATCAGGTGATCTCGGCCGAGATGCACTACGTGCGCATCCCGCGCGCCTATTGGCGCGACCGGTTGCGCAAGGCGAAGGCGATGGGCCTCAACACCATCACCACCTACGCCTTCTGGAACGCGCATGAGCCGCGTCCCGGCGTCTACGACTTCGCCGGCCAGCACGACCTGGCCGCTTTCGTGCGCGCCGCGCAGGCGGAGGGGCTGAACGTCATCCTGCGGCCCGGCCCCTATGTCTGTGCGGAATGGGAACTCGGCGGCTATCCCTCCTGGCTGCTCAAGGATCGAAACCTCGTCCTGCGCTCCACCGATCCCGCCTATACCGCCGCGGTGGAGCGCTGGATCCACCGGCTGGGGCAGGAGGTGCAGCCGCTGCTGCTGCGCAACGGCGGGCCGGTGATCGCCGTGCAGCTGGAGAACGAATATGGCGCCTTCGGCAGCGACCCTGCGTATCTGAAGGGGCTGGAGGCGACCTATCGCCGCGCAGGCCTTGCCGACGGCGTGCTGTTCACCTCCAACCAGGCCGGCGATCTCGCCAAGGGATCGCTGCCCAACCTGCCGTCAGTGGTCAATTTCGGATCGGGCGGCGCCAGGGCGGCGCTCGCCAAGCTGGAGGCGTTCCGCCCCGACGGCGTGCGGATGGTCGGCGAATATTGGGCGGGATGGTTCGACAAATGGGGGGAGGCCCATCACGAGACCGACGGCCGCAAGGAGGCGGACGAGCTACGTTATATGCTGAGCCGCGGCTATTCGGTGTCGCTCTACATGTTCCACGGCGGCACCTCGTTCGGCTGGATGAACGGCGCCGATTCGCACACCGGCACGAATTACCATCCCGATACCACCAGCTACGATTACGACGCGCCGCTCGATGAAGCCGGCAACCCGCGCTACAAATACGGCCTGCTCGCCGCGGTGATCGCCGACGTGACGGGCAAGCCCGCCGCGCCTACGCCTGCGTCTCGCGCCGCCGTCACGTTTCCGGTGTCGGGGGTGCGACGCAGCGCCTCGCTCTGGCGCAACCTGCCGGCGCCGGTGCGCGCGGCGAAGCCGCTCACCTTCGAGGAACTCGGCCAGAATTATGGCTATGTCCTCTATCGCGTCGGCCTGGCGAGCGGGCAGGGCGGCCGGCTGACGCTCAAGGGCATGCACAGCTATGCACAGGTCTATGTCGACCAGCGACTGGTCGGCACGCTCGACCGCCGGTTGGGGCAGGAAACGATCGACCTGCCGCGATCGGCAGGTCCGGCGACGCTCGACGTGCTGGTCGAGAATACCGGGCGGGTGAACTATTCGCGTGCCATCCGGACCGAACAGGCGGGGTTGACCGGTGCGGTGACGCTGGACGGCGCGCCGCTGGAGCAATGGCGCATGTACCGCCTGCCGATGGACGACCTGTCGCGGCTGCGGATGACCGCCGGCCCGTGCACCGGCCCGTGCTTCTACGAACGCGAGATGACCGTCGCCGCGCCCGCCGACACCTACCTCGATCTGCGAGGTCTGCATAAGGGGCAGGTGTGGCTCGGCACGCACAATCTCGGCCGCTTCTGGTCGATCGGGCCGATCTATACGCTGTACACGCCCGCACCGTGGATGAAGCGTGGCGCCAACCGGATCACGGTGTTCGACCTGATGGGCGATGGCCGCGAGCGGCTCGCCACGGCCAGCCGCCCGATCTACGGCAAGGTCACGGCGGACCGCGAGGCGCAGTGACTTCGCGCCCGCTGGGGCCGCACCGTTACAGCAGATCTTCGTACCGCGCCGTCGCCGCCGCGATGTCGATGCCGCAGCGGGCGAGCCAGGCATCGTCGTAATAGGTGCAGCCATAGCGTTCGCCGCCGTCGCAGAGCAGGGTGACGATGCTGCCCTGCGTGCCTGCCGCCGCCATCTCCTCGGCCAGCGTCAGGCAGGCGACGAGGTTGGTGCCGGTCGACCCGCCGACCCGCCGGCCGAGTCGTGCCGACAGCGCGCGCATCGCGCCGATCGTGGCCGGATCCTCTACCGCGATCATCCGGTCGATGACCGAGGGGATGAAGCTCGGCTCGACGCGTGGGCGGCCGATCCCCTCGATCCGGCTGGCGCAGCCCTCCGGCAGCGTCGTCACGGTGCGATCGGCGAAATGGCGGTGGAACACCGAATGCACCGGGTCGGCGACGCATAATTGGGTCGCGTGCCGCTGATAGCGCAGGTAGCGCCCGATCGTCGCCGACGTGCCGCCTGTGCCGGCACCGCATACGATCCAGGCGGGCACCGGATATTCCTCCTGCGCCATCTGCGCGAAGATCGATTCGGCGATGTTGTTGTTGCCGCGCCAGTCGGTGGCGCGCTCGGCGTAGGTGAACTGGTCGAGGTAATGGCCGCCCGTCTCGCGCGCGAGCCGGTGCGACACCTCGTAGACGGTGCGCGGATCGTCGACCATGTGGATCTCACCGCCGTGGAAGCGGATCGCATCGAGCTTCGGCGCGGCGGTGCTGGCCGGCACCACGGCGATGAAGCGCAGCCCCAGCATCCTGGCGAAATAGGCCTCGCTGACCGCGGTCGAGCCCGACGAGGATTCGATCACCACCGTGTCCGGCCCGATCCAGGCATTGCACAACGCGTAAAGGAACAGCGAGCGCGCGAGCCGGTGCTTCAGGCTGCCGGTCGGATGCGAGCTTTCATCCTTCAGGTAGAGCGTGATGCCGGGGAAGCGCGGCAGCTCCAGCCGGATGAGGTGCGTATCGGCCGAGCGGTTGTAATCCGCCTCGATCCGCCGCACCGCCTCGGCGCACCAGTCCCATTGCGCGGCCATCACACCAGGCCCCGGCGGACGAGCAGCGCGTCGAGATCGGCATCGCGGCCGCGGAAGGCGCGGAAGCTGTCGGCGGCGGGGCGGGTGGCACCGCGCGCCAGCACCTCGGCGCGGAAGGCATCGCCGGTAGCGCGGTCGACGAGCCCTGCCTCGGCGAAGCGGCCGAAGCCGTCCGCAGCCAGCACCTCTGCCCACAGGTAGCTGTAATAGCCCGAGGCATAGCCGCCGGCGAAGATGTGGCTGAAGGCATGCGGGAAGCGGTGCCAGGCCGGCGGGCGGCTCACCGCCACCTCGTCGCGTACCGCCTCGATCACCGCCATCGGATCGTCACCCAGCGTGCCGAGGTGGAGGAGAAGGTCGAACAGCGCGAATTCGACCTGGCGGAGCAGCGCCATGCCCGACTGGAAATGGCGTGCCGCGACCATCCGCTCGAACAATTCGGGCGGCAGCGGCGCGCCGGTCTTGTGATGGCCCGACATGGCGGTCAGCACGCCGCGATCCCAGGCGAAATCCTCCATCAGCTGGCTCGGCAGTTCCACCGCATCCCATTCGAAGCCGTTGATCCCGCCGATGCTCGGCCGGTTTACCAGGGTGAATAGATGGTGGAGGCAATGCCCGGTCTCGTGCAGCAGCGTCTCGACCTCACCATGCGAGAGCAAGGCTGGCACGCCGTCGCTCTTGGGCGCGAAGTTGCAGACGAGATAGGCGACCGGCACAGTCTTAATATTGCCGTCGTCCAGCCGCGGCCGCGCATCCGCCATCCACGCGCCGCCGCGCTTGCCGGAACGGGCGTGGAGGTCGAGGTAGAGGCCGGCAAAGACGCTGCCGTCGGCATCCACCACATCGAAATAGCTGGCGTCACCATGCCAGAGCGGCACGTCGTCGCGCGGCACCAGCCGGATGCCGAACAGGCGCTCCAGCAGTGCATGCCAGCCCTGCATCACCCGCTCGACGGGGAAATAGCCGCGCACCTCGGCCTCGTCGATCGCGTGGCGGGCACGGCGCAGGCGGTCGGCGGCGAAGGCGACGTCCCAGGGCTGCATGTCGGCGATGCCGAGGTCGCTCGCCGCGAAATCGCGCAGGGCGGCATAGTCCCGCTGGGCGAACGGCCGCGCCCGGCGGGCGAGATCGCGCAGGAAGGCGAGCACCTCGCCGGCGTTGGGCGCCATCTTGGTGGCGAGCGACCATTCCACCGGATCGGCAAAGCCGAGCAGCCCCGCCGCCTCGCGGCGCAGCGCCAGGATGCGCGCGATCCGATCGCCATTGTCGAACCGGCCGGCATCCGGCCCCTGGTCGGACGCGCGCGTGCCGTAGGCGGTGTAGACGCGCTCGCGCAAGGCGCGATCCTCGGCAAAGGTCAGCACCGCGGTGACGCTCGGCTGTTGCAGCGTCACCACCCAGCCGTCGAGCCCCCGCGCCTGCGCCGCGGCGGCGAACATCGCGATGTCGGCATCCGACAGGCCGGCGAGTAGCGCTGCATCGGTGACGTGCTCGGTCCAGGCATCCGTCGCGTCCAGCACGGCGCTGGCAAACGCATTGGACAGTTCCGACAGCTCGACCGAGATGGCGGCGAACCGGGCGCGTGCCTCCGGCTCCAGCGCCACGCCGGACAGGGCGAAGTCGCGGATCGCGCGCTCCACCGCCACCCGGTCGGCGAGCGGCAGCGTGGCGAAGTCGGGCGAGGCGGCCAGCGCGGCGTACAGGTCGTGCAGGTCGCGGTTCTGCTGCACCGCCATCATCGCCTCGACCAGCCGCGCCTGGCCGGCGGCGTGCGCGGCGCGCAGCTCCGGCGTGTCGGCGACCGCCTGCAGGTGCGATACCACCGACCAGAGCGCATCGATGGCGGTGCCGCTGCGCTCCAGCGGCAGCCAGGCCTCGGCGAAGCGGCTCGGCCGGCTCGCGGTCAGCTGCGTGACGGTCGCCTCATGCTCGGCGATCACCGCATCCAGCGCCGGGCCGATGGCCTCGGGCACGATCGCGGGGAAGGGGGGCAGCCGGGTGGAATCATGCAGCGTGTCGATCATGACTCGGTCCTCTATCGACATTCCCGTGCCGGCCCAACCGGGGACGCGCAAATTTGATTGGCCGTTCCCCCCGAGGCGGGCCGGTCCCTTGATCCAGATCGAGCCGCAGCCGGAACAATCTCGGTCCGCAACCACTTTGGTCCGGACACCTTCCGCCGTTGCGCGGGCAGCCAAGGAAACGCATGAACCATCTCGCGATCGTCCTCGCCCTTGTCGGGCTGATCGGCATCGGGGCGCAATGGATCGCGTGGCGGACGGGCCTTCCTGCGATCGCGCTGATGCTGGCGGCGGGGTTCGCCGCCGGGCCGTTGACCGGACTGATGCGCCCGGAGGAGGATTTCGGCCACCTGCTCGAACCCGCGGTGTCGCTCGCGGTGGCGGTGATCCTGTTCGAAGGCGGCCTCAGCCTCAACCTGCGCGAATTGCGCCATGCCGAGGGGGCGGTGCACCGGCTGGTGCTGATCGGCGTGCCGGTCGGCTGGGTGCTGGGCACGCTCGCCTGCTATTATGTCGCGGGGTTGGTCTGGCCGGTGGCGATCCTGTTCGCCGGCATCCTCGTCGTCACCGGGCCGACCGTGGTGCTGCCGCTGCTGCGCCAGTCGAGCATCGCCGCGCGCCCGCGGGCGATCCTGAAATGGGAAGCGATCGTCAACGATCCGATCGGCGCGCTGTGCGCCGTCGTGACCTATGAGGTGCTGCGCCAGGCGGGCAGCGGCGCGACGATATGGCAGAGCGCGGTCAGCCTGGTCTTTGCGGCGCTGGTCGCCGGCTTGATCGGCTATGGCGTCGCGCGTCTGCTCGGCTGGGCGCTGCCGCGCGGCTATGTGCCGGAATATCTGAAGGCGCCCGTCATCCTCGTCGCGGTGATCGGCACCTTCGTCGGATCGAACACGATCCAGCAGGAAACCGGCCTGCTGGCGGTGACGGTGATGGGCATCGCGCTCGCCAACATGCGCCTTGCCTCGTTGCGCGATTTCCTCGCGTTCAAGGAGAATATGACGATCATCCTCGTGTCGGGCGTGTTCGTGCTGCTCTCCGCCTCGCTCGACTTCGCCGTGCTGCGCCAGTTCGAATGGCGGTTCGGCCTGTTCCTCGTCGCGCTGCTGTTCGTCGTGCGGCCGGCGACGGTGTTCCTCAGCCTCGCGTTCAGCCGCATTCCCTGGCGCGAGCGATTGTTCATCGGCTGGATCGCGCCGCGCGGCATCGTCGCGGTCGCGATCTCCGGCCTGTTCGCCCTGCGCCTCGACGAACTGGGCTATGGCGACGGCGGCACGCTGGTGGCCCTGTCCTTTGCCGTCGTGGTGGCGACGATCATCGCCCATGGCTTTTCGATCGCGCCGGTCGCGCGACGGCTCGGCCTCACCGCCCCCGGCGGGCGCGGGCTGCTGGTGGTCGGGGCGACCCGCTGGAGCCTCGCGCTCGCCCGCGCGCTGCGCAGCCTCGACGTACCGGTGGTGGTCAGCGACACCAGTTGGCAGCGGCTCGCACCCGCCCGCGCCGACGGCATTCCCAGCTATCACGGCGAGATCCTGGCGGAGGCGACGGAGGAGCGGCTCGATCTCCAGCAGTTCGGCGCGCTGGCGGCGACCACCGAGAACGAGGCATATAACGCGTTGGTGTGCAGCGAATTCGCGCCCGAATTGGGCCGCGACAATGTCTATCAACTGGGCGATGCGGCGGGGGACGATCCGCGCCGCCTGCCCGATGCGTTGCGCGGCCGGGCGATGTTCCGGTCCGGCCTGGGGGTGGAGGATGTCGCATTGCGCGAAGAGGCCGACTGGCTGTTCGCCGCCCTGACCGTCGAGGATGCCGCGACCTATGCCGAGGCGGTGCAGGCGCTGCCCGACGATGGCGGGCCGCTGCTGCTGTTGCGCCGGCAGGGCAGCATCCGCTTCTTCGCCCACGCCTCCAACCCCACGCCGGCGACCGGCGAGACGGTGCTCGCCTATGCACCGCGCGATCGGCTGCGCAGCGGTGGATGGCGCATCTTCGACCCTGCCGACCCGCCGCGCCTCGTTCAGGATGCCCTCGCATGATCCGATCACTGTCCTTCCTTCTGGTCCCGCTGCTGCTCGCCGGATGCGACCGGCCTGCACCCGCCCCGCGCACGCCTGAGCCTGCCGCCAACCAGGGTTTCGACAATGCCGCCGCCCCGCGCTCGATCATGCAGCCCAAGGTGATCGCGGAGAGCGAACCCGCGCCTGCGCCGAGCCCCACACCGCCGCCGCCGCCCGCCGGCACGACGGTGCTGTTCCCGCGCGGGGCGATGCTGGACGATACCGCGCGCAGCGCGATCGATGCGCTGCTCGCCGTGCCGACGCTGCCCGCCGACGCGCAATGGATCCTGCGCGGCAGCAGCGACACCGACGGCAGTCGGGCGGCCAATCTCGCGACCTCGCGCCGGCGGGCGCAGGCGGTGCGAACCTATCTGATCGGCAAGGGCGTGGCGGCGGACCGGATCACCGTCTACGCGCTGGGCGATGGCCGCCCGGTCGCACCCAACGTGACCCTCGACGGCAGCGACGATCCCGCCGGGCGTGCCCGCAACCGCCGCGTCGATATCGAGATCCTGTCGCCCGCCGCCGCCGCCGCCGCTGCACCGGCGCCCACGCCGGCAGCCACTCCGACGCCGACGCCGACGGATACGCCGACACCGACCGCGTCATGAGCGCGCGCGTGCCGCGGCGACATCGGCATCGGTCCGATCGCGCGCCCCGGCTGCGCCGCGGCGGCACGCCGGGCTGGGCGTCGCTCGCCTGGCGCGTGCTGCTGGTCGCAGGCCTGATCGGCATCGCGCTCGCCGGCCACTGGATCGAACGCGACGGCCTGCGCGACAATATCGACGGCCGGATCAGCCCGATCGATGTGATCTACTTCACGATGATCACCATCACGACCGTCGGCTATGGCGACATCGTACCGGTGACGGACGGCGCGCGCCTGTTCGACACCTTCGTCGTCACGCCGATCCGGCTGTTCGTCTGGCTGATCTTTCTGGGGTCGGCCTATCAGTTCCTGCTGCGCGGGGTTTGGGAAGGGTGGAGGATGCGGATGATCCAGCGGAACCTCAGCGGCCATACGGTGGTCGCAGGCTATGGCACCAGCGGCGAGGAGGCGGTGCGCGAGCTGGTGCGGCGCGGTGCCGATCCGCAGACGATCGTCGTCATCGATCCGCGCGCCGAGGCGGTGGCGGCGGCGGAGGCGGCCGGCACCGCGGTGATCGAGGACGACGCCACCCGCAATGCGACGCTCGCTGCGGTCCGTGCCGATCGCGCGCGCGGCATCCTCGTGTCGGCGGGACGCGACGACACGTCGATCCTGATCGTGCTCACCGCCCGCCGCGTCGCACCGGACGTGCCGATCAGCGTCGTCATCCGGTCGGAGGACAATGAGGTACTGGCCCGGCAGGCGGGGGCCGACACGGTCATCAACCCGGCAAGCTTCGCCGGCCTGCTGCTCGCCGGATCGTGCCACGGGCCGCACATCGCCGATTACCTCGCCGATCTCGCCAATGCCGACGGCCGCGTCGCGCTGACCGAGCGGCGCGTGCAGCCGGACGAGGTCGGCAAGCCGCTGTCGGCGATCACCACCGGCCTCGGCCTGCGCATCTACCGCGGCCAGACGGCGCATGGCTATTGGGACGCGGAAGCCGCCGCGCTGGAAACCGGCGACGTCATCGTCGAGGTCCAGCGTCGCTGCTGAACGCCGACGTCGGTCAGGCGTGAATCGCGACGCCGGCCGCCCGCATCTCCGCCTCGGCAGCGTCCGCGGTCGTGCCGCCGGCGATCGGCATGGCGATCGCGCGGGTGAGCGGCTTCAGCACCGTCGCGGCGAAGCCGACCCGTCGCGCATCCAGGGCCGACCAGGCGACGCAGAAGTCATAGGCGAGCCCGACGAAGATGCACCGGCTGACCCCCTTGTCCTTGAGGTAACCGGCAAGGCCGGTCGGCGTCGTCTTGTCGTTGTCGAAGAAGGCGGAATAGGAATCGACCCGCGGATCGGTGCCCTTGCGCAGGATCATGTCGGCGCGCGTCACCGCGTCGGCGATGCCGGGATGGAAGGCCGCGCCCGCACTGCCCGCCAGGCAGTGATCCGGCCAGAGCACCTGATCGCCATAGTCCATGCGCATCATCTCGAACGGCGCGCGTCCCGGATGGCTGCTGGCGAAGGAGGAATGGCCCGCCGGATGCCAGTCCTGCGTCACCACGACATGGTCGAAGCGCGCGGCGAGGGCGCAGATCGGTCGCATGATCGCATCGCCGTCCGCCACGGCCAGTGCCCCGCCGGGGCAGAAGTCGTGCTGCGGATCGATGATGATCAACGCATCGCTGCGGGTGATGTCGGTGATGCTGTCGTCCATCGCTGTTCCGTCAAACCTGCGGAGCGCGGCAGGGCGATCCTTGGCCGACGATGCTCGCAGGTGCCGCCACCCGTCAATACCGTGCGGAGGCACGCCGGACCGGTTCCGCCCGCATCGGCCGAAGATGACAAAAATGTTAGATTGATAGTGACTCGCAAAAGCGATGAGGCTAGGGCGACCGCGACAAGCGGGAGTAAGATGTGGCGTATTGGGGTTTTCTGCTGGCGAGCAGCGCGATCGTTCATGGCATGCCGGCAGCGGCGGAGACGGAAAAGGTGACCAGCGCGGCGGCGGCCGCCGTCGTCGATGCCGATGACGACGACCAGCAGCGCGACGATGACATCATGGTCGTCGGCAAGAGCTATGGGCGGGAGGTCGGCAAGACGATCACACCGCTGAAGGACACCGCCAACACGGTGACGCTGATCGAGCGCGAGCAGATCGAGGCGCAGAACCTGTTCACGCTGGAGGATGCGCTCACCGCCACCAACGGCATCACCGTGACCGGCATCGGCAGCGAGGATCCCTCGTTCGTGTCGCGCGGCTTCACGATCAACAACTATCTGATCGACGGCGTGCCGACGCTGTCCTTCGGCTTTCCGGGCGTGGTGCCCGACCTGTTCTTCTACGATCGGCTCGAGGTGTTGCGTGGGCCGGCGGGCCTGTTCACCGGCGCTGGCAACCCCGCCGGCAGCATCAACCTCATCCGCAAGCGTCCGCTGGAAGCGACGCGGGTGCAGGCATCGGCGGGATACGGCAGCTACGACAATCTGCGGCTGGAGGTCGACGCCTCGACGCGGCTGGGCGATGCGGCGGGCCTGCGCGTCGGCGCGATGGCGCAGGATCAGGACCAGTTCTTCGACGTGGCGCACCGCAAGCGCTGGGGTGCCTTCGCGGTCGGTGACGTTCGCATCGGCGAGCGCACGACCCTCACCGCCGGCATCTATTACGATCGCTTCCGCCCTGCGATCCAGTCGGGCCTGCCCGGCTATGCCGGCGGCGCGGACGGCAGCGAGGGGCGGCTGCTCGACGTGCGGCGCTCGACCTATCTGGGGGCGGACTGGAACCGCTTCGATGCCGAAAGCTGGACCGGCTTCGTCGAGCTGGCGCACCGGGTCAGCGACCGCTGGACGCTGCGCGCGACCGGCCTGCTCGCCAATGTCGATCGGATCGATACCTACAGCTACGTCGGCAATGCCGCGATCACGGCGCAGAACGCCGGCCTCACCAACCATATCGCCTTCGTCGGCGACAATCGCCAGCGGACACGCTCGTTCGACGTCAACGGAGTCGGCAGCTTTCCCGCCTTCGGGCGTGACCAGACGCTGATCCTGGGTGCGGATTACCAGGCGCAGGATTATACGTCCTATTACGCCCGCATCTCCAATTACGCGCGCATCAACGTGTTCGATCCGGTCTATCCGGCCGAGCCGCCGCTGGATCCGCGTGCGGTGCTGCCGCCCTATCCGGTGCAGGGGACGCTCGGCCGTTGCACGACCGTGCCGGCCGAATGTGTCTCGCAGGTCGCCGGCGCGACGCGAACCTATATCGAGCAATATGGCCTGTATGGGCAGCTACGCCTGTCGCCGCTGGCCGGGCTGTCGCTGGTCGGGGGCGGCCGCGCCACCTGGTGGTCGAGCGATGTCGACACGCTCAACCGGCTGACCGGCGCGCCCACCGCGCGCAGCCAATATGGCTATGACGGCCGGTTCACGCCTTATGGCGCCGTGCTGTACGACGTCACCCGCAACCTCAACGTCTACGTCAGCTATGCCGACAGCTTCACACCGCAGGCGCCGCCTGCCGGGCGCAGCCGCCCGGACGGGCAGTCGATCGAACCACTGATCGGCGATCAGATCGAGGCGGGCAGCAAGCTGTCGCTGATGGACGAGCGCCTGCTGCTGTCGGTCGCCGCCTATCAGATCCGCCAGGACAATCGGCTGGTCACCCCGGCCGAGCTGCCCACCACCGTGTTGCAGGCAGGCCGGGTCCGCGCCCGCGGCATCGAGGCGGAGGCGACCGGGCAGATCCTGCCCGGCTGGCGCATCAACGGCGGCTACAGCTACACCCGCACCAAATATCTTGAGGATACCGAGCCCCAGTTCGAAGGGATCGCGCTGACTCCGATCATCCCGCGCCACATGGCCAAGGCGTTCACCAACTATGCGCCGGAAAGCGGCGCGCTGGCCGGAGCCAGCATCGGCGGCGCGGTGACGTGGTTCTCCTCGACCTATGGCGGCAATCCGGCGCTCTACAATGCCAATGGCACGCTGCGCAGCGTCTCCACCATCGTCCGCCAGCCGTCCTATGCGGTGGTCGACCTGCGCGCAGGCTATACGTTCGACGATCGCCTGTCGCTGTCGGTCAACGTCAACAACGTCCTCGACAAGACCTATTACGCCCGCATCTCCAGCACCGGGCGCGGCAATTACTACGGGGTGCCGCGGACCGCGTTCGCGACGATCCGGTACACCTTCCAGTGACGGCGGGGGAGGCGCATGCCCGCGCCCGCTGGGCACGACGCGGCGACATCGGCTTGCGGATCGTCGCCGCGATCCCGCTCGGCTATGCCGTCGCCAGCGCGTGGGCGATGGCGCTGGCGCGGCTGCTGCCGGGTAGCCGTTCGGGGGCGACGGTGGCCGCCGCGCTCATCGCGCTCGCGTTGTGCGCCGGCTTTGCGATGTGGGCGTTCGCCGCGCGCAGCGGCTGGCGGGCGCTGTGGACGCTGGCCCTTGCCGGCGGCATCGCGGGGGCCATCGCCTGGTCCTCGATCCTCAGCGGTGGACGGGCATGAGCAAGGGCTTTCGCCAGTCGCAATCGTTTCTGCACACCTGGTCGGGGCTGCTGCTCGGCTGGGTGCTGTTCCTGGTCTTCGCTGCGGGCACCATCGCCTTCTGGCGAGAAGGGCTGAACCGCTGGGCACGCCCGGAACTCGCCCGGGTCGAACGGCCGATGCAGGTGCTGGACGGCGCGCAGCGGTTCCTGACCCGCAAGGCGCCCGATGCGAAGAGCTGGTTCATCACCCTCGCCGACGCCCATTCGCCCGGCGCGCAACTGTTTTGGGTCCCGCAACCCAAGCCGGGCGAGGCGCGCGGCCGGGGGCGGGGCGGGCGCGGCCGTCGCGATACGCAGGCGCTGATCGGCGCGGATGGCCAGCAGGCGCAGGTACGGGAAACCCGCGGCGGCGACTTCTTCTACCGCTTCCACTTCGACCTGCACTACATGCCGGTGATCTGGGCGCGCTGGCTGGTCGGTTTCGCCAGCATGATGATGCTCGTCGCGATCCTGTCCGGCATCGTCACGCATAAGAAGATCTTCCGCGATTTCTTTACCCTGCGACGCAACAAGGGCCAGCGATCGTGGCTCGACGGGCACAATGCCACTGCGGTGCTCGCGCTGCCGTTCCACCTGATGATCACCTACACCGGCCTCGTCACGCTGATGGCGCTGCTGATGCCGTGGGCGGTGGTGGCGAACTATAGCGACGAACGTGGCATGGCCGACGCGCTGTTTCCTACCGCAGGCGTGGTGACGCGGACCGGCACGCCGGCTCCGCTCGTCGACCTGACCCGCATCGCCGCCGATGCCGAACGCCGCCTGCACGCGCCGGCCGCCTTCATCGAGGTTGCCGAGCCCGGCGATGCCGCCGCCCGGATCACCGTCAGCCAGAGCCCGGGATCGCTGCTCAACACGCGCACGCCCCGGCTGGCCTATGACGGCGTCAGCGGCCGGCTGCTCTGGGCCTCGCCGATGCCGGATGCCGCGGCGGAGACGGCGGGGGCGATGATTGGCCTGCATGCCGGACGGTTCGCGGGCGACGGCCTGCGCTGGATCTACTTTCTGTGCGGTGTCGCGGGCACCGTCATGGTGGCAAGCGGGCTGGTGCTCTGGACGGTGAAGCGGCGTGCGAAGCTGCCCGATCCGGATCGTCCGCACATCGGCTTCCGTATCGTCGAGCGGTTGAACGTCGCGGTAATCGGCGGCTTCCCGCTCGGGGTGGCGGCATGGTTCTGGGCGAACCGGCTGCTCGACCCGGCGCTGCGTGGCCGCGCGGAGTGGGAGGTGCACGGGCTGTTCATCGCCTGGGCGGCTGCGGCAGCGCTCGCCTGCGCCGTGCGGCCGAAGCGGGCTTGGGCGATCCTGTTCGCCGCAACCGGCGCGCTGTTGGCGCTGTTGCCGGTGTTCGACGCCATGTTCACGCCGCGTGGACTGCCCGCGACGCTGGCGGCGGGCGACCTGATGCTGGCGGGGATCGATGCGACGCTGTTCGTCTTCGGCGCAGCATTCCTGCTCGTCGCCGTCCGGGTGGGGCGGGTGACGACGCCGGTGCGCCGGCCACGTGCGGCACGCGTCGCGATCGGTGGGGAGGCGCGGGCATGAGTATCGTCGGCATCCTCCTCGCCACCGTCTCCTTCCTCCTGTTCGGCCTCGTCAGCGACGGTCAGGTCCAGCGCCGCACCGGCAGGCCGCTGGTCGCGGCGTGGAAACCGCGGCTGAAATGGGCCGGCGGGATCGGCATCGCCGTCTCGTTCGTGCCGGCGATCGCCACGGCGGGCTGGGTGTTCGGGCCGATCGCCGGGGCAGGGGCGGTCATGCTCGGCGCGGGACTCGCCTTTATCGCGCTGAACTTCGCACCGGGCGGCGATCGTCGGGCAAAACGCCGCTAGCCACTCCGCGACCGCACGGGTACGCCCATCGGCTGAGAGTTCGGAAAGGTCGCGTCATGCTGGGTCTGTTGGGTGCCGCGATGATCGCGATCTCGGGTGGCAGCGGGCAGGCAAGCGCCGTGCCCACGCCCGGCACGGTCACCATCGCGCCTGCGGGCGGTGCGGCGGGCGATGTGTTCGACACCGCTGTGCAGCGCGCCCTGCTCGACCGCGGCTTCACGCCGCTGCCAGGCCAAGGCCATGGCCGCTACGTGGCGAAGGTGGAGGTGACGCAGCGCTCGCAGGGCGTCGTCTCGGCCGGACGGGCACCGGCGGGCAAGCCGCTCGCCAGCTTCAACGGCAGCGTCAGCCTGGGCCTGTCGCCGGGCGGGGACCGGCTGAGCGATCTGGTGGTCACCCGGCTGACCGTCACGCTGACCCGCCGCGACGGCGGACAGGTGGTCTGGTCGGGCAGCGCCACCACGGCGCGCGTCGCCGGATCGCGCACCGGCGGCGTCGATCTGGTCGCCCAGACGCTGGCCAATGCCGTGCTGTCGCAATTCCCGCACACTGTCGGCCAGACGATCTCGATCCCCTGACGTTTCGCCAGGGGTACGCCCACCCAAGCAGAACTGTTCGCGCCGGGCGCAGGTAACCTCGTCAGCGTCGCCGCTGCCAGAGCCACGCACCCGCCGCCGCCGTTGCCGCCGCGATCGTCGCGCCCGCGGCCACCGCTGCCTTGCGCCGCCGTTCGGGATGGCGTCGTCCTCCGTCCGGCCCGCTCGCCGTTGCGGGCGGCGTGAACAGCGCGCCGGACGTGTCCTCGCCCGGTTCTGCCCGATCCGACCAGACGTCCATGAACCCGTTCATCATCGCCGCGCCCAGGTTGGGCACCGCGAACTGGCCGAGCTTCAGCGCGATCGCCGGCGCTCCGACCACCGTCGTGTTGCGCGGTCGCCGCGCCAGCCGCACGACGGCACGTGCCACCGTGTCGGGAGAGAGCGATCCGGGCGGCAGCGACAGCCGGGCACCGGTATAGTTGCCCGCATGGTCGATCCCCGGCGTATCGACGAAGGTCGGATAGACGTCGCAGACATGAATGTGCGGCTTCTTCGACAACTCGCCCCGCAGCGCTTCGCTGAAACCGCGCAGCCCGAACTTGCTCGCCGCATACGCCGCGGCATAGGGCGTCGCGACGAAGCCGCCGACCGAGATCATGTTCACCCAGGTGCCGCGATCCTGCGCAAGGAAGATCGGCAGCACCGCATGCGCATCGTTCATGTGGCTGACGAGATTGGCCTCGATCACCCGGGCATGATCGGCGATCGGCACATCCTCGTATCGCCCGACCACGCCAACGCCGACGCAGCTGAACCACAGGTCGATCGCGCCCAGCGCCTTCTGCGCATAAGCGGCGAGCGCGGCGACGGCTGCCGCGTCCGTCACGTCCACCACCTGCGTCTGCGCCGTGCCACCCGCGGCGGCGCAGCGGCGGGCGATGTCCTCCAGCCCCGCCGCGCCGCGCGCCGCCAGCACCAGCTGCGCACCCGTTTTCGCAAAGGCGATGGCGGTCGCCGCGCCGATGCCGCTGGATGCGCCGGTGATGACGACGCGCGTCGGCGCGGTCACCGGCCGACCGCCGACTTGACCGCGTCGGCCGCCTTGGCGAGCAGGCCCTTCTCCGCCTCCTCGGCCTCCGCCTTGGTCCTGAAGGCGGCACCTTCGGGTTCGGCGGGCGGCGCGTAGACGGAGAAGAGCTTCAGCTCGCCATTGCCCTTGTTGATGATATTGTGTTCGGACCCCTTGGGCACGACGACCAGATGGTTGGGCGATGCCTTGGTCGCATGGCCGTCGATCACCACCTGCGCCTCGCCCGCGACGATGAAGGTCGTCTGGTCGGCGGGATGGGTTTCCATGCCGATCTCTTCGCCGGCAGGAATGCTCATCAGCACGATCTGCACCTTGGGATCGCGATACACCTCTTTCTGCCAGAGCGTGTTCTTGCTCGCGAGTTCCACCATGTCCTTGTTGAAGATCGCCATGTTCGCCTCCTTCGGTATCGGCTTGCCGGTGCCCGACGAACGAAGGGGATCGCCCGTTCCCCTTCGCCGCAGGAAACCGCTCAGCGGCCGCCGAGCTTCACGCCGACATAGAGGTACCGGCCGAGCGACGAGATCGGGTAATCGTAGGAATCGGCGTCCGGCTTCTGGTCCGACAGGTTGTTGATGCCGCCGTAGAGCGCGAAATTCCGGTCGACGGCATATTGCAGCTGGACGTCGTGCTGCCACAGATCCCTGTAGCGCAGATATTGCGGCGCCGCGTAATCCGGATTGGCATCGGTGGTCGCCCGCGGGAAGCGGCGCGTCGCATCCGCCCAGCGCAGATTGTAGCTCAGCGTCAGCCCGTCGAGCGACCAGGTCGGCGACAGCACGAAATTATACTTGGGCCGACCGGGCTGCCCCGCCTGGTTTTCCGGCTGTGCGCCCGGCGTCGCGATCTGTTTGAGGGTATGCAGATAGCCGCCGACGAAGCGCAGGTCGAACGTACCCGCAGCCGCCGTCCGCACCACATAGCTCAGATTGACGTCGAGGCCGGAGGTGCGGAACGCGGCGACGTTCTGCGGCTGCACCGAAAATCCGTTGATATAGCCCGTGCCCTGCCGCCGGCGGATCGCCGTGCAGAAGACGTTGTCGAGCGTCGGCTGGTCGACGCACAGATTGGCGATCGTGTTGGCGTCGGCGGTGTTGATCGCATCGCGCAGGCGGATGTCATACCAATCGGCCGACAGGGTGAGGTCCGGCAGGAACCGCGGCCGCAGCACCGTGCCGGCGGTCCAGGTCCGCGCCGTCTCCTCCCGCAGGTTCGGATTGCCGGTACGCGATCCGTTGATGAGCACCGCGGCATCGGGGTTGTTGTTCGCCGTGAAGTTCGCCGGGTTGCCCCCCGCCGCGGTGATGAGTGCGGTGCAATTGGCCGCGCGGCTCGACGATCCCGCATTGCGGTTTTCGAGATAGCAGGGATCGACGAAATAGGCGGTGGTCGGCCCGGTCGGCTGGAACAGCTCGCCGATATTGGGCGCGCGCACCGACTGGCCGTACGAACCGCGCAGCGTCAGGTCGCGGATCGGTGCCCAGACACCGTTGAACTGCCACGCCTGCGTGCGCCCGATCGTCGAATAATCCGAAAGCCGCCCCGCCGCGCCGACCGACAGCGTCTGCGCGAACGGCACGTCCTTCAACAGCGGCACGTTCAGCTCGCCGAACGCCTCCCATACGTCGAAGACGCCGCGGCTCGGCTGGATCTGGTAATTGGGATCGAAGCTGTCGCCCTCGTCATACTGGTACCATTGTTTGCCGGTCAGGAAGGCATTGGGGCGGAAGCGGCTCGTCTCACGTCGGTATTCGCCGCCGACCGCGAACTGCACCGGCCCGCCGGGCAGGGTGAAGAGCGCGCCAAAATCGCCGGTCAGCTGCGCGCTCGCCACCGATTGGGTGAGGCGGGCATAGCTGACGTTAGCGGTGTTCGTCGCCCAGGCGAGCGCGGCGGGATCGTAGACGCCCGACCCGA
Organism: Sphingomonas sp. SP5; assembly: GCF_058313455.1. Lineage (NCBI taxonomy): Bacteria > Pseudomonadati > Pseudomonadota > Alphaproteobacteria > Sphingomonadales > Sphingomonadaceae > Sphingomonas > Sphingomonas sp. SP5. The sequence goes on along the minus strand of NZ_JBZFLF010000001.1, from coordinate 470,904 downwards.
AGGTGTTGATCGGGAGGCAGCCGCTGTTCGCCCCCGGCGTGAAGCTGGTCGCCGGCACCTGCAACGCTGCGGGATTGAGGTTCGATCGGCAGGTCGGCCGCCCCGTCGCGGGATCGGTGACGACGTCGAGCGCGGCGGTATAGCGGTCGTTCCACCGGCTGTTGAGCTTGGTGATGCGCACATCGGTCTGCCCATAGGTGTAGGACACGTCATATTGCGCATGGCTGCTGATCCGGCCCGATGCGTCGATCACGCCCCGCCAGGTGCGGCGGCGATCGCTCTCCCCCAGCCGGGGAAAGTCGGTGTTGTTGCGGTTGGATACGATCGTCGTGTCGCCCGCCAGCAGCGCCGCGTTGCGCAGGGCCGCCGGGATATAGGGGTTGTCGAGCGTGAAGACCGCCGGGTAATTGCCCGAATAGCCGCCGAAGGTCGTCGCCCTGGTCTGGACGAACTTGCCTTCCAGGCTCAGCTTGAAGGCGTCCGATACGTCGTAATGGGTCAGAAGGTTGACTGCGTGCCGCTCGGTCGCGGGCAGCAGGTCGCCGACATAGCCCGCCACGGGTGTCGCGCTGCCGCCGCTGACGAAGCCGCCGCCCACCTGCGTGCCCGGATCGTAGAGCGTGCCGTCGCCATTATAGGCGCGGCCACCGATCTCGATATAGCCGCTCGGCGTGCCATAGGGATAGCGCAGGTCGCCGGCGAGGACCTGCTGGTACGATCCCGCCGCCGGCCCGGCGTAGGCGACGTTGGGGACGAGGTACTGCCGCTTCTCGCGGCGCAGATAGGCGCGGTCGTCGTTGCGCAGCGGATCGTCGGCATTGTATTCGTAGAACACGGTCACGTTGCCACGCCCGTTGGCGAAATTGCGACCCGCCCCGATCGACGCGAAGCGATTGCCGGCATCGCCCTCGTCGGAAATGCCGAATTGGGACCGTGCGGTCACGCCATCGAAGTCGCGCTTCAGGATGAAATTGACGACGCCCGATACGCCATCGGCGCCGTACACCGCCGAGGCGCCGCCCGTCAGCACGTCGACCCGTTCGATCAGATCGGTCGGGATGGCATTCACATCGACCGCGGCGGAATCGATCTGGCTGGCGACGTGGCGGCGGCCGTTGACCAGCACCAGCGTGCGCGCCGGTCCCAGCCCCCGCAGGTCGAGCAGGTTGAGCCCGGCCGCGCCATACAGCTGCCCGCCCGGCCGGTCCGATCCGGCGGACTGGCTGCTGTCGATCGAGTTGGTCAGCGCCGGCACCCGCTGAAGGAAATTGGTGACGTTGGTGTTGCCCGACTGCTGGATATTCTCCGCGCCGAACGACACGATCGGGTTGGGGGCGGCATAGTCCGGCCGGGCGATGCGCGATCCGGTGACGACGATATCGTCGGCCGCATCCGCTGGTGCCGGATCGGTGGCGGGGACGGGCGCTTCGGTCTGCGGGGCCTGCGTCTGCCCCGCCGCGGCGGACGACATGGCGGCAGATGACATCAGCGCCGCGACGAACGCGGCGGAGCGAAACGGCTTGGACGGCATCCCTGTTACCCCTTGGCGGCGCGGCGGGTTTCTTTTTTCGGTCCGCGTCGAGGGTTGGGAACGTTTCGGCCCCGAAATCGCTCCACTAACATGTGCTATTTACTTGGCTTGGCGTGAAAACCTTTCCCTCACGCCAATCCAAGTCAACGCATGGGATCCCTTCGCCAAGCCGCCGCACGTTGCTCGCGGCAGTGCCGGCGCTCGCGATCGCCGGCTGCGCCGCGCGCCGCGATCCGCAGGCCTTGTCGCTCTGGGCGATGAGCTACGAGGGCGATTATTCGCCGCTGCTGATACCTGCCTTCACCCGCGCCACCGGCATCGCGGTGGAGGTGCAGTCGCTTCCCTGGACGGCGGCGCATGAGAAATTGCTGACCGCCTTTGCCGGCGGCGCGATGCCCGATGTGCTGATGCTGCCCAACGGCTGGGTCGGCGAATTCGCGATGATCGGCGCGATCGCCCCGGTGCCCGATCCTGCGTTGCTCGCGGGCATCTTCCCGTCCGTCCTCGGCACGATGCAGCGGCATGGCGGCGACCATGCGGTGCCCTGGTCGGTCGCGCCGCAGATGCAATTCTACCGCGCCGATCTGCTCCATGCCGTCGGCTACGACGCGCCGCCGGGGGACTGGCAGGAATGGCGGCGGATGGGCCATGCCATAAAGCGCCGCTGGCCGGATCGCTATGCCATGCTGTCCTATCTCAACTGGTTCGACACGCTGTTCACCTTCGCCGGCCAGACGGGTGCGCGGTTGCTGCGCGACAATGACACACGCGGTGATTTTTCCAGCCCCGCGTTCCGCGCCGCACTCGCCTTCTACGTCTCGCTGTTCGCCGACGGCCTCGCGCCGCGCGCACTGTCGACCGAGTTGCAGGACCCGGTTGGTGCCTTCGCCCGCGACTATTTCGCGACCTATCCGAGCGGCCCGTCGCTGCTGCTCGACCTGCGCCGCCGCGCCGCGGAGATTTCGGCGGACCGATGGTCGGTGGCGCGGATGCCGGGGCCGGATGGGCCGGGCAGGGTGTCGGCGATCAGCGCCAGCCTCGCCGTCTCCACCCAGTCGCGCCGTCCGGAGGCGGCCTGGGCGCTGCTCCGCCACCTGACCTCGACGTCCAGCGAACTCACCTATCAGCGGCTGATCGGCAATCTCCCGGCGCGCACGGACGCCTGGCACGCGCCGCAACTGGCGACGCCGATCCTCGCGCCCTTCGCCGCGCAGATGCGGGCGCCCGCCACCCAGCCCGACATCGTCGAGATGGAGCGTATCCGCCTTGAGGTGCAGATCGTCGCCGAGCGCGTGGTGCGCGGGCAATATTCGGTCGAGGAGGGCACGCGCGTCATGGACCGGCGCGTCGATGCGCTGCTCGCCAAGCGGCGTGCGCTGGTCGATGCGGGCAAGATCGCATGACCCGGCAGGAGCGCACCGCCTGGCTGTTCACCGCGCCGGTGCTCGGCATCATCCTGCTCGTCTTCATCGTGCCGACGCTGCTCGCCCTCGGCCTGTCGGTGACCGACTACAGCATCTATGCGCTGGCCGACTGGTCCAACCTGAACTTCGTCGGGTTCGGCAACTTCGCCGACCTGTTCGCGACGCCGCTGTTCTGGCGGGCGCTCGCCAATACCGGCCTGTTCGCGCTGTTCGGCGTGCCGATGGCGATCGGCACCTCGCTCGCCGTCGCGCTGCTGCTGCACGACCGGACGGTGCGCTGGAAGCCGCTGTGGCGCGTGCTGTTGTTCGCCCCCTACGTTACCAGCGTCGTCGCCACCGCGGTGGTGTGGCGGTTCCTGCTCAACACGCAATTCGGGCTCATCAACTATGCGCTGCGCGGGCTCGGCGTGCCGCCGGTCGACTGGCTCGGCGACCCGCACGCCTCCATCCCCGCGATCCTGCTGTTCGTGACGTGGAAAATCTTCGGCTACAACATGATCGTCTTCACCGCGGCACTGTCGGCGGTGCCGCAGGACCTGATGGAGGCGGCAAGGCTCGACGGCGCCGGGCGCTGGCGCCGGTTCCGCCACGTCACGCTGCCGGCGATCGGCCCGACGCTGCTGCTCGCCGCGGTGATGAGCGTCGCCGGCTTCTTCCAGATCTTTGCCGAACCCTATGTGATGACGCTCGGCGGGCCGGCGCAGAGCACGACCACGGTACTCTACTTCATGTTCGACGAAGGCTTCAAATGGTGGAACCTGGGCCAGGCGTCGGCGGTCGCCTTCGTCCTGTTCGTGCTGATCCTCGCCGTCACCCTCGTCCAGACCCGCATCGGAAGGCGCTACGAATGGCTGTGACCGGATGGCGATGAAGATGCGTGGACGCTCGATCGTCGCCAATGTCGTGGTGGCGGTGGTGACGCTGGTCACCATCCTGCCGCTCGTCTGGATGGTGCTGGTGTCGTTCATGCCGCGCGGCGCCTCCAGCGCCTTTCCGCCGCCGCTCTGGCCGAGCCACTGGACGCTGGAGAATTACCACGAACTGCTCGCCCGCCGGCTGATCGACGGTGCGTGGTTCGACTATCGCATCGTGCCCGCGCTGTGGAACAGCGTCCTCGTCGCCGTCGCCTCGACGGTGCTCGGCCTGCTGCTCACCGTGCCCGCCGGCTATGCCTTCGCCAAGCTGCGCTTCCGCGGACGCGAGCGGTTGCTGCAATGGTTGATCGCCTGCCTCGTCGTGCCGGGGCAGATCGCCATGCTGCCGCTGTTCCTGATCTTCAAGGAACTGGGGCTGGTGAACAGCTATGCCGGCGTCGTCCTGCCGAGCCTCGCCGGCATCTTCGCGGTGCTGTTCGTGCGCCAAGCGACGCTGGCGATCCCGGACGAGATGATCGATGCTGCCCGGCTCGACGGCGCGGGGGAGGGGCGCATCTTCGTCACCATCGTGCTGCCGCTGCTGGCACCGATCACCGTCACGCTGGCGGTGTTCATGTTCCTGGGATCGTGGAACGATTTCCTCTGGCCATTGATCGTGCTGGCCGACCAGCACCGCTATACTCTCCCGGTCGCGGTGGCGGCGATCGGGCGCGAACATGCCGCGGACGGCGAACTGATGATGGCCGCCGCGGTGGTGACGACGCTGCCGGTGCTGCTGATCTTCCTCGCGCTGCAGCGCTATTACATCACCGGCCTGCTCGGCGGCAGCATCAAGGGCTGACGCGCGGATAGGCGCGGCCGTCGGGCGCGAACAGGTGGACATCGGCCGCCGCCGCGCCGATGCGCAACGGTTCGCCCAGCCGGACCGCGCTGTCGCCGGGCAGCTGTGCGACGATCGGCTCTCCTTGGCCGCCGAGATGCGCGAAGGAGAGGGGCCCCAGCCGCTCGAACAGCTCGATCGGCCCGGCGAAGGCGCCGTCCGCCGCCGCGCGCAGATGCTCGGGCCGGACGCCCAGCGTCACCGGGCTGCCGATCGCGCCGTCGGGCACCGCGGCATCGGCGGCGACCGTAGCGCCGTCGGGGAGCCGCAGCGTCGCACCCTGCGCATCGCGCGCGACGATCGTCGCCGGCACCAGGTTCATCCCCGGCGAACCGATCGCGCGGGCCACCGCCAGCGTGGCGGGGCGGGCATAGAGGTCCATCGGCGCGCCGACCTGCTCGATCCGCCCCTCCGCCATCACCACGATACGATTGGCGAGCGTCATCGCCTCCAGCTGATCGTGCGTCACGTAGATCATCGTGCAGCCGAGGCTCTGGTGCAGCCGCGCGAACTCATGGCGCATCCGTACCCGCAGGCCGGCATCCAGGTTCGACAGCGGTTCGTCGAGCAGCAGCACCTGCGGCTGCCGCACCACCGCCCGCGCGATCGACACGCGCTGGCGCTGCCCGCCGGAGAGCGCGCGGGGCCGGCGATCGAGCAGCGGCGTCAGGTCCAGCGTCTCGGCGACCGCGGCGACGCGCGCGGCGATCTCCGCCCGCGGCCGCCGCGCGACCTTCAGCGGAAAGGCGATGTTCTCCGCCACCGACAGATGCGGGTAGAGGGCATAGGATTGGAACACCATCGCCAGCCCGCGCTCGGCAGGGGGGCTGTGGGTGACGTCGCGCCCGTCGATCGCGATCGTGCCGGTCGATGGCTCTTCCAGCCCGGCGATCAGCCGCAGCAGCGTCGACTTGCCGCAGCCGGACGGACCGACGATCACGACGAACTCGCCCGCGTCGATATCGAGGCTGGTCGGATGAAGGACGTCGGTCGCGCCGAACCGCTTGCTCAATCCCTCGATGCCGACGCTCGCCAAACCCGGTCCTCCCGCTAGGCTGCGACTCTCGGCCGCCCGCTCCGGCATTACAAGCCGCATCCACCCGCTGCCGGTTGAAAAGGCTGCGGTTCTTGGCCGCCAGCCACCTTTCGTTAACCCTGGGATGCTAGTCCATCGCCCGACAGCCAGGTCATGCGCGACCCGGCATTCCCTATCGGTTGGTTGCGATGCGTCATTGGAAGAGCGGAATTGCGTCGGGTCTTGCCCTCGCGGTCGGGGCGTGCGGTGGAGGCGGCGGCAGCGACACGACGACCGCCAGCGTGCCCGTCGTCACCGTCCCCGCAGGCACGCCATCGCCGGCCCCTGCGCCCGCACCGACGCCATCACCGTCGCCTTCGCCCAGCCCGTCGCCGACGCCCGCACCCACCAGCTGGGCGGCGGCCGCAGCCGCGCTCTACGACGTGGCGCCGGATGTCGCCTCCTGCCGCGCCGGTACGCTGAAAGCGAGCGTCAAGGCCGATTTCCTGGCGAAGCTCAACGCCATCCGCGCGCTGCATCAACTGCCGACGGTCACCTATTCGGACTTCGAGGATTCGCAGGAAGCCGAATCGTCCCTGATGATGGCGGTCAACCGCCAGCTGAGCCACACCCCGCCGACCAGCTGGACCTGCTACACCGCGGCCGGCGCCGCCGCGGCGGGGGCGAGCAACCTGATCGGCGGCTGGGGCACCGGCCTCGGCTTCAACAGCGAGGACGATTACCTAGGCTCGTGGCTGACGGAAATCGGCAGCGCCTCGATCGGGCACCGCCGCTGGATCCTCGATCCGTTCCTCGGCAAGACGTCCTATGGCCGGGTGACGGTGGTGATGCCCGACGGCAGCCGCGCGAGCGCCGCATCGATGCGCGTCTTCAACTTCGCCGCCGGCGGTCCGGTGCCGAGCAACGTGCCCGCCTTCGTCGCCTATCCGTTCGGCGACTATCCGGCGCGCTACTTCAACACCGCGGCCTATCTCTCGTTCAGCGCCTCACCCGGCAAGACGAATGCCTTCGGCGCGAACGCCAACGTCGGCTTCGGCGGCGCCACGATCACCGTCACCGGCCCGGCCGGTGCGCTCGCCGTGTCGAACGTCAGCAGCGACAACGATGGCTATGGCCTCGCCAACAACGTGCAGTGGAAGGTCGCGGGGTTGCAGGCGGGCGTCACCTACACCGTCCGCATCACCGGTGTGACCGGCTCGACCCAGTCCGACTACAGCTACACCTTCCGGATCGTCAGCTAGGCCGATCGGCAATCACCCTTGCTCCCGTTCTATCCGGGGAGGGGCGGGAACTGATCGCCGGCTCGGAATGATGGTGGTTTGCGTCGCCACGGAACCTCCGGCGTGCCTGCGGGTCGGGCAGGGATGCCGAGCACCTCATCAGCGCCTGGGACCCTCATCATCAGCCGGGTCATGCGGCCGGGCCGCGAGAAGGACTATCGATCCTGGGTCGAGCAGGTGGTCGCCGCGGCGCAGGCGCATCCCGGTTTCGCATCCGCGGTTCGGCTCGACCAGGCGGGCGGGCTGCACCATCTGGTTCTCCATTTCGCCGATCGCGCGGCGGCGCGCGACTGGTGCGGGCAGGATCGCTATGTCGCCCTGGCCCGCCAGGCCGATGGCTTTTCGGTCGGCCTCGACCAGCATGATGACGGCAGCGTCGTCGCGTTCGACCTGCCCAGCGAAGCGGCCGCACGCAAATGGAAGACGGCGATCGTCACCTGGATCGGCGTGGTGCCGACGCTGCTCGTCGTCAGCGGCGCGATCGGCTGGGCCTTCCCCGGCCTGCCGCGTATCGGCCAGCAGATCCTGTCATCGATGTTGCTGACGGTCGCACTGACCTGGCTGATCCTGCCGCGGGTGCGCAGCTGGTCGCGCTTCTGGATGCTGCAGAACGGCGACGGCGCGTTGCGCAGGACGCCGGATTAACGCCAAGACGCCCCTGACCGCCTGATACGCGTACGATCAGGGGCGTCCTGCTGTCCGTGCGGCCGGTAGGCCACTGCCCGCCCTTAGCCCGAAAGTGGTTAACAAATGGTAACCAAAACTGACGAGGTCACATGCCCGCATCGCGGATCGTTTCCATCGCCACGAAGGTGGAGGTGCTGGCGACGTGCGGCAGGGCGGAAATCTGCTCGCCCAGCACCTCGCGATAGCGACGGATATCCGCCGTGCGCACCTTCAGCAGATAGTCGAAGCTGCTGGCGATCATGTGGCAATCCTCCACCTCCGGAATGCGCAGCACGGCCCGCCGGAATTCCTCCAGCGCCGCCTCCCGCGTGTCCGACAGCTTCACCTCCGTGAAGGCGACGTGATCGAGCCCCAGCCGCGCCGGATCGATCACCGCGCGGAAGCCCAGGATATAGCCCTGATCGATCAGCCGTCGCAGCCGCACCTGACACGGTGTCTTCGACAGGCCGACCCGCCTCGCCAGTTCGGTGACCGACAGGCGGCCGTCGCTGCGCAGCTGTTCGATGATCCGCAGGTCGAACCGGTCGATCGGACTGCCATCAGCTGATTTCAAGGCCTTTCGTCCGTTCATATCCCACAAAATCCGTTCGTTCGGCTTCGACATGGGACAATATCGGTCGGATCGCCAGCGCGAAAGTCGCTATGGGCGGCGGTCGAGAGGACCTGCACCATGACCCGCCCGCCGTTCGCCGATTTCGCGCCCCCGATTCGCCAGCAGGACCCGCTGCGGCAGGCGATCACCGCCGCCTATCGCCGGCCGGAGCCCGAATGCCTGGCGCCGCTGCTCGACGCCGCGACGCTGCCCGACGGCGTCCGCGACGCCGCTGCCGCGACGGCGACCGCGCTGGTCACCGCGCTCCGCGCCAAGCACAAGGGCACCGGCGTCGAGGGATTGGTGCAGGAATATGCCCTGTCCAGTCAGGAAGGCGTCGCGCTGATGTGCCTGGCCGAGGCGCTGTTGCGCATCCCCGACACCGCCACCCGCGACGCCCTGATCCGCGACAAGATCGCCGGTGGCGACTGGCGCGCGCATGTCGGCGATGGCCGCTCGCTGTTCGTCAACGCCGCGACCTGGGGTCTGGTGGTCACCGGCAAACTGACCGGCAGCGTCAACGACAGCGGCCTCGGCGCCGCGCTGACCCGCCTGATCGCGCGCGCCGGCGAACCGGTGATCCGTCGCGGCGTCGACATGGCGATGCGGATGATGGGCGAACAGTTCGTCACCGGCGAGACGATCGGCGAGGCGCTGAAGCGCGCCCGTCCGCTGGAGGCGCGGGGCTTCCGCTACAGCTACGACATGCTGGGCGAGGCGGCGACCACCGCCGCCGACGCCGACCGCTATTATCGCGATTACGAACAGGCGGTGCGCGCGATCGGCGAGGCGAGCGCCGGCCGCGGCATCTATGACGGGCCGGGCATCTCGATCAAATTGTCGGCGCTGCACCCGCGCTACGTCCGCGCCCAGGCCGCCCGCGTCATGGCCGAGTTGCTGCCGCGCGTGAAGGCGCTGGCGCTGCTCGCCAAGGGCTATGGCATCGGCCTCAACATCGATGCCGAGGAGGCGGACCGGCTGGAGCTGTCGCTCGACCTGCTCGAAAGCCTCGCCACCGATCCGGACCTTGCCGGCTGGAACGGCCTCGGCTTCGTGGTGCAGGCCTATGGCAAGCGCTGCCCGTTCGTCATCGACTGGATCGTCGATCTCGCCCGGCGGGCGGAGCGGCGCATCATGGTGCGGCTGGTCAAGGGCGCCTATTGGGATGCCGAGATCAAGCGCGCGCAGGTCGATGGCCTCGCCGATTTTCCGGTCTACACCCGCAAGATCCACACCGACGTCGCCTACATCGCCTGCGCCCGCAAGCTGCTCGACGCGCGCGAGGCGGTGTTCCCGCAATTCGCCACCCATAATGCGCAGACGCTGGCCACCATCTATCATCTCGCCGGCCCCGATTTCGCGGTCGGCGACTACGAATTCCAGTGCCTGCACGGCATGGGCGAGCCGCTGTACGACGAGGTGGTCGGCGCGGATAAGCTGAACCGTCCCTGCCGCATCTATGCGCCGGTCGGTACGCACGAGACGTTGCTCGCCTATCTTGTTCGGCGGCTGCTGGAAAACGGCGCCAATTCCTCCTTCGTCAACCGTATCGCCGATCCCGAGGTGTCGATCGCCGACCTCGTCGCCGATCCCGTCGCGGCGGTGCGGGCGATGGCCGGTTCGGGCGTCGGTGCCGGGCAGAAGAACCCGCAGATCGCCCTGCCACAGGGACTGTATGGCGACCGCGTCAATTCCGCCGGCCTCGATCTCAGCGACGAGGCGACCTTGGCCTCGCTGGCGGAAACCATGGCCGCGGCGGGGCCGTGGCAGGCGGGGGTGCACGGCATCGCCCGCGACGTGCTGAATCCTGCCGATCACCGCGACCGCGTCGGCACCGTGCGCGAATTGTCGGTGGAACAGGCGCAGGCGGCCGCCCGCGCTGCCGCGGCTGCCGCACCCGACTGGGCGGCGGTGCCGATCGCGGATCGTGCCGCCATGCTGGAGCGTGCCGCCGACGCGATGCAGGCGCAGATGCCGCACCTTCTCGCGCTGATCGTCCGGGAAGCGGGCAAGTCGCTGCCCAACGCCATCGCCGAGGTGCGCGAGGCGATCGACTTCCTGCGCTATTATGCCGAACAGGCGCGCACCACGCTGGCGCCCGCGCACCGCCCGCTCGGCGTCGTCACCTGCATCAGCCCGTGGAACTTCCCGCTGGCGATCTTCATCGGCCAGGTCGCCGCCGCGCTGGTGGCGGGCAATGCCGTGCTCGCCAAGCCGGCGGAGGAAACGCCGCTGATCGCCGCGCAGGGCATCGGCCTGCTCCACCAGGCCGGCGTGCCGGTGGACGCATTGCAGTTCGTGCCCGGCGACGGCGCGATCGGCGCCGCGCTGGTCGCCGCGCCCGAGACGCAGGGCGTGATGTTCACCGGCTCGACCGAGGTCGCACGCCTGATCCAGAAGGTCCTCGCCGGTCGGCTGTTGCCCGATGGCGCGCCGATCCCGTTCATCGCCGAAACCGGCGGGCAGAATGCGATGATCGTCGATTCCTCCGCGCTGGCCGAACAGGTGGTGGCGGACGTCATCGCCTCCGCCTTCGACAGCGCAGGCCAACGCTGTTCCGCGCTGCGCATCCTCTGCCTGCAGGAGGAGGTGGCGGATCGCACGCTGGCGATGATCCGGGGGGCGCTGCACGAGCTGTCGATCGGCCGCACCGACCAGCTAGCGACCGACATCGGCCCGGTCATTACCGCCGAGGCGAAGGACAACATCGACCGCCATATTGCCGCGATGCGCGCTGCCGGCCGCGCCGTGGAGCAGGTCGCGCCCGCCGGTGACACCGCCCACGGCACCTTCGTTCCGCCGACGATCATCGAGCTTGCCGATATCGCCGAACTGAAGCGCGAGGTGTTCGGCCCCGTGCTGCATGTCGTCCGCTTCCGCCGGGCCGAGCTCGACCGGCTGATCGACCGCATCAACGCCACCGGCTACGGCCTCACCTTCGGCCTGCACACCCGCCTTGACGAGACGGTGGCGCACGTCACCAGCCGGGTGAGGGCGGGCAATCTCTACATCAACCGCAACGTCATCGGCGCGGTCGTCGGCGTCCAGCCGTTCGGCGGGCGCGGGCTGTCGGGGACGGGACCCAAGGCGGGCGGGCCGCTGTATCTCGGCCGGCTGGTGACGGGTGCCGACCTGCCGCTGCCGCTCGTCTCCGACCATGCCGATCCGGCGGCACGCGATCTCGCGCTCTGGCTGGAGGAGGCGGGGGATGCCGCCGCCGCGGCACGGGTGCGCGCGGCGATCGCCGCATCGCCGGTCGGCGCCGAAGCGGAACTCGCCGGGCCGGTCGGCGAACGCAACCTTTATGCGCTCCACCCGCGCGGCCGGGTGCTGTTGCTGCCGCAGACGCGCGACGGGCTGGTCGAGCAGCTCGGCGTGGCGCTCGCCGCCGGTAACAACCCGGTGGTGGCCGCGGACGGGCTGGACGCAATCCTCGCGACGCTGCCCGCCAGCCTCGCGCATCGCGTCCGCCGCTCGGCCGACTGGCAGGCGGACGGCAGCTACGCGGGCGCCCTGATCGAAGGCGACGCGGCGCAGGTCGCCGCCGCGCTTGCCGCGCTCGCCGAGCTGCCCGGGCCGATCGTCCTGCCGCATGCGGCCTCTGCGGGCTATCGCCTCGACTGGCTGGTCGAAGAGGTATCGACCTCGATCAACACCACCGCGGCGGGCGGCAACGCCAGCCTGATGGCGGTGGCGTAACGCTAAGCCGCCCGCGCGGCCAGCGCCTCGCGCACCCGCGCGAGCGCGGCCGCCTCTGGCGCGGCTTCGCCCATCAACGCCCAGGCGCCGCTGATCGCGAAGGCGCAATGGCCGTGCACCGTCGCGATCAGCGAACGGGCGAAGGCGGCGACATCGTCGTCGATCGGCCGGCCGAGCGCCGCGGCGACTTCCTGCACGACGATCCGTGTCAGTTCGCCGCGCCCCGCTTCATCGGCCTCGGTCAGCCCGGTTTCGGCCGGCCGGCGGTGGTCGTAGATGGCGGTCCACAGATACGTATGGCAGCGGGCGAAGCCGAAGTAGCCCTCGACCAGCGCCGCGATACGATCGCCGCCATCGCCGGCCGCGTCCAGCCGCTCGCGCAGAAAGGCCGCCCAGGCGGTGAAGCTGCGGGCGTTGATCGCGGCGACCAGCCGGTCGGCGGTGCCGAAGACATTGTGGATCGTGCCGATCGAATAGCCGATCCGCCGCGCCACTTCGCGCGCGGAAAAGCCGCCAAGGCCCGCCTCCGCGACCAGCGCCGTCCCGGCATCGAGGATCAGCGCCTCGAGTTCGGCGCGGTTGTGATCGGATCGTCTGCCCATCGAACTCGGATATCCGATGAATTGAGCGCTGTCCAATTTCTATATTGAGCGGTGCTCATTTCCATGTATCATGCCTGCGAATCATCGAAGGTCCGCTGGCATGTCGCTGCTGCTGCTCATCGTCCTCGCCATCGTCCTCGCCACCTTGTGGAAGCGGATGGATCGGTTGCAGGATCGTCTCGACGCGATGGAAGAGGCGCTTGCCGCCGCCGTCCGGCCCTACACGGCACCTTTTGTGCCCCCCGAGCCGATGCCGGTGCCCGCGCCGCCACCGCCACCGCCACCGCCGCCTCCAGCCGCGCAGCCGGAGGAGGCACCGAGGCCCGCACCCGTGGTCGAGAGGCCGCGTCCGCCGGCGTCCCCATGGCTGCCACCGATCGCCGCAGCGCCCGAAGCGCGCGCGCCGATCGCGACCGGCCGCGGTGGCTTCGAGGAACTGTTCGGCCGCCGCCTGCCGATCTGGGCCGGCGGCCTGACGCTGGCGGTCGCGGGCGTGCTGATCGTGCGCTATTCGATCGAGGCGGGCTTGCTCTCGCCATGGGTTCGCGTCGTGCTGGGGCTGGTGTTCGGCATCGGGCTGATCGGCGGCGCGGAGGCGGCGCTGCGCCGCGAGGACACGGTTCGCGATCCCCGCGTGCGCCAGTCGCTGGCCGGGGCGGGGATTGCGACGCTCTATGCGGTGACGCTCGCCGCGGCCAACCTCTACGGCCTCATCGGCCCGGTCCCGGCCTTCGTCGGCATGGCGCTGGTGACGGTGCTGGCGGCCGGGCTGTCGCTGCGGTTCGGTGCGCCGAGCGCGGTTCTGGGTCTGCTCGGCGGCCTCGCCGCGCCGGCGCTGGTCGGGGCAGGGGAGCCCGACGTGCCGTTGTTGACGCTGTATCTCGCGCTGACCGTCGGCGGCCTGTGCGCGCTCGGCCGGCAGCAACGCTGGTGGTGGCTCGGTGGCGCCGCACTGATCGGCGGCTTCGGCTGGGGCGCGGTGCTGATCCTCGGCGGCGTGCTCGATCTCGCCGCCACGCTGTCGGTCGGCATCTATACGCTCGGGCTCGCCATCGGCCTGCCGCTGTTGCTCAGCGGCCAGCGCGCCGCGGCGATGCGTGTCGCGGCGAGCCTGCTCGGCTGTGCGCAACTGGCCGCGCTCGTCTCGCTCGGGGGCTTCGCGCCGCTGCATTGGGCGCTGTTCGGGCTGATCTCGCTCGCCATCCTCTGGCTATCGCGGCGCGATGCCACCTTTGCCGACCTGCCGGCGCCGGCACTGGCGGTCGCCATCCTGCTGGCGCTCGCCTGGCCCGATCCCTCGGCCGCCGCCTGCGCGCTGGTGCTCGCTGCGATCGCCGCGATCCATGCGCTGCCGGCGACGCTGCGGGTATGGCGCGCCGATGCGCGGCCGATCGATGCCCCGATGGTCGCCGGCTGCGCCATTGCGATCGGCATCGTGCCGGCGATCCGCTTCGATGGCGCGGGCTGGACGGCGCTCGTCGCCGCCGCGCTCGCCGCTGCGGTGGCGGCGAAGGGCTGGCGCGTTCCCGGCCGTCAGGACAATGGCCGCTTCGCCATATTGGCCGTCACCGCCACGGCGATGCTGGGCCTCGCCGCTGCGCTGCTGCTGCCGGTCGCCGCCTGGGCCTCTGCCGCTGCACTGCTGTGCGTCGCGACATTGGCGCTGGCCGATGCCGCGCACGATCGGCGGGTCGAAGGCGCGGCGTGGCTGTTCGGCGTCGTCACGCTGTTGCTGCTCGCCGGCGATCCGGGCGTCGAGCGCCTGTTCGGCGACGCGGTGGCGGGGCGCCCCGGCGTGTGGATCGTCGCCGCTCTGGCGGCGGTGGCGCTGGCGCTGCGTGCCACCGGGCGACGGGCCCGCGTGATGCAGCCGGCGGCGGTGCTGCTCGGCTATGGTGCGGCGGCGCAGATGGTGCCGGGATCGGCCCTGTCGCTGGTGCCGGTGGCGGCGCTGCTGGCGCTTGCGGCGTCGCGCCGTGCCGACGTGTTGCCGGCTGCGGCCACGGCGGCGGTGCTCGCCGCCGGATGGGTGCTGACGCCGCTGCTGGTCTGGACCGCCGCGGCTGCCGATGCCGCGACGGGTTCGGTGGTGCCGGTCGCCGCCTGGCCGACGCTGCATGCGGCGCTGCTCGACCTGGCGCTGCCGGGCGTTGCCGGGCTCGCGGCGGGGTGGCTGTTACCCGTGTCCCCGCTGGCCCGCCGCGCCGGCACCGCCATCGGCGGCGTGCTGCTGGCGCTCGCGGCGCATGTCGCACTGCAACATGCGGTCTGCATCGACACCGCCGCGGCGTTCCAGGCACGCACCCTCATGGAGCGCACGCTGTGGGAGGCGCTGCTGGCCGTCGCCGCCGTGGCCGCGTGGCGGCTCGGCGGGCGGCGGCCGGCGATCGTCCTCGGCGCGGCGGCGCTGCTCCACGCCGCGTGGTTCACCGGCCTCGTGCTCAATCCGCTGATCGTCATGCAACGGGCGGGGCCGTGGCTGGCGCTGTCCTATGCGGTGGCGGGCGGTCTGCTGTGGATGGCGCCGCGGCTGCTGCCGCAGGCGATCCGCTGGCGCGATGCTGCGCTGATGCTGCTCAGCGTCGCCGCCGCCTTCACGCTGCTGCGGCAGGCGAGCCATGATCCCATGCCCTTATGGACAGGCACCGGCGCCGGGGAACAGATCGCGCGATCGATCCTCGCGCTTGCCCTGGCAGGGGCCTTCCTCGGCGTCGGCATCGTTCGCCGCGCGCGCGACTGGCGCCTCACCAGCCTCGTCCTGATGCTGGTGGCGGTGGTCAAGGTGTTCCTGTTCGATGCCGCCGGCCTCGACGGGCTGGCCCGGATCGCCTCCTTCGTGGCGCTCGGCTTCAGCCTGATCGGCGTCGGCTGGCTCTACAGTCGCTATCTGCCTGATGAAGCCCGTTAAGTTTTCACCGTTACGACCCGTGATGAAGGGGAGTCACCGCCATGTCCGCACCTGATCTGTCGCTGCTCGGCAAGCGTCGCTTCGCGCCGCTGTTCGTCGTCCAGTTCCTCGGCGCGTTCAACGACAACCTGTTGAAGTACGCGCTGCTGTTCCTCGCCAATTTCACGCTGTACGCCGCCGCGCCGGACAAGGCGGCGCAGCTGGCGACGATCGCGACCGGCCTGTTCATCCTGCCCTATTTCCTGCTGTCGTCGCTGGCGGGGCAATTGGCCGACGCATGGGACAAGGCATGGCTGATCCGCGCGGTGAAGGCGGCCGAGATCGCGATCATGGCGCTGGCGCTCGCCGGCTTCTGGTTCCAGTCGGTGCCGGTGCTGCTCGGCTGCCTGTTCCTGATGGGCGTCCATTCCACGCTGTTCGGCCCGGTCAAATATTCCATCCTGCCGCAGCATCTGGGCCGGCACGAGCTGATGGGCGGCACCGGGTTGATCGAGGCGGGCACCTTCCTCGCCATCCTCGGCGGGCAGTTGCTCGGCGGGGTGATCCCGGCATGGGAGGCGGGGCTGGTCGCGACCGGCATTGCCACCCTCGGCTTCCTCGTCAGCCTCGCCGTGCCTGCGGCGCCCCCCGCCGCGCATGGCGTGCGCATCGACCGCAACATCCTGAAGGGCACGTGGCAGATCCTGTCGGTCGCCCGCGCCGGCCGCGGCGTGTGGCTGGCGATCCTCGGGATCAGCTGGTTCTTCGCGATCGGCGCCATCCTGCTGTCCGAATTCGCGCCGTTGGTCAGTGGCCGGTTGCAGGCGGGGCCGGGCGTGGTGACGCTGTTCCTGCTGGTCTTCTCCGTCTCGGTCGCGATCGGCTCGCTGGTCGTCAACAAGCTGCTCGGCGGCGAGGTGTCGGCGCGCTACGTGCCCGCCGCGGCGCTCGGCATGGCGGCATTCCTGATCGACCTGTGGGTCGCGACCCGTCGCTTCGCCGCCACGGTGCCGCACGCCGACGTCGACGCCTTTCTCGCCACCGCAGGCAGCTGGCACATCCTGTTCGCGCTCGCCGGCTTGGCGCTCTCGGGCGGCATCTTCATCGTGCCGCTTTACGCCATCCTCCAGGTGCATACCGATCCTGCCGAACGCTCGCGCGTCATCGCGGCGAACAACATCGTCAATGCCTTCGTCACCGTCGTGCTGGTCGTGGTGGTCGGCGCGATGCTGGCTGCCGGCACCACGCTGCCCGGCATCATCGGCGCGATGGGGTTCGCGACGCTGGCGGTCGCGCTGATCTCATGCTGGCTGCTCCCCGAAACGGTGCTGAAGGGGCTGGTGCGTGCGGCGCTACGCCTGCTCTACCGCGTCGACGTGCATGGGGCCGAGAACATGCCGCGCCCCGGCGAACGCGCGGTGGTCGTCGTCAACCATGTCTCCTTCCTCGACGGGCTGCTGCTCGCCGCCTTCCTGCCGGGCAAGCCGACCTTTGCGGTGGCCACGCACATCGCGAAGGCCTGGTGGGTGAAGCCGTTCCTGGGGCTGTTCGACGCCTTTCCGGTCGATCCCACCAATCCGATGGCCGCCAAGGCGATGGTGAAGGCGGTGCGCGAAGGGCGTACCCTGGTGATCTTTCCCGAAGGCCGCATCACCGTCACCGGTGCGCTGATGAAGGTGTTCGACGGGCCGGGCATGGTCGCCGACAAGGCGGACGCGCCGATCGTGCCCGTGCGCATCGCCGGGGCGCAATATACGCCCTTCTCGCGCCTGAAGGGCAAGGTCCGCCTGCGCACCTTTCCGAAGATCGACCTCACCATCCTGCCGCCCCACCGTTTCGAGGTGCAGGGCGACACCGCGCGGCAGCGTCGCGCCGCTGCGGGCGCCAAGCTGTACGACGTGATGAGCGACATGATCTTCGCCACCTCCGACACCGGGCGCACGCTGTACCAGGCGCTGATCGACGCCAAGGATATCCACGGTGCCGCGACGCCGATCGTCGAGGACGTGAAGCGCGAACCGATGAGCTATGGCCGCCTCATCACCGGCAGCATCGCGCTCGGCCGGCCGCTCGCCGCCATGACGCGGCCCGGGAAGGCGGTCGGGCTGCTGCTGCCCAACGTCAACGCCGTCGCGGCGAGCTTCTTCGCGCTTCAGGGGATCGGCCGCGTGCCGGCGATGCTCAACTATACCGCCGGGCTCACCAATCTGCGCGCCGCCTGCACCGCGGCCGAGGTGCGCACGATCGTCACCGCGCGCGCCTTCGTCACCCAGGCGAAACTGGGCGAGGTGCTGGCGGGGCTCGAAGCGGCGGGGCTGCGGATCGTCTATCTGGAGGATGTCGGCGCCGGTATCGGCGGGCTCGCCAAGCTCGGGGCGCTGGTCGCGTCCCGCTGGGCAGGGCGCCTGCACCGCCGCCACGCGGTGTCGCCCGATGCACCGGCGGTAATCCTGTTCACCAGCGGATCGGAGGGGCTGCCTAAGGGCGTTGTGCTGACCCACCGCAATCTGCTCGCCAACTGCCTCCAGCTGTCCGCCCGTATCGACTTCAATTCGTCCGACATCGTGCTCAACGCGCTGCCGGTGTTCCACAGCTTCGGGCTGACCGGGGGCACCCTGCTGCCGATCCTGTCGGGGGTGAAGACGCTGCTCTACCCCAGCCCGCTCCACTATCGCATCGTGCCCGCGCTCGCCTACGATTCCAACGCGACGATCCTGTTCGGCACCGACACGTTCCTGTCAGGCTACGCCCGCATGGCGCATGGCTACGACTTCTACGCCCTACGCCACATCTTCGCCGGCGCCGAGCGGGTGCGCGACGAGACGCGGCGGACCTATGCGGACAAGTTCGGCCTGCGCATCCTCGAAGGTTATGGCGCGACGGAGGCGGCGCCGGTGATCGCGGTCAACACGCCGATGCACTTCCGGGCGGGCAGCGTCGGTCGCCTGCTGCCGGGGATCGAGGCGAAGCTGGGTGCGGTGCCCGGGATCGAGGAGGGCGGCCGCCTGTCGATCCGCGGACCCAACATCATGGCGGGCTACCTGAAGGCCGATGCCCCCGGCGTGCTGCAACCGCCGGCCGGCGGTTGGCACGACAGCGGCGACATCGTCACGATCGATGCCGCCGGCTTCGTGACGATCAGGGGCCGGGCCAAGCGCTTCGCCAAGATCGGTGGCGAGATGGTGTCGCTGCCCGCCGTCGAAGGCTATGCCGCGGCGGTCTGGCCGGGGGCGGATCATGCCGTCGTCACCCGGCCCGATTCGCGCAAGGGCGAGCAGCTGGTGCTATTCACCACGCAAACCGACGCGACCCCGGCCGCTCTCCAGCAATGGGCGCGCGCCAACGGGATCGCCGAACTCGCCGTGCCTAGGGATATCCGCCGGGTCGATGCGCTGCCCGTGCTCGGCACCGGCAAGCTCGATTATGTGACGATGACCGAACGCGCGGCGGCCGGATCGCGGACGGAGGTGACGGAGGACGAGGACGCCTGATCGGCGTGGCAGGCGGACGATAGCTTTGATCCCCCGCCGGTTCGCGCAACCTCACCGCCGCTGCGCCGTTGGGGCTGCTCGCCGACGAGGAAAACCCGACATGACCGACCAGCAGCGTGACCCGACCTCCAAATTCCCGCAGCCGCCGTTCGAGCGGCAGACCCAGCCCTGGCCGGGCTTGGCCCGCGACATGACGCCGCGCCCCGATCATGGCGAGACGACCTATCAGGGCTCCGGCCGCCTTGCCGGGCGGCGGGCGCTGGTGACCGGCGGCGACAGCGGCATGGGCCGTGCCGCGGCCATTGCCTTCGCCCGTGAAGGCGCCGATGTCGCGATCAACTACCTGCCCGACGAACAGGCAGACGCCGACGAGGTCGTCGCGCTGATCGAACAGGCCGGCCGCAAGGCCGTCGCGATTCCGGGCGACCTCAAGGACGAGGCCTTCTGCCGCAGCCTCGTCGCCGATGCGGCGGCGGCGCTGGGCGGGCTCGATATCCTGGTCAGCAATGCCGCGCGCCAGCAGCAGGCCGACAGCATCGCCGACATCACGTCGGACAGCTTCGATGCGACGATCAAGACCAACATCTACGCGATGTTCTGGTTGACCAAGGCGGCGCTGGAGCATCTGGACGCGGGCGACACGATCATCGTGACCACGTCAGAACAGGCCTATGACCCGTCCAAGGATCTCGTCGATTATGCGATGACCAAGGCGGCGGGGATGAACTTCGTCAAATCCATGGCCAAGCAGCTCGGCCCGCGCGGCATCCGCGTCAACGGGGTGGCGCCGGGGCCGATCTGGACGCCGTTGCAGGTCTCCGGCGGCGCGACCATGGAGAAGCTGGAGCAATTCGGTGGCGAGACGCCGCTCGGCCGGCCCGGCCAGCCCGGCGAACTGGCGTCCATCTATGTGCAGCTGGCGGCCCGCGATGCCAGCTATGCCACCGGCCAGGTCTATGGCGCGGCCGGCGGCAGCGGCCAGCCCTGATCGACGGGCGGCGCTACGGCAATCCCACGCCGGTCAGCGCCGCCAGCGTTGCAAGCAGCCGATCCTGAAACGCGGGATCGGTCACTTGTACCGCCGGCTGCTGGCGGTGGAGGTCGTGCCAATAGCCGCCGCTGGTCAGCGCGGCCGGATCGTCGGTCACTGCCAGCCAGCTCTGCGTGCGTGCGCCGGTGTCGATATCCACCGGCGCACCCGCGCCGCCCATGCGCGTGCGCACCCAGCCCGGATCGACGGCGTTGCTCAGCACGTCCGGCCAGCGCCGGCCAAGCGCATACGCCAGGGCGACGATATGCAGCTTGCTTTCGGCATAGGCGCGCGCGGCGTGCCACTCGCGTGAAGTCCAGTCGATATCATCAAGCGGCCCCTCGCCACCGCGGTGGAGGCCGCTGCTTAGGTAGACCAGCCGATCGGGACGCTGGATGAGCGCCGTCAGCATATAGGGCGCCAGCGTGTTCACCGCGACCAGCGTCGCATGGCCTTCCGGCGTCGTGCCGCGCTCGGCCTCGGTATATAAGCCGGCGTTGTGGATCACGGCATCCATGCGGCCGATCGCATTCACCTGATCCGCGATGCCACGCACGTCGTCGGCGCGGGACAGGTCGCCGATGACGACGCCGCTCGCCTGCTCGCACACGGCACCCAGGTCGGCGGCCCGCCGCTCGGAACGAGCGTGCAGGACGACCGCGTGACCGTCGGCCAGCAGCGATCGTGCCGCCGCAAGGCCCAGGCCGTCGCTACTGCCGGTGATGAAAACCCGCGCCATGATCCATTCTCCTGCTAGGGCGACCGGCCGCCGTCGATGACCGTCGCCGCACCGGTGACGAAGCCGCCGATGCGCGACGCCCCCGAACAACCACCGCTATCGATGCCGGCCATCAACGACGATCCGACACGTTCGGTCCCATCGTCGCCCTCCTCACCCTTCGGTGCTCGTCGCGAGCGGCGCCTCGCGACCCACCATCGCCATCTGCTGCGGCGCATAGCGATCCCCTGCGGCTTCCAGCCCGCCGGCGCTCTCGTCGATCGCAGCGAGATCGGCCGGGGTCAGCGTGATCGCCGCCGCGCCGACGTTTTCCTCCAGCCGGTGCAGCTTGGTCGTGCCGGGGATCGGCACCACATAGGGCCGCTGCGTCAGCAACCAGGCGAGCGCCACCTGTGCGGGACTGGCGCCCTTGTCGGCGGCGACGCGGGTCAGCAGATCGACGAAGGCCTGGTTCTTCGCCATCGCTTGCGGAGCGAAGCGCGGCGTCGACGCGCGGAAGTCGCCCTGCGGCAAGGGCGCATCCTTACCGATCGCACCGGTCAGGAATCCCTTGCCGAGCGGACTGTACGGCACGAACCCGATGCCGAGTTCGTCACAGGCCGCCAGGGTGCCATTCGTCTCCGGCGCGCGCCACCACAGGGAATATTCGTTCTGGACCGCCGTCACCGGTTGCACCGCATGGGCACGCCGCAGCGTCTGAACGCCGGGCTCCGACAGGCCGAAATGCTTCACCTTTCCCTCGGCGATGAGGTCGCGGACGGTACCCGCGACGTCCTCGATCGGCACCTCGGGGTCGACACGGTGCTGATAGAGCAGGTCGATCGATTCGACCCCCAGCCGCTTCAGCGAACCCTCCACCGCACGCCGGATGCGGTCGGGATGGCTGGAGAGGCCGCCACGATTCTCGCCGGTGTCGGGATCGATGTCGAAGCCGAACTTGGTGGCGACGACCACCCGGTCGCGGATGCCCCGCAATGCTTCGCCGACCAGTTCCTCGTTGACGAACGGGCCATAGACTTCGGCGGTGTCAAGGAAGGTCACGCCCCGCTCGAGCGCGGCATGGATCAGCGCGACGCCCTCCTGTTTCGACACGGTGCTGGCATAGCCGAAGCCCATCCCCATGCAGCCGAGGCCGATGGCGGAGACGTGAAGGCCGCTGCGGCCGAGTTCGCGCGTCTGCATGATCGTATGTCCTTTATTGATCGTCGGTGGCATCGGCGTCGGCGAACACCTGCCGCAGGATGCCGATGGCGGTGCTGGCGGTCGGCCAGCCCGAATAGAAGGCGAGGTGGGTCACCGCTTCGACCAGTTCGTCGCGCGTGACGCCGTTCTCCAGCGCGGTCTTGCAATGGAACGGCAACTCGTTGACGCGGTACAACGCCACCAGGCTGGCGACGGTGACGAGGCTGCGATCGCGCGGCGAAAGGCCCGGCCGCCGCCATATGTCGTCGAACAGCACCTGATCGGTGATCTCGGTCAGGCGAGGCGGGATATCGCCCCATGGCGCACGCATAGTTCGATCGGACATGGCAGGCGGCTCCTTCGTGATCCGAACACGAAGATAGGTGTTCAGGGATTGCCGCATTAGGACCTGGAAAGCGCATGTGCTTGTGAGGCAGGCTCAACAAATATCGTGTAGCCGTTTCGCGCCCGCGCGGCCGCTATCCACGGCATCCCGTTCTTTTCAGGCTTTTAAATGATGTTCGTGCCGTAGCGACACGACAGGCCGACAAGCGACTGAGCGTCACTCCTCCGGCCGAACAAACAGACCGCGCCGAACCTCCGTATATATCCTGATGCGACATTTCTTGCGGAACTGGGTCGCTGATTTCAGGGTTATGTCGGAAAAGGTCAGGAGAGGTGTGTCGGATGTCGCAGAACGTCGCCGAATATGTCTGGGCGCGCCTTCACGAATGGGGATTGACGCGGGTCTTCGGTTATCCGGGCGACGGGGTCGGCGGCCTCGACGTGGCGCTCGAGAAAGCGCGCGATGTCATGCACTATACGCAGGTTCGCCATGAGGAGATGGCGGCGTTCATGGCGTCCGCGCATGCCAAGTTCACCGGCCAGCCGGGGCTGTGCTACGCCACCTCGGGTCCCGGTGCGATACACCTGCTGACCGGCTTGTACGATGCCAAGATGGATCACATGCCCGTCGTGGCGATCGTCGGCCAGCAAGCGCGCAGCGCGCTGGGTGCCAATTACCAGCAGGAGGTGGACCTCCAGCATCTGTTCGCCGACGTCAGCGAATATGTCGTGACCGCGGTGGTGCCGGAACAGGTGCGGACCTGCATCGACCGCGCCGTCCGCATCGCACAGGCCAAGCGCGCCGTTACGACCGTCATCATACCCAACGATTTGCAGGAGGCGACGTACCGCGAGCCGCCGATGGCCCATGGTGCGACGCATACCGGGGTCGGCTATCCGGGCACCGCAAAGATCCCGGACCAGGGCGACCTTGAGCGTGCCGCCGCCATCCTGAACGAGGGCAAGCGGGTCGCCATACTTGTCGGCGCCGGAGCGCTGCATGCGACCGACGAGGTGATCGCGGTGGCCGATCGGCTGGGCGCCGGCTGCGCCAAGGCGCTGCTCGGCAAGGCGGCGCTGCCCGATGACCTGCCGTGGGTGACGGGGCAGATCGGCCTGCTCGGCACCAAGCCGAGCTGGGACCTGATGAAGCAATGCGACACGTTGCTGATGGTCGGCTCCGCGTTTCCCTATAGCGAGTTCCTGCCGGAACCCGGCGCCGCACGGGGGGTGCAGATCGACATCGACGGGGCGAACCTGTCGCTGCGCTATCCCATGGAATATAATCTCGTCGGCGACAGTCGCGAGACGCTCAAGGCCCTGCTGCCGCTGCTGCACGAGAAGACGGATCGTTCATGGCGCGACGGCATCGAGCAGGGTGTCGCGGATTGGTGGAAGGTGGTCGAGGAGCGGGCGATGATGCCTGCCGAACCGCTCAATCCGCAGCGCATCTTCCACGAACTGTCGCCGCTGCTGCCTGACGGCGTGATCCTGACGGCGGACTCGGGCACCGTCGCCGACTGGTATGCGCGCGATATCCGGATGCGGCGCGGCATGATGGGGTCGCTGTCCGGCGGGCTCGCCTCGCTGGGTGCGGCGACGCCTTATGCGATCGGTGCCAAATTCGCCTTTCCGCACCGTCCGGTGATCGGCTTCATCGGCGATGGAGCGATGCAGATGAACGGGCTGAACGAGATGATTACCGTCGGGAAATATTGGCGGGAGTGGGAGGACCCACGCTTCATCCTGATGGTTCTCAACAATCAGGATCTGAACCAGGTGACGTGGGAAGAGCGCGTGCAGCTCGGCGAGGGCAAAACGCCGTCGACCCAGACCATCCCGGATTTTCCATACCACCGTTATGCCGAGCTGATCGGCCTCAAGGGCATCTATTGCGACGATCCGGACCGTGTCGCGGATGCGTGGCGTGAGGCGCTGACCGCTGATCGGCCTGTCATCATCGAGTTCCGCGCCGATCCCAACGTGCCGCCATTGCCGCCGCATATCGGCATCAAGGACGCGAAGAACTTCATGACGATGATGCGGGACGAACCGGAATTGGGTTCGGTGCTGAAGGAAAGTGCGCGACAGCTGTTCGCGCGGCTCCTGCCCGGCGACAAGTGACATGGCACGCAGCAAGAGGGCGTCGGGCGATCGGCACGTCGCGGTCCCCCGCGCCGCCGCGCGATCCGAGGTCGCGCAGCGCAAGGTCGTGATCGGCGCGGCGCGGCAACTCAACCGGGCGGCCGGCATGATCGCCACATCGGTACTGATCGACAGCGCGATGGAGCATTATCGCGGCAACTTCCACGATCGCGCGATGTGGACGCCGATCGTGGTGGCCACGATGTCGCTCGGCGTCAGCGTGCATGGCGTGGCCGATCAGCGCAACGAGGCCCATGACGTTCGCGATGGCAGCTATGCGGCGGCGGCACTCACCGGCGTGATCGGCACCGGCTTCCACATCTACAACGTCACGCGCGAGGTCGGCGGCTTCAGCTGGCAGAACCTGTTCTATCGCGCGCCGTTGGGGGCACCGGCGGCACTGACGCTCTCAGGCATCGTCGGTGTCCTTGCAGAGCGCGTGCGCGATAATCCGCCCGGCCAGCCGGAGATGGTGTTCGGCCGGCCGGCCGGGCAGGTGATCGCCCTCGGCACCGCTGCCTCGCTGCTCGCGACGACGGCAGAGGTAGGCCTGCTCCACTTCCGCGGCGCGTTCCACAATCCGGCGATGCTGCTGCCGGTGACGATGCCGCCGATCGGCGCGGTATTGCTCGCCGCTGCCGTGGCGACCGAGGCACCCGCGGTACGGCGCGTCGCGGGTGCCTGGATGGTGGCGACGGCGGTGATGGGCGTCGCGGGCGTCGGCTTCCATGCCTATGGCGTGTCGCGCAACATGGGCGGGTTCCGCAATTGGCGGCAGACGATGTTCGCAGGGCCGCCGCTGCCGGCACCGCCGTCGTTTACCGGGCTGGCGCTCGCCGGGCTGGCCGCGCTCGCCCTGATGGGGAGGCGCCGCGATGCATGAGCCGCCGCGCTTCCCCGGATACAGCACGCTGGCGAAAGCGGATACGCCCTCATGGAACGCGCGCACCCGCGCGGTTATCGAGGAGCGGCTGGCCACCCCGGCGCAGCCGCGCTTCTTCACGGCAGACGAGTGGGGAATCGCCGATGCGCTGTGCCAGTCGGTCATCCCCGGCGAGATCACACCACCCCTGGTCGCGCTGCTCGACGCGCATCTGCTCGCCGCGGGAGACGAGGGCACCCGTGACGAGGATATGCCCTGGCCCGGCGAGGCATGGCGGCAGGGACTGTGCGCGCTGGATGCACAGGCGAAGGCCAGCGCGGGGTGCGGTTTCGTCGCCCTGTCGGCCGCGGATCGCGATGCGATGGTCGCCGCCATGGCCACCGGCCGATTGAACTGGCATGAGGTCGACGCCCGCCGCTTCTTCGAACGGCGCGTGCTCGCCGATGTGCCGCCGCTATTCTACGGCCTGCCGCAGGCCTGGGACGAGACCGGCTTCGGCGGCCCTGCCAGCCCGCGTGGCTATGTCCGCCTGGATGGCGATCGGCGCGATCCATGGGAGGCGGCGGAATGGCGCCGCGACGACGATGGCGCGGCGGAGCGGGAGAATCGTCATGTGGTCTGATCCGCGTAAGGGACCACGGGCGACCGGCGGCCGCGCGCCCGATATCTTCACCCCTGGCGGCTGGACGCCGATGCGCGAATATCGCGAGGACGAGGCGGTCGATTTCGTCATCGTTGGCACCGGGGCAGGCGGCGGCACGCTGGCGGCCTTGCTGGCGGAACAGGGCTTCTCCGTCGTCGCCTTCGACGCCGGCGGCTATTTCCGCCCGCTCGACGATTTCGCCTCGGACGAAACGGCGCAGGAACAGCTCTATTGGAACGACCGCCGCGTCGTCGCCGGTGCCGATCCGGTGAAGATGGGCGGCAACAATTCGGGCAAGGCCGTGGGGGGATCGACCGTCGACTACGCCATGGTCGCACTGCGGTTTCGGCCCGAATGGTTCAAATCGCGCAGCCTGCTCGGTTATGGCGCCGATTGGCCGATCGGCTGGGAAGAGATGTGGCATTGGTATGCCGAGGCCGAACGCCAATTGAGCATCGCCGGCCCGATCTCCTATCCATGGGGCCCGAAGCGGCCCCGGTATCCCTATCGCGCGCACGAGCTCAACGGCGCCGGCAAGCTCTTGGCCCGTGGAGCGAAGGCGACCGGGATCGAATGGACCGAAACGCCGCTCGCGACGCTATCGGCGCCACACTCTTTTGGGCCGGGGATGAGCCCGCCCTGCGTCTATCGCGGCTTCTGCCGGTTCGGGTGTTCCACCAATGCCAAACGATCGGCGCTGACGGTGTTCCTGCCGCGTGCGCTGGCCGCCGGCGCGGAGATCCGCGATCTCGCCATGGTCGGACGGATCGAGACGGGACCCGACGGCAAGGCGACGGGCGTCCACTATCACCGCGACGGGGCGTGGCGTTTCCAGAAGGCTTGCAACGTCATCGTCGCAGGCTATGCGGTGGAAACGCCGCGGCTGCTGCTGAACTCGGCGGACGACGGGCTGGGCAATTCGTCGGGGCTGGTCGGCAAGAACTTCATGACCCAGTCCAACGCCGCAGTGTGGGGGCGGATGGACGAGCCGGTGCGCTGGTACAAGGGGCCGCCCAGCCTCGCGATCACCGAACATTGGAATTACAACGACGACAAGGATTTCCACGGCGGCTATCTGTGGCTGGGGCAGGGACCGCTGCCGATCGAATGGACCTCGGTGCTCACCGGCGCGCGCGGCCTCTGGGGCCAGCCGCTGCGTGACGCGATGCGCGACTATAACCACATGATCGGCGTGAAGATGGTCGGCGAATGCCTGCCGGACGAGCGCAACACGGTGACGCTCGCCGACGATGTCGACCAATATGGCCTGCGCGTCGCCAAGGTGACGTTCGGCTGGGGCGACAACGACAAGGCGATGATCGACCATGCGCTGGGCCGGATGCGCGCATCGATCGACGCGATCGGGGCCCACG
This sequence comes from Sphingomonas sp. SP5, assembly GCF_058313455.1. Classification (NCBI taxonomy): domain Bacteria; kingdom Pseudomonadati; phylum Pseudomonadota; class Alphaproteobacteria; order Sphingomonadales; family Sphingomonadaceae; genus Sphingomonas; species Sphingomonas sp. SP5. The sequence continues at coordinate 443,580 of NZ_JBZFLF010000001.1, read as the reverse complement.
ACATCTTCGAGCAGCCCGAGGATACCAACCACCTCGGCGGCACGGTGCGGATGGGGGACGATCCGGCGAAAAGCGTGGTCGACGCCGATGGCCGCAGCTGGGACGTCCCGAACCTGTGGGTGTGCGACGGTTCGGTGTTCCCGACGGTCGGCGGCGTCAATCCGTCGCTGACGATCTACGCGCTGGCCATCCGCATGGCGCATCGCATCGGCGTGCTGAACGCGCGCGGCGATCTGTAGGCCGACCCCCGGATGACGTGACCAGTAACCGCGCGTGCCGAGCCTGTGGCAGCACAGGTGATACTCATGCCTTGTACGGTGTCGCTCAGGGGCAGGCTTCGACAGGCTCCGGGCGGACGGGGTTCGCGGGAGCAATGCCACGTCATCCGCACCCTTGGTCAGCGCACGATGTACGGCCGCGCGATCCCCCGTTCGCCCGGCACCAGCCGCAGCAGCGCGCCGGCATGCGGCTCGGCCTGTTTCTCGGCGGCGGTCATGCCGTCCGAAGCGCTGGTGACGTAGAGCGTCGCCATCTCGTCCCCCGCGAAGCAGGGCATTGTTGGTTGGCGCGCCGGCATGGCGATATCGCGATCCATGGTGCCGTTGGCGTGGAATCGGCGTAATTTGCCGCCGCCGTGCAGGGCGGTCCAATAGCCGCCGTCGCGATCGATCGCCGCGCCGTCGGGGATGCCGTCGGCCGCATCCACCGTCGCGAAGACGCGGCGGTTGGACAGGCGGCCGCCGTCCGCGTCATAGTCGAAGGCGATGATCTCTCCCCGATAGCTGTGCGAGAGGAAGAAGGTGCCGCCGTCCGCGCTCCACGCCATACCGTTGTGCAGCGTCGCCGCGTCGGGTTCCTCGCGAAGGCCGCCTGCCAGCGTGAAGCTGTAGAGCGAATCGGGCCGGCATGCCGCGTCGCCGGCGATGGGATCGAACATCACGCCGATCCAGAAGCGGCCGGTAGCGTCGCACGCCCCTTCGTTGAAGCGGAACAGCGCCGGGTCGAAGGGTGGCGGAGCAAGCAGCGCGAGATCGCCGCTGGCGAGGTCGAGCCGATGCACGCCATGCCGCAGCGCCACGACCGCGCCGCCGTCTTCGGTCAATGCGAAGCCACCGACATCGCTGGTCAGGGGCCATGTCCGCTGCGCCCCGTCGCCGAGCGCGAAGCGATGGAGCGCGGGTGCCTTCACATCGATCCAGTAGACCGCGTTTTCCGCCGCGACCCAGGTCGCCGATTCACCGATCGTCGCGCCGGCTTCCAAAGCGATCTCGATGGACATGACGAGCCTCTCCCTGCTGTACCCGTCTCAACCCGGACCGTCGATGGCGCGTTCCCCGATAAACATCGCGGCGCGATATTTCCAGTCAGCCCCGCCCGGCCGGCCGCGGGTCACCCCTCCGCCGCGGCCCAGCGGATTTCGCGCACGGTGCGGACATTGTTCGTCCGATCGAGTTGCACGAACACATCCACCACCTTGCGGACATAGGCGGCGACATCGGCACGGGAGAGGCGAATGCCCGCCTCCAGCACCAGCAATGCGAGCTGTTCGATCGCCAGGTCCGGGCTGTCGGCATGGATGGTGGTGATCGAGCCGGGATGACCGGTGTTGACCGCGCGCAGGAAGGTGAAGGCTTCCGCCCCGCGCAATTCGCCAAGCAGGATGCGGCTCGGTCGCATGCGCAGCGAGGCTTGCAGCAACTGTTCGGCGGACACGTCGCTTTCGCCCTGCGTGCCGCGCACCGCCACCAGGCCGAGGACGTTGGGCGCATCGAGGATCAGCTCCGGCGTGTCCTCGATCGCGATCAGCCGTTCGTCGGCCGGGATCTCGCGGATCAGCGCGTTGGCGAAGGTCGTCTTGCCGCTGGCAGTGCCGCCGGCGATCAGGATCGTCTTGCGCGCGCGCACCGCGGCGCCGAGGAAGCTTGCGTAATCGCCCGCGGCGTAGAGGGCGCGCAATGCTGCATCTGCGGGCGGCGCATGACAGCGCGTGGCGGCAAAGGCATCGGAGCGGCGATAGTCGGCAAGGGTCAGCGGCGCGACGGCGGGTTTGCGGATGGCGATGGCGATGCCGCCGCGGGTTGCCGGCGCTGCGATCACCTGCACCCGCTCGCCGCCGGGCAGGCTCGCTGCCATCAGCGGGTGTGCACGGCTGATCCCCTGATGCGTGGTGCGGGCGATCTGCCGCACGAGGCTCCACAGCGCATCCTCGGTCAGTTCGGGAACGGCGTGGCGGCGGCTCGCATTGCCGAGCCGGTCGATCCACACCTCGCCCGGCCGGTTGACGTACAGGTCGGTAACGTCGGGCGCATCGAGCAGCGGCCTCAGCCGCGCGAGGAAGGCGTCGAGATAATCGGGCGGCGGCGGCACGACGGCGGTCGGTGCGAGGGCGGTCATCGCCACCCCGGCACGCCGGAGAAGTCGAGATCGCGGGCGACGAACACCGACACCGGCTGCCCGGCCTTCACCAGGATGCTGCGGCGGGGTTCGGGGGCGGGCAGCACCTGCGTCATCGCACCGCCGGCGGGGCCGATGATGACCGTGCTGCCGTTGCTGCGCGAGGCGAGATTGACGCCGACGTTCAGCGCCGACTGGAGCACGGCGGTGGCGAAGCGTTGCAGGAAGTTGGTTTCGACCCGGCCGGGAATGCCGCTGCCGCCGAGCCGGTCGGCCGCCGGCGAGTCGATGCGCACCGCCACGCCATCCGGCCGCACCAGCCGGGACCAGGTGGCGAGCACCCGCCGCTGGCCGCTCTGCACGTCGGCACGATATTCGCCGGTCAGGCGCGATCCGCGCGGGATGAGAACGCGCTTGCCGTCGAAGCCACGCACATCCTCGCCCACCACGGCGCGGATCAGGCCGGGGCGGGTCGAATCGATCGGCGTTTCCAGCGTTGCGGCGACCATCGTGCCCTCCGGCACCAGGCTGGCGCGGTTGGCGATCAGCGTCGCGCGGATCGGGCGGGACGTGTCGGCCGTCGGACCCGTCGCCGCCCCATCGCGCGGCGCGGCGCCGTCGCGATCGATATCGATAACCAGCGGCGTATCCGCGGGGCGGTCGCCACCCGCCTGCGCCGCGACGCTGCGGAACGGCTGGCCCGGCACATAGGGCGGCGGCATGGTCGCAGGAGCGGACGCACCCGTCATCGGATAGCGCGTCGGCGCTGCCAACGGCGGGAGTCCCGCGGAGGCCGGCGGTTGCGCGGCATAGTGCGGGCGTACTGCCATCGGGTTCGTCGCCCGCCATGCGCCGCCCGGCCGCGAACGATCGTCCGTCACCGCCGGGGCAGGTCCGGACGACGGCAAAGACGCCAGCCGCAGCGGCGGCGCGGAGGCGAAGGTGGCGGTGCCGCTGGTGGCGAGCAGCGACCGTTCGCCCGCGCCCCGCCGCAGATCGAGCGTCAGGAACAGCAACGCCGCTCCGATCGCGGCCAGCCCGACGATCGCACCGGTCGGCAGGCCGCGCGCCGGCATGGCGACCACCGGCGTTCCGTCATCGGGCCGATCGATCGCCGCCGGTTCGGTGAGCGGGCGCGTCATCGACCTTTGCCCGCGACGATACGGCGGGCGGTCGCCGCGGCGGAACCGGCGACGAAGCGATAGCCGGGCCAGATCGCGTCGATCACCGAACACTCGCTTTCCGTCCGGCTGTTGACCAACCGCTCCTTGTCCGAGGCGTCGCGGGCGAAGATCGCAGGGATGGCATCGCGCACGGGCCAGCAGATGCGCGTCACCCGGCCATCGTCGGACATCGCGGTCGGCCGCAGCCGCCGCGCACCCGACAGGCGATAAAGGCCGGGCGCCTCCGCCACCGCCACGACGGGCGAGGGGCGAGACGCCGCCGGGCCACCCGGCCCGTAATCGAAGCGTAGCGAGAACACCGTATCGGGATCGCCCGCTCCGCCCGCGGTCAGCAGGAAGCCGTAGTGGCGCTGATCGGTCACCACCTCCAGATTGGTGGTGCCGCCGTCCTGCAGGGCGCGGATGAACAGATGGTCGCCGCGCTTGTTGGCGGTGACCTGCCAGCCGGCGGGATTGCCGACCGCGACATTCTCGATCCGCTCGTCGGGCGCGAACGCCACCGTCGCGACGAAGCCGGGGGCGATGCGCAGCGGCACGATCCGGCCCGCGTCATAGGGTGCCGACTGGATGTGCGGGTCGGGCGCGGCGACCTGCGCGCTCGCCATGCCTGCCACGGCGGCGAGCAGGGATGCGGCCAGCATGCGGGTCACATCACGTCTCCCTGATCACGCGGAGCCAGCGTCTCGGCATCGCGGCGGTAGGAGGTGACCTGGAAGCCGAGCGGATTGACCAGCTGATCCGCAGCCGTCATCCGCCCGTCGGCGAAGCGGAAGCCGATCACCGCGGCCCAGGATCGTGCGCCGATCGCGCCCCCGTCGCGCGCTTCGGTCACCGTTTCGAAGCGCACCATCGCGGTGCGCGGCGACAGCAGCGATACGCTCTTGATGTGCACCGCCACCGTCTGCCCCTGCGGCAGCCGCAGCGCCGGGCTGTCGGGATTGCGCGGGTCGATCGCGGCGATGTAGCTCGCCCGCGCCTGTCCCGATGACCACAGGGTCACCTTGCGATAGTTCTGGGCCAGGGTGGCACGGTCATATGCCTCGCGCCCCTCGACATATTGGGCGAGCAGCGAATCGAGCAGCGCGCGATCGGCGCGGATGCGGCGCGGGGCGGCGGGATCGACCACCTGCGTGTAGCCGGTGGTGCGGTCGACCAGCATCGCGACCGTCGCCGTCGTCTTGAGCGGCATCAGCAGGACGAGCGCGATCCCCTCCAGCAAGGCGATGGCGGCGATGCCGCCGACCGCATACCAGGCGAGGCGCCGCGACCGCCGCAGCGCGTCCTCGCGATCGTGCGCCCATGCCCCGGCGCTTCGATAATAGTCTGCGGCATCGGTCATCGTGTGATCCTGTCGGAAGGCCGAAGGTTCGGCAGCCCGCGGCGCGCAGCGTCGGGCGCGATCGGCGCGGCATGCGCCATGGTGGTCGGATGGCGGGAGAGGACGGCGGAGCGCGGCGCCCCGCGGTCATGCTCGATCGTCGTCACGCGTGCCGGGTCGCTGCGCCGGGCCGCCTGGCTGAGCGCGTCCGCGACCGAGGCGGCGTGCGAACGCTGGGGCGGTGGCGGCGCAGCCGGAAGCGTGACGGCGCCGGCGAACGCCTCAGCGCCACCGGGCGGGGACCATGACGGCGCGTGCTCGCCGGCGAACGGCGGGGCGGAGAGGTGCTGGCGGACCCAGTGGCGCGCCGGCAGCATCACGAGCGCGGTAACGCGATGCGCGGCGCACAGGATGGCGATCGACACCAGCGCGAAGACACCGATGACCGCGATCATCGCGGTATAATCGGGCGTGCCCGTGCCGGCACTGGCGGCGATCGGCTCCAGCGCCTCCAGTTGCAGCGGCAGGACGATGGCAATACCGGCGAGGCCCAGACCCAGACCGGCAACGGCACGCAGCCAATTGACGAACGCCCCGGTCGTCGCCTGGAACAGCAGCGTCAGCGCCGCGAACGGCCCGATCGCCAGCAGCAGCGCCAACGCCATCCGCAGCGCGATCCAGGGGCCGACCGTCGCCACCACGAACAGGGTGGCGGCGCTGCGCTGGCCTGAATCGCTGGTCGCCTGCGCAGGCATGGCGGCGCGGGGCGGTCCGCCCCTTGCCAGCCGCCCGCGCGTTTCGGGATCGAGCCGGATGACCGTGTAGAGCCGATCGAGCCGCGCCGGCAGATCGCCGCCGGCGATCCCCGCAGCCTCGGTGAGGCGGCCGGACAGTTCGAACGGCCCTTCGGTCGCGACGCGGTAGACGAGCGTGCCATAGGCGCCGACGCTGCCCGTCAGGGTGATGGCGAGGGCGAGCCGCACGACTTGCCCCAGAACGTGGCCGAGGTCCGGCGTCCGCCCCGCCAGCAGGCGATAGCCCTGGATCGCGACGGCGATCGTCAGCGTCGCGGTCAGGATGGTGGCGAACCAGTCGCCCTGCCCGATCGCCTGATACCCCGCCCAGCCGAGCGCATCCGCGCGGCAGTCGGCCCAGCCGAGCAGGTCGGCGATCGGCCGCTCGCCGCCCGACGGGGGCGTGCAGGCGCCCGGCGTCATGGCTGCATCGCCAGCAACCGCGGCATCCAGGCGGTGGGATCGTCGCCGACCTCGGCCCGCAGCGTGTCGAGCTGCCGCACCGAGCGTTCGCGGCCCGACAGGATGGTCAGCATCTCGGCCTCGCCCGACAGGTCGAGGCGGGCGACGACGCTGTGCTTGCCGTGGCGGATCAGGAAGGCGTGCGCGCCGGGCGGCATCGCGCGCACCAGCTCATGTTCATGCGCGGTGAGGCCGAAGCCGCCGCAATAATCCTCCGCCCGCGCCTTGGGATTGGGCATGAAGATCTGGGTCGCCGCCTGCTCGACGATCGCCGCGGCGATGCGGCTTTCCAGCGCGTCCTCGGCGCTCTGCGTCGCGAAGCCGACGATGCCGTTGCGCTTGCGGATCGTCTTTTCCCAGTCGCGGATCCGGGCGACGAAGGCGTCGTCGTCCAGCGCCTTCCATCCTTCGTCGACGACGATGATCGTCGGCGTGCCGTCCAGCCGCTCCTCGACCCGGTGGAACAGGTACATCATCGCCGGCGTCCGGGTGATCGGATCGTCGAGGATATGCGTCATGTCGAAGCCGATGACCGGCGCGTCGATCGACACGTGATCCTCGACATTGTCGAACAGCCAGGCGTGCTGCCCCGCGCCCCACCAGGGCTGCAACCGGCTGAACAGGTCGTCGGCATGCGGCCGCCGCGCGCCGCGCAGCAGCTGCGCGAACGAGCCGAGGCGGCGGTATTCGCGCGGCGCGGCCATGTTGATCGCGATCCCCTCGCGCAGCGTCGCCACCTCGTCAGCCGACAGCGCGCGGTCGGCGGCGAGCAGGCGCGACAGCCAGTCGAGCAGGAACAGGCGGTTGGCGGGAGTATCGGGCAGCAGCAGCGGGTTGAGCCCGGCGGGGCTTCCCGGCCGCAGCACGTCGTAATGGCCGCCGATCGCGCGCAGGAACAGTTCGGAGCCGCGATCCTTGTCGAAATAGGCGATGCGCGGGCGGTGGCGGCGCGCCTGGGCGAGCAGGAAGTTGAGCACCACCGTCTTGCCCGATCCGCTGGGGCCGATGATGGTGAAATTGCCGAGGTCGCCTTCGTGGAAGTTGAAATGGTACGGCCCGGCGGCGGTCGTCTCCAGGATCGCCACCGCCGGCCCCCAATGATTGTGCGCGGCGCGTCCGACCGGGAAGTTGTGCCAGCTCGCAAGACTGGCGAAATTGCGGGTGGAGATGAGGGCGCGGCGGGCGATGAAGGCGAAATTGCCGGGGAACTGACCCCAGAATGTCGCCTCCAGGCCGATATCCTCGCGCACCGCGATGATGCCGAGGTCGGCGAGCGCGGCCTGCACCTCGGCGGTGCCGGCGTCGACCTCCTGCTGCGTCGCGCCGTGGACTGCGACGGTCAGGTGATGCTCGCCGAAGCCTGCGCGGCCGGAGGCGACCGCATCGCGCGCCTGCTCCAGCTCGCCGCGCAGCCCCAGCGCTTCGTCGTCGGCGGCGCGCATCCGCCGCACCGACAGGTTGATCCGGCCGAGCGCGGCGCCGCGCTCGACGAAGGCGAAGCTCTGCGTCACCGTCATCTCGAACGGCAGCCGCATCAGGCCGTCGAACATGCCGGGCGCGGTGCGCGCGGGGTAATCCTTGATCGAGACGATGCCGACGAAGCGCCGGTCGAAACCGGCGGCGGGCGCGAGTTCGGCGGTGCGCGCGCCGAAGCTGACCCGGCGATAGGGCAGATATTCGCCCACGTCGCCGGCCGGCAGCCGCACCGGCTGCTCCTCGCCATTGTAGAGCGCGGCGAGATATTCGAGCGGCTCCGAAAACAGCGCGCCGTCGCGACCGTAGGTGGACAGCAGGCGCGGGCCATAGGCGGAGAGTGCGGCGACCAGCGCCTCGCGCGCGGCGTTCAGCGCCTGCAGTTCGGCCGCGCGGGTCGCCGCCTGCCGCTCGCGGCGCTGGCCGAGCAGCGGCGCGCCGGACCGCGGCCGCCACGCGCTCGCCGGTGGCCGGCGGAGGATCGCGACATACAAAGCGTTGCCGTACAATCGCCGCGTCGCCAGCCGTTCGCTCCAGCGTTCGTCGACGAATTCGCTGAACACGTCGTCGAACCGGCCGGGCAGCGTGGAGGGCAGGCGGCGGCGCAGGATGTGGTGATAGAGCGCGAACCGCGACGAGCCGACGGCTTGCAGCATCGCGTCGCGCAAGCCCTTGCGATAGTCGATTTCGCTGCTGTCGGCGGTTTCGAACAGGAAGCCGTCCAGCCGCAGCACCTGCATCAGCCGCCCGTCGCGCAGCAGCACGGTATGATCGTCGATCTGCGCGCGATAGGGCAGGCGGCTGCCCGCCGAGGTTTCGCGCGCCGCAGCACCGGGCGGCAGCATCGACGCCGCGGCAGGCGATGATCGGGAGGCGAGCGCGCTCACGGCCGGTACGAATTGCAGCGCCACAGCGCGAAATTGCGGTTGCGCGGCGTGCGGCGGATGCGGACCAGCCAGATGTCGATCAGCCGCGGCTCACGCAGGCAGGCGAGCCAGCCCGCCGCATGCACGCCAACGCCGACCAGCAGCGCCCAGAACGATCCCGTCACCAGAAACAGCTCGGCGACGAAGATGCCGTTGCCGATCAGGAAACCATAAGGGACGCCGAGCAGCATCTGCGGCCGCGTCAGGCCCTTGAACACGACATCGCTGCCGACCCCGTCCATCGCCGTCTCCCCCGCGCCGCGCGCTCAGAGGCCGCTCTGGGCAGCGGACTGGATGCCGCCGACGATGCTCGCCGCGCCGAACAGGATGAAGCAGCCGACGACGACGGTGACGCCATAACGCCAGTTCAGCCGGCCGGTCAGCATCAGCAGCCCGACCGTCGCCACCGCGATCACCGCGACGGTGGTGGCCACCGTGCCGAGCAACGTCCCCTGCAACCAGTTCACCGCACCGACGATCGCACCCGACCCTTGCGGATCGGCGCCGTAATCCTGCGCGCCGACGGGGCTGGCGATGCCCAGCAGGGCGGCGATGGTGGCGGCGGCGAGGGTGACTGGGCGGCGGATGATCGGCTGCATGACGCTCAAGGCTCTTTTCCTGACGATGGTGCCGGACCCGAGCTAATCGACGATGGTAGCCATATCGTTAAGCGCGTCCAAAATGGTCATATGTCCGGTTCATCCGCGCAGCAGCGCCGGATATTGTGCCAGCATCTCCAGATCTTGGCCGAGGCGCGCCCGATCGAGCGGCAAGGCCCGATAGCGGCGCACCACCCGGCCGCCGACGCCGAGCAGCATGACGTCCGTGCTGTGCATGGCCGTATCGAATCGGCCGTTCACCGCGCCGGCGCCCTGATAGGCACGCACCAGCCGCAGCATCGCGTCCCGATTGCCGGTCAGGAACGCCCAGTTCGCGGCGGGCGCACCAAAGGTCGTCGCATAGCCGGCGAGCGCCGCGGGGGTATCGTTCTGCGGATCGACGGTGACCGAAACGATGCGCAGGTCGCGCCGCAGCCGCGGCGGCAGGCCCTTAAGCACCGTGGCGAGTTCGGCGGTCTGCCGCGGGCAGGTGGTGCCGCATCCGGCAAAGATGAAGTTCAGCAGCACCGGCCGGCCCGCCAGCCGGGCGGGGTCGAACCGCCGCCCGGACTGGTCGAGGAAGCCGGCGAACGGCGTCGCTTCGCGGGGTGGCGCACCTGCCGCCAGCAAGCCGGCCGCCAGCACCAGGGCGAGGAGCGGCCGGGCGAGGCGGCGTGCGCCGGTCACTTGCGCACCACCACGGTGCGCGCCGTGTCCGGCCGGATGCCCCAGATCGACCCGTTCGGCCCGAGTGCGATGGCATTGAGCGTGGTCGACGCGGCCTGCCAGTCTGCAGCGTCGCTGTCGCTCTGCTTGATCCAGACCGAGTTGTCCCAGCTGTTGGCAATGGCGACCTTGCCGTTGGCGGCGGAGATCGATTTCGCCGCCAGCCCGACCGGGACCCAGCGATTATCGCGCAAGCGATAGATGCTGAGGTTGGGCGAGACGCCGTAGATGCTGTTCGCGTTCAGCACCGTCACCTCGTCGAGCACCATGTCGCCGGGCAGCGGCGCCCATTTGTAGTCGCTGAGATAGATCCAGCCGCGCCCTTCCTTGGAGATGACGACGGCGGTGCCGTCTGCCCCGACGGCGATCCGCTTGGCGTAGGAGCCGGCATAGTTCCAGGTCTTGCCGTCCCAGCGCCGGACGTCGCCGGCAGCGTCGATCGCGAACATCCGGTTGGCGTTCTGCACCGCCATGTCGGTGAAACCGGTGGCGATCCGCGTCCAGTTATAGGGCGTGTTGTAGCGCCACAATTCCCGGGCTGGATTGACCACGACCGCGGTGCCGTCCTGCCCCACGGAGATGCGCGAGGCGTTGTCGGCAAGCGCGGACCACGTGCCGCCCGTGGTCGGCGGAGTCGGCGTCGGCGTCGGCGGGGGCATGGGCGTCGGCGTCGGCGGGGGCGTGGGCGTCGGAGGCGGCGTCGGGGCCGGAACGCGGGTCACGACGGGGTTGAGCGAGGCGAGAACCTGGCAGCTCTTGGGCCGGCCACGCGCCGGATCGCCGAAGTTCGCGATCGTGCAGGGCAACGACCCCTGCATCGTGCGGATCGACCAGCGATCACCGGTGCCGTAGCGGATCGCCGTTCCCGTGGGATCGTTGCAGGTGTCGCCATCCCTGGCGCAGGGACGCCATTCGTAGCTCGGCCCCGACATGCTGGTGCCGGCCCCGGTCTGCGCGGCATTGGCAGCGGTGGAGACCGCCCCGACCGGCGTCGACGGTGCGACCGGCGGGGCGGCGATGGCCGCGCCCAGCGCGACGATGACCGACGGGGACGGCACGCCGTCGGCATCGACCGCGGTCAGCAGGTAATAGCCCGGCGGCGCCGCGGCGGCGGAGGCCGGCGTGCGCACCGTCAGGATGGTCCCGGCCTGGCTGTGGGTGAGCGGGATGTAGCGCTGGCCGGCGTCGAAACTGTGGGTGCTGCCGCCGACGCGGACCAGCGCGACCGAGCGGATCGCGTTGGCGTTCGCCATCTCGACGCGCAGGGTCTGACCATGGTTTAGCTTGGTCGTATCGAGGCTGAGCACCTGCGGCCGCGGCGCGAGCTGCATCCTGCCGCCGACGCGCTGGAACAGATACGGGGGGTAATAGACCTCGGCGTTCAGGTTGACGACCGGCCCCGGCACGCCGCCGCCAGCGGTCAGCACGGTGCCGTTGGGCATCAGCAGCGCCGACGAGTGATAGCCGCGATAGACACCGGCCGATGCGCCGAGCGTCCAGGTGTTGCTGGTCTTGTCCCACAGTTCGGCGGGACGCACGTCGCTCCAGCCGGCCTCGTCGGCATAGAGCGATCCGCCCTCCACCAGGACGGTGCCGGTCGGCAGTGCGACCGCATTGGCCCATTGCCGGCCGAAGATCATCGGTGCCGCCTCGCGCAGCACCGGCGTCGCGCCGTTGATGTCGACGATGGTCGCGGCCGAGCTCGAATAGGTGGCATCGGCGTTCTGCTGGCCGTTGCCGCCCATCTGGATGATCCGGCCGACGTCGTACATCACCGCCGTGGACGTGGGGCCGACATTGGGCAGCAGCTGGTTGGCCAGCCGGTCGTAGCTTTCCTTCGACTTGAGGATGCCGGCGCTCTGGAACGCGCCGTTGCCCGCGGTGTCCATCCACCACATCTGTTCGGCGGAGATGCCGAAGACGCGGCCGGTCGGCCCCTGCCAGGCGCGCGGATACCAGAAGCGGCCCAGTTCGCGCGAAAAGGCGGTGGCATCGGCGGCGCCGAACAGGCTGCGCCAGCCGGTCGCCTCGTCATACACCTCGGGCACGAAATTGTTGACGTCGCCATAGGGATAGGAGCCGCCGAGGATCAGCGGTCGCCCGTCGCTCTGCGTCAGCATGGTCGCATAATAGCGATCGTAGGCGAGATTGCGGCCGAGGCCGCGCACCGCGGAGCCGGTGGGATTGACGACGACGCTGCCCTTGTCGTTGCCGCCGGCGAAGATGCCGCCCGCGATCAGCGTCGAGCCATCGTTGAGGAATACGGCGGCGGAGCAGAAGCTGTCGACATCGGCGACGCCGTTGAGGGTGATGTGGCTGGCGCCGCCGAAGCCCTTTGCCGGATCCCAGATGTCGTAGACGCGGCCGGCCTGCACGCCCTGGCCGTTGGGCGAGCCATAGGTCACGACCTTGCCGTTGGGCAGCAGCGTCGAATGGATGCCGATCAGCGGCCAGTTCTGCACGCCGGACCACATGCCGTGGACGTCGGCGCCGTCGGGAATCTGGAGGTTCTGCATCGCCGGATCGGCCGTCTGGGTGACGCGGGTGGCGAGCTGCTGCGCGGTCGCTACGCCGGGCAGGGCGGCGGCGAGCAGGATGGCGGAGGCGAGGATGGTGCTGCCGCGCGCGCGGCGGCGGATGGAGGACTTGGCATTGAGCATGGCGAGGACCTTCAGGGTTGGGCGGAAAGGGTGGCGGGCGCGGCGCAGCCCGCCGCCGACGGCTGGCGGGGCAGCGTGTCGATGACGGCGATCTCCCGCGCCAGGCGATCGCGGTCGAGCGGCGCGCCTGCGTAGCGCTGGCGCAGGCGCCCATCGGCGTCGAACACCGCGACGACGGCGGAGGGCTCGGCGTCGCTCATCGGTGCGACGTCGAAGCTGCGGCGGGCGGCGGCGACGCTCGCGGCGGGCCCGCGCAGCATCGTCCAGCGCCGGCTATCGAGCCGCCACGTGCGATCGAGGCGCCGCAGGTCGGCGGCGGAACGTCCGCCGGTGTCGATGGCGATCATCGCAACGCGTCCGGCCAGCGCCGGCGGCATCGCGCGCGCGATCCGGTCGAGGTCGATCATCCGCATCGCGCAGGTCGCGTCGCAATTGCGCTGGAGCAGGGTCACCACGGTCATGCGGCCGGCGACGCGGTCCGCGCTCATCGCCCGTCCTGCGCGGTCGCGAAGGTCGCCGACGGCGGACAGCGCAGCCGGCAGGCATTGGGCGGCGCGATAGCTTTCTGCGGTAGTTGCTGAGGCAAGCGCCAGCGTGAGTCCCGCAGCCGTCAGGCGCACGACGGCTAACGGATGAAGCGGTCTGCTCCTCCCCATGATGTAGAATGTCCCTGAACGTTTATGTCTATAATGGACGTCTTATGACGGTTGCTGAACGGCCGCAGCAGCAAACTTGGCCGGTCCGGTCCCAATAATGGACAATGGAATGTTAACGGCCCGGGGAGCAGCGGGGGAGCGCGGGTCTGCGCCCGCTCGGCCAACCCGGTGGAGGTCGGCTGCCTCAGCGTTCGCCGGTGCCGTCGGTCGGCCGACCGCGGCGGGTGGAAAGCACGATATCCTGCTTGTCGCCGCCGACCGTGACGCCGAGCGCGACCGCCGCCGCGCGGGCGAAGCCTTCGGGATCGTCGAGGCGGAAGATCCCGTGCAGCCGGCGCGCGCCGATCGACGCGTCGCCCAGCGTGACCTTGCGCGTGTTGTAGCGGTTCATCTCCGCCACGGCGCTGGCGAGCGTGTCGCCGGCAAGGTCGAGCTCGCCGGTCCGCCACGCCAGACGCCGTTCCACCCCGGTGGGGGCGGTGGCGATGATGCCGACGCGCGCGTTGTTGCCCACGAACACCCCGGCGCCGGCGTGGATCAGGCGCGCGCGATCCGCGGCTCCGTCGGTCCACACCCGCACCGTGCCTTCGGTGACGAGCACGTCCGCGCCCGTGCTGCGCCGCCTGACCGAGAAGGAGGTGCCGACCGCCTCGACATGGACCGCCCCGGCGGTGACGACGAAGGGGCGCGCCCGGTCGTGCGCGACGCGGAACCAGGCCTCGCCCTCGTCCATCGTCACCGCGCGCCGGTGGGCGGACAGCGCGACCTCTACCCGGCTGTCGGAATTGATCGCGACGCTGCTGTCGTCGGCCAGCCGCACCTGGCGGATCTCGCCCGTGCGCGTCCGGAAATCCTTGGTGTCCGGATGGTGGAGGAACAGCACGGCCAGCGATGCCGCGATCGCCGCTCCCGCGCCGCCGATCGCCCAGCGCCGCACGGGCACGCGGCGTGCCGGCGCTTCGTGCATCGCCGCATCGTCCAGCATGTCGAGTGTCGCCCAGGATGCCTCGAGCGGCAGCAGCACGCCTTCACGCCGCGGATCCTCGGCGAGCCACGCGTCGAGCGCGGCGCGGAACGCCGGCGTATCGCCCTCGCGGTCGCGCCGCAGCACCCAGCGGGCGGCCTCCTCCTCGATCGCCTTCCGGTTCATCGCCGCAGCCTCCGCGGTAGCAATTGGTCGGCGCCCTTCACGCGGCGCAGCGCCTTGGCGATCAGCAGCAGCCCCTTCACGCCATCATTCTCGACGATATTCTCACTGATGCCCAATCGGTCGGCGATCTCGCGCTGCGACAGCCCCTCGATCTTGCGCAGGCGAAAGATCGCCTGGCAGCGCGCCGGCAGCGACGCGACGATGCCCATCACCCGGTCCAGCTCGCGCCGATCGCCGGCGATCCGCTCGGGATCGAGGTCGTCGCGGTCGCCCGGCAGGTCGGCGGCATCGCCGATCGCATCAATCGGCACGACGCGACGGTGCCGGATGCGATCGAACAACAGGTTGCGCACGATCGTCGCGAAATAGCGGTCCGGATGCTCGATTGCCTCGAATGCGTCGATCGCGGCGATGCGGACATAGGCATCCTGGATCAGGTCGTCGGCCTCGTCGGGGGTGGTGCCGCGGCGCCTCAGCCAGCCGCGGACCTGCGGCTCGTGGGGCAGGATATGCTGCGCGACCCACAGCGCGCGCCGCGTCCGGATATCTCCACCGCCGCCACTCAACAGTTGATCCGTCGCTCCGCCTGCACCGGCGCCGAACACGGCCCCGGCGCGAGCATAGCGGCGCCCGGCCCCGCTGCAAGCGTGGCGCACCGTCGATTTGCGCTCAGTCCGCGGCATCGGGCGTCGCCGCGACAACCGTGAGCGGCAGCCCCGCGTCCGCCAGCTGCGGCCGGATCGCGCCCGCATCGCCGACGATGACTACCAGTTCGTGCTGCGGCCGCAGCGTGCGCCGCATGGCGTCGCGCGCATCGTCGAGCGTCACGGCGGCGAACCGCCGCGCCAGCCCGACATAATAATCCTTCGGCCGCCCCAGCCGCACCAGCCGCTGCATGCCGCCGAACACCCCGTCAGCACTGGCGAAGCGGCTCGGCAGTGCGTCGAGGCTTGCCTGCCGAGCGCCGGTGAACTCCGCCTCGGTCATCGGCCGCGCGCCGACATATCCGGCCATCAGGCGGCGAAGCTCGGCGAGGGCAGGGCCGGTCTTGTCGGTCTGCACCGCGGTTTCGGCGACATAGGGGCCGGCATCGCGCCCCAGCAGGAAACCGCCGTTCGCGCCATAGGTCCAGTGCTTGTCCTCCCGCAGCACCATGTTCATCCGTGCGGTGAAGCCATCGCCCAGTCCCCGGTTGCCGACCTCCGCCGCCTCGATCGGGTCGGCGCCGGTCAGGTCGTTGGGCATGCCGATCAAGATCTCCGCCTGCGGCGCGTTCGGCCGGTCGACCAGCACGATGCGCGGGGTGGACGGGGCGAGCGGCGGCAGCGGCGCCTTGCCCGGTGCGCCCTCGCCATGCCAGCCGGCGAAGGCGCCGTCGATCGCGGCGCGTACCTCGTCCAGCGGCCGGTCGCTGAGCACGACGAACACCGCCTTGTCCGGGCGGATCCACTGCCGCCAGTAGCGCGCCAGATCGCCGCGATCGATCGCCGCGATCTCCGCCGGCGTGCCCAGCCCCTCGACGCGGGCATAGGGGTGGTCGGCGCCGTAGAGCAGCGGTGCCAGCGTCCGCATCGCGATCGCATCGGCACTGGCGGCCTGCTGCGCGATCACCGACTGCACGCGGTCACGCGCGGTGGCGATGGCGTCGGCACTGTCCAGCGCGGGATCGCGAACCGTTTCCGCCAGAAGCCCGAGCGAGGGCGCGAGGTTCGCGCTCGGCGTGTCGAGCTGGACGTTGGCGCGATCCTCGTTGCTGTTGATGTCGATGCTGGCGCCCAGCTGCTCCATGGCGATCGCGAACGCGGCGGCATCGCGACGCGCGGTGCGCAGCGTCATCATCGTCAGCGCCATCGCGCCGGTGCCGACGCGGCCGGCGGGATCGGCGCCATAGCCGGCATCGAACGAGATCGCGACGCGCGTAACCGGCGAGGCGGTGCGTCGCGCGTAGAGCAGGGTGGCGCCGCTGGCCAGCGTCGCGCGCTCGATCTTCGGGAATGCCAGGGTCGGCGAGGGGAGGACAGGCGGTGGCGTGCGCGTCGGCCGACTGCGTTCGGCGGCATCGGTGGCGGGCTGCGGCGCGGCGGCAGGCGCTGCGGCCGCCGCCTCGGCGGGGCGGGCGCCCGGCGTCACCACCAGCGTGAACGACGGACGTGTCAGCCAGCGCCGGCTCGCCGCCAGTACCGCCTCGGGGGTCAGCGCCGCATAGCGACCGACTTCGGCGAGGTGGAAGCCCGGCTCATCGTGCTGCACCGCGCCCTCGGCCAGCATCATGCCGCGCAGCTTCAGGTCGTCCAGCGTCTGCAGCATATCCGTGCTGGCACCGATCTGCTTGCGCCGCAGCG
Source organism: Sphingomonas sp. SP5 (assembly GCF_058313455.1). Taxonomy (NCBI): domain Bacteria; kingdom Pseudomonadati; phylum Pseudomonadota; class Alphaproteobacteria; order Sphingomonadales; family Sphingomonadaceae; genus Sphingomonas; species Sphingomonas sp. SP5. The sequence continues at coordinate 426,896 of NZ_JBZFLF010000001.1, read as the reverse complement.
CTGCGGCGTCCGGTGGCGCCTGAAGGAACGTCGCGATCAGCGTGTCGAGCCGTGCCGACACCTGGGCGGGCGTGACGCCTTCGCGCGGGACGACGGTGATCGAAAAGATGCCGCCTTCCGCGTTGGCGGTATAGGCCGCGGACGCGCTGACCGCGAGCCGATCGCGATCGACGAGAGCACGGGAGAGCAGGCTGTTGTCGCCACCGCCGAGCAGCGCGGCGGCGGCGGTGAGGGCGGTGGCATCGGGTGCGCCGTTGCCCGGCACCGGCCAGCTGCGGGTCAGCTGCGCCTCCGACACGGCATCGGTGATCGTCTCGGTACGCGACGCGGGCAGGCGCGGCACCGCGGGGGTCGCCCGCTGCAACGCCGGGCCGCGCGGGATCGCACCGAAGGTGCGCGTCACCAGTCGCTTCGCGGTCGCGACGTCCACATCGCCGGCCAGCACCAGCACGGCGTTATCGGGGCCGTAATGGTCGCGGAACCATTGCCGGACTTGCGCCAGCGTCGCCGCGTCTAGATCGGCCATCGAGCCGATCGGCGCATGTCCCAGCGGATGGTCGCGCGGATAGAGGCCGGCGATCGTGATGTCGTCGGCAAGGCCATAAGGCTTGTTGTCGCCCTCGCGCTTTTCGTTCTGCACCACGCCGCGCTGCGCATCGAGGCGGTTCTGTCCGACGGCGCCGAGCAGATGGCCCATCCGGTCGGATTCGATGAACAAGGCGCGCTCCAGCGCGCCCACCGGCACCGTCTCGAAATAGGCGGTATAGTCGAAGGTCGTCTGGGCGTTGGCCCCGGTCGCGCCGATCGCCTCCATCGCCTGCGTCACGTCGCCGGTCACATTCTCGCTGCCCGAGAACATCAGGTGTTCGAACAGATGGGCAAGGCCGGTTTGTCCGGCCGGTTCGTCGACCGACCCGACGTCATAGGCAAGGGTGATCGCCACCAGCGGCGCGCTGCGATCGGTATGGACGATCACCCGCAAGCCATTGGGCAGTGTGAAGCTGTCGTAGGGCAGGCGCAGCGAGCCGGCGAGCTTCGCCGGCGAGGCCGCCACGGGCCGCGGCGTTCCTGCCGTTTGCGCGCCCGCTGCCGCAGAGGCAAGGAGAGCAGAAGTGGCGAGGCCCGCCGCCAGGCGGGCGAGCAGGGGCTTGGGGCGCAGCGGCATCATCGGGCACTCGGGAAAGGATGGACGGGCAGATCGATCGCCTTCAGCTGCGGCCGGATGGCGGCGATGTCGCCGGACAGCGTCCAGAAAAAGGCGTCGGGCCGCAGCAGCGCGCGCAAGGCCGCCTCCACCTGCGGCTGCGTCACCGCACGATACCGTGCGGCGCGCGACGCGACGTCCGGCTTCGCCTCGCCGTTACCGGCGCGGGACGCCAGCGCATCGAGCACGCCGTCCGGCAAGGTGACTCCGGCCGCCGCCTCGCGCGACAGCTGGTCCGCTGCGGCGCGTACTTCGGCTTCGGTCACCGGCCGCTTGCCGACGATGTCGGCCAGTTCGCGCCGGATTTCCACGAGCGCGTCGCCGGCATGGGCGGTCTCTGCCGCGGTTTCGATCGTCAGGGTATTATGACCAAGGCGATGGGTGAGTATCGCTCCAGCATCATACACCCATTGATGGCGGATGCGCAGATTGGTGCTGATCCGGCCGTAGGTACCGCCGAGGATCATCATGCCGACGCTGGTCGCCGCGTCCTCCGTATCGACGTCCGCCGGCACGTTCTGCATGCCTTGGATGCCCACCATCGACGGGTTGGACCGATCGTCGTGCAGGTAGATACCGGGCGTTGCCGCGGCCCCCGCGATCGGGACCGGCCGGCGACCGGCAGGACCTGCGTTCGTCCAATGGCCCAGCCCGTTCTCCAGCGCGGTGCGGACGGCGTCGAACGGCAGGCTGCTGACGACGAAGACGGCCGCCCTGTCCGGCCGGATCCAGCGCGCCGCCGCCGCCGCCAGCGCGGCGGGATCGAGCGCAGCGATGCCATCGCTCTGCGCCGCCGCGACCGAACGGCCATAGGGGGACGCCGGATCCGCCATGGCGGTCCGGATCAGCGTCGTCGCATCCGGCGCCGACGAACTGCCCGCCTGGACGGTGCGAGCGGCCTCCGCGTCGGCGGCAGTCCAGCGCGTATTGCGCACGATGTCGGCCAGCAATGTCGCGCCGGTGCCGAGTTCAACGCTCGGCACGGCGAGGGTGAAGCCGGAGCGGTCGTCGCTCACCTGGGTGGTCAGCGTCGCCCCGATCTCCCCCATTTGCGCATCGACGGCGGGTGTCTGGTAGAGCGCCATGAGCACCTGCTGGAGCCCGATCGCACCGTCCGGATCGCTGGTCGTCCCCGCATCGAACGACAGCCGCACCGTGGTGAACACGCCGGCCGGGTCATGGACATAGGCGACGGGTATGCCGTTCGACAGCGTCGCACGCCGGACCGCCGGGAAGACGGCATCGACGGTGGCACCGACCGCCGGCATCGCCAGCGGCCGGCTTCGCATCGGTGCGGCGGGTTCAGCGGTAGCCGCGGGTTCAGCGGTAATCGCCGGCTCGGCCATCATCGCCGGCTCGGCCACGGCCTGTTCGGCGAGGGCATCTGCCGGTGGCGCCGCCTTCGCCTCACCCGGCAGGATGGTCAGCGCATAGACCGGTCGCTGCGTCCAGCGTGCCAGCGTCGCACGGACCGATGCGGGGGTCTGTGCAAGGATCGCGCGCACACGCTTGAGGTCATCGTCGGGATCGTCAGCCATGGACATGCCCTGCGCGAGCATGGCCGCCCGTCCGTCCGGCTGGCGCAGCAACTGGAGGTTGGCGGCGAGTTCACCCGTCTTCACAGCATCGATAGCCGCCGGGGAGGGGCCTTGCGCGAAGGCCTGCGCCAGCACGGCATCGAGGCGGCGGCTCGCCAGCGCCGGGGCGACGCCCTCGCGCGGCGTTGCGATCACGCCCAGTTCGGATCCGAACCGGTGACGGTCGAGGGTCACCGCAACGTCTGTGAACAGTTTTTCATCGTCGACCAGCACACGCTGCAACAGGCCATCGGGCAGCGACAGCGCGCGTGTGCCGACGATCAGCGCGGCGATGTCCGGACTGTCTCCACCCGGCACCGCCCAATAGCGGCGCAGTTCGGGATGGCCGATCGGCTGTGTCACCGTGTCGTCGATACGCGCAGGCAGCGTCGGGATGGTGTGCGGAATGGGCGCGGGTGCCGGGTGATTGGGGATGTCGCCAAAATAGCGCGTCACCAGCCGCTTGGCGGTGGGCACGTCGATATCGCCGACGAGGACGATCGTCGCGTCGCGGGGATTGTAATGGTCCCGATACCAGGCGCGCGCGGTGGCGACGGTCGCCGCGTCCAGGTCGGCGGTCGATCCGAGCCCGGAATGGCCATAGCCGTGATCGTCGCCCCAGATCGCCGCATTCGCCCGGTCCACGATCTCGACCGCCGGGCCGGTGCCCTTCAGGCGCTTCTCGTTCTGGACGATGCGGCGTTCCTGATCGAGCTTGGCCGGGGTGATCGCGCGTTCCAGCCACCCCATGCGGTCGCTTTCCAGGAACATCGCCCGTTCCAGCCCCGCGACCGGCGTCTGCACGAAATAGCGTGTCAGGTCGCTGTCGGTCACCGCGCCCGTATCCGCGCCCATCGGCCCGGTATAGGTCATGAACGCCGCGGGCGCATTCTCGCTGCCGTTGAACATCAGATGTTCGAACAGGTGCGCGAACCCGGTCTTGCCGGGCGGTTCGTCGACATAACCGACGCGGTAGATCGTCTGCATGCGCACCACCGGCTGGCTGCGATCGGTATGCACCACGACGCGCAGTCCGTTGGGCAGGGTGAAGCGCTGCCAGTCGATCCGCAGCGCCGATTGCAGCCGCTCGCGATGCTTGGAGCGCTCGCCGGCCGGTTCCGCGGCGGTCGCAGCCTTGCGCGGCTCCTGCGCCGATGCCCCCATTGCCGGCGAGGCCGTCGCCAGCAGGATCGCGATCGTCGCAGCGCGGGGGCGGTACGCCATGGCTCAGAACGCCTTGACCAGCGTGAACGCGTAGATCGCGCCGCGGGGATCGCCATATTGGCTGTACGGCGCGCTCGGCGACGTGGTGTCGATCGCCGGCCACGTGTCGAACACGTTGGTCACCGACAGGCGCAGCGTCGCGCCATGGCCCAGCACGTAGCTGCCGGTCAGGTCGTGGAACACCTGCCGGCGGACGCGTGCGCTGCCCTGCGACGCGATCACCTCATGGTCGACGTTGAGGTAATAGCCGCTGAAGAAGCGGGTCTGCCAGCCGAGGCTCAACCGGTCGTCGGACCAGCGGACATGCCCGACCCCGCGCCAGCGCGGGGCGCCGAGCGGCTGTCCCCCGGTGATGAAGCCGCGGCTGACCACGCCGGCATATTCGGTCGGCCGATCGGTCGGCAGTTCCTGCGCCGCCAGCTTGGCGACATAGGTCGCGCGCCCGCCGATCGAGAGCGTGCCCGACCCGATGTCGCGGGTATAGTCGCCGACGAAGTCGATCGCCTCGCTGGTCAACCCGGCAAGGTTGGTCAGCGACAGGTCGAGCGACCGGATCGGCCCGACGGAAAAGCCGTCCGAGGCCGGTCCGCGTGGAAACCGCTCCGGATTGCGCGCCAGGAAATCAAGGAACGCCTGACGCAGCGTGGGGCTGCCATCCGAATAGGCGAGCAGTTCGATATTGGTGTAGTTGTTGCGCTGCACCGTCCGGGTCCAGTCCGCCGACAGGCGCAGTCCGCGCAGGAAGCCGGGCTCCAGCACCACGCCCGCGCTCCACGACCGCGACGTCTGGGGCTTGATGTCCGGATTGCCGCCGACGAAGCCCGGCAGCACGTTGATGCCTTGCGAACCCGGCTGGCCGATCGGCTCGCCGCCGCGCTGCGGATCGAGCGCGTCGGTGAAGACGAAGGGGACGGCGATACGGGTCAGTTGGTCCAGCCGCGGCGGTACGTAGCCGGTGGCATAGGACCCGCGCAGCATGACGCCCGGCACGGTGACCCAGCGCGCGCTGATCGACGGATTGGTGCTGGTGTTGCGGGTCGTGCCCACCGGATTGCGGCCGCCGGCCGGCGGGCATTGCCCGACCAGATCGTCCGAGGGCAGGGGGCCGGCATCGAAAAAGCATTCCAGCTGCTTCGAGCCGCGACCGACGTAGCGTTCGGCGCGCGCGGCGAGCGTCAGCGACAGTTCCTGCACCAGCGGCAGCGTCTTGCCGTTCCCCAGGATCGGGATCGCGAGCTCGCCGTAGAGCGCATCGATCCGCTGCGAGCGCGGCCCGATGTAGGTGATGGCGGAATCGGAGGCGGTGTTGACCACCGACAGCGTGCCGTCGAGCTTGTCGACGTTGCGCTCCGCGCTGACCGTCGCCTTGATCGCGCCGCCGGGCAGCCTGAGCGGTAGCGGTCCCGCCAGCCGGAACGTCAGCGTCCGCTGCCGGGTGATGCCGGCGGAATTGAAGGTGCCGTAGCGGCTGTCGATGAACTGGTAGGCGGGCGGTGCCTGCACGAAGTCGCGCAGCACGTCGATGCCGCCGTCACCCAGCGCGGAGAGGAACGCGCCGCTCAGCCCCGGGCCGCTCGGCTGTCCGCTGTTCTCGCTGCGCCCGAACGTCAGGTCCAGCACGGCCTGCCAGTCGTGGGGCAGCTTCGCGATGGCACCGACCAGCCCGCGATACTGGGCATTGAGGGTGCGGAACGACCGGTCCGCGCCGGGAAACGGGGTGGTGACCACCACGTCCTCGGTGAAGGGATTGTTGGGCGCATCGGCAGACAGGGTGACGACCTCTGGCCCCCGCGCCTCCATGCCGGTCGTTGTGGTGCGATTGCCGTTCAACTCGACATAGGCCTGCAGCCACGACGTCATGTCGCGCCGTACCGCGACCATCCCGGACCATTGCCGCGCACCCGCGGTCATCTGGCTCAATCCTCCGGCGGCGGTTGGCGCCAAGCCCAGGTCGTAGGTGCCGGCGTTGGCGATCAGCGGCGCGATGCCGTCGATCGCCAGCCCGCGATAGCCGATCGGCGCATGGGTATAGGAACTCGCCAGCGTAGTACCGCCATAGTCCGGCTTCAGCATCAGCAGGTCGCCCGACGCCGAGCGCAGGTTGGCGACGCGACCGAGCGGCGGGAACGTGACGAAATAATCGGGATCGTTGGTGATCGCGCGGTCGCGCGCGTGGATCAGCAACGCGTCGCGGTCGCGTGCCAGCACCGGATCGAGCACCCGGAAGGTGCCGGATGCGGACAGCTTGGTCCGCCCTCCCTCCAGCGCGATGGAGCCGCTCGCATCGATCCGGCGCTCCAGCCCGCCGCCGTCGTAGGTCCCGCCGATCGTCGCGGACACTTCGCCGCCGCGATAGTCGCGGCGCAGCACGATGTTGACGACGCCGCCGGTCGCGCCGGCGCCGTAGATCCCGGATGCGGACGACGCCAGCACCTCGACGCGTTCGATCGCGGCAAGCGGGATGCCGATGATCGACGGCTGCTCGATCGCGCCCGATCCGTCGTTGGCGCCGGGCAGGCGGCGGCCGTCGACCAGGATCAGCGTCTGTCCGTCGCCCAGCCCGCGCAGGTTGACCGATCCGCGCCCGACTTTCGCCGTGCCGGTCTGGATGCTCGATCCTGCCGCCGTGTTGACGTTCAACTGGTCGCGCAGCAGCGCCTCCAGCGTCTGTGCGCCCGACTTCACGATCGCATCGCGGTCCAGCACGATGAAGGGCTGGCTGTCGTTCTGGCTGCGCTGGATGCCGGTGTTGAGCGACCATTCGCGCTGGCCGCGGACCAGGATCTCGGGAATGTTGGTGTCTTCGCGCGCGATGCTCGTCTGCGCGACCACGACATAGGTGCCGGTATCGGTCCGCGTCCAGGCAAGGCCGCTATTCGCCAGCAACTGGCCGAGCGCGTCGACCACGGTGTAGTTGCCGTTGACCGCATTCGTCCGGTGTCCGCGGGCAACGTCCTCGGCAATCAGGATTTGCACGCCCGCCTGCCGGCCCAGCTCGACCACGCCCGCGGCCGCGTCGGCCGCCGCCACCGCGAACGATCGCTTCGGCATCGCCCGTTCGGTCTGCGCCGCGGCGGGCGTCATGCCCACGCCCGCCGCCGTTGCCATCAACACCGCGCCCGCGGCAGCCAGTCGACGCCCCCTCATGATACATCCTCCCCGGCAACGTGTCGTCGTTCCCTGTCCGTCAAGACGGACCGGATCGGCACTTCCTTCGAAAAAATTTTTCCGTCGTTCGATTTTCGCCGCGGCCTACCGCTCGCCGCGATCGCAGCGGCGGGTCAGGTCAGCGCCGTCGGGAACGGCGATGGCCGAATCGCCCGGCCGCAGGGGTCGGGTGCCGGCTTCGCAATACCGCAGGCGCCCGAACGCACGCTGCCGGCGACCGTGAACGGCTCACGCCGGTCGGCGCATCGTCACGTCCACCGCCACGCCGGCCGGCATCGTCACCTCGATCGCGCCGGAGCCGGTCCGCGCCGGGATTGGGCGCCCGTGTCGTGACACGGCCGCGATCACATGGCCGGCGGGCGCACGGACGGTCAGGGTGCGGCGTCCGGCCGAGGTCAGGCGGGCGCGCACCGTATCGTCCCAGGCGATGTCCGCCGTCACGCCGCCGCGGGCGCGCAGGCCGGTCACGCTGCCCCGTGCCCAGTCGGTCGGCAGCGCGGGCAGGATGGCGAGGGTGCCGTCATGGCTTTGCAGCAGCATCTCCGCGATGGCCGCGGTGATGCCGAAATTGCCGTCGATCTGGAACACCGCATGGCCGGGCGCCGGATGCGTGTCGAGCAGGTTGCCGATCGTGCTCGCCTTCAGGAACAGCGCCACCGACCGGCCGGCATGCGCTCCATCGCCCAGCCGTGCCCAGATCGCACTCGCCCAGGCGCGGCTCCACCCGGTAGCAGCGCCGCCGTGATCCTCGCGCCGCTGCATCGACACCCGCACCGCCTCCGCCCAGCGCGGCGTCTGCCGCGGGGTGAACGCCGTGCCGGGATAGAGCGGGTAGAGGTGCGAGATGTGGCGGTGCCCCGGATCCTGCTCGGCGAAATCCTGCGGCCATTCCAGCAACTGGCCGTAGCGGCCGATGCGATAGGGCTCGAGCGGCGGCAGCAGCGCGGCGAGCCGGCGGGCGAAGGCGGCGTCCACCCCCAGCAGCCGGGTGGCGGCGATGCAATTGGCGAACAATTCACGGATCAGCGCGAGGTCCATGGTACAGCCCGCGGCGACCGCGGCCGGCTTGCCGTCCGGCGCGATGAACAGGTTCTCGGGCGAGATCGAGGGCGCCGTGGTCAGCCGCCCGTCGTTGGGGTTGCGCACCAGCCAGGCGGCGCAGAACTCCGCCGCACCGCGCATCAACGGCCAGGCGCGCGTGCGCAGATAGGCAAGGTCGCCGCCGAACGCGTAATGATCCCACAGATGCTGCGCCAGCCACGGCGCGCCCATCGGCCAATTGGCCCAATTGGGGCCGCCCGTGCCGTCACCGACCGGATTGGTCATCGCCCAGATGTCGGTATTGTGGTGCAGGCACCAGCCCGGCATCCCGTAATAGGCGCGCGCGGTGATTGCGCCGGTCGTCGCCAGCTTCTCGATCAGGTCGATCAGCGGCAGGTGGCATTCGGCGAGGTTGCACGTCTCCGCCGGCCAATAGTTCATCTCGACGTTGATGTTGGTGGTGTAGTTGCAGCTCCACGGCGGGCGCAGCTCGTGGCTCCAGATGCCTTGCAGATTGGCAGGCTGCGTGCCGGGCCGCGAACTGGCGATCAGCAGGTAGCGGCCGAAGTGGAACAGCAGCGCCGCCAGCGCCGGATCGGGCGCCGCGAAGTCCGCCGCCCGCCGCTGGTCGGTCGGTGCAGCGCTGCGCGCCGACCCCAGGTCCAGCCGGGTGCGGCGATACAGCGCCCGGTGATCGGCGACATGGGCGTCGCGCAGCGTGGCGAACGAGACGCTGCGCGCCGCGTCGAGCGCCGCTGCCGCCTTGGCCTCGACCGCCGGGGCCGACAGGTCGGGCGCCGTGGCGAAGCCGCGAAACCCGGTCGCCGCGGCGATGCGCAGTTCGATGCTGCCGGCGCCGGCGATCCGCAGCGCCTCGCCGTCGGGCGTGACGGTGCCGTCGGTGCGCACCTCCAGCACCGTCGCGAAGCGCATGCCCCGGCCAGGCTGGTCCGAATAGACGATCGGATCGGGCACCTTGTGGTAATTGGGGGAGGAATAGGTCGGTGCCTTGCCCGCCAGCACCAGCCGCCCCCCGGCCACCACCCGCACGCTCGATCGCAGCAGGCTGGCGAGTGCCACCCGGCAGGCGAGCGCGCCCGGCCGGTCGGCGGTCAGCCGCAGCACGATCAGCTGCCCGGAGTGCGACACGAACGCTTCGCGCGCGAAGCGGATGCCGTCGACCTGATAGGATACCGACGCGATCGCGCTGTCGAGGTCGAGCGTGCGCCGATACCCGCTGGCCGGCGCGCCATGCACCATGTCGAGCGTCAGGTCGGCGAGCGGCTGATAGGCCTGGCTGTACGGTCCCTGCATCGCATGCGCGAGCGTGTCGGCGGCATGGTAATCGCCCGCGAATATCAGCTCGCGCATCCGGCCGAGCAGCGTCGCCGCCTTCGTATCGGGCGGCGGCGCGGGTTGCCCGGACCACAAAGTGTCCTCGTTCAGCGACAGCCGCTCTTGCTCCACGCCGCCGCGCACCATCGCGCCGAGCCGGCCGTTGCCGATCGGCAGCGCATCGATCCATTCCGCGGCCGGCGCATCGAAGCGCAGCCCATGCGCATCCCCCGGCGCTTCCCCGATCCCGGCCGCCGCACCGCCCCGCGTTGCCTGCGAGGCGAGCAGAAGCCCGGTCCACCCCAGCATCGCACGCCGGTCCATCGGCCAAAGGGTCATGCCGTCATCCATGTATCGCAGCCTTTTTTCGATCGAGGACCGGCAGAACAGGCGGTTTCGGGTCACGATGCACCGATGCGGCCATCGAAGCTGATGCCGCCCGACACTCATGTTGAGACACGAAGGGTAACGTCCTTTCGCGTCCATGCACAAGCTTCGATCGGGTGTACTTCCTCAGTTGCAGGTAAAGTCCAGCATCATCAGAAGGATAGTCGTTCGTAAGGATTTGTGTCGGGCTACGATAGCAGCGCAAGCGTGTTGCCTGATGCTTTGATCGCGTTTGCAGAGCGATCGTCAGCAGGCCTGATCTTGCATGGCGTCGGGGGGCGGCGAGGCGCCGCGGGCTGCGCGCGCGATGGGCCGCCGCCCCATGCGGGTCGCCACCAGCGAGTTGGCTGTGAAAAGCGTGTGGGGCAGGGCAGATGGTGCTGGCGGAGGGACTCGAACCCCCGATGTCTTTCGAGACGGCTTACAAAACCGTTGGAATCGCCACTATCCGACGCCAGCGCGGCGGGGCTTTTAGGGCAACATCACCCCCGGTGTCGAGCGCTGCTGCATCGGCGGGTCAGCCCTGCCGCTCGCGGCGCAGCCGGTCCCAATGCGCCAGCCGCTCCTGCAGCCGCGCTTCGAAGCCGCGGCCGCTCGGTTCGTAGAAGCTTTGCGGCGGAAGCTCGTCGGGCCAGTAATTGGCCCCGGAAAAGGCGTCTTCGGCGTCGTGATCGTAGGCGTAATCCTTGCCGTAGCCGATCTGCTTCATCAACTTGGTCGGCGCATTCAGGATGTTGGCGGGCGGCATCAGCGATCCCGTCTCGCGCGCGCTGCGCCACGCCTTCTTCTGCGCCATATAGGCCGCGTTCGATTTGGGCGCGCTGGCGAGATACAGGCACGCCTGCGCGATCGCCAATTCGCCCTCGGGCGAGCCCAGAAAGTCGTACGTGTCCTTGGCGGCGATACATTGCACCAGCGCCTGCGGATCGGCGAGGCCGATATCCTCCACCGCCGCGCGGGTCAGGCGGCGGAGCAGGTACAGCGGCTCCTCGCCCGCGGTCAGCATCCGCGCGAGGTAATAGAGCGCCGCCTGCGGGTCCGATCCGCGGATCGATTTGTGCAGCGCGCTGATCAGGTTGTAATGCCCCTCGCGATCCTTGTCGTAGACGGCGACGCGGCGCTGGAGGAAGGCGGACAGGCCGGCCGGATCGAGCGGCGCGTCGAGCTTGACCGAAAACAGCGTCTCGGCCTGGTTGAGCAGGAAGCGCCCGTCGCCGTCGGCGCTGGCGATCAGCGCATCGCGAGCGGGCGGGGTCAGCGGCAGCGGCCGGTCCTCCAGCGCTTCCGCGCGATCGATCAGCCGCTCCAGCGCGGCACGGCCGAGCCGTTCGAGGATCAGCACCTGCGCGCGGCTGAGCACCGCGGCGTTGAGTTCGAACGACGGATTTTCGGTGGTCGCGCCGACGAGCGTCACCGTGCCGTCCTCGACATACGGCAGGAAGCCGTCCTGCTGCGCGCGGTTGAAGCGGTGGATCTCGTCCACGAACAGCAGCGTGCGGCGGCCGAGCCGGGCATGATCACGCGCCTCGGCGAACGCCTTCTTGAGGTCGGCGACGCCCGAAAACACCGCCGAGATCGCGACGAAGCGCAGGCCGACCGCGCCGGCGAGCAGCCGCGCGATCGTCGTCTTGCCGGTGCCCGGCGGCCCCCACAGGATCATCGACGACAGCCGCCCCGCCGCGACCATCCGGCCGATCGCGCCGTCCGGGCCGGTCAGATGCTCTTGTCCCACGACTTCGCCGAGGTCGCGCGGGCGCAGGCGGTCGGCGAGCGGCGCGGTGTCGCTCGGCACGTCGGGAAGGGGATCGGGCTCGAGGCCGGTGAGCAGGTCTGCCATCCCGCAGGAGATAGGACGCGCGGGGGAAGCCGTCACCCTGCCTTCGCCGCATCCTGTGTCACGCTTGCAAAAATATATCTTGAGCACTCTTGCGCACCGCGACCAAAGATATATCTTGTGCGCATCATGATAGAAGGAACGATGATGTTTGGACATCCACATGGGCGCGGCTGCGGGCCGCGCGGCGGCAGGGCGCCGTGGGACCGGTTCGCCGCCGAATTCGCCTCGCGCCTAGACGAGGCGCAGCGTGGCGGCGGCGGCCGTCGGCGCATGTTCGACGGCGGCGAGCTGCGGCTGGTGCTGCTGCGGATGATCGCCGACGAGCCGCGCCACGGCTATGAGCTCATCAAGGCGATCGAGGACCTGACCGGCGGCGCCTATGCGCCGAGCCCTGGCATGGTCTATCCGGCGCTGACGATGCTCGCCGAGATGGAGCTGATCGCCGAGCAGCAGTCGGACAGCACGCGCAAGCGCTTTGCGATCACCGACGGCGGCCGGCAGCATCTCGCCGAGCATGCCGACCAGGTCGCCGGCCTGATGGCACGGCTGGCGGAGGTCGGCGCGCATCGCGCCCGCAGCGACCGCGCGCCGATCCGGCGGGCGATGCGCAACCTGCGCACCGTGCTGCAGAACCGGCTGGAGGCCGACGACCTGTCGGAAGCGGCGGCGCACGATGTCGCCGAACTGATCGATGAGGTCGTCCGCAAGATCGAGAGGCTGAAATGAGCCAGTCCGTCGCCCGCGTGCCGACCGCCTCGGCCAGCCGCTACCTCCAGCAGCTCGCCAAGCACTGGAGCCACAAGATGGAGGTGAGCTTCACCGCAGAGGAGGGGCGCATCGTCTTCCCCAACGGATCGGTGCTGGAGATGCGCGCCGACAGCGACACGCTGGACGTGGTGCTGACCGTGCCGGATGGCGAGGACGCCGAACGGATGCGCGGTGTGGTGGCGAGCCACCTCGACCGCTTCGCCTTCCGCGAGGCGCCGCTGACCTTCGACTGGCGCGAGCAAGAGTGACATGACTGTATTCCTCTCCTGCTTTCGCAGGGGAGGAATTTAGCGGTGTAGTTCCAGATACGTATCCAGCACCGCCTGGTTCGCGGTATCCCAGCGATACGCGCCCGCGCGCGCATGGCCCGCTTCGCCCATCGCCCGCTTCAGCATGGGGTCGGCGACGATCCGCGCGATCGCGTCGGCATAGCCGGCGATGTCGGCCGGATCGACCAGGAAGCCGGTGACGCCATCCCCGACCAGATCAACCGCACCGGTCGCGCGCGCCGCGACGACGGGAACGCCGGCCGCCATCGCCTCGGTGGTGACGTTGCCGAAGGTTTCGGTGATCGAGGGGTTGAAGAACACGTCCATCGACGCGACCGCGCGGCCGAGGTCGTCGCCCGACTGGAAGCCGGCAAAGATCGCGCCCGGCGCCTGCGCCGCGAACCAGTCCTGCGCCGGCCCCTTGCCGACCACCAGCACCTTGTGCGGCACGCCGCGGCGGGTCAGCGCCTTCACCACCTTGGCGAAGACGTCGAGCCCCTTTTCCTTCACCAGCCGCCCGAGGAAGCCGACCGCGATCTCGTCGTCGCCGATGCCGAGGCTGCGCCGCCAGTCGAGGTCGCGCCGCTCGGGCCGGAAGCGATCATGGTCGATGCCGCGCGACCAGATGGTGATCGGCGTCGTCACCCCCCATTCGCGCAAGGCCGCGCCCATGCTGGGGCTGGGTGGCATGACCCGATCGACCCGGTTGTAAAAACGGGTCATGATCGCCTTGATCGCCGGTTCGACGAAGCCGATCCGGTAATAGCGGAAATAGGTTTCGAACCGCGTGTGGAACGAGGCGACGGAGGGCACGCCATGGCGCCGCGCCCAGGTGACCGCGCCGTGGTTGAGGAAATCGGGCGCCGAGACGTGGACGATGTTGGGCGCGAACGCCTCCAGGTCGGCGCGCGTCGCGCGCGGCAGGTAGCGGCCCAGCCGGTATTCCGCGCGGCCGCCCGGCATCGCGATGGCGGGAACGGACACCAGGTCGCCGGTCGGCGCAAAGGCGGGCGGATCGATCGTCGGCGAATAGACGCGCACGGCGACGCCGGCATCGAGCAGGTGGCGGACGAGAAGGTTCAGCGCCTGGTTGGCGCCATCGCGCGTGTAATTGTAATTGCCGCTGAACAGCGCGACACGAAGGTCCGACGGTTGCATGATGCGGGCGGCCATAGCGCCCGGATTGCGGCGTGACTATGTCGGCGCGGTCGATGGCAAGAAGGACAGATAGCGTGACCGACCTTTCCGCTTTTCCGATCCACCAGCGCTGGCCCGCGCAGCATCCCGATCGGCTCCAGCTCTATTCGCTGCCGACGCCCAACGGCGTCAAGGTGTCGATCATGCTGGAGGAGACCGGCCTGCCGTACGAGGTCCACAAGATCGATTTCGCGAAAGACGACCAGAAGTCGCCCGCCTTCCTGTCGCTCAACCCCAATGGCAAGATCCCGGCGATCGTCGATCCCGACGGGCCCGGCGGCCAGCCCTTCGGCCTGTTCGAAAGCGGCGCGATCCTGCTCTACCTCGCCGACAAGACCGGCCAATTCGTGCCGGTCGATCCCGCCGGGCGGTGGCAGGCGATCCAGTGGCTGATGTTCCAGATGGGCGGGGTCGGCCCGATGTTCGGGCAGGTCGGCTTCTTCCACAAGTTTGCCGGCAAGGACTATGAGGACAAGCGCCCGCGCGACCGCTACGTCGCCGAGGCGACGCGCCTGCTCGGCGTGATGGACACCGCGCTGGCCGGCAAGACGTGGTTCCTCGGCGACGATTATTCGATCGCCGACATATCCATGCTCGGCTGGGTCAACGGCCTCGTCGGCTTCTACGGCGCCGGCGACCTCGTCGGCTTCGACCGCTTCGCCAACGTGAAAGCATGGCTCGACCGCGGCCTTGCCCGACCCGCGGTGCAACGCGGCCTCAAGATCCCGGCGTAGAAGATCCTCCCCGCCACGGGGAGGTGGCGCCGCGCAGCGGCGACGGAGGGGGGCTTCCCCACGCGACACACTCGCGGAAAGTCCCCTCCACCAGCTTCGCTGGTCATCCTCCCCGTACCGGGGTGGATTTTTGTTCCCTAATCGTTCCAATTGTGCTACGGCGTGGCGCATGGCGAAGCCCCAGAAGCGTTACGTGTGTCAGGCCTGCGGATCGGTGTCGCACCGCTGGGCGGGGCAATGCGGCGACTGCGCCGAATGGAACACGCTGGTCGAGGAAGCAGGCGCCGTCGTCACGCCGTTCCAGGCGAAGCACAATCTGCAAAGCGGCGGCCGGTCGGTGCAGCTGGTCGGCCTCGACGCCGATATCGCGCTGCCCGAACGGATGGCGACGGGGATCGCCGAGCTCGACCGGGCGTTGGGCGGCGGTTTCGTGGAAGGATCGGCGACGCTGATCGGCGGCGATCCGGGCATCGGCAAATCGACGCTGCTGCTCCAGGCGGCGGCAAAGCTGGCGCTGGCGGGCAGGGGCGTCGCCTATGTTTCGGGCGAAGAGGCGGCCGATCAGGTGCGGCTGCGCGCCCGCCGCCTGGGGCTGGGCAATGCGCCGGTGCAGCTTGCCGCGGCGACCTCCACCCGCGACATCCTCACCACCTTGTCGATGGGGCCGCCGCCGGCGCTGCTGGTGATCGATTCGATCCAGACCATGCATTCCGACCTGATCGAGGGCGCGCCCGGTACCGTCAGCCAGGTGCGTGCCTCGGCGCAGGAGCTGATCCGCTTCGCCAAGGAACGCGGCACCGCGCTGGTGCTGGTCGGCCATGTCACCAAGGATGGCTCGATCGCCGGCCCGCGCGTGCTCGAACATATGGTCGACACCGTGCTGGCGTTCGAGGGCGAGCGCAGCCATCAGTATCGTATCCTGCGCAGCATCAAGAACCGGTTCGGCGGCACCGACGAGATCGGCGTCTTCGCGATGCAGAGCGAAGGGCTGGCGGAGGTGTCCAACCCTTCCGCGCTGTTCCTCACCCAGCGCGACGAGGGCGTCACCGGCACAACCGTGTTCCCGGCGCTGGAGGGCACGCGGCCGGTGCTGGTCGAAATCCAGGCACTGGTCGTCCGCCTCGCCAGCGGCGCGACGCCGCGGCGGGCGGTGGTGGGCTGGGACAGCGGCCGGCTGGCGATGATCCTGGCGGTGCTGGAGGCGCGCTGCGGGTTGAGCTTCTCCAGCGCCGAAGTCTATCTCAACATCGCCGGCGGCTACCGGGTGCAGGATCCGGCGGCGGATCTGGCGGTGGCGGCGGCGCTCGTCTCCGCGCTGTCGGAGCGGCCGGTGCCGGTCGACGCGGTGGCGTTCGGCGAGGTCGCGCTGTCGGGAGAGCTGCGCCCCGTCGCGCACGGCGCGCTGCGCCTCAAGGAGGCGGGCAAGCTCGGCTTCGAACGCGCGCTGGTGCCGACCGCGGTGACGAAGGACGACAGCCCGCTGCGGCTGACCGGGTTCCGCACGTTGGGCCAGTTCGTCGACCACCTGCTGGGGCGGGGGTGATGTCCGCCACCCCGTCGCGACACCCGCGGGGGTGAGACTTTTGTGACTTTCCGTCGATGACCGCACGGCCGGTCGAGCGGAGCGGCGGGGGCTAGCCCAATCCCCTTCGCCGCCTTATTCCGCACCCCATGGCGCTGACCGCACTCGATATCATCGTCCTCGTCGCCGTGCTGGGCGCGGCCCTGCTCGGATTGAAGCGGGGCTTCGTCACCGAAGTGCTGTCGCTGTTCGCCTGGGTGGCGATCGTCGCGATGCTGAAGCTGTTCCACGTCGCGCTCGCCGCCAAGCTGTCGAGCGTCGTCGGCACGCCCTCGGGCGCAGCGGTGGCGGCCTTCGTGGTGATCGCCGGCGCGACCTATGCGGGCGGCAAGCTCGTCGCCAGCGCGATCGGCAAGCGGACGCGCCAGTCGATCCTGGGGCCGGTCGACCGCGCCCTCGGATTCGGCTTCGGCGCGTTGAAGGGGCTCATCATCGCCAGCCTCGGCTTCCTCGTCGCGGCGCTGCTGGTCGATACCGCGCGCGGCGGCGCGGCGCACCGGCCCGAATGGATGACCACATCGCGCACCTATCCGCTGCTCAACGCCACCAGCGCCGGCATCGCCGATTTCGTCGATCGCCGCCGCCGCGGCCTGCCCGTCTTCGGATCGCGCCAGAGCCTGGAGACCGCCGACAATATGAGTGACGCGCGATGACCGTCTTCGCCCCCCCGCCGGAGATCATCCGGCTGGCGACGCAAAACCCCTGGCCCGCCCGCCTCGAAGGGGCACGCGGCACCGCCGAACGCCGCTCGCCGCTGTGCGGCAGCAAGGTGATCGTCGACGTCGATCTGGATGACGCGGGCCGCATCGCGGCGATCGGCACAAGGGTCAGCGCCTGCGCCTTCGGGCAGGCGGCATCGACGCTGATGGCCCGCCACGCGCTCGGCCGCAGCGTCGCCGACGTGGTCGCGATGCGCGACCAGCTCGCCGCCTGGATCGCCGGGCAGGGCGATGCGCCCGCCTGGCCCGAGATCGACCACCTGCGGCCCGACCGGCTGAACCTCACCCGGCAGGGATCGGTGCAGCTCGCCTTCCAGGCCCTCGCCGAGGCAGCGCTCGCCGCGCAGGAGGCCCATAGCCATGCATGAGGCGGCCGAAGGCGTATCGATGCTGCGCGACGGCATGATCCTGCTCGGCTTCGGCCTTGCCTTCGTGCTGCTGTTCCGCAAGCTCGGGCTCGGTGCGACGCTGGGCTTCCTCGTCGCCGGCGCCGTGGTCGGGCCGCACCTGCTCGGCCTCGTCGGCGATGCCGAATCGAAGATGGGCATCGCCGAGCTCGGCATCACCCTGCTGCTGTTCGTCGTCGGGCTGGAGCTCAATCCGACGCGGCTGTGGCGGATGAAGCAGGAGATCTTCGGCGTCGGCCTGATCCAGGTCGTCGCCTGCGGGCTGGCGATCACCGCCGTCGTCTGGGCGTTCGCGCATTTCTCGCTGCCCGCCGCCTTCGCGCTCGGCCTGCCGCTGGCGCTGTCGTCGACGGCGCAGGTGCTGCCGATGCTGCAATCCTCCGGCCGGCTGCGCACGCCGTTCGGCGAGCGTGCCTTTTCGATCCTGCTGTTCCAGGATCTGTCGATCGTGCCGCTCATCACGATCGTCGCGGCGATGAGCCGCAACCCCGCCGATGCCAACGGCCCGCCGGGCTGGCTGCTCGCGCTCTACACCGTGGCCGCGGTGGTCGGGCTGGTGCTCGCCGGCCGCTTCCTGCTGCGGCCGCTGTTCCGCCTGATCGGCAACTTGGGCGAGCGCGAGATGTTCGTCTTCGCCGCGCTCTTCACCGTCATCGCCAGTGCAGCCGTGATGGAGGCACTCGGCCTGTCCACCGCATTGGGCGCGTTCATCGCCGGCGTGATGCTGGCCGACAGCCCGTACCGTCACGAACTGGAGGCGGACGTCGAGCCGTTCCGCTCGATCCTGCTCGGCCTGTTCTTCCTCGCGGTCGGCATGCTGCTCAACCTGCAGGCGATCGCCGAACGGCCGCTGTTCGTCGCGCTGATGGCGCTGGCGCTGATCGCCACCAAGACGGGGGTCATCACGCTGATCGGCCTCGCCTTCCGGATGACGTGGCGCAACGCGCTGGCGCTGGGGCTGCTGCTCAGCCAGGGCGGCGAATTCGGCTTCGTGCTGTTCGCGCAGGCGCAGGCGGGCTATCTGATCGCGCCGGAGGCGGCGAGCCTGTTCGGCGCGATCATCACCGTGTCGATGGCGACGACGCCGTTCCTGATGGGCGCCACCCGCCGCTTCCGCGAGGAACCCGTCGCCGCCGGGCAGACGCGTGACGGTCCCAAGGCCGACGGCGCCAATGCGATCATCGTCGGCTATGGCCGCTTCGGGCAGACGGTCGGGCAGATGCTGCTCGCGCAGAACATCCCCGTCACGCTGATCGACACGGATATCGAGATGATCGACATCGCCGGCGAGTTCGGCGCCAAGGTCTATTACGGCGACGGCACCCGGCTCGACCTGTTGCGCCAGGCCGGGGCCGCCGAGGCGGAGCTGATCCTGTTCTGCATGGACGGCGACCAGATCCAGCCCGACACGCTGGAGGGCGTGCACGAGGCCTTCCCCGATGCCGCCATCTATGTCCGCGCGTTCGACCGGCGCGCGCTGGTCAAGCTGAAACAGGCGTCCAGCGTGTTCGTGGTGCGCGAGGTGCTCGAATCGGCGGTGAAGATGGCGCGCGTCGCGATGCGCGACCTCGGCATCGCCGGCGCCGACATCGACCGGGCGGAGGAGAACTACCGCGCGCGCGACAAGGAACGGCTGCGCATCCAGATCGAGGCCGGCGACCTGCGCGCCGCCCGCGCCCTGGTGGCGGAGCAGCAACCCTGGGGGAACGATCGATGATCCTCGCCATCCTTGCGGCACTGTCCGGCGCGATCGCGGTCGGCGCCGGGGCGTTTGGCGCCCATGGCGCGCAGGGCGACGCGGTGGAATGGCTCAAGACCGGCGGCCATTACCAGCTGATCCACGCGGTGGCGGCGCTGGTGGCGCTGCGCTGCGAGGCGCGCGGCCCGGCATGGCTGTTCGTCATCGGCGGCGCGATCTTCGCCGGCACGCTCTACCTGATGGCGCTGGGCACCCCCCGCTGGCTCGGCGCGGTGACGCCGATCGGCGGCATCCTGCTGATCGCAGGCTGGCTGTGGCTGGCCTGGTCGCTGCGGGGGGCGTAGGCCGTATCGGCGATGCGTTCCGGCTTTCGTCGCCCCCGGCGCATCGAGCGGTAAGCCCGCCTCACCCCGTCCCCGTTCGCCCTGAGCCTGTCGAAGGGCAGGCTGCCACGGGGAGCATATGCGTGTGGCACGGTGCCCTTCGACACGCTCAGGGCAAACGGATGAGCTCCGAGGCTCGGAGCCCGCGAACGGGCGAGTGAGGCGACCTTACCGCTTCTTCCGGCAGGCATCCGAGCAATAAACCACATTCTCCCAATCCCGCGCCCATTTCTTGCGCCACGCGAACGGCCGCTCGCACGCCGGGCACACCTTGGTCGGGAGGTCGCGCTTGGCGATGCCGTTGGGCATCAGCGCGGCTGGGCGTCGAGGAACGCCTCGACGTCGGCAAGGTCGACCGTCTTGTCGAGATAGGTCCGGCCGACCCCGCGGGCGAGGAGGAAGGGCAGGGTACCGGCCGCCATCTTCTTGTCGTGCCGCATATGGTCGACCAGCCGCGCGCCACTCGCCGCGATCCCTGCGGCGGCAAGGCCGTCGGGCAGGCCGACGCTGCGCCAATGCGCCGCGACCCGTGCCGCATCGTCCGGATCGCACAAGCCCTGCGTCGCGGAAAAGCCGAAGGCGAGCGCACACCCGGCGGCGACGCCCTCGCCATGGATCAGCGCCTGCGAGAAACCCGCTTCCGCCTCCAGCGCATGGCCGAAGGTATGGCCGAGGTTGAGCAGCGCGCGCGTGCCGTTGGTCTCATGCTCGTCCGCCGCGACGATCCGCGCCTTGGCGGCGACGGCATGGCCGATGGCGTACAGGCGCGCATCCGCATCGCCCGCCAGCAGCGCCGCACCATGCGCCTCGCACCAGGCGAAGAAGGCGGGATCGTCGATCAGCCCGTATTTCACCACCTCGGCATAGCCCGCACGCACCTCGCGGGCCGGCAGCGTGTCGAGCACCGACGGGTCGATCAGCACCAGCGCCGGCTGGTGAAAGGCGCCGATCAGGTTCTTGCCGGCGCGGGTGTTGATCGCCGTCTTGCCGCCGACCGAACTGTCGACCTGGGCGAGCAGCGTCGTCGGCACCTGTACGAAGCCGCAGCCGCGCTTCAGGATCGCACAGGCGAAGCCGACGAGGTCGCCGATCACCCCGCCGCCCAGCGCCACGACATGGTCACCACGCTCGATGCCGAGGTCGAGCAACCGGTCGCACAGTTCGGCAAGGTGCTTCCAGCTCTTCGTGCCCTCGCCCGGCGGCAGCACGATCGCCTCGCTGCGCACGCCCGCCGCGGACAGCGCGGCCTGCAGCGTCGCGAGGTGCGGCGACAGGTTCGTGTCGGTGACGATCGCCATCGTCCGCCCGCGGGCGAGCGGCGCCAGATGCTCGGCCGCCCCGCCGAGCAGCCCCGCCTCGATCAGGATCGGATAGCTGCGCGCGCCGAGCGATACGGTGACGGTGGTGCTCATGCCCGCCCGATCGCCTTCAGGATGGCGTTGACGGTGGTTTCGTGCGGCGACTTGTTGCTGGTGATATGGATATGCGCCTCGGCGTAGATCGGGTTGCGGACGGTGGCGAGTTCGGCGAGCACGTGCCGGGGGTTGCGGCCGCGCAGCAGTGGCCGTGTGTCGCGCCGGCCGACGCGCTCGGCCAGCACCTCGGGATGCGCGTTGAGCCAGATGGCGGTCGATTCGGCGAGGATCAGCGCGCGGGTGTCGGCGTTGATGAAGGCGCCGCCCCCGGTTGCGATCACCTTGGGCGTGCCGTCCATCAGCCGGGCGATGACGCGGCGTTCGCCGTCGCGGAAATAGGGCTCGCCGAAGCGTTCGAAGATCTCGGCGATGGTCATGCCGGCGGCCTCCTCGATCGCGTGGTCGGCATCGACGAAGGGCAGGCGCAGCCGGGCGGCGAGGCGGCGACCGACGGTGGACTTGCCGACGCCCATCAGCCCGACCAGCACGATCGGCCGTGGCGAGCCGGGGGCGGGGGACGCGGCGTCCGGGGGATGAGCGCTTTGCAACATGGGCGGGAGCGCTATACAGCGGGTCCCGACGGGGCAAAAGCTCCTCTCCGGTTTACGTGTCCTAAGGTACGGTATGTCGCGCTTGCTCCTCTCCGTCATCGTCCTCCTCGTGGTGGTGGTCGGCGGCCTGTTCCTGCTCGCCGGCCGGGCGTCCGAGCGGCCGCAGACCCATGTCGAGAAGGCCGTGACGCTTGCCAACCTCAGCTAGGGCGCGTGCCTTGCGCGGGGTGAGCCGCACGCGCGCCTTGTTGCGCGGCGCCGGCGCGATCGGCATCGCCGCCGCGGCGGTCGCCGCCTATGCGCAGGAACGCCCCGAATCGATCCTGCCGCCGGGGTTCGGCCAGCCGGCGGCGCAGCCGACCGCCCAGGCATCGCCGCGTGCGGGCGCGACCGGCACCGCCGCGCGTCCCATCACGCCGGCGGCGACGCCGACGCCCGGCGCGATCGGTTTCGTTCAGCCGCTGCCCGTCGCCACGCCGACACCGCTCGCCAGTGCGACGCCGACGGCGACCCCGACGATCGACGCGACAACGCTGGCGGAATATGAACTGCCCGCCTTCGCCCGCCGTTCGCTCGACCGGGTCGGGCCTGCCGGCCCGCGCGAAGGCGGTCTGCCGGCGGATGCGTTCCGCGGCGCCGACGGCCATTATGTCGAGGCGCTGATGCGCCGCGTCGCTGCGCCGCTGCCGTCGCGCTGGCTGTCCATCCTGTTGCGCCGGACGCTGGCGGCACAGCTCGATACGCCGACGGACGTGAACGGCGCCGATTTCGCCGCCGAGCGCGCCTGGCTGCTGCTGCGCATGGGTGAGGCGGTGGCGGCGCGCGCCGTGGTCCAGAGCGTCGACAACGCGCACTACACGCCGAAGCTCTACCAGGTCGCGATGAACACCGCGCTCGCCACCGGCGATCCAGCGGAGCTATGCCCGATCGCCGACGCCGGCTTTGCCGCGACGCGCGAGCGCGGCTGGACGCTGGCGCAGGCGATGTGCGCAGGCCTCGCCGCCGAGCCGGCGCGGGCCAAGGCGCTCATCACCGCCGCGCGCCGCCGCAACATCGCCACCGGCATCGACCTGCAACTGGCGCAGAAGGTGGTCGGCGCCGGTCCCGGCGGCGGGCAGGCGGTGACGATCGAATGGGCGGGCGTCGATGCGCTGACCGCCTGGCGGTTCGGCCTCGCCACCGCGACGGGCGTCACCATTCCCGATCCCCTGTTCGCATCGACCGGCGCGCAGGCGCGCTATTGGTACGCCCTGTCGCCCGGCATCCCGCTCGCCGACCGGCTCGCGTCGGCGGAAGCCGCGGCGGGGCAGGGCGTGCTGTCGTCCGCGGCGCTGGTCGATCTCTACGGCGCGGTGGACGCCGCCAACGACATGCCCGGCGCGGCGAGCGCGACCGCCAACGATCTGCGCGCCGCCTATGTCGGCAACGACCTCGGCACGCGGCTGTCCGCGATCAAGCAGCTGTGGGGCATCGCCGATGCGAAGCCGGGTACGGAGCCGGCGTATGCGCGGCTGGTGCTGACCGCGCGGGCGGCGGCGCGCGTGCCGGTGCGGCTCGGCGTCGGCGATACGCGCCTGCTCGTCGCCTCGATGCTGACCGCCGGCCTCGATCGCAGCGCCGCTTTGTGGCGCAACGCGGTGGAGGAGGGCAGCGACACCTGGGCGATGATCGCGCTCGCCGATCCCGATGCCGGCGGCCGCCTCAGCTATCGGCAATTGTCGTCCTACTCGGGCAGCGGCGATGCCGCGCTGAAGCAGCGGCTGCTGTTCGCCGGCCTTGCCGGCTTGGGCCGTCTCGCCCCCGACGATATCGAACGTGCCGCCGAGGCGCTCGACGTGCGCATCGGCGCCGAGAACAGCTGGACCCGCGCGATCGACCGTGCCGCCGCCGATGGCCAGCAGGGCACGGTGGTGGTGCTCGCCGCCATCGGCATGCAGACGCCCGCGTGGCGCGGCGTGCCGCCGGCCATGCTCTACCGCATCGTCGGCGCGTTGCGCTCGGTAGGTCTGGAAGGCGAGGCGCGGATGATCGCGGCAGAGGCGATCGCCCGCGCGTGACCGGCGACACCGCGCTGATCGAGCGGTTCCTCGAGATGCTGAGCGCCGAAGCGGGCGCAGCGGCGAACACCCTCACCGCCTACCGCAGCGACCTGACGCTGGCCTCCGCCGCCGTGGAGGGCGGCATCGTCGCCGCGGGTGAGCCGCAGTTGCAGGCGCTGGCCGAATCGTGGCGCAGCCTCGCCAGCAGCACGGTGGCACGGAAGGCGGCGGCGCTGCGGCGCTTCTACGCCTTTCTCGCCGACGAGGGGCATCGCGCGGATGACCCCTCCCGCGCCCTGCCGCGTCCGGGCGCTGGGCGGGCGCTGCCCAAGGTGCTGAGCCATGCCGATGTCGACCGGCTGTTCGCCGTCATCGGGACACGCTGCGCGACGGAGCGGCCGCTGCCCGGCGACCTGCGCCTCGCCGCGCTGGTCGAACTGCTCTACGGATCGGGGCTGCGCGCGAGCGAACTGGTCGGCCTGCCGCGCAACGCGGTGCATCCCGACCGCCCGTTCCTGATCCTGAAGGGCAAGGGCGGGCGCGAGCGGCTGGTGCCGATCTCCGATCGCGCCCGTGCCGCGGTTGCGGCGTGGCGGGCGCATGTGGCGGCGGATCGCGCCTGGCTGTTCCCGTCGGGCAAGGGCCATCTCACCCGCATCCGGCTCTACCAGCTGGTGAAGGCGCTGGCGGCGGACGCGGGTATCCCGCCCGATCGGGTCAGTCCCCACGTCCTGCGCCATGCCTTCGCCACGCATCTGCTGGCCGGCGGCGCCGACCTGCGCGCGCTGCAATCCATGCTCGGCCACGCCGATATCGCGACCACGGAGATCTATACGCATGTCGATGCGGCGCGGCTGGTCGAGCTGGTCAACACCCGCCACCCCCTTGCCGATGCGCGCTTGCGTTGACGCAACGCCCTGTCGCCCGTAACCGCGGGCGAATGGCGAGCTTTCTCGAATTTGAAAAACCGATTGCCGAGTTGCAGGGGCGCATCGACGAACTGCGCGCGACCGCATCCGACGGCACGATCGACATCGCGGCCGACCTCGCGCGGCTGCAGGCCAAGTCGGACAAGCTGCTGCGCGACACCTTCGCCAAGCTGACCCCGTGGCAGAAGACGCAGGTGGCGCGGCATCCCGAACGCCCGCACTTCAAGGATTACGTCGCCGGCCTGTTCGAGGAATTCGTGCCGCTGGCGGGCGATCGCGCCTATGCCGACGATCAGGCGATCATGGGCGGCTTCGCGACCTTCCGCGGTCGGCGCGTGATGGTGCTGGGCCACGAAAAGGGGGCGGACACCGCGACGCGGCTGCGCCACAATTTCGGCATGGGCAAGCCCGAGGGCTATCGCAAGGCGATCCGCCTGGTCGAACTGGCCGACCGCTTCGGCCTGCCGGTCGTGACGCTGGTCGACACGATGGGCGCCTTTCCCGGCATCGAGGCGGAGGAGCGCGGCCAGGCCGAGGCGATCGCCCGCTCGACCGAAGCCTGCCTGGCGGCCGGCGTGCCCGTCGTCGCGGCGATCGTCGGCGAAGGCGGGTCGGGCGGCGCGGTGGCGCTGGCGGCCGGCAATCGCGTGCTGATGTTCGAACACGCCATCTATTCGGTCATCAGCCCGGAAGGCTGCGCCTCGATCCTGTGGCGGACGGCCGACAAGGCGGCGGATGCGGCCGAGGCGATGCGCGTCACCGCGCAGGACCTCAAGACCTTCGGCGTGATCGACACGATCGTCGCGGAGCCGGTCGGCGGCGCCCATCGCGATGCGGCGGGTGCGATCCTGGCGCTCGGCGATGCCATCGCGGCGGCCCTCGATTCGCTCGACGGGCGCGATGCGGCGACGCTGCGGCGCGAACGGCGCGACAAGTTCCTCGCCATGGGCCGGCTGTAGGTCATGCGAAAAGGGCGGCGGAACCGTGGTCCCGCCGCCCTTCGGCAATTTCGAACGTAGGACGGTCTTACGTGGCCGACATGTTCGACGAAACGTTGGTGAAGGTGGTCTTGAGCTTGTTGCCCAGACCCTGCATGGCAGCGATAGCGGCAACGGCGATCAGCGCGGCGATCAGGCCGTACTCGATGGCGGTCGCGCCCTTGCTGTTCTTGATGAACTTGCGGATATTCTGCATTCCGGTCTCCATGTTCGATACTTCAGTCACCCGGCTGAACCGGAAAACCGGAGCAGCATGGGGAGAATTAGCGGGGCAAGGTTGCTAAAGATTTAAGGTCGCGGCGGAATTCCGGGGACCCGGTCAGCCCGCCCGCGTGACCTTGTCGCTGACGTTGCGCCACATGTCGGTATTGACGTTGGCGACTTGCTTCAGTGCCGCGACCATGGCGATCACGATCAGCGCGACGATCAGGCCATATTCGACGGCGGTGGCGCCGCGCGAATCGCGGATCGCGGGCGTCAGTCGGCCGATCAGGCGACGAAGGGTCGAGCGCAGCGTCATGGGTTTGGGGCGTAACAAGAAAGGCTTAACGAATGGCTGACGCTGATCGGGCAGGGGGATTGCTGCCGGTGGTCGCCGCCGCGCTGATCGACGAGAAAGGCCGCGTGCTGCTCCAGCGCCGGCCGCCGGGCAAGCAGATGGCGAACCTGTGGGAATTTCCCGGCGGCAAGATCGAGCCGGGCGAAGCGCCCGAGGCGGCACTGGCGCGCGAGCTGACGGAGGAGCTGGGGATCACCGTCGATCCCGCGGCGATGGAGCCGTTGACCTTCGCCAGCGCGGCGCTCGGCACCCGCCACCTCTTGCTGCTGCTCTACGCGGTGCGGACATGGCAGGGCGAACCGCAGGCGCTGGAGGCCAGCGCGCTCGCCTGGTGCCGCCCGGCCGCCATGCACCGCCTGCCGATGCCGCCTGCCGACGTGCCGCTGGTCGCGATGCTGGAACGGCTATTGTAGCCGCTGCGGTGCGGGCGAGGCGATAATGCGGTTGACGGGTTCGCCAAAACCGATCATCTGCCGCCCTCCCGCTTCGAGGCCCGATGGCGGAGTGGTTACGCAGAGGACTGCAAATCCTTGCACGCCGGTTCGATTCCGGCTCGGGCCTCCACTTATTCCTTGCTGCCGGTATCGTCCTTCACCCGCGCCGCGTCGCGGGACAGCAGCATCGGGCGCAGGCGAATGCCCAGGCAGATCACCGTCGGCCAGAACAGCGTGTTGAGGATGTCGGACGTGGTATCCTCCCAGCGCCACGACCCGAAGTTCAGCCGGTCCATGATCTCGTTGAAGGCTTCGGCGACGACGACCACCGACAGCGGCACGAAGCTGCCGAGCGAACGCCCGGTCAGCAGCCGCGCGATCATCAGCACGGCGAGCCCGGCGTGGATGTGCAGGATGGTGTCGGGCAGGCCGGTGCCGTCGCCGATCCAGTCGATGAACCTGTGATAGAGGCTGGGGATCATCGGCCGGCCATAGGGGTTCGGCGCAAGCCTGGCCACCTGTCGCTTGGCGCGGACGCACGCGCGCGATACAAGCCGGACTGTCACGAAGTGTATTGCGCAGCTAATACGGTTGTGCGAGAGGGGTTATCATGAACATCACCTTGGATAACAACGGTCTGCACGGCGGCGCATCGGCGGCGATGCGGCACGCCATGGTGGCGAGCCAGCTGCGCACCAACGCT
This sequence comes from Sphingomonas sp. SP5, assembly GCF_058313455.1. Taxonomy (NCBI): domain Bacteria; kingdom Pseudomonadati; phylum Pseudomonadota; class Alphaproteobacteria; order Sphingomonadales; family Sphingomonadaceae; genus Sphingomonas; species Sphingomonas sp. SP5. The sequence continues at coordinate 399,737 of NZ_JBZFLF010000001.1, read as the reverse complement.
GTGAGCGACCAGCGCGTGCTGGTGGCGATGAATACGCTGCCACGCGAGGCGTTCGTCCCCGCGGAATCGCGCGACATCGCCTATCGCGATACCGCGCTGCCGGTCGCCGGCGGTCGCGCGATCAACCTGCCGATGGTGACCGGCCGTCTATTGACCGAGGCCTATCTGGAACGGGGCGACCGTGTGCTGCTGATCGGCGCTGCGGGCGGCTATGCCGCCGCGATCCTGGCGCAGATCGTGACGCATGTCGTCGCGGTCGAGGAGGATGCGGCGCTGGCCGCCCTTGCGCGCGAGGCACTGGCGGGCGTCGCCAACGTCGAACTGGTCGAGGCGCCGCTGGCCGGCGGTCATGCCGAGGGCGGGCCGTACGACGTGCTGATCGTCGATGGCGCGATCGAGCATGTTCCCGACGCGCTGGTCGGACAGGTGAAGGCCGGCGGCCGTGTCGTCACCGGCCTGGTCGAAAAGGGCGTCATCCGGCTGGCCAGCGGCCGCAAGAGCGACGGCGGCTTCGGCCTGTCGCCGTTCATGGACAGCGACTGCGTCGTGCTGCCCGGCTTTGCGGTGCCGCAGGGCTTTCGATTCTAGACGATGCTGAGCGGGGGGACGATGCGGGGATTGTCGCGGGGGCGGGGATTGTTGCTGGGGGGCGCGGCGCTGATCGGGCTGGCGATGCCGGCCGGGGCGGAGACGCTGCGCGAGGCGCTGGCCAAGGCCTATGCGTCCAACCCCACGCTGACGGGGCAGCGCGCCGCCCAGCGCGCGATCGACGAGAATGTGCCGATCGCGCGGGCCAGCGGCCTGCCGGGGGTCAACGCGACCGGCGCGGTGACCGACAACTTCCTGCAAGCCAATAACAACTTCCTCAATCCCGAACGCGTCGCCCAAGGTGCGGTGAACCTGTCGGTGCCGCTGTTCCAGGGCGGCGCGGTGAAGAATGCGGTGCGGGCTGCGGAAACCCGCGTCGATGCCGGTCGCGCCACCCTGCGCGGGACGGAGGCGAACACCTTCACCAACGTCGTCGCCGCTTACATGAACGTGATTCGCGACGAGGCGATCACCTCGCTGAACCAGCAGAACGTGCGCGTGCTGGAGGTGAACCTGCGCGCCAGCCGCGATCGCTTTCAGGTCGGCGATCTGACCCGTACCGACGTGGCCCAATCCGAGGCTCGGCTGGCATTGGCGCGTGCGCAATTGCAGCAGGCGGAAGCGCAGCTGATCTCCAGCCGCGAAAACTATATTCAGGTCGTCGGCGCGCCGCCGGTCGCGCTGGAGCAGCCGCCCGTCCTTCCCAACCTGCCCAACTCGCCCGCAACGGCGGTCAGCGTGGCGCTGGAGAACAATCCCAATCTGGTCGCGGCGCGGCGCCAGGCGGACGCGACCCGCTACGACATCAACGTCGCGCGTGCGAACCGTCTGCCGCGCGTGTCCGCGGTCGCGGGGCCGAACTACTTCAACTACCTCGGTTCGCTGCCCAATCAGAGCGTCGCGCCCAATTCCGGCACCGCCGCCTCCGCCGGCCTGCAACTCACGCTGCCGCTGTTCCAGGGCGGGCGACCCGCCGCGCAGGTGCGCCAGGCGGAGGCGCAACGCGGACAGGCGCTGGAGACGGTGACCGCCACGGAGCGCGCGGTGATCGCGCAGGCGCGTTCCGCCTATGCGGTCTGGCAATCCTCTTTGCAGGTGATCGCGTCGTCGGAAACCGCGGTCAACGCCAACAAGCTGAGCCTGGAGGGCGTGAGGGCCGAGAACAGCGTCGGCACGCGCACCATCCTCGACATCCTCAACGCCGAACAGGAACTGCTCAACAGCCAGGTGACGCTGGTGACGGCGCGGCGCGATGCGTATGTCGCCGGCTTCGCGCTGCTCGCCGCGATGGGCAATGCCGAGGCGCGCGACCTGGGGCTCGACGGCGGCGCACTGTACGATCCGACGATCAACTACCGGCGCGTGCGCAATCGCATCAACGACTTCGGTGGCGATGGCGAACCCGTGCCGGTTGCGGTCAGCACGGCGCAAACGCCGGCCCAGACGGCCGCGGTCAGCAAGCCGCTCGACCCGATGCTCGATACGCCGGTTGACAGAAGCCCCGCCTTAACCACAGGTGCGTCTTCGCCGAACCGTCAGTGATGGCGGCGAACAGGCACGGCGACGAAAAGGGCAGGGACGTCATCACAATGGGGGATATGAGCGTCGAACCGTCGATGGAGGAGATCCTCTCGTCGATCAAACGGATCATCGCGGAGGAAGGCGACGGCACGCAGGCACGCGGGCGCCGCGGTCGCACGCCGCCGCCGCCGATCGAGCCGGAGCCCGAGGAGGTGCTGGAGCTGAGCGATCCCATGCCCGCACCTTTGCCCGCGCCCGACCCCGAGCCGGCCCCGCCCGTGCAGCAGGCCAAGCCCGCGCCGCAGCCGGCGCCGTTGCCGCAGGCCGCCCCGGCTCCCCAACCTCAACCGGCTCAGGCCGCGCCGCAACCCGCGCGCGCCGCGCCCGTTCAACCCGCCATGGCCGAAGAACCCATCCTGTCGCATCGCGCCGCCGCCGCGAGTCTCGGTTCGCTCGAAACGCTGAGCAAGCTGCTGGTCAAACCCGAACCCGACAGCGACGGTACGCTGGAGGGGTTGGTGCGCGAGATGCTGCGCCCGATGCTGCGCGAATGGCTCGACGCGCATCTGCCCGAGATGGTCGAGACGATGGTCGCCAAGGAAATCGCCAAGATCACCGCGCAGATGCGCTGAAGCGCCGGCGGGACGTGACCGGAGCGACGGCGGCCACGGCGTGACGCCGGCCGTTGCTCCGGCACCGCGATCCGCTTACGCTTCGGCCATGAAGACCATCTTTGCCGCGAGCCTGCTCGCCACCGCTGCGGCCGTTGCCGCTCCCGCCGCTGCCCGCCAGCTCACCATCGACGATGTGACCACGCTCAGCCGGATCGGTGCGCCGACCGTCTCGGCGGACGGCCGCTGGCTCGTCTGGGCGCAGCGCGAAACCGATCTGGCCGCGAATCGGGGGCGCTACGACCTGTGGCGGCTCGATCTGACGCGCAAGGGCGCGAAGCCCGAGCCGCTGCTCGCCGAACCCGACGTCAACGAGAACGATCCGCAGATTGTCGGCTCCACCGTCTACTTCACCTCCGACAAGGGTGGCGACGATGCGATCTGGTCAATGCCCGTGGCAGGCGGCGCGGCGCGCAAGCTGACCGGTTTCCAGGGCGGTTTCGGCGGCTTCAAGGTCGCGCCGACCGCCGATCGGATCCTCGTCTGGGCCGACCGCAAGCCCAATGCTCCGACCCTGGCGCCCGCGTTGGACAAGAAGGACCCGAACGCCGGCGAGGGCCGAGTCTACGACAAGTTGTTCGTGCGCCACTGGGATCGCTGGGTCGACGGCACCCATTCGCAGCTGTTCGTGCTGCCGCTGACCGCGGCGGGTGCGCCGGGCGACGGCGTCGCGATCGAACACGGCCTGGACGGCGACGCGCCTTCGCGCCCGTTCGGCGGCGGGGAAGAGGTGTCGTGGAGCGCCGATGGCAAGACCGTCTATTTCGCGTTGCGCGTCGTCGGCACCACCGAGCCGCTGTCGACCAACCTCGACATCTGGTCCGCGCCCGCCGACGGATCGGCCGCGCCGGTCAACCTGACGCCTGCCAACAAGGCGACGGACAATCTGCCGACTGTGTCGCCCGATGGCCGCAGCCTCGCCTGGTTCGCGATGAAGCGGCCGGGCTTCGAGGCCGACCGGCAGGTGCTGATGCTGCGCGATCTCGCCACCGGGCAGGTGCGGGCATTGACCGAAGGCTGGGATCGGTCGGTCGGCTCGATCGCTTGGTCGCCCGATTCGAAGCGCATCTACGTCACCGCGCAGGATACCCAGGAAAACCCGCTGTTCGGCGTCGATCCGGCGACCGGCAAGGTCACCCGCCTGACGCAGGCCGGGCACGTCTCCGCCGTGGCGCCGACGCCGAAGGGCGCGGTGGTCGCGATCAACAGCCTCACCGCGCCCGACGATTATTACGCGGTGGCCGCGACCGGCAAGGGCAAGCCCGTGCGCCTGACCGCGGTCAACGCGACCAAGCTCGCCGGCATCGACATGCCGACCGTCACGCGGTTCAACTTCACCGGCGCCAACAACGACACCGTCTGGGGCTATGCGGTGAAACCCTATGGCAGCACGGGCAAGGTGCCGATCGCCTTCATGGTCCACGGCGGCCCGCAGGGGTCGAGCGACAACAGCTGGTCCTATCGCTGGAACCCGGCCGTATTTGCAGGCGCGGGCTATGGCCTCGTCGCGGTCGATTTCCACGGCTCCACCGGCTACGGCCAGGCCTTTACCGACGCGATCAGCAACAATTGGGGCGGCTGGCCGCTCGACGACCTGAAGGCGGGGCTCAAGGCCGCGACCGACAAATTCGGCTGGCTCGACGCCGGCAACGCCTGCGCACTCGGCGCCTCGTACGGCGGCTATATGATGAACTGGATCGAGGGGCAGTGGCCGGACCGGTTCAAGTGCATCGTCCAGCACGACGGCGTCTTCGACGCCCGCGCCATGGCCTATGAGACCGAGGAGCTGTGGTTCGACGAATGGGAACACGGCGGCAAGACCTATTACGAAGATCCCGCCGCGTTCGAGAAGTGGAACCCGGTCAATTACGTCCAGAACTGGAAGACGCCGATGCTGGTCATCACCGGCGAAAAGGATTTCCGCATTCCCTACACGCAAGGGATCGCCGCGTTCACCGCGCTGCAACGCCGCGGCATCCCGTCGCGCCTGCTGGTCAACCCCAACGAAAACCATTGGGTGCTGAAGCCCAAGAACTCGCGCCAATGGTATGGCGAGGTGCTCGGGTGGATGGATCGCTGGACGGGTAAGCGGTAAAATCCTATATGTCTGGCCGGAGGACGTGATGACAGTTTTCGTCGATCGGCCGGTCACGGGCGGCAAACGGGCAAAGCCCCGCTATCGCAATGCGTTCGATGGTGAGCGCCATGTCAGGGTCCGGGTCGTCGATGCCGACAGCCCGACCTTCGGGTCGGATTTCGAATCGGCATTCCGTGCCAACGTCCGCCGCGTGCGTGAAGATAACAGGCGTATCGAGCAGGCCGCCGAGTGAACATCTCCGTTCGGGCCACGCCACGTCCGCGCTTGTGGATCGTGGCCGGGCCGAACGGATGCGGCAAGAGTTCGGCTTATGATCGCAGCGATGTCGATGAATTCGGCGGTTCGGTCTGGATTATCAATCCGGACCTGCTGACCGTCCGTATCCGCGCCGCCGAACGGCTCGACCTGATCGACGCCAATCTCGCTGCCGTCCAACGGATCGAACAATGGCTGGATGCCTCCATCAAGGCGCACCAGACCATCGGAGTCGAGACGGTACTCTCGACCGACAAATACAAGCGGCTGGTCCGCAAGGCGAAGGGCTATGGCTTCGAGGTCCGCCTGATCTACGTCTATGTCGATAGCGCCGAGCGGCAACTGGAGCGCATTGCCTATCGCGTTGCCAAGGGCGGCCATCCGGTGCCGGAAGATCGCGTACGGGCAAGACGGCAGCGGTCGTTCGATCAACTCCCCTGGTTCTTCCATCAGGCAGACGCTGCGTGGATTTTCGACAATTCCGGCGCAGAGCCGCATCTGGTCGCGGATCGTCGCGGAGAGGCCGCATGGGTCGGTGACGACCTTCTGCCTGAACTGCGCGGGCGTCTTCTCCAGCAAATCGATCGCGAGGACTTTCCACGGCCCGTCGTGCCCCGCTAAAGCCCTCCGCCATGACCGAGCTTGCCAAGACCTTCGACCCCGCCGCCATCGAACAGCGCTGGTATCAGCATTGGGAGGCGAACGGCCTGTTCCGCCCCGATCGCCCGGGTGCGGAACCGTGGACGATCGTCAATCCGCCGCCCAACGTCACCGGCAGCCTGCATATCGGTCATGCGCTCGACAATACGCTGCAGGATATCCTGACGCGGCATGCCCGGCTGAAGGGCAAGGATGCCCTGTGGGTGGTCGGCACCGACCATGCTGGCATCGCTACCCAGATGGTCGTCGAGCGCCAGCTGAATGCCGCCGGCCAGAAGCGCACCGATTTCGACCGCGACGGCTTCATCGCCAAGGTGTGGGAATGGAAGGGGACCAGCGGCGGCCAGATCACCGGCCAGCTGCGCCGCCTCGGTTGCTCGATGGATTGGGCCAACGAACGGTTCACGATGGACGAGGGCTTCTCGAAGGCCGTCCTCAAGGTCTTCGTCGAGCTGCACCGTCAGGGCCTGCTCTATCGCGACAAGCGCCTGGTGAACTGGGACCCCGGCCTCGGCACCGCGATCAGCGATCTCGAGGTCGAGACGCGCGAGGTGCAGGGGAAATTCTGGCACCTGACCTATCCGCTGGCCGACGGAAGCGGCACCATTTCGGTCGCGACGACGCGCCCCGAAACCATGCTCGCCGACATGGCGGTGGCGGTGAACCCGGCCGACGAACGCTACACGGCACTCATCGGCCGCCAGGTGCGGCTGCCGATCACCGGCCGGCTGATCCCGATCGTCGCCGACGAGCATGCCGATCCGGAACTCGGCTCGGGCGCGGTGAAGATCACGCCCGGCCACGACTTCAACGACTTCGAGGTCGGTCGCCGCGCCGGCATCGAAGCGCGCGACATGCTCAACATGCTCGATAAGGAGGCGCGCATCGTCCAGTGCGGCGGCGTGCCGGACGCATTGATCGGGCTCGACCGGTTCGAGGCGCGGACGCGCATCGTCGCGATGCTCGAAGAGAGCGGCGCGCTGGAGCGTGTCGAGGACCGGGTCATCCAGACGCCATACGGCGATCGCTCGGGCGTGGTGATCGAGCCATGGCTGACCGATCAATGGTATGTCGATGCCGCGACGCTGGCCAAACCGGCGATCGAGGCGGTGCGTTCGGACGCGATCAAGATCGTGCCGAAGAGCTGGGAGAAGACCTTCTTCAACTGGATGGAGAACATCCAGCCCTGGTGCGTCAGCCGGCAATTGTGGTGGGGGCACCAGATCCCGGCCTGGTTCGCCGAGGACGGCCGCATCTTCGTCGCCGAAACCGAGGCAGAGGCGCAGGCCGAGGCCGGCGAGGGCGTGGCGCTGACGCGCGATCCCGACGTTCTCGACACCTGGTTCTCCAGCGCCCTGTGGCCGTTCGCGACGCTTGGCTGGCCCGACGGCGACGACTGGACCCTTGGCGGCCGCTATCCCAACGACGTGCTCATCTCCGGCTTCGACATCCTGTTCTTCTGGGATGCGCGCATGATGATGCAGGGGTTGCACTTCATGGGGGACGTGCCGTTCCGCACGCTCTACCTCCACGGCCTCGTCCGCGCGGCCGATGGCGCCAAGATGTCGAAATCGAAGGGCAATACGGTCGATCCGCTCGGCCTGATCGACCGCTACGGCGCCGATGCGCTGCGCTTCTTCATGGCGGCGATGGAGAGCCAGGGCCGCGACATCAAGATGGATGAAAAGCGGGTCGAGGGCTATCGCAACTTCGCGACCAAGCTGTGGAATGCGGCACGCTTCGCCCAGGCGAACGGCATCGGCGGGTCGACGACGCTTGAGCCGCCCGCGGCGACGCTGGCGGTCAACAAGTGGATCCTGGCCGAGACGATCCGTACCGTGCAGACGGTCGACCTCGCGCTTGCCGACTATCGGTTCGACGGCGCGGCGAATGCCATCTATCAGTTCGTCTGGAGCCGCTTTTGCGACTGGTATCTCGAACTCATCAAGGGCGCGATCGACGCCGAGACCAAGGCTGTGGCCGGCTGGGTGCTCGACCAGATCCTGGTCCTGCTCCACCCGTTCATGCCGTTCATCACCGAAGAACTGTGGCACGCCATGGCGGCGCGCGATCACGACCTGATCGTCGCGCACTGGCCGATGGCGGACGCCCGCAGCCTCGATCCGGCGGCTGAGGCGGAGGTCGACTGGCTGATCCGCCTCGTCGGCGAAATCCGCGCCGCACGAACCGAACTCAACGTGCCGCCCGGCGCGCGGCTGCCGCTCCACGTCCGTGACGCCGGCGCCCTCACCGCCGAACGGCTGGCGCGGCAGGCGGCGGTGCTCGCCCGTCTCGCCCGCGTCGAGATGACCGATGGCGATGCCGCCGGCGGTGCCGCGCAGGTGGTGGTCGACGAGGCGACCTTCGTCCTGCCGCTGGAAGGCGTGATCGACCTCGCTGCCGAGCGCACCCGCCTCGCCAAGGCCATCGCCGCGGCGGAAAAGGAGCGCGACGGGCTGGCCGGCCGCCTCGGCAACCCCAGCTTCGTCGAGCGCGCCAAGCCCGAAGCGGTCGAGAAGGCAAAGGCCGATCACGCCGAAAAGGCGGCGGAGGCGGAGCGGCTGTCGGCGGCGCTGGCGCGGCTGGGTTGACCGTTCTTATCCCGTCATCCCGGCGTTCGCCGGGATGACGGGGATGGGGACGTTGAGCGTCACCAATCCGCTGTCCTACACGCTGCGAATCTGTCAGCGTCGCCGGATGCCCGTCTCGCCTACCCTCGCCGCCTTCCTGCTCGGCAGGCTCGCGCGGGAGGCGTTTTCAGCGCCGACGTAGCGTCAACTTCGTAAACTTCCGCGGGAGAAAGCCTCCCGCGGCTGAACCCGAATCGGCGACCGGCGTTGGACGCCACGCCGCATCGAAGGGACCGGACTTGCCGACACCGCAACGCGACCTGACCTCCGGTGCGATCGGCGGCACGCTGCTCGCCTTCGCATTGCCGACGCTCGGCTCGAACATCCTTCAGTCGCTCAACGGATCGATCAACGCGATCTGGGTCGGCCGCTTCCTCGGCGAAGGCGCGCTGGCGGCGACGTCGAACGCCAACATCATCATGTTCCTGATGTTCGGCGCCGTCTTCGGCTTCGGCATGGCGGCGACGATCCTCGTCGGCCAGAGTTTCGGGCGGCGGGACATCGAGGGCGGACGGCGCGCGTTCGGTGCCGCCGTCGGCCTCGTGCTGGCGGGATCGGCCGTGATCGCGGTGCTCGGCTGGCTGTTCTCGTCCGAGATCCTGCACCTGCTCGCGACGCCGGGCGACGCCATGGCGCTGGCGCATGCCTATCTACAGGTGATCTTCCTCGGCCTGCCGGCATCCATGCTGCTGGTGCTGGTGATGATGGGGCTGCGCGGGACGGGCGATTCGCTGACGCCCTTATGGTTCATGGGGCTCAGCGTGCTGCTCGACAGCGGGCTCAATCCGCTGCTCATCGCCGGCCTCGGCCCGTTCCCGCGGCTCGGCATCGCAGGCTCGGCCTGGGCGACGCTGATCGCCAACCATCTCGCCGTCGCCGCCCTCGTCGCCTATGTCTACCTGCGCGATCTGCCGATCCGGCTGCGCGGCGCGGAACTGCGCTGGATCCTGCCCGGTCGCGTGCTCGCCGGCACCATCATCCGCAAGGGGCTGCCGATGGGCGCGCAGATGCTGGTGATGTCGTCCGCCGGCCTCACCATGGTCGGGCTCGTCAACCGGCAGGGGGTCGATACCGCCGCCGCTTATGCGGTATCGCAGCAGCTGTGGACCTATATCCAGATGCCGGCGCTCGCGATCGGCGCGGCGGTAAGCGCGATGGCGGCGCAGAATATCGGCGCCGGCCGCTGGGATCGGGTGGCGAGCGTCACCCGCTTCGGCCTGCTCTACAATGTCGTGCTGACCGGCGTGATGGTCGCCGCGGTCATCCTGTTCGATCGGCAGGTGATGACGCTGTTCGTTCCCGGCGACAGCCCGGCGCTGCCGATCGCGCGCCATATCCAGCTGATCGCGAGCTGGAACTTCGTGATCTTCGGCATGACCATGGTCTTGTTCTCGACCGTGCGGGCGAACGGCGCGGTGCTGGCGCCGCTGCTGTTCCTGTTCGTGTCCATGTACCCGGTGCGCATCGGCTTCGCACTTGGTGCGCGCGGCTGGCTGGGCGCCGATGCACTGTGGTGGAGTTTTCCGATGGGATCGGCGATCAACCTGGTGATGGCCGCGCTCTACTATCGATACGGCGACTGGCGGCGGGGCAGCCTCGCCGTGCCGGCCGATGCGGACGAGGCGCACGAACACAGCCACACCGTCGCCGAACCGGGCGGGCGGCTGCAACCCAGCGGGTGAGGGGTGTCAGGCCGGGACCATCACCTCGATCACGCCGGCGGCGACCTTGGCCGTCACCGGCGTGTGCGCCAGCACCTCCCCGTCGATCGAGATCGGCAGCGACGGCTTAGTGCCGATCTTGAGCGCCTTGCCCGAAAAGCTCACCGTGTCCTGATGCCGCGCCTCGTGCCGGAAGAAGCTCGCCGCCCAGTTCTTCACCAGCGTCCGCTTGTAGCGACCGGTGACCGCCTGCACCACGATCTCGCCCGACGCGACCGACGCCTCGTCGACCAGCCAGGTGCCGCCGTGGTACGGTCCGTTGGAGATACGCACCTCCACCACCCGCATCACCTTCGTCTCCGTTCCGTCGTTGACGGTCAGCATGAACGGCTTGAACCGCGCGAACTGCCACGATGCCCAGCCGAGATAGCCGATCCGGCCCAGCACCTTCTTGAGGCCGTGCGGCACCGTTTCGGCGATCTGCGGGCTGATCCCCATCGCCGCGCAATTGGCGAAATAATCGCCGTCGATCATGCCAAGGTCGATCCGCCGCGGCCGTCCGGTGCGGATCACCTCCACGGCTCCTTCCACATCGAGCGGCAGGCCGAGCGTCCGCGCGAAGCTGTTGGCGGTGCCGAGCGGCAGCACGCCGAGCACCACGTCGCGCCCGACGAGCAGGTCGACGAGGCCGCTGATCGTGCCGTCGCCCCCGCCCAGGATCACCAGATCGGGCTTCTTCGCCAGCGCCTTTTGCACGGTCGCCTCCAGATCCTCCGGATCCTCGATGGCATGCGCGTCGACCGGGAAGGGCAGGCCGCTCATGGCCTTGCACGCCCGCTTGAACAGCTTCTGGCCCTTGCGCGACTTGGCGTTGACGATGAGTGCAGCGGAAGAGAATTGGGTCATGGGTGTCCCATCGGTTACGCCTGCGCAACGCTTGGCAAGCGCGCCGCGATCCATCAAAGCCCTCTCGTCATGACCGCTGCCTATCCCGCCCTCCGCCTCCGCCGCACCCGCGCCTCCTCCTGGAGCCGGCGGATGCACGCCGAAACCGTGCTGACCCCCGCCGATCTCATCTGGCCGTTGTTCATCGTGGAGGGGGAGGGCGTCGAGCAGCCGATCGCCAGCCTGCCCGGCGTATCGCGCTGGTCCGTCGACGGCATCGTTGCGCGGGCGCGGGAGGCACGCGATCTCGGCATCCCGTGCGTCGCGCTGTTCCCCTACACGCCGGCGCACCTCAAGACCGAGGATGGCCGCGAGGCGCTGAACCCCGACAATCTGATGTGCCGGGCGACCCGCGCGATCAAGGATGCGGTGCCGGAGGTCGGCGTGCTGACCGACGTCGCGCTCGATCCCTACACCAGCCACGGCCATGACGGGCTCGTCGATGCCGCCGGGTACGTGGTCAACGACAGCACGGCCGCGCTGCTGATCGAACAGGCGCTCAACCAGGCTCGCGCCGGCGCCGATATCATCGCGCCTTCCGACATGATGGACGGGCGGATCGGCATGATCCGCGGCGCGCTGGAAGGTGAGGGCGCCCACAACGTCCAGATCATGAGCTATGCCGCCAAATATGCCAGCGGCTTTTACGGCCCTTTCCGCGACGCGGTCGGCAGCCGCGGCCTGTTGAAGGGCGACAAGACGACCTATCAGATGGACGCCGCCAACGCCGAAGAGGCACTGCGCGAGGTCGCGCTCGATCTCGCAGAGGGGGCGGACAGCGTAATGGTGAAGCCCGGTCTGCCCTATCTCGACATCATCGTCCGGGTGAAGACCCGGTTCCAGGTGCCGGTGTTCGCCTATCAGGTGTCCGGCGAATATGCGATGCTGGAGGCTTCGGTCGCCGCCGGTGCCGGGGATCGCGACGCGCTGGTGCTTGAAACGCTGATGGCGTTCAAACGCGCCGGTTGCTCCGGCGTCCTCTCCTATCACGCTGCGCATGCGGCGCGGTTGCTGAATGGCTGATCCCGCCCGGCGTGCGCCGGCGTCCACCCGCGCCTGTCGCTTCACCTTCGTCGCGACGATCCTGACCGGATCGTTCCTGCTGTTCCTCGTCCAGCCGATGGTGGCGCGCATGGCGTTGCCGCGACTGGGCGGTGCGCCGGCGGTGTGGAATTCGGCGATGCTGGTGTACCAGACGCTGTTGCTCGGCGGTTATGCCTATGCCCATGCGCTGACGCGCGTGCGGCCGTGGGTGCAGGCGGCGGTGCATCTGTTGGTGCTCGGCATCGGTGCATTGTGGTTGCCGATCGGACTGGCGCTCGGCGCCGGGCCATCGGGGGTTACGCCGGCCTTGTGGGTGCCCTGGCTGCTCGGTGCATCGATCGGGCCGCTGTTTTTCGCCGTGTCGGCACAGGCGCCGTTGGTGCAACGCTGGTTCAGCATCGCGAGCGACGGCAAGGACCCCTATGCCCTCTACGCCGCCTCCAACCTCGGCAGCTTCGGCGGCCTGATCGCCTATCCGCTGCTGGTCGAGCCGGTGCTGCCGCTGCGCGCGCAAAGCCTGACGTGGAGCGCAGGCTATCTGCTGCTCATCGCGCTGGTCGTCGCCTGCGCGCTGCGCCTGCCGCGCGCCGCCACCGGCGAGGTCGCGCGGCCGACGAGCACGCCCGCTCGGCCCCGCCGGATCGCGCACTGGATCGCGCTGGCGCTGGTGCCGTCGGGGCTGATGCTGGCGACCTCCACCTATATCACCACCGACATCGTCGCGATGCCGTTGCTGTGGGTGTTGCCGCTCGGCCTCTACCTGCTCAGTTTCACCATCGCCTTCGCCGCCAATCGCGGCATCGCCGACCTGCTGACGCGGATCGCACCGATCACCATCCTGCTGTTCGGCGGCGTGATGATCGGCGGCTTCAACGAACTGCCGCTGGTCAACCTGTCGATCGCGCTGACGCTGCTGTTCATGGTGTCGGTGGCGCTGCACACGCAGATGTACCGGCTGCGGCCGGAGCCCGACCGGCTGACCGGCTTCTACCTGGCGATGGCGGTCGGCGGGGCGCTGGGCGGCGTGTTCGCCGGCCTGGTCGCGCCCGTGGTGTTCGACTGGACCTATGAATATCCGATCCTGATCTTCGCGGCGGGGCTACTGGTGCCGCAGGTGTTCCTGACGCATGGCATCCGCGCCCTGTGGCGAACACCGGCCAAGCGGCGGCTTGCCTATGCGGGCGTGCTGGTGATGCTGGCGGTGCTGACCGGACTCACCTTCTGGGGGCCGGCGGACCTGTTCGGCGCCGGGCACCAGGGGCTGACCTTTATCGCCATGGCGGGGACGGGCGTGATCGCGGTCGGCGCCCGGCCGGCCTATGCGGCGATCCTGGCGGTGGCGCTGGTCATCTTCGGCGGCGCGCGGGCGGTCGAGCTGTCGCTGGAGCAGGGCGCACGGACACGCAGCTATTTCGGCGTCTATACGGTGCGCGATGCCGGCCAGGTGCGCGAACTCGACCATGGCACCACCGTCCACGGCATCCAGTTCACCGGCAACCCGGTGCTCGAACGATTGCCGACGACGTATTATGCGCCGCCATCCGGCATCGGCCTTGCGATGGGCGCGCTCGATCGTCTCTACGGAGCGCAGGCACGGGTCGGCGTCGTCGGGCTGGGGACGGGAACGCTCGCCTGCTATGCCCAGCCAAGGCAGCAATGGCGCTTCTACGAGATCGACCCCGCCGTCATCCGCATCGCGCGGGATACGGGGCAGTTCACCTACCTCAAGACCTGCCTGCCCGATCCGATCATCCGGGTCGGCGATGCGCGGATCAGCCTGGAGCATGACGCACCCGCCAGCCTCGACCTGCTGGCGCTCGACGCCTTTTCATCGGACGCCATTCCGATGCACCTGATGACGCGCGAGGCCTTTTCGGCCTATGCGCGCGTGCTGCAGCCCAGGGGCTTGCTGCTCGTCCACATCTCCAACCGGTTCCTCGACCTCGAACCCGTCGTGGCAGCCGTCGCGCGGGAAGGGGGATGGCATGCCGCCAAGCTCTATTACGAGCCGCCCCGCCACACCGCGGTCGCATCGGCGAGCCAATGGATTGCCCTCTCACGCGATCCGGCGGCCCTGCGGATGCTGGCGGCGGGCGGCGGCAATTGGGCACCGCTGACGCCGCGCCCGGGCTTCACGGCCTGGACGGACGATTATTCGACCATCCTGCCGTTGCTGAAATGGTGAGGTCAGGCGGCGGGTAACGTCGCCTGGATGCGATCGATCGTCATCCCCTGCCGCTCCGCCTCAGCCGCCACCCGCTCGCGCAAGGCGGCGAGCGCCGGATAGGCGGGGGCAAGGGCAGCCGCACGGTCGGTGGCGATCTGATCGATGTCGGTCAGCAGCGAGGATGTCTGCGCCCGCCAGTCGTCCAGCGCGGCAAGCGCGGTCTGCGCATCGAGCCAGGCATCGCTGCCCACCGCCTTGCCACGCGCCCGCGCCGCAGCCGTTTCGGCCTTGGCGGCGTCCGCGGTGGCGCCCTTGGTCACGGTGTCGAGCGAGCGGGTGAGGTCGGCGATGCGCGCATCCAGCGCCGGGTCGGGTTTTGCTTCCTCGACGGCCACCTCGGGCTCGGCGAAGCCCAGCTTCTCCACCGCACGTGGCGCCAGCGAAGGATAGACGGTGGTGTCGCGCGTGCAGGCGCCGAGCGGCAGCGCGAGCAGGACGAGGCAGGAAGGGGCGAACCGGGCGGCGATTGTCATGCCCCCGGTCTATGCGCGGCAAGAAAACCGCGCAACGCACTTGCGCGGATCGAAACAGCTGCTATTTGCGCCCCTCCAATGCGCGCCCGTAGCTCAGCTGGATAGAGCATCAGACTACGAATCTGAGGGTCGGACGTTCGAATCGTTCCGGGCGCGCCAGGAATTCTCCCCCGCTTCAGGTCCCTCGATCTGGCGGGGGTTTTCGTATCCGGCCGGTTTTAGGGCAAAGACGGGGTGGCACGGCGCCGCGCCGCGGCTAGAGCGGGCGGCATGATCCGCCGTTTCCTCTCGCTGTTCGAACCCTTTATCCTGATGCTGCTCGGCACGGTGCTGCTCGCGAGCGTGTTGCCGGCGCGCGGAGCATGGGCCGCCATCGCGGCCGATGCTGCCGATGTCGGGATCGTGCTGCTGTTCTTCCTGCACGGCGCCAAGCTGTCGCGCGAGGCGATCTGGCAGGGCGCGCGCAACTGGCGCCTGCATGCAGCCGTGCTGGCGACGACGTTCGTGCTGTTTCCGCTGCTCGGCCTCGCCTGCGCGCGGATGCCGGGCCTGTCGGGGCCGGTGGCGTCGGGCCTCTTGTTCCTGACGCTGCTGCCGTCCACCGTCCAGTCTTCGATCGCCTTTACCGCCATCGCGCGCGGCAACGTTGCGGCGGCAGTGTGCAGCGCGTCCTTCTCCAACCTGCTCGGCATCCTCGTCACGCCGTTGCTGGTCGCACTATTGATGCGAGAGGTCGGCGGGCAGGGCGGCGGCATCTCGCTTGCCGCGGTCGAATCGATCGTGCTGCAACTGCTGGTGCCCTTCGTCGCAGGGCATTTGCTGCGCCCATGGATCGGCGGCTTCGTCGCGCGGCAGAAGCGCCTGCTGACGATCGTCGACCGGGGGTCGATCCTGCTCGTCGTCTACTCCGCCTTCGGTGCGGCGGTGGTTGAGGGGCTGTGGCATCGCGTCTCGCTCGGCGATCTTGCGCTGATCGCGGCGATCTGCACCGGACTGCTGGTGATCGTGCTGCTGGCGACATGGTTCGCCGGGCGGCTGCTCGGCTTCCCGCGCGAGGATGCGATCGTGCTGCTGTTCTGCGGTTCCAAGAAGAGCCTCGCGTCCGGCGTACCGATGGCGGGCGTGCTGTTCCCGGCGGCGCAGGTCGGCGCCGTCCTGCTGCCGGTGATGCTGTTCCACCAGATCCAGCTGATCGCCTGCGCCTTCATCGCCCGCCGCTACGCCGATGCGGCGAGCATCGCGGACGGCGAGGCTATCGCGTAGCGGCGACCGCGGCGAGCACCGAGGCGGCCAGTTCCGGCCGGCAGATCAGCAGGTCCGGCAACAGCGGGTTCGCGCAATTGTAGACGAGCGGGCTGCCATCGATGCGCGAGGCATGCAGGCCCGCGGCGATCGCGATCGCGGCCGGCGCGCAATTGTCCCACTCATACTGGCCGCCATCGTGCAGGTAGATATCGGCCCGGCCGTCGACCACTGCCATCGCCTTCACCCCTGCCGAACCCATGCCGACCCGCGTCGTCGCCAGTGCCTCGCCGACGCGATCGACCATTGCGGTCGCGCGGGTGCGACTCACTACCATCCGCGGCGGCACGGCGCAGGCGGCGCCCGAACAGCGGGTGAGGTCGGTCGCATAGATCCGCCCGGTGGTCGGGATCGCCACCGCGCCCACCGCCGGCCTGCCGCCGATTGCGAGGCCGATATGCACCGCCCAATCGTCGAGGCCGTCGGCATAGTCGCGCGTCCCGTCGAGCGGATCGACGATCCACACGCGGTCCGCGGCACAGCGGGCGCGATCGTCCAGCGATTCTTCGGACAGGATGAAATCGTCCGGACGCGCCGCCCGCAGCCGATCGAGGATCAGGGCATTGGCGTCGCGGTCGCCCTGATCGCCCAACGCCTTGCCCTGCGCGTCGCCACGCGCGCGGATGGCGAGCAGCAGCGCGCCCGCCTCCTCGGCGACGCTGCGGGCGAGGGCGACGTCGGTCAGGGTCACAATTCGAAGCTCCATACGCCGAGCACATGCTCGACGATCCGTTCCGCGGCAGCTTCGGCGGTCTCGCGCGCGGTGTCGATGCGGATATCCGGGTGCTCGGGCGCTTCATAGGGGCTGGAGATGCCGGTGAAATGGGCGATCTCCCCGGCGCGCGCCTTGGCATACAACCCCTTCACGTCGCGCGCCTCGGCGGCCTCCAGCGTCGTATCGACGTAGATCTCGACGAACTCGCCTTCGGGCATCAGCCCCCGCACCATGTCGCGTTCGGCGCGGAACGGCGAGATGAAGGCGGTGAGCACGATCAGCCCGGCGTCGGTCATCAGCCTGGCGACCTCGCCGACGCGGCGGATGTTCTCGATCCGGTCGGCGTCGCTGAAGCCCAGGTCCTTGTTGAGGCCGTGGCGCACATTGTCGCCGTCGAGTAGGAAGCTGTGGCGCCCCAGCGCGTGCAGCTTGCGCTCGACCAGATTGGCGATCGTCGACTTGCCCGATCCCGACAGGCCGGTGAACCACAGGAGGCGCGGCGTCTGCCCCTTCTGCCGGGCATGCGCCTCGCGCGTGATGGCGACCGATTGCCAATGGACGTTCTGGGCACGGCGCAACGCGTGGTGGATCATCCCGGCGGCGACCGTCGCGTTGGTCTCGCGATCGATCAGGATGAAGCCGCCGAGCGCGTGGCTGTCGGGGTAGGGCGCGAAGACGATCGGTGCGTCGGTGAACACCTCTGCCACGCCGATGTCGTTCAGTTCCAGCGTCCGGGCGGAGAGATGCGCCTGCGTATTGACGTCGACGACATGCTGCGGCGGCTGCACGGTCGCGCCGACGGTGCGCGGCCCCAGCTTCAGCCAATAGCCTCGGCCGGGGACCAGCGCGGCGTCGGACAGCCAGACGATCGTCGCCTCGAACTGGCTCGCCGCTTCCGGCGGGGCAGCGGCGGCGGCGATCACGTCACCGCGCGAGCAATCCACCTCGTCGGCAAGCACCAGCGTCACCGCCTCGCCGGCGACCGCTACCTCGCGATCGCCGTCATAGGTGACGATGCGCGCGACGTGCGTCGTCCGGCCCGACGGCACGATGCGGACCGCGTCACCCACCCGTACGCTGCCGCCGGCCACTGTGCCCGCAAAACCGCGGAAATCAAGGTCGGGGCGATTGACCCATTGCACCGGCAGCCGGAACGGCGCCGTCGCGGCGCGATCGGCATCGACGGGGATGCTTTCCAGATGCGGCAGCAGCGCCGGCCCGGTGTACCAGGACATGGCGTCGGACGGCTCGGTGATGTTCGCGCCCGTGAGGCCGGACAGGGGGATGGCGGTGAAGCCCTCGATCCCGATCCCCGCGGCAAAGGCGGCGTAATCGGCGACGATCGCATCGAACGTCGCCTGGTCGTGCCCGACGAGGTCCATCTTGTTCACCGCCAGCACCAGCTGGCGGATGCCGATCAGATGGGCGAGGAAGGAATGGCGCCGCGTCTGCGTCAGCACGCCCTTGCGGGCATCGATCAGGATCACCGCGCAATCCGCCGTGGAGGCGCCGGTCACCATGTTGCGGGTATATTGTTCGTGGCCCGGCGTATCGGCGACGATGAACTTGCGCTTGTCGGTCGCGAAGAAGCGATAGGCGACGTCGATGGTGATGCCCTGCTCGCGCTCGGCCGCAAGGCCGTCGACCAGCAGGGCGAAATCGATATTCTGGCCCTGCGTGCCGAGGCGGCGGCTGTCCGCCTCCAGCTGGCTCAGCTGATCCTCGAAGATCGTCTTGGAATCGTACAGCAGCCGGCCGATCAGCGTCGACTTGCCATCGTCCACCGAGCCGCAGGTGATGAAGCGCAGCATCGATTTGTGCTGATGCGTGTCGAGGTAGGCATGAATGTCCGCCGCGATCAGCGCGTCGGGGGTATAGGCGGTCATTAGAAATAGCCCTCGCGCTTCTTCTTCTCCATGCTCGCGGCCTGGTCGTGGTCGATCACGCGGCCCTGGCGTTCGCTGGTGGTGGTCAGCAGCATTTCCTGGATCACCTGCGGCAATGTCGCGGCTTCGCTTTCAACGGCGCCGGTCAACGGATAGCAGCCGAGCGTGCGGAAGCGGATCGAGCGTTCCACCGGCACCTCACCGGGTGCGAGGCGGAACCGGTCGTCGTCCACCATCAGCAGCATGCCGTCGCGTTCCACCGTCGGACGCGGTGCGGCGAAGTAGAGCGGAACGATCTCGATCCCCTCCGCCAGGATGTATTGCCAGATATCCAGCTCGGTCCAGTTGGAGAGCGGGAAGACGCGGATGCTCTCGCCCCGATGGATGCGCGCGTTGTAGAGGTTCCACAGCTCCGGCCGCTGTGCCTTGGGGTCCCAGCCTTGCGACGCCGACCGGAAGGAGAAGATGCGCTCCTTGGCGCGGCTCTTCTCCTCGTCGCGCCGGGCACCGCCGAACGCCGCATCGAAGCCGCCGGCCTTCAGCGCCTGCTTCAGCCCCTCGGTCTTCCACAGGTCGGTATGGCGGCCGCCATGGTCGAACGGATTGATGCCCGCCGCCACCGCATCGGGATTGGTATGGACGATCAGCTCCATGCCGGCGTCCCGAGCCGCCTTGTCGCGCAGCGCATACATCGCCCGGAATTTCCACGTCGTGTCGACGTGCAGCAGCGGGAAGGGCGGCTGCGCCGGAAAGAACGCCTTCTTGGCGAGATGCAGCATCACCGCCGAATCCTTGCCGACCGAATAGAGCATCACCGGCCGCTCGGCCTCGGCGACGACTTCGCGCAGGATGTGGATACTTTCGGCTTCCAGCCGCTGGAGATGGGTGAGCCCGCTCATGCCTGTCCAGATAAGGCGCGCGGCGCGGTAAGCGACGAACTTATCCTATCGCCCGGTCCTAATCCTCTTGCCGCCGCTCGACCGCGTCGAGCAGCATGCCGCCGGTCATGAACACCGCGATCGGGCAGCAGGCGAACAGCAGCCACCCGCCCCAGCCGGGATATTGCTGCAGATAATGGACGCCGCGTTCCACCGCGCCGAGGCCGAGGCCGTAGATGACGAGGAACGCCTCGAACTTGGTCTTGATCGTGAAGAGGCGCTTGATCCGGGTCCACATGCCCAAACGTTAAGCAAGCAGCGGGCCAGTCGCGGATTTGCGCCGTTTCCACGTCAATAAGGCTGGTTAACCGTCAATTTACCCGACAGGTCGAGCGCGGTCAGCAGCCGCTCGCGCGCTGTCGCGATATCCGCCAGCAGCGAAGGGCTGGCGAGCTCCACGGCATCGATCGCCTCCGGCCACCAGCGCGCCACCACCTCGGCGATCCGGTCGAGCCGCGCGGCATCGACCAGGAAGCGCGGATCGATCGTCGCCGGATCGGCGACCACCCGCAGCCTCAGGCAGGCCGGGCCGCCGCCGTTCGCCATCGACTGGGTGACGTCCACCGTCTCCACCCGCCGGATCGGCCCGTTGCCGGCGCGATGCCGTTCCAGCCAGCCCCACACCGCGGCATTGGCCCGCGATTCGCTCGGCACGACCAGCGTCGGCCCCGCCGCGGTGGTCACCAGCTGCGCGTTGAAGAGGTAGGAGGCGATGGCATCGGCCAGGCTCACCTCCGCTGCGGGCACTTCGACGATCTCCACCTCCGGCAGCAGGCGTTGCAGGTCGGCGTAGAAGCGCGCCTTGTCGGCGAAGGCCTGTTGGTGCGCGAACAGCACGCGCTCGTTGGCCACCGCCACCACGTCGTTGTGGAAGGCGCCGGCGGCGACCGCCTCCGGCGATTGCTGGACGAGCAACGTACGTTCCGGGTCGAGCCCGTGCCGCCGCGCGATCGCCGCACTCGCCTCGCGATGCTGGCGCGCGGGGAACGGGCCGCCGGGCAGCGCGTAGACGAACACCTCGACGCCCGCCGCACCATGCGTCGTGCACAGCCGCATGTGGTTGGCCGCGCCCTCGTCCCCGAACGGCGCCGGCACCGGACCGTGCACGGCAAAGGCGTCGTGCGCGAAGGCGAGGCGCAATTGGGCGAGCGTCTCCGGCCATTCGTGGCTGCGGTGCGGCATCGTCATCAGATTGGCGACCGACAGGTGGCAGCGGCCATCGCCGGTGTCCGGCGCTGGCGACACGGTGGCGGCATTGGCTGCCCACATCGGCGAGGCGGACATCGCCTGCGCCTGGAGCAGCGGCGGCGCCGTCTCATGCTCCGTGCCCAGCGCCGCCAGCCAGCCGCGGTCCGGCCGCGCATGGGGCAGCAGCACCCCCTGGGTCAGCCCCAGCGCCAAATTGGCGCGCATCTTCGCGATGCCCTGCAACGCCGCGGCGCGCGGGTGCGATACCTGCCCGGCATGCGCGGTCGCCGCCAGATTTCCCGCGGAGAGGCCGGCGTAATTATGGCTCGGCCCGACGATGCCGTCGAAGTTGATCTCGGTCAGCATGCCCCTCACCACCGCGGTACATGGAGGACGCGATCGTCCTCGCCGACCTGCAACGCCTCGGCGCAGGCGCGTGACAGGACGATGCCGTCCCCGGCCTCGCGCACCATGCCGAAGGCGCAGCGGAAATCGGACAGCTGCCCGACCGCGACCAGCGCCTCGCTGCCGCCATCGCCGTCGATCGCGACGATCCGCTGTTCGCGCGCGTCGGCGATGGTGCGCACCCGGTCGGTCCGCGCGGTCATCGTCGGTCCGCCGTCGAAGATGTCGACATAGCTCTCATAATGGAAATTCTCGTTCTCCAGCATCCGCATCGCCGCCCGCCCGCTCGGATGCGGCAGGCCGATGGCGGATCGCGCCGCTTCGGAGAGCATGGCGGTATAGATCGGATGCTTGGGCATCAGGTCGGCGATGAACTGGTGGCCGTTGATCGCATTGAACTGGTCGGCATCCTGGAAATTCATGCCGAAGAAACGCCCGGCGAGCCCGTCCCAAAAGGGCGAGCCCCCCGCCTCGTCGATGATCCCGCGCAGCTCGGCGAGAATGCGATCGGCGAAGCGGGCGCGATGCGCACGGATGAACAGGTAGCGGCTACTGGCGAGCAACAGCCCCAGGCCGCCCGCGCGCTCGCCCGGATGCAGGAACAGGCCGCCGACCTCGCACGATCCTTCGAGGTCGGTGGTCAGCGCCAGCATCTCGGCCCGAAAGGTGCGGCCGAGTTCCTTGCTGTGCTGGGTCAGGGTGCCGAGCCGATAGCTGTAGAAGGGGTGCTGCTGGCCGACCTGGGTGAACAGCTGGCAGGTGCCGCGCACCTCGCCGGTCGCGCCATTCTCCAGCATCAGCACGAACAGTTCGTCGGTCACCGGCCCTTCCGCCCGCGCGAACGCCGCATCGCTGCGGTCGAGCTTGGTGCGCAGCGCCTTGCGGTCGGGCGGCAGGTTGGTGAAACCGCCGCCGGTCAGCTTCGCCATCTCGTACAGATGCTGCAGGTCGTCGGCGCGCGCGGCCCTGATGCGGAAGGTCATGGGCGCCCCCGGCTGGCGATACGGGCGATGACCAGCGCCGATAGCGCGGCGCGCTCGGCGAGGCTGTCGACGATCATATATTCCTCCGGCGAATGGATGGCACCGCCGCGCACCCCCATCGTATCGACCACCGGCACGCCGGCAGCGGCGATGTTGTTGCCGTCGCACACGCCGCCGGTGGCACGCCAGCCGATGGCGAGGTCGAGAGCTTCGCCCGCCTCCGCGACGCAGGCGAACAGCCGTTCGGCGCCGGGATCGACCGGCTTGGGCGGGCGATTGAAGCTGCCATGACGGTGGATGGCGACGTCATGCTCCGCAGCGACGGCGGCGATCGCCTCGTCCAGCGCGGCCTCGGCGCGGGCGATGTCGGCTGCAGCCGCGGGGCGGAAGTTGACGCGCAGGATCGCCAGCTCGGGAACCACGTTGTTGGGGCCACCGCCATCGATCCGCGCCGGGTTGACCGACAGGCCGGGCGCGCGCGCATCGGCCAGCCGCACGGCGAGCGCCGCGGCAGCGACCAGCGCGTTGCGGCCTTCCTCGGGATTGCGGCCGGCATGCGCGCTGCGGCCGCGGACGATCAGCGAAAAGTTGCCCGTGCCGCCGCGCGCGCCGGCCAGCGTGCCGTCGGGTAGCGCGGGTTCGTAGGTCAGCGCGGCGACCTTGCCCGCGGCACTGCGTGCGAGCAGGCCGGCCGAGGCGGCGGAACCCGTCTCCTCGTCAGAATTGATGACGACCTCATAGCCTAGGTCCGGCGCGATGCCGCTTGCCTCGACGGCGGTCAGTGCGGCCAGCATCACCGCAAGGCCCCCCTTCATATCGGCGGTGCCGGGGCCGTTGATCGTACCGTCGTCGCGCAGGGTCAGCGTCTGGAACGGGTGATCGGCCGGATACACGGTATCCATGTGGCCGGTCAGCAGCATCTGCACCGGCGCCTGCGGCCGGACGCGCAGGTGCAGGTGGCGGCCATGCGCCAGTTCGGCGACGCTGCCGTCGATCGCGACCGCATCGACCCGCTCGGGTTCGACGAGCGCGATCTCTCCCGGCAGCGCGGCGAACGCATCGCCGAGCAGGCCGGCCATCGTCGCCAGCCCCGGCAGGTTGCGCGTGCCGCTGTTCACCGCCGCCCAGCGTTCGACCTGATCCAGCATCGCCGCCTGATCGATCCGGTCGACCAGTGCGCGTTCCTCGCCCGACATTCCTCTCATATTGGACATGCTAGCCGATGGCGCGCGCCGGGGAAACCAGGGCTAGAACGTATAGACGAGCGAGGCGCGACTGGTCGTGTCAGTCGACAACGATCCCGTCGGCGGCATGCTTTCATACTGGACGTTGTAGGACAGCGAGGCGGACAGCGGCCCGATCAGCTTGGCGTTGACCGCGGTGGTGCTGCTCAGCGTCGAATTGAAGCTCTGCACATAGGCAGAGCCGTTCTCCGTCACCGACAGGCCGGGCAGCAGCCGCCAGCTGAACGCCAGCGTGCCGCGCGCTGCAAGATTGCTCTGGTCGAGGTCGTTGGTGAACGCCGTCTGACGGAAGGCCGGCCCGAGTTCGAGGTCGAGCCGGATCCGTGAGGTCTTGACCGCGCTGTAGCCGAAGCCGGCCGACGCCGAATAGCGATGGTAATAGCCGAAGAAGCGATCCGCCTCATATTGCGCGGCGCCATACAGGTACAGCCGATCGTCGATCTTGTAGTTCGGTTCGTAGCTGGCGAGATAGTGTTCGCGCGTCGTGACGCCGGCGTTTTCCTGGTAATCCGCCTGTGCACGGAACTTGTGGCGCCACTGCAAGCCTTCGCGGGTCAGGTCGAGTACTGCCGAGCCGCCCTTGCTGTCGGTGTTGCCGGTGGTGACATATCCGCCCAGTTCGGCGCGGCCGCTCCACAGGTCGAACAGGCTCGCCTGGCGGATCGTCGTCTGGCGGGCCTGTGCGCGGTCGTTGCGCCATTTCTGGGCGATGGCGAGCACGGCATCGGCGCTCGCCGGATCGGCGAGCCGGGCGTATTTGACGACCACCGATACATCACCGTCGTTGCCGCTCTCGATCGCGGCGTCCAGCATCGATCGGATCGCGGCGGGGATCGGCACCTTGACGTCGTCGTTGCCGCCGTCCGCCGCCGCATTGGCGAGCAGGAAGGGCGTGAGGCCGAGGAGCAGGATGGTAGCGCGCACGGGACGGTGCTCTACCCACTCCGCGACCGCAGGAAACCCCCTAAACGCTCAGCGTGTTTCGTCTGCGGCGAGGTGAGGGCGGAATGCGGCGAGCACGGCCTCGTACAATGCGCGCTTGAACGGCACGATCATGTGCGGCAGGTCGGCTGGATCGCTCCACCGCCAGGCGCGAAATTCCTGATGTGCCGTCGCGATATCGACGTCGCGATCCTCGCCCAGGAAGCGGAACAGGAACCAGCGTTGCCGCTGGCCGCGCCACTTCCCCTTCCAGATCTTGCCGATCATATCCTCCGGCAGGTCGTAGAACAGCTCGTCCGGCGCCTCGGCGACCAGCGTCACCTTGTCGGGCGCTATGCCGGTTTCCTCGCCCAGTTCGCGGATCGCGGCGGTATAGGCATCCTCGCCGGGGTCGATCCCGCCCTGCGGCATCTGCCATGCCTCCAGCGTCGAATCCATCCGCTGGCCGACGAAGACCTTGCCGTCGCGGTTGACGAGCATCACGCCGGCGCAGGGCCGGTACGGCAGCGCGCTCATCGACCCGCCGCCTGTGCCATGACGCGCGCCGCCTCGGCCTCGACGATCGCGGTCTTCAAAGCCGCCAGATATCCTGCCGCATCGCCTTGCGCCGAGGGGATGGCCTTGCGCAGCGTTACGAAGCCATGAACGGTGCCCATCGCCTCGCGAAACACCACCGGCACGCCCGCCTGCACCAACGCCGCGGCATAGGCCCGGCCTTGATCGCGGATCGGATCGAGGCTGGCGGTGACGATCACCGCCGGCGGCAATCCCTCCAGCCGCCCGATCAGCGGCGAGCCGCGGCTGTTGGCGACATCGGCGGCATAGGCATCGGCGAACCACAGCATCGTATCGCGCGTGAGCAGGTAGCCGTCGGCGAAGGCCTCGAACGACGGATAGGATTTCGCCGTGTCGGCCGCCGGATAGATCGGCGCCTGCACGATCACCGGCACGGCCGCCGGCCGGTCGCGCAGGTCCATCGCAGCGACGATGGTGAGCGTGCCGCCGGCGCTGTCGCCTGCCAGCACCAGCCCGGTGACGCTGCGGCCGAGTTCTGCCGGGCTCCCGGCGACCCAACGCGCCGCCGCCTCGCAATCGTCGGGTGCCGCCGGCCAGCGGTGTTCGGGGGCGAGGCGGTAGTCGACCGATACCACCGGCAGGTCGAGCACCCGCGCCATCTCCGCGCAGAAGCTTGCATGCGTGTCGATGTTGCCGATGACAAAGCCGCCACCGTGGAAGAAGACCACCGCCGGGCCGGGCTCGCGGGCCTCGCGCGCGTCGAACAGGCGGGCAGGGATGGTGCCGGCCGGACCGGGGATGGCGAGATCGCGGATCAGCGCCAGTTCACCGAGCGGCAGGTCCGCGACATCCTTCATCGCATGGAAGACCTGCCGCGCCGCCTCCGGCGTCATCTGGTGCGTGCGCGGCCCCGGCATGGCGTTGAGGTAATCGAGGAAGCCGCGCACGTCGGGGCGGACGAAGGGGGCGGGATCGGGCAAGGCTTTCTCTCCACACGACAGCGGCTTGGGGCTCGCGGTACGGCGCCCTACCTAGGGAGGGTGATCGCGATCGTCCATCATCCCGCTTATGTCGCACCGGCCCCGGCGCGCTCGACCTATCGCTGGAACAAGAACGGCTTGATCCGCGACCTGCTGCGCGCCGAGGGCGACAGGATCGCGTGGCACGTGCCCGAACCGATGCCGCGGCGCTTGCTGGAGGCGGTGCACGACCCCGACTATGTCGCCGAGGTGCTGGAGGCGCGGGTGCCGCCTCACAAGACGCGGCGCATCGGCTTCCCGGTGACGCCGGAGGTTGCCGCGCGGGCGCAGACGGTGCCCGGCGGCACCTGGCTGGCGGCGCGGCTGGCGCTGGAGCATGGCTTTGCCGCCAACACCGCCGGTGGCAGCCACCATGCCCTGGCCGACACGGGTGCGGGCTATTGCGTGTTCAACGACCTCGCGATCGCCGCGGTTCGCCTGATCGAGGAGGGCACGGTGGATCGGCTGGCGATCGTCGACTGCGACGTTCATCAGGGCGATGGCACCGCGGCGCTGCTCGCCGGGCGGCCGGAGATCGCGACCTATTCGATCCACGCCGAAAAGAACTTCCCCGTCCGCAAGGCGCGCTCGACGCTGGACGTGCCGCTCGCCGACGGCATCGGCGATGCCGCCTATCTGGCGACGCTGGCGGACACGCTGACGCCGTTCCTTGCCGAGCACCGCCCGCAACTGATCCTCTATCAGGCAGGCGTCGATCCCTTCGCCGAAGATCGGCTCGGGCGCCTCGCGCTGACGCTCGACGGCCTGCGGCAGCGCGAGCGGCTGATCGCGCGGCTGGCAGGCGGGGTGCCGCTCGCGAGCACCGTCGGCGGCGGCTATGGCGACGATGCGCTGGAGATCGCCCGGCGCCACGTCGCGGCCATCCTGACGCTCGGCGAGGCGTTCGGCGCCGGCTGACCCTTTCCCAATCGGGCAAGCTGCGGCATGAGCGCGCCCGACATGGCTGCGGACACATTACAGCAACGCGCGCTCGCCCCGCTCTTCCACCGTTTCCTCGACCGGATCGATGCCGGGCTGGAGAGCGGCGGCATCGAGGCGCGACTACCCGACGGAACGCACCGGCTGCTCGGCGGGCGCCGTGCGGGACCGGTGCCGATCGTCACCCTGCATCGCTGGCGCTCGCTGGTGCGGCTGGCAAGCGGCGGCTCGGTCGGCTGGTATCGCGCCTGGGCGGATGGCGACTGGTCCAGCCCCGACCCGGTGCCGCTGTTCGACCTGTTCATGCGCAACCGCGTTCCGCTCGCCGGCATCGCGCGGGCAGGGGGCGCCGCCAGGCTGCTGCTGCGCGGCTGGCACGCCTTCCGTCGCAATCACCGATCGGGCTCAAGGCGCAATATCGCCGAGCACTACGACCTGGGTAACGATTTCTACCGCGAATGGCTCGACCCCAGCCTCACCTATTCCAGCGGTGTGTTCGAGAGTGGCGACACGCTGGAATCGGCGCAGCAGCGCAAACTTGCTGCGATTCTTGACCGCACCGGCACCGCGCCCGGCGATACCATCCTGGAGATCGGCTGCGGCTGGGGCTCCTTCGCCACCACCGCCGCGAAAGGCGGCCGCCGCGTGCATGCGCTGACCCTGTCGACCGAGCAGAAGGCGGCGGTGGATGCGCGGCACCTGCCGGGCGTCACGGTGTCGCTGACCGATTATCGCGACGTGACCGGGACCTATGACGCGGTCGCCAGCATCGAGATGGTCGAAGCGGTCGGCCAGGCCTATTGGCCCGCCTATTGCGACACGCTCGCGCGCGTCCTGAAACCGGGCGGTCGGGCGGCGATCCAGTATATCAGCATCGCCGACGATGTGTTCGAACGCTATGCGGCGAGTGTCGACTTCATCCAGCGCCACGTCTTCCCCGGCGGCATGCTGTTGTCGGAAAGCCGCTTCCGCCGGCTATGCGAGGCGAGGGGGCTCGCCTGGACCGACCATCACGCCTTCGGCCTCGACTATGCCCAGACGCTACGCCACTGGCGCGAACGGTTCGACAACGCCGACAAGGCGGGGCGTCTGCCGGCGCGCCTCGATGCCGAGTTCCGCGAATTGTGGCGCTATTACCTGATGTATTGCGAAGGCGGCTTCCGCGGGCGCGGGATCGACGTCGCGCAGGTGACGCTGGTCAAGCAAGACTAGCGTCCCTGCCGTTTCGCCATGAAGGCCAGGCGTTCGAACAGCATGATATCCTGTTCGTTCTTGAGCAGCGCGCCGTGGAGGGGCGGGATCGCCTTGGTCGGGTCGCGGTTCTGGAGGACCTCCAGCGGCATGTCCTCGTGCAGCAGCAGCTTCAGCCAGTCGAGCAGTTCGCTCGTCGATGGCTTCTTCTTGAGGCCCGGCACCTCGCGCACGTCGTAGAAGACGTCCATCGCCTTGCTGACCAGCAGCCGCTGGATGCCCGGGAAGTGGACGTCGACGATCCGCTGCATCGTTTCGCGATCCGGGAACTTGATGTAGTGGAAAAAGCAGCGGCGCAGGAAGGCGTCCGGCAATTCCTTCTCGTTGTTGCTGGTAATGACGACGATCGGACGTTCCACCGCGCGCACCGTTTCCTTCGTCTCGTAGACGTGGAACTCCATGCGATCGAGTTCCTGGAGCAAGTCGTTCGGAAACTCGATATCGGCCTTGTCGATCTCGTCGATCAGCAGAACGGGCGGGGCGGGGTGGGTGAAGGCCTCCCACAATTTGCCCTTGCGGATGTAATTGGCGATGTCGTGGACGCGGGCATCGCCGAGCTGGCCATCGCGAAGCCGGGCGACCGCGTCATATTCATAAAGGCCCTGCTGCGCCTTGGTGGTCGATTTGACGTTCCATTCGATCAGCGGCGCGCCGGTCGCCTTGGCGATCTCGTAGGCGAGCACCGTCTTGCCGGTGCCGGGTTCGCCCTTCACCAGCAGCGGCCGCCTCAGCGTCACCGCGGCATTGACGGCGACCTTCAGGTCGTCGGTCGCGACATAGCTTTGCGTGCCCTCGAAGCGTGTCATCGCGTGTCCCGATCCATTCGAATATCGGGTATTGCGATGGCGGATCGGCGCCGCCGACGCAAGTCAGCCTTCTCGGGCGCTGGCCCGTGCCTCCAGCAGGTCCCAGATCGCGCGGTGCTGGGCGAGCAGCTGTTGCGCGCCGAAGCTGACCGCACGTTCGGTCGCGGGTGTCGCGCCGAGCATGGCGACGCTGCCCGCGGTGTCAGACAGCGGCGGAAAGGCGGCGGGCACCGCCTCCACCCCGAAGCGCTCCGCCGCACGGTCAAGCAGCAGGCGGATCGTCGTCCAATCCTGGACCAGAGCAGCCACCGCCCCCGTCGCGCAGCCGCGCCGTTCCGACTTTGCGAGCATTTCCAAAGCGTGCCGGCTGGCGAGCAGCGCGGTTTCGGTTTCGGCCTGGCCCGGGGTCGAGGGCAGCGGACCGGCCGCGGCGGCAAGGTGCGCGATATAGGTGCGTTCGCCGACGAACGCGTCGCCGATCGCGTCGAGCCATGTGCAGGCGTCGGGCTGTACGCAATGGGTGCGCGCTTCGGCGGGAAGGCCGGGATGGTCGCCGTGCACCGCGCACCATGCATGAATGGCGTCGGAGATGTCGCGGGGCGGGGCGTTCGGCGCGAGCAGTGCGGCGAGATGCGGATGCACCGCGCTGCCGTCCGCCGCGCCGAGCTGGGCGACCAGGTCCCAAGCGCTCGTGTGCCAGCCAGTCTGTGCCGTGTCCAACATGCTACCCCGGAATCGTGAAGCCCACCGCCAAGCCGGTGCGACCCGGCCCCTTCTCAGCGCCCTACCTATACCGAACCGCGTAAAGACAGGGTTGATGACCCGGTAACCATGCCGCAATCCACCTTTACGTCGGCGGAACGTGCCGTAAGAACGGCGGCACGACGGATTTGGAGAAGGTGATGCGGGGATGGATCGTGGCATGCGCGCTGGCATCGGCGGGAAGCATGGCGATGAGCGCTGATGCGCAGACGCGGCAGGCGGCCGCACCGCTGGCCGCCGACGCGAAGGCGGCCGACCTGACGCTCGCACGGGTGTTCGGCAGCCCGGACCTGTCGGGATCGCAGCCGCGCGGCGTCAGGCTGTCGCCGGACGGGACGTTGCTCACCTTCCTGCGGCCGCGAGCCGACGAGAAGGAGCGCACCGACCTGTGGGCGCGCGATACCCGCACCGGGGCTGAGCGCATGCTGGTGGACAGCAAGAAGGTCGGCAGCGGCGCCGAGCTGACCGAGGCGGAAAAGATGCAGCGCGAGCGCGCCCGCATCGGCGGCTCCAAGGGCATCGTCGCCTATGACTTCGCGCCGGACGGCCGATCGATCCTGGTGCCGCTCGATGGCGACCTGTACCTCGCGAGCCTGGACGGCAAGGTCCGGCGGCTGACGGCGACGCCGGGCGGTGAGCTCAATCCGGTCGTGTCGCCCAAGGGCGGCTACGTCAGCTTCGTGCGCGACCAGAACCTGTTCGCCCAGCCGCTTGCCGGCGGCGAAGCCCGTGCCGTCACTCAGGGCGGCGGCGGCACGATCCATTTCGGCGAGGCGGAGTTCGTCGCGCAGGAGGAAATGGACCGGCGTACCGGCTATTGGTGGTCGCCCGACGAGCGCCATATCGCGGTCGAGCGGTTCGACGAGGCGCCCGTCCACGTCTTCACCCGCGCCTCGATCGGAGCGGCGGGCACCAAGACCTACGAACAGCGCTATCCCGCCGCCGGCACGCCCAACGTTCTGGTCGAGCTGTACGTGATGCGGCCCGATGGCTCTGGCCAGGTCAAGGTCGACCTGGGATCCAACCCGGACATCTATCTGGCCCGGGTCGACTGGACCCCCGACGGCAAGACATTGCTGGTGCAGCGGGAAAGCCGCGACCAGAAGACGCTCGACATGCTGAGCGTCGATCCGGAGACGGGCAAGTCCCGCGTGCTGTTCACCGAGAAATCGGGCACGCGCAGCTGGCTCAATCTCAGCGACGCCTACAAGCCGATGAAGGACGGCAGCCTGATCTGGCGGTCCGAGCGCGATGGTTACGGCCACCTCTATCGCTGGACGCCAAATGGCAAGTGGACGCAGCTGACCAAGGGCCCGTGGGTGGTCACCGATCTGGTCGGCGTCGACGAAGCCAAGGGGCGGCTATATTTCACCGGCCTCAAGGACGACGTGCTGGAACAGCATCTCTACGCCGTCGACATCGCCCGCCCGAACGTGCTGCGCCGGCTGACCGAACTCGGCTGGACCAACAGCGCCAGCATGGACGGTGCCGCCAGCCGCTTCATCGTGTCGCGCTCCAATTCGACCCAGCCGACGCAGGTCTACATGGCTGACACGAGCGGCAAGCGGCTCGAATGGATCAACGAAAACGCGATCCGGCCCGGTCACCCTTATTATCCCTTCATCCAGAGCCATCAGCCGACCAAGTTCGGCACGATCAAGGCCAAGGACGGCACCACGCTGTATTGGGAGATGATCACGCCGCCGCTGGTGGCGGGCAAGACCTACCCCGTGTTCTTCGAACATTACGGCGGGCCCGGCACCGGCCAGCAGGTGACGCATGGCTGGCAGGGCGCGCTGCCGCAGTTCCTGGTCGATCAAGGATGGATCTACTTCAAGATCGACAATCGCGGCTCATATAATCGCGGCAAGGCCTTCGAAGACCAGATCTATCACGCGATGGGCACTGTTGAGGTCGAGGACCAGCTTGCCGGCGCCCAGTACCTGAAGTCGCTTCCCTTCGTGGATGGCAACCGCATCGCCACCTATGGCTGGTCATATGGCGGCTATATGTCGCTGAAGATGCTAGAGAAGACGCCGGGTGTCTATGCAGCGGCGGTGTCCGGCGCGCCGGTGACCGACTGGCAGTTGTACGATACCCACTATACCGAGCGTTACCTGGGCGATCCGGCCAAGGATCCCAAAAGCTACGCATCCTCCGCGGCGGTGGAGGATGCTGCCAAGATCCGCGATCCGCTGCTGCTGATCCACGGCATGGCGGACGACAACGTCTTCCTCGACAATTCGACCAAGGTCGCCGCGCGCATGCAGGCGACGGCCACGCCGTTCGAGATGATGTTCTATCCCGGCTATACCCATCGCGTGGCGGGGCCGGGGATCAGCGAGCATCTCTGGGGCACGATCCTGGAATTCCTCGATCGCAACGTGAAGAACAAGCCGGCGAAATGAGGGCGCTGTGGCGGGCCAAGCGCCCGCCAAGCGATGCTATCGACGCAATAAAGCGAAAGCTATTGGACCTCGCGGCGCAACGCGGTTAGGGCGCGCGCCGTACGAGTGGAGGGTTTCATGGGTTATCGGGTGGTGGTCGCGGGCGCGACGGGCAATGTCGGGCGCGAGATGGTCAACATCCTCGCCGAGCGTGAATTCCCGGCGGACGAGATCGCCGTGCTGGCCTCCAGCCGCAGCCAGGGCGACCTGATCGAATATGGCGAGACGGGACGGCAGCTCAAGGTCCAGAACATCGAGCATTTCGATCCCAGCGGCTGGGACATGGCGCTGTTCGCGATCGGCAGCGAGGCGACGCGCGTCTATGCGCCCAAATTCGCCGCGGCGGGATGCACGGTGATCGACAATTCGTCGCTCTATCGCATGGACCCCGACGTGCCGCTGATCGTGCCGGAGGTGAACGCCGATGCGATCGACGGCTACAAGGCCAAGAACATCATCGCCAACCCGAACTGTTCGACCGCGCAGATGGTCGTGGCGCTGAAGCCGCTGCACGATGCGGCGACGATCAAGCGCGTCGTCGTCGCGACCTACCAGTCGGTGTCGGGCGCCGGCAAGGTCGGTATGGACGAGCTGTTCGAGCAGAGCCGCAACATCTTCATCGGCGATGCGGCCGAGCCCAAGAAGTTCACCAAGCAGATCGCCTTCAACGTCATTCCGCACATCGACAGCTTCCTGGACGATGGATCGACCAAGGAGGAATGGAAGATGGTGGTCGAAACCAAGAAGATCCTCGATCCCAAGATTAAGGTGACGGCGACCTGCGTGCGCGTTCCCGTATTCGTCGGCCATTCCGAAGCCCTGAACATCGAGTTCGAGGACGAGATCTCCGCTGAGGACGCCAAGCGTATCCTGCGCGAAGCCCCCGGCATCCTGTTGATCGACAAGCATGAGGACGGCGGCTACGCGACCCCGATCGAGGCGGCGGGCGATGATGCCACCTATGTCAGCCGCGTGCGCGAGGACCCCACCGTGGAAAACGGGCTGGCGTTGTGGTGCGTCAGCGACAACCTGCGCAAGGGCGCGGCGCTGAACGCGGTGCAGATCGCCGAATTGCTGGGCCGGCGGCATCTCCAGAAGGCGGGGTGAGGTGATCGCCGGCGGGTGTCGCTGCGGCGCGGTGCGCTATACGGTCGATCGTGTGGCGCTATCGGCGGCTTATGCCTGCCATTGCACCGATTGCCAGACATGGTCGGGCAGCGCGTTCACGACGCAGTTCTATGTGGCGGAAGCGCAGTTGGACGTCGTCGGCGCGTTCGTCGAATACAGCTTCGTCAATCCGATGGGTCGGGTGTCCAATCAGCGCTTCTGCCCGACCTGCCATACGCGCCTCTACAACACCAACGCGGCGCGGCCGGGGATCGTCAATATCCGCGCAGGAACGCTGGACGACAGCGCGCGGCTGGACGTGCCGCTTCACATCTGGGCGCGCAGCAAGCAGCCGTGGGTGATCTTGCCGAAAACGGCGAAGATATGGCCGGAGGCTGCACCCACGGAGTCCCTCGTGCGGCTTGCCGCGCGGAACACCGACTGACCGGGGATCAGAGCCGCCGGTGCTTGCCGCCGTAATGCTGACCGACGTAGCTGCCGATTCGCGCCATCTCACGGGCCGCAGCCTGGGTTGCCTCGGCGCAGCAGGGCAGCGGATCGCGTTCGGCCTGGGCCGCGCGCATCGCGACACGATCCGTCAGCTCCTCGATATCCGCCCGGCTGAGCACGTTCTTCTCGCGCAACAGGCAGAGCAGGCTCTGGAGGATCACCAGGCTTTCATCGCCCTGGCGGGATTGCAGAGTGCCGTCCATCATCGCTCTCCTTCTTGTATTTTGAAGGCAGAGTATGCCTTTCCGAGGTGGTTGTGAAGGATGGAATGACGTACATCGGGGTACGGTCACGGGGGGCGACGGATGGACGGCGAACGCGAGGCGACGGGTGGCTGCCAGTGCGGGCGAGTGCGCTACCGGGTTCGCTTGGTGAACGACGATGCCTATCTGTGTCACTGCCGAATGTGCCAGCGGGCGACCGGCGGCGTGTCGATCGCGCTGACGCTGGTCGACAAAGCCGCTGTGACGTGGACGAGCGTAGAGCCGGACCGCTACCGATCCTCACCGTTCGCGATCCGGGGGTTTTGCGCCGCCTGCGGCACGTCGCTGACCTATGAACAGGACGATCACCCGCGCATGGACCTGACCGTCGGCAGCTTCGACGAACCCGGTCGGTTCCGGCCGACCTCGCATTCCGGCGTCGAGAGCTGGCACCCGCAATGGCTGGACACGCGCGCGCTTCCGACCCAACGGACCGATCAGAATACGCGCATCGTCAACAGATGGATGGATACTCTTGGCCGACTCCCCGACTGATACCCGCTTCTTCCACAGCTTCGACGGGACACGGATCGCCTGGCGCGAAATGGGGGAGGGCCGGCCCGCGATCCTGATCCACGGGTATTTCTCCACCGCGGACATCAACTGGATCAAATACGGCCATGCGGCCAAGCTTGCCGCACGCGGTTTCCGTGTCATCATGCCCGACCTGCGCGGCCACGGCGCCAGCGACCGTCCGCACGATCTTGCCGCCTATCCGCCCGATGCGCTGATGCGCGATGGGCTGGCGCTGGTGGAGCATCTGGGCCTCACCGATTACGACCTGGGCGGCTATTCGCTCGGCGGCCGCACGACGATGCGAATGCTGGCCAATGGCGCCCGCCCGCGCCGCGCCGTCCTGTCGGGCATGGGGCTGACCGGGATCGTCCGCACCGCGGGGCGGGGCGACTATTTCCGCCGGGTGCTGACCAACCTCGGCAACTTCGAGCGCGGCACGTCGGAATGGATGACGGAGGCGTTCCTGAAGACCAGTGGCGGCGATCCGGTGGCATTGCTCAACGTGCTCGAAACCTTCGTCGACACGCCGCTCGACGCGATCGAGGCGATCGACGTGCCGATCGCGGTCGTTACCGGCGTCGATGATGACGACAATGGGTCGGGTGCCGAACTGGCCGATGCTTTGCCGCATGCCGTCTATCGGGAAATCCCGGGCAATCACATGAGTGCGGTGACCAAGCCGGAACTGGGACAGGCGATCGCCGACTTCCTTGCGGCTTGACCGGCGCGGGCCGGCGGGGCCATCCTGCGGCGATACCATGATCGTCAGGGGTTGTTCCACCATGCGTCTCGTTTCCACCGCCGCGCTCGTCGCGGCATTCCTTGCCATGCCTGTGGCCGCACAGACCGCGCGGCCGACCGCGGCGGAGGCCGACGCTTATGTTGCAGGCGTCGAGACGGAGGCGGCGGCACTGTCGGTGCCGGCGCAGCAGATCGCCTGGGTCAATGCGACCTACATCACCGACGACACCGATGCGCTCGCCGCCAAATCGGGCGCGGAACTTACCGAAAAGGCGGTGCAATGGGCGAAGGGCGCGGCGCGCTTCAACGGCGTCGCGGGCCTGTCCTACGACACACGGCGCAAGCTTGACCTGCTGAAGAACGGCGTTGGACTGCCTGCACCGACCACCACCGGCGCGGCGACCGAACTGGCCACGCTGACGACGCGCATGTCGTCGAGCTACGGCAAGGGCAAGGGCACGCTGGACGGCAAGCCAATCAACGGATCGGATATCGAGGCGGCGATGGGGACGACCCGCGATCCCACCAAGCTGAAGGAGATGTGGACCAGCTGGAACGACAATGTCGGCGCGCCGATGCGCAAGGACTATACGCGGATGACCGCGATATCCAATGCGGGCGCCAAGGAACTGGGCTTCGCCGATGTCGGCGCGATGTGGCGGTCTGGCTATGACATGACCCCCGACCAGTTCGCCGCGCTGACCGACCGGATCTGGAAGGAGGTCGAGCCGCTCTACACCTCTCTGCACACCTATGTGCGGTGGAAGCTCAACGAGAAGTACGGCGATGCCGTGCAGCCCAGGACGGGTCCGATCCGCAGCGACCTGCTGGGTAATATGTGGGCGCAGGAATGGGGCAACATCTACGATATCGTCGCGCCGAAGGGCGCCGGCGACGTCGGTTACGACGTCGGCGACCTGTTGAAGGCCAAAGGTTATGACCCAGTGAAGATGGTGCGGCAGGGCGAAGGCTTCTATTCCTCGCTCGGTTTCGCGCCGCTGCCCGAAACGTTCTGGCAGCGCTCCCAGATCGTGAAGCCCGCCGATCGCGAGGTGATCTGCCATGCGTCCGCCTGGGATATCGACAATCTCGACGATATCCGCATCAAGATGTGCACCAAGGTGAACGGTGACGATTTCGTCACCATCCATCACGAACTCGGCCACAACTACTACCAGCGCGCCTACAAGAACCAGCCGTACCTCTACAAGAACGGCGCGAACGACGGGTTCCACGAAGCGATCGGCGATACGATCGCCTTGTCGATCACGCCGGACTATTTGGTGAAGATCGGGCTGCTGGCGCCGGCGCAGGTGCCGGCTCCCGACAAGGACATCGGGCTGCTGCTGCGACAGGCGATGGACAAGGTGGCGTTCCTGCCGTTCGGGCTGCTGGTCGACAAGTGGCGCTGGGGCGTGTTCTCCGGCCGCATCGCGTCGACCGACTATCAGAAGAGTTGGGACGCACTGCGCCTGCAATATCAGGGTATCACGCCGCCTGTCGCCCGCGATGAAAGCAAGTTCGACGCGGGCGCGAAATATCACATTCCGGCGACGGTGCCGTACATGCGCTACTTCCTGGCGCGCGTGTTGCAGTTCCAGTTCTACAAGGCGGCGTGCGAACAGGCCGGCTGGAAGGGGCCGCTGCACCGCTGCTCGTTCTTCGGCGACAAGGCCGTCGGCAAGCGCCTCGACGCCATGTTGAGCATGGGGCAGTCGAAGCCATGGCCGGATGCCCTGCAGGTGATGGCCGGAAGCCGAGAAATGTCGGGCAAGGCGATGGCCGAATATTTCGCGCCGCTGAAGGTCTGGCTGGACCAGCAGAACAAGGGCAAGCCCAGCGGGTGGTGAGCCGCCGCAAGCGGCGGTAAAGGGTTTCAGGCATGCGCTGACACGCCGTGCATATGCTCTCCCCCGGGCTGCGCCGGGGGAGGCGGTGTCTCAAACCTTGTCGGGGATCGTGTTCTCGTCCGCGATGCCGGCCTGGAACGACTTGGAAGCATCCTCGCCGGCGGGCGTGTGTGCCTTCTTGCCACCGGCCTTCGGCGTGCTGCTGCGCAGGGTGAGCAGCGCAGCCGCGGCTGCGGCGCCGACTGCGGCGACACCGGCGCCGACGGCGGCTACACCCCATTTGCCGGAGGACTTGCCGGCATCGGCCTTCTTGCCGGCCGGCTTTTTTGCCGACGCGGCGCGGGGCGTCGCGCGTTTGCTCGAACGGGGCTTCACGGCCTTGGCGGCGGACACCACGGCGCCCTCGGCCTTGGCTGCGGCATTCTTGGCGCGACGCGTCGTCTTCGTCGCGGCGTCGGTCACCGCCTCTTCTACCTTCTCGACCGTGGAGGCATCCGCCGCCTTCGTACGGCTGGCGCGCGACTTGGTCGCGGCGGGCTTCGACGCGGCGGCGCGCGTCGTGCTGGTCTTGCGCGGCGCGCGACGACGCGGGGTGGCGGCGGGGGCGTCGGTCTTCGGGGTGTCGGTATCGTCGGCCACGGCGGAACTCCCTGATTGATTCGGGAGCGTAACGCATTAGCCACCGTTGGTTTCCGCCGCCGCCCGGCCGACGCGCCGATTGCTCAGCGGAAGGGCGGCTCGTCGAAGGCGCGTAGCTTGCGGCTATGCAGCTTTTCGCCTTCGAGCCGCAGCTGTTCGCAAGTCTCAATGCCGATCCGCATATGCTCGCTGATCGCGCGTTCGTAGAAGCGGTTGGCCTGGCCCGGCAGCTTCAGTTCGCCGTGCAGCGGCTTGTCCGACACGCAGAGCAGCGTGCCGTAGGGCACGCGGAAGCGATAGCCCTGGGCGGCGATCGTCGCCGACTCCATGTCGATGCCGACGGCGCGGGAGAGCGAGAAGCGCAGCGCCGACGCCGAATAGCGCAACTCCCAATTCCGGTCGTCGGTCGTGACGATGGTGCCGGTGCGCAGGCGGCGCTTCAGCTCCTCGCCCGACTGGCCGCTGACGATTTCGGACGCGCGGGCGAGCGCCTGCTGTACCTCGGCGATCGCGGGTACGGGAATTTCGGGGGGGAGCACGTCGTCCAGGACGTGGTCGTCGCGCAGATAGGCATGGGCGAGCACATAGTCGCCGATCCGCTGCGAGGGCCGCAGACCGCCGCAATGGCCGATCATCAGCCATGCCTCGGGGCGCATCACCGCGAGATGGTCGCAGATCGTCTTGGCATTGGACGGGCCGACGCCGATGTTGACCAGCGTGATGCCGGTGCGGTCGTCCGCCATCAGGTGATAGGCGGGCATCTGGTGCCGGCGCCAGGCGCTGTCGTTGACCAGCTTGTCGACGTCGCCGGGATGATCGATGACGATGTTGCCGGCGCCGGACAAGGCCGTGAAGCGCGACGGATTGCCGTCCGCGTCGGGGCCGAGCTGCGACGCGCCCCAGCGCACGAATTCATCGACATAGCGGTGGTAGTTGGTGAACAGCACGAAACGCTGCGTGTGTTCGGATGGCGTGCCCATGTAGTGGCGCAGGCGCGCGAGGCTGAAGTCGGTGCGCAGCGCGTCGAACAGCGCGAGCGGGCGGCTGCCGCCCTCGGCGATCCACAGGCCGTCGGCGATCTCGTCGCCGATATGGGCAAGTTCGGTCGCCGGGAAATGCCGGGCGAGTTCGGTGGCCGACACCGTGTCGAGGCTGAGCGCATGGCCCGGATCGAGGACGTAGGGGAAGGGTATCTCCTGCCGTCCCGGTACCGCCTCCACCTCGACGTCGTAATCCTCGATGAGGAGCGTCAGCTGTTCGGCCAGATAGTCGGCGAACAACGCGGGCTTGGTGACGCTGATCGTATAGTCGCCGGGCGAGACCAGTCGGCCGAACGAGCGGAGCGGCGTTGGCCGATCGCCGACGCTGGCGTAGCGCAGGTGGATGACGGGATAGGCGAATGAGCCGTCGAGGCGACTCTGCGGCGACGGCGGCGTGCCGTCGGTGAGATAGGCGTTGAGCGCGGCCTGCAGGCGGTCGACCGAGGCACGATACAGGCGGTCGAGGTCCGCGACGATCTGGGATGCGGTTGTCATCCCGGATGGTTACGCAAAGCGTGTGACGGAGGCAAGACGGGTGACGCCGCGGAGCCGCCACCCGAGGGTAGCCAGGCGCGTGATCGCCATTGGCTACCCCTCCACCAGATCTGCGGCGGTCCCCGTACGGGGGCGGCGCCAGGTGTTACAGCTGACCCAGCAGATGCTCGGCGCTGCTGACCTTGAACTCGCCCGGCGCCTCGACGTTCAGCTGCTTCACCACGCCGTCCTCGACGAGCATCGTGTAGCGCTGGCTGCGCGTGCCCATGCCGAACTTCGATCC
Source organism: Sphingomonas sp. SP5 (assembly GCF_058313455.1). Classification (NCBI taxonomy): domain Bacteria; kingdom Pseudomonadati; phylum Pseudomonadota; class Alphaproteobacteria; order Sphingomonadales; family Sphingomonadaceae; genus Sphingomonas; species Sphingomonas sp. SP5. Next base: position 360,177 of record NZ_JBZFLF010000001.1, on the reverse strand, counting down.
ATCCATCGTCAGGCCGATGGCTTTCGCGAAATCGGCATTGCCGTCGGCGAGCATCGTCACGCCGTCTGCGTCCGAAGACTTGGCCCAGGCGCCCATGACGAAGGCGTCGTTGACCGAGGTGCAGGCGATTTCGTCGACGCCCTTGGCCTTCAGTTCCTCGCGCTTCTCGACGAAGCCGGGAAGGTGCTTGGCGGAGCAGGTCGGCGTGAAGGCGCCGGGCACCGCGAACAGCGCGACGGTGCGGCCGGCGAAGAAATCGTCGCTCGCCACCTGGTCGGGGCCGTCGGCCGTGACCTTGGTCAGGGTGGTGCTGGGCAGGGTATCGCCGACGGAGATCGTCATCGTGAAAAAGCCTTTCGCAAAGGAGCGCGCCAGACGTCGGCCGGATCGGCGTTGATTTCAAGCATGGCGCTCGGCGTTGGTGCGCTTATGTTCATAAGTGATGCAAGCGCCTGCTTTTCTCACCGGTCAGTTCCTGCTCGCCATGCCGGGGATGTACGATCCGAGCTTCGACCATGCCGTCATCGCCGTCTGTGCGCACGACACCGACGGGGCGATCGGCATCGGGATCGGTGCGACGATCGATGGCCTGGGGCTCCACGACCTGCTTGACCAGTTCGAGATCCCCCATGGGGCCGCGCCCGATGCCCCCGTCCATTTCGGCGGTCCGGTGGAGCCGCGGCGCGGTTTCGTGGTCCATTCGAGCGACTGGGCCGGACAGGACACGATTGACGTCGCCGGCCGCTGGTCGTTGTCGAGCACCGTCGATGTGCTGCGCGCGATCGCGGAGGGGACCGGGCCGGCGCGCTGGCTGGTCGCGCTCGGCTATGCCGGCTGGGGCGAGGGGCAGCTCGATGGGGAACTCGCCGGGCCGGGGTGGTTCCACGTCCCCGGCGACACGCAGCTGCTGTTCGAGACCGCGGCCGAGGGGCGCTGGACCAGCGCCTTCGCCAAGGCGGGGATCGACCCCCGGTTGCTGGCTCCGGGCACCGGCACCGCCTGAGGGGGGCATAGGCCCGACGAGATATAAAGATATCTTTATATTTGATCCGCGTCGACGGGAGGGGTAAGGGCGCTGTCATCCATAGCCTTTACGGAGCATGACACGTGGCTACTGCGCTCGCGGTCGATACGAACGATTACGTCATCAAGGACATCGGCCTCGCCGATTTCGGCCGCGCCGAGATCAAGATCGCCGAAACCGAAATGCCGGGCCTGATGGCGCTGCGCGACGAGTTCGGCGCAAGCCAGCCGCTCAAGGGCGCGCGCATCACCGGTTCGCTGCACATGACGATCCAGACCGCGGTGCTGATCGAGACGCTGACCGCGCTCGGCGCCGACGTGCGCTGGGCGACCTGCAACATCTTCTCGACGCAGGACCATGCCGCTGCGGCGATCGCTGCGACGGGTGTGCCGGTGTTCGCGGTGAAGGGCGAGAGCCTGGGCGAATATTGGGACTATGTCGGCGACATCTTCTCGTGGGACGGCGACGTCGAAGGGCAGACCGCCAACATCATCCTCGACGACGGCGGCGATGCCACCATGTTCGCGCTGTGGGGCGCCAAGATCGAGGCGGGCGCGACGCTGCCGGAGCCGGAGAATGAGGAAGAGGTCGAGTTCCAGCGCGCGCTGAAGGCGTTCATCGCCAAGAAGCCTGGCTACCTGACCCAGACGGTCAAGAACCTGAAGGGCGTCAGCGAAGAGACGACGACCGGCGTGCACCGCCTGTACGAGATCGCCAAGAAGGGCGAGCTGCCGTTCCCGGCGATCAACGTCAACGACAGCGTCACCAAGTCGAAGTTCGACAATCTGTACGGCTGCAAGGAATCGCTGGTCGATGCGATCCGCCGCGCCACCGACGTGATGCTGGCGGGCAAGGTCGCCTGCGTCGCCGGCTTCGGCGACGTCGGCAAGGGCTCCGCCCAGTCGCTGCGCAACGGCGGCGCGCGTGTGATGGTGACCGAAGTCGATCCGATCTGCGCGTTGCAGGCGGCGATGGAAGGCTTTGAGGTCGTAACGATGGACGAGGCCGTGAAGCGCGCCGACATCTTCGTCACCGCGACCGGCAACGCCGACGTCATCACCGCCGATCACATGAAGGCGATGCGCCCGATGTCGATCGTCTGCAACATCGGCCATTTCGACAGCGAGATCCAGATCGCGGCACTGTCGAACTACAAGTGGTCCGAGGTGAAGCCCGGCACCGACCTGGTCGAATTCCCGGACGGCAAGCAGATCATCATCCTCGCCAAGGGCCGCCTGGTGAACCTCGGCTGCGCTACCGGCCACCCGTCGTTCGTGATGAGCGCCTCGTTCACCAACCAGACGTTGGCGCAGATCGAACTGTGGACCGCGGGCGAGAAGTACAAGAACGAGGTCTACGTCCTGCCCAAGCACCTCGATGAGAAGGTCGCGGCGCTGCACCTCGAGAAGCTGGGCGTCCAGCTGTCCAAGCTGTCGGAAAAGCAGGCGAGCTACATCGGCGTGCCGGTGGAAGGACCCTTCAAGCCGGACCACTACCGCTATTGATCGCACCGCGATCGGTGGAATGAAGGGGGCGGTGCTGCGAGGTGCCGCCCCTTTTACTTTTGCCCCCGGTCATGGGCCACGATAACGCAAGCCGGCCCCGTACCTTCGCCTTGCCGGGAAGGATTGGAAGATAGGGCGTTCCGTTCTACACTCCGGCCGAGCGCGCCGTTCGCAGGCGTGACAAGGGGTAAGCGTTGATCCAGCTTTCGGTGATGGCGGCGGTCGTGTGCGGCGCAGTGCTCGCGCTGCTCGTCGGCGGTGCCGGCTATGCGCTGTTCGTCGGCTGGCGCGTGCGTGGCGAGGCGCAGGCGGCGATCGCCCGCACCCGCGAGGCGGAGGTGCTGCGGGGCGTCTCGCCGGCTCTGGCGATGCTGGTGCGGGCCGACGGGCGGATCGAGATGCCGCCGAAGCTGGTCGATTGGCTGGGCCTGACGGTGGCGCCGCGTTTTCTGCAGGACCTGGCAAGCGACGACGCCGGGCTTCCTCCCGACGAGGCGCAGGCGCTGGCGAGCGACGTGGCCGCGGCGCAGCGCGCCGGACGGGGCTTCGTGCGCGCCCTCCATCCGCGCGGATCGGGCCGCGCGATCACCGTGCGCGGCAGCCGCGCGCCGGGCGAATTGGGCGCGACCGGCGCGGTGGTGATGTGGACGCTCGATGCCACCGACAGCGAGGCGGAGGTCACCCGCCTGCGCAGCGAGGTCGACCAGCTCACCCACGCCTTCGACGCGCTGACCGGGCTGATCGAGGCGGCACCGCTGCCGATGTGGTATCGCGACGGCGACATGCGGCTGGCGATGGTCAACACCGCCTATGTCCGCTCTGTCGACGGGATCAACGCCGCCGACGTGATCGCGCGCGAGCTGGAACTGGTAGAGGGATCGGGGCGTGGCGGCCCGCGCGCAGGCGCCAAGGCGGCCAAGGCGAGCGGCCGCCCGCAACGTGAGATCCTGCCGGCGACGATCGGCGGCGAACGCCGTTCGCTGCACGTCCACGACGTGCCGCTGCCCGGTGGCGGTGTCGCGGGCTATGCCGTCGATATCGAGGATCTGGAGCAATCGCGCATCGGTGCGAAGCGCTTCGCCGATGCCCAGCGCGCGCTGCTCGACCGCCTCTCCGCCGGCGTCGCGCAGTTCGGCGCGGATCGCGGCCTCGTCTTCTGCAACCAGCCGTTCCGCCGCATGTTCGCGATGCGCGCCGAATGGCTGGCCGATCGGCCGGAATTCGACCGGGTGCTGGAGCGGATGCGCGAGGCCAGCCGTCTGCCCGAAGTGCGCGATTTTCCAAGCTGGAAGGCGGAGCGGCGCAGCTGGTTCGTACCGGGCGATGCCGCGATCGAAGAAAATTGGCATCTGCCCGGCGGCACCCATTTGCGCGTCGTCGCGCAGCCGCTGCCCGATGGCGGCCTGCTCGCGATCTTCGAGGATCGGACGGAGGAGGTGCAACTCGCCAGCGCGCGCGACACGCTGCTCCGCGTGCGCACGGCGACGTTCGACAATCTGTTCGAGGCGCTGGCGGTGTTCGCCGCCGACGGGCGGTTGCAGCTGTGGAACAACCGGATGCGCGCGGTATGGGGGTTCGAGGAGGAGTTCCTGGCCGGCCATCCCCGCGTCGACAGCTTCGCCGAGGCGGCCGCGCCCAAGCTCGCGACGCCCAACCGTGCCGCGCTGATCCCCGAGCTGGTACGCTCCGCCACCGCCGAGCGTCAGCAACGCGGCGGCCGCGTCGCCTTCGCCGACGGCCGGCATTTCGAATTCGCCGCGGTGCCGCTGCCCGACGGCAATGCGCTGCTCACCATGCTCGACATTACCGACAGCCGCCGGGCGGAGCAGGCGCTGCGCGACCGTGCCAATGCGTTGGAGGCCGCCGATCGGGTGAAGACCCAGTTCGTCGCCAACATGAGCTACGAACTGCGTACGCCGCTGACCTCGATCAGCGGTTTCGCCGAAATGCTGCACGGCGGCTATGCCGGTGCGCTGACGCCCGACGGCGCGCAATATGTCGAGGCGATCCTGCAATCGGTGGAGCGGCTGGGGCTGCTGATCGACGACGTGCTCGACCTGACGCAGGGCGGCGACGATGCCGAGATCGAGCGGGTGGACGTCGACCTCGCGGCGACCGCGCGGGCCGCGGCGCAGACGATCATGCCGGCGGCCAAGCGCCGCAAGCTCGACTTCGCGGTGGAACTGGCGCGATCGACCGGCCGCGTCACCGGTGATCCCCGCCGCCTGCGCGAAGTGATCGAGCATCTGCTGCGCCACGCGGTCGCCGCCACTCCCGAGGGAGGGCGCATCCTGCTGCACAGCGACGGAAGCGCGACCGGCGCGCGGATCATCGTGTCCGACGACGGCTTCGGCATGGATGCGGACAGCGTCGCGCATGCCTTCGACCGGTTCGGCGAGCCCGGCATGCAGCCGACCGGCGAGCGGGCGCTGGGCTTGGGCCTGCCGCTCGCCAAGCAGTTCGTCGAGGCGCATGGCGGGCAGATCGAACTGGTGTCGCATCCGGGAGAGGGCACGCTGGTGACGGTGGAGCTGCCGCGACGGTGAGACGGGACGGGGACTTGGCGTGACATCCATCCACCTGCCCGATGCCGCTGCCACCGAGGCATTCGGCGCCTCGCTTGCGGAGCTTATCCGTCCAGGCGACGTCATCGCGTTGCGCGGCGATCTCGGCATGGGCAAGACCAGTCTGGCGCGCGGGCTGCTCGCCGCACTGGGGCTGGCGGGCGAGGCACCGAGCCCCAGCTTCGCCATCGTCCAGCCCTATGATCCACCGGAGGTGCGGCTGCCGGTGCTGCACGTCGATCTCTACCGGATCGACGATCCGGACGAGCTGGACGAGCTGGGGCTGGACGAGGCGTTCGACGCCGTGTTGCTGGTCGAATGGCCGGAGCGGGCGGAGGGGCGCTGGCCGCACGCCCTGGCGTTGCACCTGTCCCCCGCATCGGACGGTGGACGAATCTTGACAGCCGACGTGCCGCCGTCTTGGAAGCCGCGATGGCCGACATGACCCCGCCCGCCGGCGCGCCCGCGTTTCTTGCAGCCCATGGCTGGTCGGGGGCGATCACCCCGGTGGCGGGCGATGCCTCGTTCCGTCGCTATTTCCGGGTGGCCGGCGACGGGCGTAGCGCGATCCTGATGGATGCGCCGCCATCGCACGAGGATCCGCGGCCGTTCATTGCCGTCGCTGAATGGCTGCGCGGGCGGGGCTTCGCGGCGCCGGCGATCCATGCCGTCGACCTCGCCCAGGGACTGGTGTTGCTGGAGGATTTCGGCGACGCCCGTCTGCGCGAGGCGGCGGATGCGGATGAACCCGCCGCGGTGCCGCTCTATGCCGCAGCGATCGACCTGCTGGTCGAGCTCGCCGCGCATCCGGCGGAGGCGCTCGCACCCTACGATCGTGCCGTCCTGCAGCGCGAGGCGGCGCTGTTCGTGGAATGGTTCTGCCCGGCGGTGGGGCTCGACGTCGATGTCGAGGGGTATCGGGCGGCGTGGGACGCGGTGCTGGGGCATGCGCTGGCCGACGCGCCGGTGACCGTGCTGCGCGATTACCATGCCGAGAACCTGATGCTGGTCGGTGCCGACAGGACGCTGGGCCTGCTCGATTTCCAGGATGCGTTGGCCGGCCACCCGGCCTACGATCTCGTGTCGCTGTTGCAGGATGCACGGCGCGACGTGGACCCGAACCTGGAGGAGGCGATGCTGGCGCGCTATCGTGCCGCGACCGGGGTCGGCGATGCGTTCCTCGACGCCTATCACGTGCTGGGCGCCCAGCGGAACGCCAAGATCATCGGCATCTTCACCCGGCTGTGGAAGCGGGACGGCAAGCCGCGCTACGCGGCGCTCTGCCCGCGGGTATGGGCCTATCTGGAACGGGACCTGTCGCAGCCGGTGCTGGCGCCGGTCGCGCGCTGGTTTGACGACAATGTGCCGCCCGAGATGCGCGGCGATCCGGCGATGATCGCCGCATGACCCGCCATCGCGCCTATCGCCCCGACCCCGGCGGTGCCGTGCCGGAAACGGCGATGGTGATGGCGGCCGGCCTCGGCAAACGGATGCGGCCGCTGACCGCGACACGCCCCAAGCCGCTCGTCGAGGTCGCGGGCAAGCCGTTGATCGACCATGTCTTCGACCGGCTGCGCGCCGCCGGCGTGGCGCGCGCGGTGGTCAACGTCCACTATCTTGCCGACACGCTGGAGGCGCATGTCGCCAACGCGTTCGCGGGGATCGAGGTGGTGGTCAGCGACGAGCGCGCGCAGTTGATGGAGACGGGCGGCGGGCTGGTGCAGGCGCGGGCGCTGCTGGGCGACGCGCCGGTGCTGGTGGTCAACAGCGACAATCTGTGGATCGACGGCCCGGTCGATGCGATCAAGCTGCTCGCGTCGCGCTGGGACGATGCGGCGATGGACGCGCTGTTGCTGGTCGTGCCCTATGCCCGCGCCAACAACCATAACGGGCAGGGCGACTTCCGCGTCGCGGCCGACGGACGCATCATCGGCCGGCGCAAGGCGGGGGCGACCGCCCCCTTCGTCTATACCGGTATCCAGATCCTGCACCCGCGCATCATCCGGGACTGGCCGGAAGGGCCGTTCTCCACCAACCTGTTCTGGGATCGCGCGATCGCCGAGGGGCGGGCCTATGCGCAGGTTCATCAGGGCCTGTGGTTCGATGTCGGCACGCCGGCGGCGATCCCGAAGACCGAGGCGCTGATCGCCAATGGCTGAGGGGCGCAAGCCGCAGCTGTTCTCGATCCCCTCGCACAAGGCGTTCGCCGATACGCTGGTCGCGGGGCTGATGCGGCGGTGCGAGGGCGACCCGATGGCGCTCGCGCGCGGGCTGGTGCTGCTGCCCAACAATCGCGCGGTGCGCGCGGTGACCAACGCGTTCGTGCGGGCAAGCGGCGGCGGGTTGCTGCTGCCGCGGCTGGTGACGTTGGGCAGTCCGGACCTCGGCGAGGCGGTGGGCGCGGCGCTCGATCCGGTCGACGATGCCGACCCGCCGCCGCCGGCGGTCCCGCCGATGCAGCGGCGGATGATCCTTGCCCGGCTGGTGTTCGAGGAGCGGGCGCGGGCTGGGGTGCCGGTGGATGCGGCCGAGGCGACGCGGCTGGCCGGCGAACTCTGCCACACGCTCGACCAGCTGCTGGTCGAAGAGGTGCCGCCGGCCGCGCTGCGCGAGATCGACCTGGCGCCGGAACTGACCGAGCATTGGCAGCGCGCGCTATCGACCTTCACCATCGTGCTGGAGCGCTGGCCGCAGGAACTGGCGCGACTGGGCTTGATCGATGCGGCGACGCGGCGGCGGATGCTGCTCGACCGGCTGGAGCGGCGCTGGCGCGTGACGCCGCCGGCGGGCTTCGTCTGCGCGGCGGGCGTCACCGACCCGGCACCGGCGGTCACCCGGCTGCTGCGCTGCGTCGCCGAGGCGCCGCAGGGCATGACCGTGTTCGCCGGGCTCGACCTGCAGATGCCGCAGGACGAATGGGATGCGCTGGGGCCGCATCGCGCCGATCCGGTCACTGGCTTCACCCGCCGGTCGATCGAGACGCATCCGCAATTCCACCTGAAGCTGATGCTCGACCGGATGAGCGTCGGCCGTGGCGAGGTGCGCAGCTGGCCGGGAACGGCGGGACCGGATGCGGGCGCGGTGCGCGGGCGGGCGATCGCCAACGCGCTGGCACCGGCGGCCTATACGGGCAAGTGGACCGAGCTGAAGGCGGAGGATCGCCGGCTGACCGGCGTCGCCGCGGCGGAACTCGCCACCCCGGCCGAGGAGGCGCAGACGATCGCGCTGGCGCTGCGTGGGGCGCTGGAGGAGGAAGGGCGCACCGCGGCGCTGGTCACGCCGGATCGCGCGCTGGCGCGGCGGGTGGCGGTGCACCTGCGGCGCTGGGGGATCGAGGCGAACGATACCGCGGGGCGGCCGCTGTCGATCCTTCCGCCGGGCACGCTACTGCTGGCGCTGGCCGAAGCCGCGGCGCAGCGGTTCGCACCGATGGCGTTGCTGGCGCTGCTGAAGCACCCGCTGGTGCGCAACGATCCGGCCCATCACGGTGTGCGTGGCGCCTGGCTCGACGGGGTGCGCACCGTCGACCGCGGATTGCGCGGGCCGCGGCCGGCGGCGGGGCTGGACGGTGTCACCGGGCATCTGCTGGCCAACCGGCGCGATCGGGCGGCGGCGTGGTTCGGCGAAGCCGTCGGCCTGCTCAAGCCGATCGAATTGCTGTGCGAGCGCGGTGTGCAGCCGTTGCCGGCGCTGCTCGCCGTGCTGCGCGAGACGGCGCAGGCACTGTGCGGCGACGAATTATGGGCTGGCCCGGCCGGCCGGGCGGCGGCGGAGTTTCTGGCGGCGCTGGAGGCCGAAGCGGCGCTGGGGCCGCCGGAGATCGCGCCGGACGGGCTGACGCCGCTGCTACGCGGGCTGCTCGACGAGGTGGCGGTGCGGCCGGGATCGGGCGTCGGGCATCCGCGTATCGCCATCTATGGCCTGATCGAGGCGCGCTTGCAGACCGCCGACCTGATGGTGCTGGGCGGCCTCAACGAGGGGGTGTGGCCGGGACGTCCGGCGCCGGACCCGTGGCTGGCGCCGCGCATCCGGGCCGCTCTGGGGCTGCCGGGGCTGGAGCGGGCGGTCGGGATCGCCGCGCATGAGTTCGGGCAGGCGCTGGGGGCGCCGCGGGCGCTGGTCACGCGGGCGCGGCGGGATGCCGCCTCGCCCGCGCTCGCCTCGCGATTGTGGCTGCGGTTGCAGGCGATGGCGGGGGAACGCTTCGTGCGGGCGCACGACCTCGAACGCTGGGCGCTGGCGCTGGACGATCCGGGCGAACATCGCCCTGCCGACCGCCCCGCGCCGATGCCGGCCAGGCGGCCGACGGCGATCTCGGTCACCGAGATCGACCGGTTGAAGGCGGATCCCTACGCCTTCTACGCACGACGCGTGCTGGGGCTGATGCCGCTCGATCCGGTCGATGCCGATCCCAGCGCGGCGTGGCGCGGCACGGCGGTGCACGACATCCTCGAACAATGGTGGAAGCAGGATGCCTGCGCGGCGAACGCGCTGATGAAGCGCGCGACGGCGATGCTGGAGGACGAGCGCACGCACCCGATGATGCGGGCGCTGTGGCGGCCGCGCCTGGTCGAGGCGATCGACTGGATCGCCAGGAGCGTGGCGGCGCAGGATGCGGAAGGGCGCAAGGTCGCCTCGGCCGAAGGGCAGGGCCAGATCGATGTCGCAGGCGTCACATTGTCCGGCCGCTACGACCGCGTCGACCGGCTGGCCGACGGCACGCTCGGCATTGTCGACTACAAGACCGGCAAGCCGCCCTCGTCCGCGGCGGTGCGGGCGGGCTACAGCCTGCAATTGGGGCTGCTCGGCGCGATCGCGGAACGGGGCGGGTTCAAGGACGTGGCGGGGCGCGCCGGCGGTTTCGAATATTGGTCGCTCGGCAAGAAACGCGATCAGTTCGGCTATGTCGAAAGCCCGGTCGATGCCGAGGGGCGGCGCGACAAGATCGTCACCACGGAATTCACCGGCATCGCCATGGCCAATTTCGTCGAGGCGGCGGCCCAGTGGCTGACCGGCGACGCGCCGTTCACCGCCAAGCTGGTGCCGGAATATGCGCCTTATGCCGAATACGACCAGCTGATGCGACGGGACGAATGGTATGGCCGGGACTGATCTCGCCACCCTGCCCAGGCTGAAGGGCGCACAGGCCGCGGCCAGCGATCCGCAGGCGCATGTCTGGCTGTCGGCGTCGGCCGGCACCGGCAAGACGCAGGTGCTCGCCGCGCGCGTGTTTCGCCTGCTGCTGCGCGGGGTCGATCCCGCGGCGATCCTGTGCCTCACCTTTACCAAGGCGGGTGCGGCGGAGATGGCGCAGCGGATCAGCAACCGCCTGGCCGCCTGGGTGCGGATGCCGGGGCCGCAGCTCGCCGCGGACCTGGAGGCGCTTGGCGAGCGGGCAACCCCAGAACTGCAGGCGCGGGCGCGGACGCTGTTCGCCGGTGTGCTCGACGCACCGGGGGGTGGACTGCGCATCCAGACCATCCACGGTTTCTGCCAGAGCCTGCTTGCCGCTTTCCCCGTCGAGGCGGGGCTGACGCCCGGCTTCCGCCCGCTGGAGGCGCGCGAGGAGGCGGTGCTGGCGCGCGAGACGCTGGCCGGGCTGCTGGTCGATGCCGAACGCGACGGCCGGCTGCGCCCGATCGAGACGATCGGCGCGCTGTCGCTGCGGCTGGGCGAGGGCGGGGCCGAAAGCTTCCTGCTCGCCTGCGCGCGCTCGCTGCATGCGCTGGAGGCATTGCCGTCCGGCATCCAGCCGTGGCTGCGGCGGACGCTCGACCTGCCGCAGGGCGACGTGGGTGAGGCGCTCGCGTCGGGCTGCGACTGTATCGACGAATCACTGCTCGAACGGCTTGCCGCGGCCAATCGCGCCTGGGGGGCGGCGACGGGGCTCGGCCATGCCGAAACGCTCGACCGCTGGCTCGCCGCGGCGCCGGAGGAGCGCTCGGCGACGCTCGCCGATCTGGCCGGCGTTGTGCTGACCGGCAAGAACGAGCCGCGCAAGGCATCCAAGAAGCTGATCGATGCCGAACCCGAGTATCAGGACCTCGCCGCGGCGCTGGGCGATCACTGCCTCGACCTGCTGTCGCTGACCCAGCGCGCCGCCTATTGCGACCTGCTGGCCGATGCGCTGGAGGTGGGTCGCGACTATGCGCGCGCCTATGCGGCGGCGAAGCGGCGGACGGGAGCGGTCGATTTCGACGACCTGATCGGCGTCACCGTGCGCCTGCTGGAACAGCCGGGCATCGGCGAGTGGGTGCGCTACAAGCTCGACCAAGCGACCGAGCATGTGTTGATCGACGAGGCGCAGGATACCAACCTCAACCAGTGGCGGATCGTCACCGCGCTGGCGGGCGAATTCTTCGTTGGGCGGGGCGTGCATGCGCCATCGACGCGCACGTTGTTCACGGTCGGCGATTTCAAGCAGGCGATCTTCGGCTTCCAGGGCACCGACCCGATCAACTTCCGCTGGGCAGAGGGCCATTTCGCCGCGCAGGCGGCCGAGGTGGCGGGAACGGAGGATTGGCCGGAGGAGGAGCGTGGCCTGCCCTTCCAGCGACTGTCGCTGACCCATTCGTTCCGCTCGACGCGGCCGATCCTGGAATTCGTCGATGCCGCGGTGGCGGCGGCCGGCGAGCCGGGGCTGGGCGCGATCGGCGAGCTGGAGGCGCATGCCAGCGAGGTGCCCGGCCCCGGCACCGTCGAACTGTGGCCGCCGGTGATCGCCGGGGGCAGCGACGAGGACGAGGAAGGCTGGATCGACGACGCCGTGCGCGAACAGGCGGTACGGATCGCGCGTGCCGTCCGCGACTGGTGGCGCGGCGGGCTGATGCTGGAGAGCAAGGGCCGCGCGCTCCGGCCCGAGGACGTGATGATCCTGGTCAAGCGGCGCGGCGACCTTGCCTCGCTGATCGTCGCGCGCCTGTATGCCGAGGGCGTGCCGGTGGCGGGGGTCGACCGCCTGCGGCTGAACGCGCCGCTGGCCGTGCAGGATCTGCTGGCGGCGGTACGCTTCACCTTGCAGCCGGAGGACGACCTGTCGCTCGCCTCGCTGCTGGTGTCGCCGCTGATCGGCTGGACGCAGGATGAGCTGATGCACGCCGCGCCGCGCGAGCATGGCAGCCTGTGGCGGCACCTGACGCTGACGCAAAACGAGGAACGGCTGGCGCCCCTGCGCGCGATGCTGCTGCGCGCGGATATCGCCACGCCGTACCAGTTCCTCGAGGAATTGCTGTCCGGGCCGCTCGACGGGCGGCGCAAGCTGTTGCGGCGGCTGGGGGCGGAGGCGCGCGATCCGATCGAGGAACTGCTCAATGCCGCGCTCGCGTTCGAGACGACATCGACGCCCTCGATGCAGCGCTTCCTCGACTGGTTCGATCGCGGCGACGTGGAGATCGTGCGCGATCCCTCGGCCCCGCTGGATGCGGTGCGGGTGATGACCGCGCATGGCGCCAAGGGCTTGCAGGCGCCGCTGGTGATCCTGGCCGATGCGACGGTCGATCCGACCGCCGCGCCGCGCACGCTGGTGCGCTGGTCGCCGGAACCGGGCGCGCAGCCGATCCCGATCTTCCGGCCCCGCTCGGCCGAACGAGGCGGGCCGCTCGATCCGGCGATCGCCGAGGTGGAGCGGCGCGAACTGGAGGAGCATTGGCGGCTGTTCTACGTCGCGGCGACGCGAGCGGAAGAGCGGCTGGTGATCGGCGGTGCGCTCGGCCCGCGCGCCAAGGGCGAACCGCCGCTGGCGAGCTGGTATGCGGCGTCGGCACGGGCGCTCGATGCGCTGGGAATCGGGGTGGAGGGCGACGTACGACGGTTCACCGGCAGCGTCGCGCAGCCCCCCGCCAAGCCGCGAATCGCGGCCAAAGCGGCACCGGTGGAGGCAGTTGCCCTCCCGGATTGGGCGCATCGGCCTGCGCCGGTGGAGAGCCGTCCGTCGCGGCCGCTGGCGCCATCGGCGATCGGCGAGGACGAGGTGAGCGATCCGCCGCCCGACCCGGCGATGCGTGCCGCGGCGGAGCGCGGGCGGCTGCTGCACGCGCTGTTCGAACGGCTGCCACCGGTGCCGGCGGCGGAACGCGCCGCGCGGGCCGATCACTGGCTGGCCAGTGCGGGCGGGGTCGGTGACGCTGGTGTGCGGGCCGACCTCGTCACGCGGGCGCTGGCGATTTTAGACGATCCGCGCTTTGCCGAATTGTTCGGCACCGACAGCCTCGCCGAGGCGCCGATCGCGGCGACGCTGGCGAACGGACTGGTGGTGTCGGGCACGGTCGACCGGCTGCTGATCGCGCCGGACCGCATCCGGGTGGCCGATTTCAAGACGGGCCGCCGCGTGCCGGACGCGGTGAGCGATATCCCGCCCTACCATCTCGACCAGATGGCGGCCTATGCCGCGGCGCTGGCGACGATCTTTCCGGATCGTCCGGTGGACGCCGCGCTGCTCTACACCGCCGGGCCGCGCCTGTTCGTGCTGGAGCCTGCGACGATCGAGGCGCACAAGCCGCGCTTTCGCGAGCGGGAGCAAAGCTAGGCCGCCGACGGTTGAGCAGGGGACCGCGCCATCCTAGATGGACAGCAAAGGAGATTACCCATGGCGACCAAGGCGATTACCGATGCGAGCTTCGATGCCGACGTGCTGAAGGCGGACGGCCCCGTGCTCGTCGATTTCTGGGCGGAATGGTGCGGCCCGTGCAAGATGATCGGGCCGAGCCTGGAGGAACTGTCCGAGGAACTGGGCGAGAAGGTGACGATCGCCAAGCTCAACATCGACGACAATCCCGATGCGCCGGGGCGCTATGGCGTGCGCGGCATCCCGACGATGATCCTGTTCAAGGCCGGCGCTCCCGCCGCCACCAAGGTCGGTGCCGAGCCCAAGGGCCGGATCAAGGCCTGGCTGGAGGGCGCGCTCTCCTAAAGCTCGCGGGCTTCATAGACCCGTTCGTGCTGAGCCTGTCAAAGCATCTGAGAAACAGGCCCTTCGACAGGCTCAGGGCGAACGGTGAGGATGGATCGCCCTTGCGTCTTGATGCATGGGCGATCTCCGCCCTTTTGTCAGGTCGAGGGGCGGGGCGGCGTCAACCGAACAGCACCTCCGCCGACCGATCCCACAGCGCCGGTGAGGCAGCCGCGATCATCCCGCGGCGCTGATCGCCGACGCGATAGTCGGTACCATCCGGACGGCGCACGACGCCGCCCGCTTCGCGCAGGAACAGCGATCCTGCCGCATGGTCCCAGGGCAACGTCTTCTGGAACAAGGCGATCTGGTTGGTGCCCAGCACCAGCCGCGGATATTGCTCGGCCGCGCAGCGCGGCATCGGCGCGACGGTGAAGGCAGTCTCCGCCCGGCGGATCACCTCCGCCTTCTCCGCCTCGGTCAGGTGATAGGTCGCGATCACCGACGATGGCCGGGCCGCATCGCCCGGTCGTGCGACCACGCGGGTATCGTCGATCCACGCGCCGCCCCCCGCAACGGCGTGGCAGAGCCGCCCGGTAACCGGATCGAGGATCCAGCCCGCCTGCGTCTCGCCATCTTCGACCAGTGCGATCATAATGCCGAAGGTGGCGATGCCGTTCGCATAATTGTTCGTGCCGTCGATCGGGTCGATGATCCACACCGCGCCGCGATCGATGCCGTCGACCAGCGAAGGGTCCGCGGCCACCGCTTCTTCGCCGATGACGCGGACCGTTGGGTCGAGCGCGGCGAGCCCGGCGGTCAGCGCCGCCTCGCTCATCCGGTCGGCGACCGTCACCAGATCGTCCGTCGCCTTTTCCTCCACCTCGTCCGTGGCGAGGTTGCGGAATCGTGGCATGACGATCTCCGCCGCCACCGTGTGCATCAGGGCGACGACGGCATCGTGGTGGCGGTGGTGCATGGCGGCTCCGTCCCTTCAGCTACGATAGTCGGCGTTGATCGAGATGTAGCCATGCGTCAGGTCGCAGGTCCACACGGTGGCGCTGCCGTCGCCCAGCCCTAGATCGACGCCGACCTCCACCTCCTGCCCCTTGAGATGCGCGGCGACGGGGGCTTCGTCGTACCCCGCCACCGCCAGCCCGTCGCGTGCGACCTGGGTTTCGCCGAAGCGGATCGACAGGCGGTCGCGCTCGGCGGGTTCGCCCGCCTTGCCGACCGCCATGACGACGCGGCCCCAATTGGCGTCCTCTCCCGCGATCGCCGTCTTGACCAGCGGCGAATTGGCGATCGACATGGCGATTCGATGGGCCGACCGGTCGCTCTCCGCACCGGTGACCGCGACCTCGATCAGCTTGGTCGCGCCTTCGCCATCGCGCACGACGAGCAACGCCAGCTGCGCGCACAGATCGGCGAGCGCCGCGGCAAAGGCGTCGGCGCCGTCACTGTCCGCATCGGCTAGCGGCGTATTGCCCGCCGCACCGGTGGCGAAGGCGAGCACGGTGTCGCTGGTCGACGTGTCGCCATCGACGGTGATGCACGAAAAGGTGTTGCGATTGGCGGCATTCAGCGCCGCCTGGAGGAAACCCGCTTCCACCGCCGCATCGGTGAAGACGAAGCCGAGCATCGTCGCCATGTCCGGCGCGATCATGCCTGACCCCTTGATGATGCCGACCAGGGTCACGGTGCGGCCGTCGACGATCGCGCTGGTCGTCGCGCCCTTCGGATAGGTGTCGGTGGTGCCGATCGTCTCGGCCGCGGCGCGCCAGTCGCAAGGCGCGGCGGTGAAGGCGGCGTCGAGGCCCGCCTCCGCCTTGTCGATCGGCAGCGGCACGCCGATGACCCCGGTGGAGGCGACGAACACATCCGACGGCTGGCAGCCGATGTGCTTTGCCGTCCGCGCCGCGATCGCTTCCACCGCGGCGCGGCCACGATGGCCGGTGAAGGCATTGGAGTTGCCGGCATTCACCACCAGCGCACGAGCGGTGCCGAGGGTGAGCGCCTTGCGGCACCACTCCACCTCCGGCGAGGGGCATTTGCTCTGCGTGACGACGCCGGCGACGCTGGTGCCCTCGGCCAAGGTGACGAAGGTGAGATCGCAGCGGTCCCAAGTCTTGTAGCGTGCACGGGCGACATGGGCGGTGACGCCCCCGATGGCGGGCAGCGCGGGAAAGGGCGTGGCGAGCGGGGAGATGGACGACGACATGGCGCTGCCATAGGCTGGTTCGAAGACAGGGCAAAGACGGATGATCAAGCAAGACAGAGCCATGCGCCACACCGTGCTGCCAGCGAACAAACCCCCTGCGCCAGATGCCTCGCGTTTGGCCGGCAATGGCAAGGGGTTGGTGGCTGGCGTGCTGACCATCCTCACCATCGTGCTGGTCGCCACCGCAGTGCTGCTGGCAGTGCTGGCCCGGCGCGGTTACGAGGCCGTGATCCACACGCGCGAGGCGCACCGCGCCGCTGAACAGCGGATGGCGAAGCAAATCGCGGCAGGAGAACAAGCGGAAGCCGTACGGCAAAGTCGAATACGGCGAATCGATTCGACATCGCCTTCCGCACGCGTGCCACTCGGCGACCCGGCAGACTGGATCGGACCAGACGACTATCCGGCGGAGGCGCTGCGTAACGGCGACCAAGGCACCGTATCGATCAGCTGGGTGGTCGGCGCCGATGGCCGGGTCAGCGATTGTTTTGCGACCAGCAGCAGCGGGCATGTTACCCTGGATCGCGCGGCCTGCGCCGCCATCACCCGGCGCGGCCGCTACCCCGCGATTGAGGAAGGTGCGGCGCCCCGCATCTTCACGCGGCGGGTGAGCTGGAAAATCCCCGGTTGATCGCGGGGCGGAGGCGCTTTGTCGCGACGCATGGAGTGGACGCCCGCGATCGTGCGCCCTATGCCGGTACCGTGAACCTGCTGCTGCTCCTGTCCGCGCTGTTGTCCGCGCTAACCGGCGTCGGCACTGCGGCGCGTGCGCCCGCCGCGGCGCAGGCGATCAGCGCACGAGCGACTGCGGCGGCCGCTGCGGCCCAGATCCGTGCCGTTCGGGTCGCCCAACGCCCGGCGCAAGCCACGCTCGCCGTCGCAAACGTCCTCGGCGCGGTGCCGCTGCGCGCGATGGTGATGGCCGTAACGCCTCTCTACGCGAGCCGCCGACGCGAATAGCGCGCTCCCGCCGCTTGCATCGGCTTCGGTCGGCTCCACTTTCATCGTCATTGTCCCGCGCAGCGCGGTTGCGCGCGCGTCTGTTTCAGGAAACCTGCTTATGTTCGGCGGCCTCGCCAAGTCCCTGTTCGGTTCGTCCAACGACCGGTACGTCAAGTCCCTCAACGCGATAATCGCCAAGATCGCGGCGTTCGAGCCGACGCTTCAGGCGCTGTCCGACGAGCAGCTGTCCGCCCAGACGGTCAAGTTCCGCGAAGCGCTGGCCGGCGGTGCCAAGCTCGACGACCTGCTACCCGAGGCGTTTGCGACCGTGCGCGAGGCGGCGGTGCGCGTGCTCGGCATGCGGCATTTCGACGTGCAGATGATCGGCGGCATCGTGCTCCACCGCGGCGAGATCGCGGAGATGCGCACCGGCGAGGGCAAGACGCTGGTGGCGACGCTCGCCACCTACCTCAATGCGCTGCCGGGAGACGGCGTCCACGTCATCACCGTCAACGACTATCTCGCCGCACGCGACGCGGAATGGATGGGCCAGGTCTATCGCTTCCTGGGCCTGACCGTGGGCGTCATCATCCCGAACCTGACCGACGAACAGCGCCGCGCCGCGTATAACAGCGACATCACCTACGGCACGAACAACGAGTTCGGCTTCGATTACCTGCGCGACAACATGAAGTACGAGCGGACCAGCATGGTCCAGCGCGCCTTCGCGATGGCGATCGTCGACGAGGTCGATTCGGTGCTGATCGACGAGGCGCGGACGCCGCTCATCATCTCCGGCCCGACCGACGACAAGTCGGAACTGTACATGAGCGTCGATGCGATCGTGAAACAGCTGACCGCGGATGATTACGAGAAGGACGAGAAGCAGAAGTCGATCATCCTGACCGAATCCGGCACCGAGCGGATCGAGCGGATGCTGGAGGCGGCAGGCCTGCTGGAGGGCGCCAACCTCTACGATTTCGAGAACACGCAGGTCGTCCACCACGTCAACCAGTCGCTGCGCGCGAACATGATGTTCAAGGCGGACACCGATTATATCGTGAAGGACGGCAAGGTCGTCATCATCGACGAATTCACCGGCCGCATGATGGACGGGCGCCGCTGGTCCGACGGCCTGCACCAGGCCGTGGAGGCGAAGGAGGGCGTCAACATCGAGCCCGAGAACCAGACGATGGCTTCGATCACCTTCCAGAACTATTTTCGCATGTACCCCAAGCTCGCCGGGATGACCGGCACCGCGGCGACTGAGGCGGCAGAATTCTACGACATCTACAAGATGAACGTCGTCACCATCCCGACCAACGTCGGCGTCCGCCGCGTCGATGAGGAGGATGAGTTCTACAAGGATACCAACGACAAGTTTCGCGCGATCGCCAGGAAGATCCGCGAGCATGCGAGCCAGGGCCAGCCGGTGCTGGTCGGCACGGTATCGATCGAAAAGTCCGAACTGCTGAGCGAATTCCTTCAGCAGGAGGGCGTCGAGCACAAGGTGCTGAACGCGCGCTATCACGAGATGGAGGCGCACATCGTCGCGCAGGCGGGCCGCAAGGCGGCGGTCACGATCGCCACCAACATGGCTGGCCGCGGGACCGACATCAAACTGGGCGGCAACCTCGAATTCCGCATGCTCGACGAGCATCCCGACCTGGTCGAAGGGACGCCGGAATATGAGGCGGAGGCTGCGCGCATCCGTGACGAGATAGAGGTCGAGAAGCAGGAGGTGCTTGCCGCGGGCGGGCTGTTCGTGCTCGGCACCGAGCGCCACGAATCGCGCCGGATCGACAACCAGCTGCGTGGCCGTTCGGGCCGGCAGGGCGATCCCGGCCTGTCGCGCTTCTATCTCAGCCTCGACGACGACCTGCTGCGCATCTTCGGCCCCGACACGTTGTTCGCCAAGATGATGCGGTCGAACATCGAGGATGGCGAGGCGATCGGCAGCAAGTGGCTGTCGAAGGCGATCGAGACCGCGCAGAAGAAGGTCGAGGCACGCAATTACGACATCCGCAAGCAGGTCGTCGAATATGATGACGTGATGAATGACCAGCGCAAGGTCATCTACGAACAGCGCGCGGACATCATGGATGCCGATGCGGTCGGCGACGTCGTCGCCGACATGCGCACCGAGACGGTCAACGTCATCGTCGGCAGTGCCTGCCCGCCCAACAGCTATCCTGAGCAATGGGATATCGACGGCATGAAGACGGGCCTGGTCGAGGTGCTCAACCTCGACGTGCCGGTCGATGAGTGGCTGAAGGAGGAGGCGATCGATCCCGAGGTCGTCGAGGAGCGCGTACGCGAGGCCGCCGACGCGGCGATCGCCGCCAAGGCGACCGAGCTGGACCCGGAGACGTGGACGCAGGTCGAAAAGTCGATCCTGCTCCAGAACCTGGACCATCACTGGAAGGAGCATCTGGCGACGCTTGATGCGCTGCGCCAGGTCGTCCACCTGCGCGCCTATGCGCAGAAGACGCCGATCAACGAATATAAGCAGGAAGCATTCTCGCTGTTCCAGCGCATGCTCGATTCGATCCGCGAGGACGTGACCAAGACGATCGCGCACGCCCAGTTCCAATTCCAGGCGCCGCCCGAACTGCCCGAACTGCCCGACTTCATCACCACGCACTTCGATCCGTTCACGGGCGAGGACAATTCAGCCGATATCGACGCGGGCACGATGGGCCGCATCACCACGCAAATGCCGCCGATGCAGATGGTGCAGCCGGATGCGCCGCTGGGCGAGAATCCGGAGCATTGGGAGGGACGCGTCAACCGCAACGCGCCGTGCCCGTGCGGTTCCGGACGCAAGTACAAGCATTGCCACGGCGCAGTGACGGCGTAGTTTTCCGCCTCGCGAGGCGGGCAACCTAGCGGCGGAAAGGCCGGTGTGACGGGACGTGCTGCAAAGGGCACGCCGTCACATCGAAACCTGATGGCGTCAGGCCGGTGCCGTCGCCGTCCGATGCAAAAAGGCCGGGCCACCCTGCGGTGACCCGGCCCATACCGTTCGATCGATGGCGAATGCTTACTTCGGCAACACCACGGTCGGGCCGATGCTGTCGACGACCGCGCGGGCGTTGAACGCGCGCAGGTTATCGCGGGGGATCGGACCCTTGCGCATGACGATCTCGGCATTCGCTTCGTAGCGGTCGATCGTCCGGATATCGAAATCATTGCCCCAGGGGCCGAAGCCGCCACCGAACCACGGGTCCCAGCTGCGCCAGCCGAATCCGCGGCCGTAATAGCGCCACGACGGTCCCCAATAGCCGCCGAAGCCGCCATAGCCCCAGCCGCCGCCGACGCCCGGGGTGGAATAGGTGCGCGATTGCAGATCGGTATCGCGATTGGCCATCAGGAAATAGTCATAGCCGTTCTGCAGGGTCAGCTCTGCGGCGCGGAACAGAAGGTAACGCTCCACGGTGTCGCGCGAGGTCACGCTGTTGCCGGCGAAGCTGACGAGGAAACGGCCGGGTTCGACCTGGCGGTCGCTATAACCGGTACGGTTGAACCCCTGTCCGGTAGCAGGGCGATAGGTTGTCTCGGTCGCGCAGCCCGCGACCATGAGCGTGGAGGCGGCGAGGGCCGCGACCACAGCCTTGCGGCCTAAATGCATCATGACGTCTTCTCTCCATTCGCACGCGGATGCGGCGAACCTTGCCGCTTGTACCCATCCACAGTGGAACGAGCGATGAACGACTTGGCTCCACAGGGCAACGGTTCACCGCGTCACACGCCGATGAGGTGCAGCGCGATGCTGCGCCGATGCGGACGGGTGCGATGCTCGAACAGGTAGATGCCCTGCCATGTGCCGAGCGCCGGCGCGCCGGACAGGACGGGGATCGACAGATGCACGCCGGTCAGCGCCGCCTTCAGATGCGCCGGCATGTCGTCGGGGCCTTCGTCGTCATGCTCGTAGGCATCGCTTTCGGGGGCCAGCCGACTGAAATAGGCCTCCATGTCGCGGCGCACCGCAGGTGCGGCATTCTCCTGGATCACCAGCGAGGCCGAGGTGTGGCGGCAGAACAGCGTCAGCAGTCCCTCGGTCATGCCCTGGCCGGCAACCCAGCGGTTCACCGTGTCGGTGATCTCGACCAGCCCCTGTCGGCGCGTCTCGATCTGTAGCTGTCCTGTCGCCTGTCGCATCGCCGCACCCTTTTTCCTGATCTCGGGGCGTCAACTATCTGGGCGATCCCGCGTTCAGTCCGGGCATGCAGATACGAAGGATACGAGCACATGGCCGACGACGACGCATTCCACCGTGGACCCCAGCGGCAGGCGATACCGCGCATGCTGCTGTTCATCGGTGCGATCGTGCTGATCGCGCTGGCGATCATGGCATGGTTCGCACTCGGCAATTGAGCGATCAGCGACCGTGCGCCAGCGCCTCGATCGCGGCGGCGTTCAGCGTCCGGCGCAGGCGCGGTTCGGGACCCTCCAGCACCAGATAGGCCGAAGCCCGCGCCGGCGGATCGAGCCTGCGCCATCGATCCAGGCACTCGCGCAACGATGCGCGCAGCGGCTGGTGGATCGAGGCGACGAGCTGAGCGGTGACGGTTTGGGCGGTGATGGTCTGGGACGCGGTGTCCACGAGCGGGGTCCTGTAAGATGTACGGTGCGATACCGCCTCTTACGCCACAATTCCCATCCTTGCGTTAACACCGATCGGCCGGCCGTGTGCCGGCAGGGTTCAGCCGGAACGTTCTTCGCCAGCCTGCGGCTTGCGGCCGGTGACCGCCATCAACACGGGGACCGCCAGTAACGCCGCTGCCATCGCGCCGATCGCCACTTCCAGGAAAATCATAGCCAACCTCTCCAGCGGGAGCGTGCTCGCTCCTCGTCAGGTTCGGATGATGTCGGCTTGTTCCGCAGGCCGCAAGCATATTCGCGCAGGCCTGACGCAAGTCTTTCACAATGGTGAAGAATGGCTCCCTGAGTAGGATTCGAACCTACGGCCGCTCGATTAACAGTCGAGAGCTCTACCGCTGAGCTATCAGGGAACGTCTGCGTCGTGGAGGGGGTCTATACCTGCCAAAAATCGGGACGCAAGCCTGTTTCCGCTCTTTTTCGCCCCGGGATCGTTCAACCGAGGAATTGCTCCATGGTGATACGGTCGTCGAGCGCATGTTCGGGGTCGAACAGCAGGGTAAGCTCTCGCGCGCGATCGATGCCGACCGACACCTCGGCGACATCGCGGAATTCACGCTGATCGGCGACGGCGGACACCGGCCGCTTGTTGGCGTCGAGCGCCCGGACAGAGATGCGCGCCTTGTCGGGCAGGATCGCACCACGCCAGCGGCGCGGGCGGAACGGGCTGATCGGGGTCAGCGCCAGCATGTTCGACCCCAGCGGCAGGATCGGCCCTTGCGCCGACAGATTGTAGGCGGTGGAGCCGGCGGGCGTCGCCACCAGGATGCCGTCGCAGGCGAGTTCGGGCAGGACGATGCGGTCGTTCACCGTCACTTCCAGTTTCGCGGTCTGCCGGGTTTCGCGCAGCAGCGACACTTCGTTGATCGCCGGCGCCTGATGCACCCGGCCGTCGACGCCGGTCACCGTGGCGATCAGCGGCGTGACCTTGAACGATTTCGCCCGCTCCAGCCGTTCGGCGATGCCATGGCGACGCCATTCGTTCATCATGAAGCCGACGGTGCCGAGATTCATGCCGAACACCGGGACGCCCGGCCGGCGACGATCGAGCAGGCCATGGAGCGTTTGCAGCATGAAGCCGTCGCCGCCGAGCGCGATGATGACGTCCGCCTCGGCGGGATCGACCCAGTCCGCCGCATCGGCCAGTTCGGCAGCGGCGGCTTGCGCGGGGGCAGTGGGCGAGGCGACCAGCGCCCGCCGCTCATACTGGCTCATCCGCCGGTGACGCTCATGTGCCGCGCCACCGCCGGTGCGGCGGCATCGATGCGGAAATCGTGGCGCGCGGGCTTGCGGGCGAGGCCGTGGTCGATCGCCGCGTCGAGACCGGCGATCCCGCCGTCGCGCAATGCCGCCTTCAGGTCGACCTGATCCTCATGCCCCAAGCACATGTAGAGGCGCCCCTCCGTCGTCAGGCGGACGCGGTTGCAGCCGTCGCAGAAATTGGCGGTGAGCGGAGAGATGAGGCCGAGCCGCGTATCCGTGCCCTCCACCCGCCAATAGCGCGCCGGTCCGCCGGTACGGTGCGTGTCGCGGTGCAGCGCGAAGCGTTCGCCGAGCCGGTCGAAGACGCGGGTGAGCGGCACGAACCGGTCGGTGCGATCCTCGTCGATCGCGCCGAGCGGCATGGTTTCGATCAGCGACAGGTCGTGGCCCTCGTCCACGCACCATTGCAGCATCGCCGGGATCTCGTCCTCGTTGAGGCCGGCGAGTGCCACCATGTTGATCTTCACCGCGACCCCGGCCGCCCGCGCGGCGGCGATGCCGCGCTGTACCTGATCGAGGTCGCCGTGGCGGGTGATGTAGCGGAAGCGTTCGGGATCGAGGCTGTCGAGGCTGACGTTGATCCGCCGGATGCCGGCCGCGGCGAGATCGGACGCATAGCGATCCAGCCGCGTCGCATTGGTGGTGAGCGTCAATTCGTCCAGCCCGGCGCCGACATGGCGCCCGAGCCGCCGGACGAGGTCGCCGACGTCGCGCCGCACCAGCGGCTCGCCGCCCGACAGCCGGATCTTGGTGACGCCGCGCGCGATGAAGCGTTCGGCGATGATCGCGATCTCGTCGAGGCTGAGCAGCTTGGCGCGCGGCAGGAAGGTCATCTGCTCGGCCATGCAGTAGCGGCAGCGCAGATCGCAGCGATCGGTCACCGAGATGCGAAGGTAGCGGATGACGCGACCCAGCGGGTCGACCAGCGGCTGATCGGAAGGGGGAAGGGCGCTGGTCATGACAGGGAGCTAAGGGCTGAACGACGCGGGGACAAGGCGGTTCCCGCAGCGCGCGGCGGCGAAGCGTCTCCATTGCCGGTTAACCGACGCTATTCTAGGCAGATGGCGATGGGGATCGACGCAGACCTTCCGGCCATATTCCTGATCTCCGCCGATCGTCGCGCGGCGCTGGCCGATGCACTGCGCGGTGAGGGGTGGAGCATCGTGACCGATACCGGCGGCAGCAACGTCGCCGCGCGCGCGCTGGCATCGGGCGCGGGATTGCTGCTGGTCGATGCACGCGATGCGGCCGCCTCGGGGCTACGCGAGGTGCAGGCGCTCGGCGGGCTGGTGGCGGCGACCGGCAGCGCGCTGCTGGTGCTGACCGACGATGCCGCACCGCTCGATACGATGCGGGCGGCGGGCGCGACGCATTTCCTCATTGATCGCGATGACGCGGCGGAATTGCGGCAGGCGCTGCTGTTCGCGGCAGGCGGCGCACTACGTGGCACGGGCGAGCGGCGCGGCCAGGGGTTCGGCATGCGGGCGGATGCCGCGCCGGTGCTCGCCTGGGTGGCGGAGCGGCTGGGGGCGGGGGCGCATGTCGGCGTGTTCATCATCGCGCTGTCGCGGCTCGATATCCTCAACGCCGCCCGCGGACGAGCCGCCGGCGACGCGCTGATCGCGGAGGCGCGCACCCATGTCGAGGTGGTCACCGCCGCCCTGCTCGGCCGCGCCGGGCTGGTGAGCGCATCGGCGGGCGGCGAGCTGGTGGTGGCGGCGGCGGCCGCACCGGAGACGCTGGCGCGACTCGCCGCAGCGCTGGATGCGGCACTCGCACGGCCGTTCGTGGCGGACGGCCGGCAGGCCGTGCTCGGCAGCCGCTGGGGGATGGCGGAAAGCGGGCCGGACGACGATGCACCGCGGCTGCTGCGGCGAGCGGGCGAGGCGCTGGTCGCGGCCAAGGCGAGCGACGGCGCGATGATCCGCGTCGCCGGCCCCGAAGGCGCGGCGCCGCTGGACGCGCTGGCGATCGACTTGCATCATGCCATCGAGCGCGACGAGATCGATCTGCTCTTCCAGCCGCAGGCGACGATCGGCGACGGACGCATCGTCGGGGTCGAGGCGCTGGCCCGCTGGCGGCATGGCCGGCTGGGGCCGCTCGGCGCGGGCGCGCTGTTCGCGGCGGCGGATCGTGCCGATCTGGGGGTGGCGCTGTCCGACCATATCCAGGCGCTGGTGCTGCGGCGGATCGCCGCCTGGCCGGAGCGGCTCGGCGGCCTGCGCGTGTCGCTCAACCTCACCGCCGGCGATCTCGGCCGGCCGGGCTTCGCCGCGCTGTTCCTCGATCGGGTCGCGGCGAGCGGCGTGCCGTTCCATCGGCTGACGGTGGAGATCACCGAGACGGGAGCGATCCGCGACCTCGATACCGCTGCGGCGGTGCTGGCCGCCCTGCGCGCGGCGGGCGTGCGCGTCGCGCTCGACGATTTCGGCACCGGCTATTCCAGTCTCGCCTATCTCACCGCACTGCCGCTCGATTACCTGAAGCTCGACAAGGCGCTGGCGGTCGGCATCGAGGGGGCGGCGCGGCATCGCGGCGTGGTGCGTGCGGTGATGACGCTGGCGCGGTCGCTCGGCCTGGCGGTGATCGCCGAGGGGATCGAGACG
The DNA here is from genome assembly GCF_058313455.1 of Sphingomonas sp. SP5. Classification (NCBI taxonomy): domain Bacteria; kingdom Pseudomonadati; phylum Pseudomonadota; class Alphaproteobacteria; order Sphingomonadales; family Sphingomonadaceae; genus Sphingomonas; species Sphingomonas sp. SP5. The sequence continues at coordinate 334,503 of NZ_JBZFLF010000001.1, read as the reverse complement.
GAGGCGCAGCGCCTGCTGCTGGCGGGCGAGGGCTGTGCGCTCTATCAGGGCTATCTGCTCGCCGAGCCGCTGGACGATCGCGAGCTTGCCGCCTTGCTGGAGCGTGAGAAATGCTGATCCTGCCGATGCTGTTGCTGCCGACCCTGGCCGTGGCGCCGACCCCGCGCGATGCGGCGGTTGCTGCCGTGGACGCCGCGATGGCGGACAGCGCGGCGGGCTGGAATGCGGGCGATATGCGCCGCTTCCTCGCCATCTACGCCGACGATGCCGTGTTCGTGACCAAAGACGGTCTGGTGCGCGGCAAGGCGGCGATCGCCGCGCGCTACGACAAGAGCTACGGCCGCGATGCCGCCAGGCGGGGGCGGCTGTCGTTCCGGATGCTCGGCCAGCGCGCCATCGATCCGACGCACCGGATGCTGTGGGCGCGTTGGCGGCTCGACCATGCCGGCGGCAAGGTGGACAGCGGCATGACCTCGCTGCTGTTCGAGCGCCGGCAGGGCAGCTGGAAGATCGTGTCCGACCACAGCAGCTGATGCCGCGGCGGGCTACCCCGCCGCCTTGGCCAGCCCCTTCGACAATTGCAGGGCACCGTGCAGGCGCGACTTGGCGTCGGGCCAGGCGCGTTGCAGCACCAGCTTGCTGTCGGGACGCAGCTTGGCGACGCCGTTGAGGCGATCGACATAGGCGAGCAGGCCGGCGACATTGGGCGGCGTGTCGTCGTGGAACGACACCAGCACCCCGCGCGGACCGACATCCATCTTGGCGATGCACGCCCGCCGCGCGTTTAGCTTGATCTCGATGACGCGGATCAGATTCTCGGTCGCGTCTGGCAGTGGGCCGAAACGGTCGATCAGTTCCGCGGCGAACGCCTCGATCTCCCGGCCCTCCTCCAGTTCGTTGAGGCGGCGGTAGAGGCCCATGCGCAGGTCGAGGTCCGGCACGTAATCGTCCGGGATCAGGATCGGCGCATCCACGGTGATCTGTGGGCTGAAGTCGCGCGGGCGATCGGTCTTGAGGCCGCCTGCCTTGGCATCCATGATCGCCTCTTCCAGCATCGACTGGTAGAGTTCGTAGCCGACCTCCTTGATATGGCCCGATTGCTCATCGCCGAGCAGGTTGCCCGCACCGCGGATATCGAGATCGTGGCTGGCGAGCTGGAATCCCGCACCCAGCGAATCGAGGTCGGACAGGACCTTCAGCCGCTTTTCCGCCGTGTCGGTCATCATCCGTTCGGGGGGCGTGACCAGATAGGCATAGGCGCGCGTCTTCGACCGGCCGACGCGGCCGCGCAGCTGGTAGAGCTGGGCGAGGCCGAAGCGGTCGGCGCGGTTGACGATCATCGTGTTGGCCGAGGCGATGTCGATGCCGCTTTCGATGATTGTGGTGGAGACCAGCACCTCGAACTTCTTGTCGTAGAAGGCGCTCATCCGCTCCTCGACCTCGGTCGCGCTCATCTGGCCGTGGGCGATGACGTAGCGGACCTCCGGCACCTCGTTGCGTAGATACTCTTCGAGGTCGGGCAGGTCGGCGACGCGCGGCGTGACGATGAAGCTCTGCCCGCCGCGATAATGTTCGCGCAGCAACGCCTCGCGCAGCACGACCGGGTCCCACGGGATGACATAGGTGCGCACCGCCAGGCGATCGACCGGCGGGGTCTGGATCACCGACAATTCGCGGATGCCGCTCATCGCCATCTGCAGCGTGCGCGGGATCGGCGTCGCGGTCAGCGTCAGCATATGCACATCGGCACGCAGCGCCTTCAGCCGCTCCTTGTGGGTGACGCCGAAGCGCTGTTCCTCGTCGACGATGACGAGGCCGAGCCGCTTGAAGTCGATGGCTTTCGCCAGCAGCGCATGCGTGCCGATCACCACGTCGATGCTGCCGTCGGCCAGCCCTTCCTTGTTCGCCTTCGCCTCGGCGGTGCCGACGAGACGCGACAGCCGCCCGATCTTCATCGGAAAGCCTTCGAAGCGCGCGCTGAAATTATTGAAATGCTGGCGCGCGAGCAGGGTCGTCGGGCAGACGACAGCGACCTGCTTGCCCGCCATCGCCGCGACGAAGGCGGCGCGCAGCGCGATTTCGGTCTTGCCGAAGCCGACATCGCCGACGATCAGCCGGTCCATCGGCCTGCCGGCAGACAGGTCGCCGAGCACGTCGTCGATGGCGCGGTCCTGATCGTCCGTCTCGGCATAAGGGAAGCGATCGACGAAGCTGGGGTAGCCGCTGGCGTCCGGTTCCATGACGTCGCCGGGGTGGAGCGCGCGTTCGGCGGCGGTCTTGATGAGTTCGCCCGCGATCTCGCGGATCCGCTCCTTCATCCGCGACTTGCGGCGCTGCCATGCCTCCCCGCCGAGGCGATCGAGCGAGGCGCCTTCCTCGCTGGAGCCGTAGCGCGACAGCACTTCCAGATTCTCGACCGGCACGAACAATTTGTCGCCGCCGGCATATTCGACCGCGACGCAATCGTGCGGGCTCTTGCCGACGGGGATCGAGGTGAGGCCGAGATATTTGCCGATGCCATGGTCGGAATGGACGACGAGATCGCCGGGGGTCAGCGTCGCCAGCTCGGCAAGGAAGGCATCGGCGGACTTCTTGCGCTTGGCCCGCCGCACCAGCCGGTCGCCGAGCATGTCCTGTTCGGTCAGCACCGCCACATCGGGTGCGGTGAAGCCATGGTCGAGCGGCAGCACCACCAGCGCCACGCCCACGCTCTTGCCCGTATCGGCGATCCCCAGCGCGTCCTGCCAGCTGTCTGCCGCCTTGCCGCCGGCAAGGCCGTGATCCTTCAGCAGGTTGCCGAGCCGTTCGCGCGCGCCGACCGAATAGCTCGCCAGCACCGGCTTCCGACCCTGCTTGCGCAGCGCCTTGAGGTGATCGACGACGGCTTCGTAGATGTTGGTGCCCGCCGATCGCTCAGGCCCGAAATCGCGGGCGCCATCGACGCCGAAGTCCAGCACGCTGGCGCTCTCCGGCTCGTGGAACGGCGTGGTGAGGTGCGCATGCGCCGCCTCCAGTCCGGCCGCCCATTCCTTGGTGTCGAGGTACAGGGTCTTGGCGGCGAGGGGACGGTAGCTGCCCGGCTGCGCCGCCTCGGCGCGCTGGCGGTTCTCGTAATAATCGGCGATCGATTCCATCCGCGCTTCGGCCGCGCCGGTGACGCCGAAATCGCGGACGATCACGTCATCGGCAGACAGATGCTCGAACAGCGTCGCCAGCTTCTCCTCGAACAAAGGCAGCCAATGCTCCATGCCGGCGAGCCGGCGGCCGTCGCTGATCGCCTGGTACAGCGGGTCGCCGGTCGCGGTCGCGCCGAACTTGTCGCGATAGCGGGTGCGGAAACGCTTGATCGATTCCTCGTCGAGCAAGGCTTCGGACGCGGGCAGCAGGGTGAAGCCGTCGATCCGCCCGGTGGTGCGCTGGTCCTCGGGGCTGAAGGTGCGGACCGTCTCGATCTCGTCGCCGAAGAAGTCGAGGCGCAATGCCTGTTCCTCGCCGCTCGGGAACAGGTCGACGATGCCGCCGCGCACGGCATATTCGCCCTGGTCGTGCACCGTTTCTGTCCGGACGTAACCGTTCGCCTGGAGCAGGCGGGCGAGGTCGTCACGGTCGATGCGCGCGCCGGGTTCCAGCGTCGCGACCAGCTGGCGGATGCGGAACGGCGTCAGCACGCGCTGGGTCGCGGCATTGGCCGTGGTGAGCAGCAACTGCGGCGTCTTGATCGGGCGTTGCAGACGGTAAAGTGCCGCGATCCGCTCCGCCATGATCCGCAAGGTCGGGCTGGCGCGGTCGTAGGGCAGGCAGTCCCAGGCGGGGAAGCTGACGACCTCCAGCTCGGGCGCGAAGAACGGCGCGGTGGCGGCGACCGCGCGCATCGCGGCATCGTCCGGCGCGACGAACACCGCGCGGCCGCTCTTGCTGCCCCCCCGCCCGCTATGCGCCGCGGCGCGGGCGATGTCGGCGAGCAGCGAGGGCTGGAAACCGGTCGGTACGCCCGACAGGGTCAGCGGGGTCTTGGCGGCGAGGATCGTCTTGAGGTCGGGCATGTCCACTCTTCTCCCCTCCCGTTTACGGGAGGGGCCGGGGGGAGGGCAGGGACGGCAGGCAGCAGGGGGAGGCTCCACTCCCCGCACCCCTCCCGCAAGCGGGACGGGCTTAGAACGTCGGCACGTAGTTCAGCGACCGCATCGTCCGCATCATCGCCCCGTCCCATTGCGGCGGGCAGGGAAGCGATCCGATCGCCCAGCCCATGATGTCGACGTCCTGCTCCTCCAGCAGCGCCTCGAACCAGGCGAGCTGTTCGGGCGTCCACGACGCGCCATGGGCGTCGAAGAAGCCGCCGATCATCAGGTCGGCCTCCTTCGTGCCGCGGTGCCAGGCGCGAAATTTCAGGCGCTTCAATCGGGTGGCGTGATCCATGCGGCATCCCAGAGCAATAGGAATAGCCCGGCAGACGCTGGAAGCGCGTGCCGGGTAGGCTATAGCGGCCATGTAGTCATGCGCCCCGATATCCTCAATCCGCTGTTCGCCGAGGTCACCGCCCTGAAGGGCGTCGGCCCGGGCCTCGCCAAGCCGCTCGACCGCCTCGGCCTCGAGCGGGTGGTCGACGTCGCCTTCCACCTGCCGAGCGGGTGGATCGACCGCTTGCCGCGCGAGGCGCTGGACGTCGCAGACGCCGGTCGGGTGATCGCCATCACGCTGACCCCGCGCGATTATCGCGTCAGCACCGGCCGCGGCCCGACTCGCGTGCAGGCCACCGACGCGCACGGCAATGCCGTCAGCCTCGTCTATTTCGGCGGTTCGTCGGGCTGGGTGAAGAAGCTGCTGCCCCTCGACGAACCGCGCCGTGTGTCGGGCAAGCTCGAAAGCTATGGCGAGACATTGCAGATCGTCCACCCCGACGTTGCTGGTGGTGCGGGGGGCGAGCCGGACGAACCGTTCCGCGAACGCGAGGCGATCTATCCGCTGTCGGAGGGGCTGACCTCGCGCCGCCTCGCCGGCTTCGCTGCACAGGCGATCGAGCGGGCGCCCGACCTCGCCGAATGGATCGAGCCGGGGTTGAAGGTGAAGCGCGGCTGGCCGGACTGGCGCGAGGCGTTGCAGCGCATCCACGCCGACCCCGCCGACAAGGTGGCGCGCGAACGGCTCGCCTATGACGAGATCTTCGCCAACCAGCTGGCGATGACGCTGGTGCGGGCGGACACGCGCAAGCGCAAGGGGCGGGCGCTGGTCGGCGATGGCCGCCTGCGCGATCAGCTGCGGCTGCCCTATACGCCGACCGGGGCGCAATCGCGTTCCGTGGCGGAGATCGAGGGCGACATGGCGCAGACCGCGCCGATGCTGCGTCTGCTGCAGGGCGATGTCGGATCGGGCAAGACTTTGGTCGCCGCGATGGCGCTGCTGATCGCGGTCGAGGCGGGGGCGCAGGGCGCGATGCTGGCGCCGACCGAAATTCTCGCCCGCCAGCATTACGAAACGCTGCGCAAGACGCTGTCAGGCGTCGACGTGCGGATCGCGGTGCTGACCGGGCGCGACAAAGGCAAGGCCCGTGAAGCGACGCTAATGGCGCTGGCGAGTGGCGAGATCGATATCCTCGTCGGCACCCACGCGATCTTCCAGGAGGCGGTCGGCTACAAGGACCTCGGGCTCGTCATCGTCGACGAACAGCATCGCTTCGGCGTCGCGCAGCGGATGATGCTCCAGGCCAAGGGCAAGGCGCCGCCGCACCTGCTCGCGATGACCGCGACGCCGATCCCGCGCACGCTGACGCTGGCGCAATATGGCGAGATGGACGTCAGCCGGCTCGACGAAATGCCGCCCGGCCGCGAACCGATCGAGACGCGGGTGGTCAGCGAAGACCGGCTGGACGAGGTGGTGAACGCCATCGGCCGCCACATATCCGATGGCGGCCAGGCCTATTGGGTGTGCCCGCTGGTCGAGGAAAGCGAGAAGAGCGACCTTGCCGCTGCCGAGATGCGCGCCGATTCGCTGCGCCAGCGCTTCGGGGAGCGGATTGGCGTGGTCCACGGCCGCATGAAGCCGGTCGAGAAGGACGCAGTGATGGAGGCGTTCGCCGGCAACCGGCTGAGCGTGCTAGTCGCGACGACGGTGATCGAGGTCGGCGTCGACGTGCCCAATGCAACGCTGATCGTGATCGAGCATGCCGACCGCTTCGGCCTTGCCCAGCTGCACCAGCTGCGCGGCCGGGTCGGCCGGGGTGGCGGCCTGTCGCGCTGCCTGCTGCTGCGCGGCAGCGCGCTCAGCGAGACGTCGCGGGCGCGGCTCGCCTTGATGCGGGAAAGCAACGACGGCTTCCGCATCGCCGAGGAGGATCTGCGCCTGCGCGGCGGTGGCGAATTGCTCGGCACGCGGCAGTCGGGCGAGGTGGCGTTCCGCCTCGCCCTGCCGGAGATGCTCGCCGACCTGCTGCAATGCGCGCAGGACGATGCCCGGCTGCTGATCGATCGCGATGGCGGGCTGGAGGGGCCGCGCGGCGCGGCGGCGCGCGTGGCGTTGTACCTGTTCGATCGCGACGCGGGCGTGGCGCTGCTGCGGTCGGGCTAGTCCATGCCTTCCCTGCCGGAGCAGGGCCGTCGTATATGGCTCGGGTAGCTGCTGGCTTCAGGTGAAGGGGCATGGCCTCCCGATATTCCCCGTCACCCCGGACTTGGTCCGGGGTCCACCGTGCCGCGCAACCGATAGCGTGTTGGTGTGCGGCACGGTGGATGCCGGACCAAGTCCGGCACGACGGAGGATTGAAGAACACCGCCGCGGATCAGACAGCCCAGAGGCGATAGCCTCCCGGCCGGAAGGCATGGGTCAGGCCATCGCGCCGAGCACCGCATGGTAGCGATTCGCCGGGATCGGGCGTTCGAGCTGGCAGCCGATCCGACCGCCCAGCGCCCAGCGGACCGCCGCCTGCACCTCGCCGACCACGGGCAATTGGATGCGGATCCACTCGCCGACGCTGACCGCCGCGTCGCTGCGGATCATCAGTCCGCCGGGAGACATGTTGACGACCAGCACGGGCACGCTGCGCCGGTCGGCCAGGGTCACGCGGGTGCGGTGATGCACCTCGTCGCGCGGCTCGGCACGCACCTCCGTATAGGCATCCAACACGCTACCCGCCACGCTCATATCCCCCGGCCCGCGCCGGACCGTTTCGGACATGAGGGATAAAGACCGATCCGTTTACAGAGGCTTACTTACCCAAAATGAGCAGGCCGTGGTTCTTCTTGCCCGCCGAGAGACGAACCGGCTCGGTGCCGACGGCAATCACCTGCGCCTCGTCGACGACCTTGTCGGCGCCAATGCGGGCGCCGCCGCCGGCGATCAGCCGCCGCGCCTCTCCCTTGGACTTGGCGAAGCCCAGCGCGATCAGCGCATCGACGATCCCGATGCCGCCGCCCGTCACGACGGCGGTCGGCAGGGCGGTGCCGCTCGCGCCTTCCTCGAACGTGCGGCGGGCGGTGTCGGCGGCTTCGTCGGCGGCGGCGCGGCCGCGGCACAGGGCGGTCGCCTCGTTCGCCAGGATCTTCTTGGCCTCGTTGATCTCGGCGCCCGCCAGCGCCTCCAGCCGCGCGATCTCGTCCAGCGGCAGGTCGGTGAAGAGGCGAAGGCGGACGCCGACATCGGCATCGGCGGTGTTGCGCCAGAACTGCCAGTAATCGAACGCGGGCAGCTGATCCTCGTTCAGCCAGACGGCGCCGCCGACGGTCTTGCCCATCTTGGTGCCGTCGGCATTGGTCAGCAGCGGGGTGGTGAGGCCGAACACCTGCGTGCCGTCGACCCGCCGGGCGAGTTCGACGCCGTTGACGATATTACCCCATTGATCCGATCCGCCCATCTGCAACCGGCACGCCGACCGCCTGGAGAGTTCCAGGAAGTCATAGGCTTGCAGGATCATGTAGTTGAATTCGAGGAAGCTCAGCGACTGTTCCCGGTCGAGCCGCAGCTTGACCGAATCGAAGCTCAGCATGCGGTTCACCGAGAAATGCTGGCCGATGTCGCGCAGGAACGGGATATATTCCAGCCGGTCGAGCCATTCGGCATTGTCCAGCATGATCGCGTCGGTCGGCCCGTCGCCGAAGGTCAGGAAGCGTTCGAACACCCGCTTGATCGAGGCGACGTTGCCGGCGATCGTGTCGTCGGTCAGCAGCTTGCGCGCCTCGTCCTTGAAGCTGGGGTCGCCGATCTTGCCGGTGCCGCCGCCCATCAGCACGATCGGCTTGTGGCCGGCGCGCTGCAACCGGCGCAGCATCATGATCGAGACGAGGTGCCCGACATGCAGCGACGGCGCGGTCGGATCGAAGCCGATATAGCCCGGCACGACCTGTTGCGCCGCCAGGGCGTCCAGCGCCGCGGCGTCGGTCAGCTGGTGGATGTAGCCGCGCGTGGCGAGCGTGTTCAGCAGGTCGGACTGGTAGGTCATGGCCCGCGGGGTTAGCGGCAGGTCACTGCCTCGGCAACTGGCCCTGCGGATCGACGGGCGTGCGGCCCTTGCGCAGTTCGAAATGCAGCTCCGGCCGGTCGGCGAAGCCGGTGTCGCCCGACAGCGCGATCGTCTGCCCGCGCTTCACGCTCTGCCCGCGCTGGACGAGCAGCTTGCTGGCGTGGCCGTAGACGCTGGTCCAGCCACCGCCGTGACGGATGATGATGAGCCCGCCCAGCGCCGCGATGCCGTCGCCGGCATAGGCGACGACGCCGTCTGCGGTGGCGCGGATCGGCGTGGAGACGGGCACCGCGACCTTGATGCCGTCGTTGCGTTCGCCGCTCTTGCCCGGGCCGAAACGGCGGACGACGGTGCCGTCGACCGGCCAGATGAAGCCGCCCTCCAGCCGCGCCGGTGCCGTGACGACGGCGGTCGGCGGCAGCACGCGGCGCGGGCTCGCCGCCGGCTTGGCGGGGGCCTGGCGGGGTGCGGGGGCGGGTTCGCCGCCGGTCAGGATGTCGTCGATGTCGAGGCGGAACGCGGCGGCGCGATCGGCGCGACTCGGCGGCCGGCGCGGATCGCCGGGGATCAGGATGCGCTGGCCGGCGCGCAGGATGTAGGGCTCCTCCAGGGCGTTGGCGGCAACGATCCGCGACCATTCGACGCCATAGGCGCGGGCGATGGCGATCCCCGTCTCGCCCGAGCGGACCAGATGATAGCGGCCGCCGGGGATGGTCAGCACCTGCCCGACACGCACGGTGAACGGCGGGGCGAGGCCGTTGGCGCGAGCGATCGCCTCCGATCCCGCGCCGGTCCGCTCGGCGATGCGGCGCAGCGAATCACCGGGTGCGACCGTATAGGTGCGCTCCTCGACCAATGTCGCATCGGGTGCGACCGGCCGTGCCTCCCACGCCGGACGCGCGGTGCGCGGCATCGCCACCTCGCCGCGCGCCGGCGATGCGCGACCGGGAAGGTCGTCGTCGCGGACATCGGGAACGGGCTGCACCGTCTCGACCGCCGGGGCGCCCTGCGGGGGCGGGGGAGGCGATCCGCCCGGTGCATCGACGCTGGGGATGCAGGCGGACAGCGTCAGCGCCGCCAGCCCGACCCCTGCGGCGATCCGCCCCCGCACCATCGCGCTCAGGCTTTGGGTGCGAGGCGGTCGAGGCCGCCGACATAGGGGCGCAGCACGTCCGGGATCGCCACCGATCCGTCGGCCTGCTGGTAGTTCTCTAGCACCGCGACCAGCGTCCTCCCCACCGCGAGGCCCGAGCCGTTGAGCGTGTGCACGAAGCGCGTGCCCTTCTCGCCAGCCGGACGGTAGCGGGCATTCATGCGCCGCGCCTGGAAATCGCCGGTGGTCGAGCAGGACGAGATCTCGCGCCACGCATCCTGTCCCGGCAGCCAGACCTCCAGATCGAACGTCCGGCGCGCGCCGAAGCCCATGTCGCCCGTGCACAGCAGCAGCCGGCGATAGGGCAGGTCGAGCGCCTCCAGGATCCCTTCCGCACAGCGCGTCATCCGCTCATGCTCGGCATCGCTGTCCTCGGGGCGGCACACGCTGACGAGCTCGACCTTCTCGAACTGATGCTGGCGGATGAAGCCGCGCGTATCGCGACCGGCGGCGCCCGCTTCGCTGCGGAAGCACAAGGTGTGCGCGGTCATGCGCAGCGGCTCGGCCAGATCGCCGAGGATGCGGTCGGCGACCGAGGCGGTCAGGCTGACCTCCGACGTCGGGATCAGCCAGCGGCCATCGGTGGTGCGGAACGAATCGTCGGCGAATTTCGGCAGCTTGTCGGTGCCGTACATCGCGGCATCGCCGACCAGCACCGGCGGGTTGCATTCGGTATAGCCGTTCTCGTTCGTCTGCCGGTCGAGCATGAACTGCGCGAGCGCGCGATGCAGCCGGGCGATGCCGCCACGCAGGAACGTGAAGCGCGCACCCGACAGGCGCGTGCCGGTTTCGAAATCCAGCCCGAGCGGCGGTCCGAGATCGGCATGCTCCTTGGGCGCGAAGTCGAAGCTGCGCGGGCTGCCCCAGCGCTTCACTTCGACGTTGCCTGCTTCGTCCACCCCGTGCGGAACGTCGGCGGCGGGCAGGTTGGGAATGGCGGCCAGCCGGTCCGTCAGCTCGGCTGCTACCGCCTTCTGCTCCGCTTCGAGTTGCGGCAGCCGTTCCTTCAGCTCGGCCACCTCGGCCATCAGGTCGGTCGGGTCGTCGCGGCGCGCCTTGGCGGCGCCGATCGCCTTGGACGCCTCGTTGCGCCGCGCGAGAGTCGCCTGCACCTCGGTGGTGAGCGCCCGCGCGCGCTCGTCAATCGCGAGCAGCTCGGCCGACACGCGCGGCAGGCCGCGACGGGCAAGGGCGGTGTCGAAGGCGGCGGGATCGTCCCGGATGGCGCGGATGTCGTGCATAGGCGCGTGGCTATGCCGGGGTGCCCCGATGCGCGCAAGCCGGCAACCCACATGCGGGCCGCTGCGTTGACTGCTCGATTGCAACGATCAGGAGATGCGACGATGCAGGTCCCCCATAACGCCTTCGTGCTGGTTGCCGACGGGCGCAAGGCCTTGTTCTTCCGCAACGAGGGCGACGCGGAATACCCCAATCTCAAGGTCGAACATGCCGAGGAGCATGTGAACCCCGCCGATCGCGACCAGAAGACGGATGCCGCCGGCGCTGCCCGATCGACCCAGAGCGGGGCAGGCGCACCACCGGCGGCGCAGGGCGGCAGCAACCATGCGAGCGGCGGCGGCGCGCAGTTCGCGCCCTCACGCGGATCAATGGGCGAAACCGACTATCACCAGCAGGAGGAGGATCGCTTCGCCGCGGACACCGCCGACATGCTGAAGCGGCGGGCGCTCGCCAACGAATTCGAGACGCTCATCATCGTCGCGCCGCCCAAGACGCTGGGCGAATTGCGCAAGCATTACCATAAGGAGGTCAGCGACCGGCTGGCCGGCGAACTCGCCAAGGACCTGACGGGGCATCCCGTCCCCGATATCGAGCAGGCGCTCCGCTCCGCCTGACCGGCACACAAAAAGGGGCCGCCCGGCGATCGCCGGCGGCCCCTTTGCTTTCTTTACGGGGTCAGCCCGTCAAGCCGCCTGGGCTTTGGCGAACCGCTTGCGTGCGGCGAGTGCGGCGGCAGCGGCACCGAACAGCAGCACCATCGGCGGTGCCGGCACCGGTGCGGGCGGGCCGCCCGACGATCCCGGCGGGCCGGGGGGCGGGCCACCATGATGGCCGCTCGAGGTCCAGCCACCGTTCGACGACCAGCCGCCGCTGGTGCTCCAGCCCTTGGAACTGGAGCCGTAGTTCGTCTGCCCCTGTCCTTGGCCCTGACCCTGACCCTGACCTTGGCCCTGGTTCTGGCCTTGTCCCTGGTTTTGACCCTGGCCCTGATCCTGCCCCTGGTTCTGGCTCTGCTGGTTGGTGTTCGTGTTGGTATTGGTGTTCGTGCTGGTGTTCGTATTGTTGTTGTTGTTGGCGTTTGAGTTGGAATTGGAGTTGGCGGTGTTCTGGCTGTTGTTCTGATTGTTGTTCTGGTTGTTCACGTCGACATAGGCGCCGCCGGTCGAGGTCGACGACGATGTCGAGCCGCCGCTGGACGTCGACGAGATCACGATGCTGCCGCTCGATCCCGACGATCCGCCGCCGAAGAAGCCACCGCCGAAGAAGCCGCCACCGCCGCCGCCCCAGCCACCGCTGCCGCCGACCACCACCGGGACGCCGCCACCGCCGCCGCCGACGAAGCCTTGCGGGGCGGGCAGCGGCACCGGCGCCGCCTGGCTTGCCACGGTCACCACGGCGGGTGCGCAGCTGGTCGTCGTGGTGGTGACGACGCGGTGGCGCACCCGCTGGGTCGAGGCGACCTGACGGCGGGCGACCACGCGCTTCTTGACCTGCTTGACATAGGCGGGGCGGCTCGGCCGCTCGGCGACATGCACGGCGCCGCCGCCGATCAATGCGCCACCGCAAGCGCATGCGCACAATTTCGCCAATGCCATCCGTACGGACATGATGTCTCTCTTTCGTTGCCGGCGCGGCCAAGTCCGGCTTCCCGAACCCGGCACAACATCGCCGATATGCGACCAAGTGCAAAACAAAGGATTAAGTGCAAGATCGTTAACCATGATCTTGACCGCTCCCGCGGCTTTTCTTCGCAGGGCGCCGGCGCGATCGACGTTAACGTGCCAGATCGGAACAGAAGACGAGCGAAACGTTAACGGCCGGCCGGCTCTACCGACAATAGAGGCGGTGATGCAGAAATGACGCTAATCGCAATATTCGAACACGTTGTGGTTCGATTCGGCAATGGTCGTCGCTTGTGGTTCCGTTCGCGCACGATTATAGGCGCGATTACATTGGGGGCGGTCCCGAGGTCAATCAGGGGCCGGAGGGAGAGTGGCATGGCAACGCAAGTCAGTCGCGTACACGACGTAAGTTCCAGTCCCTTGCCGGCGAACGATGCCGACGACCGGGCCGACGACGGCTATCGACCCAGCGCGGACGAGCCGTTCATGAGCCTGCGGCAGCAGGCGTATTTCCGTAACAAGCTGCTCAAGTGGAAGGACGCGATTCTGCAGGACGCGGCCGGCACGCTCAACCAGCTGCAGCTCGACTCGCTGCGGGAATCCGATCTCACCGATCGCGCGTCGAGCGAGACGGACTGGTCGATCGAACTGCGCACCCGCGATCGCCAGCGCAAGCTGGTGTCCAAGATCGAAGCGGCGGTCCGCCGGATCGACGAGGGCGAATACGGCTATTGCGAGGTGACCGGCGAGCCGATCAGCCTCGGCCGGCTCGAAGCGCGCCCGATCGCCACGATGACGCTGGAGGCCCAGGAGCGGCACGAGCGCAACGAAAAGATCTCGCGCGAGGATTGATCCCGCCTGCCGCGCGACGGCGGGGCATGGCTCCAGGGCGGGTTAAGGCTTTGGCTACGGTTGCGCCGGTACGCGCAACCGTAGCCGCCGCCCGCCAACCACGAGACGCATCGACCCATGGACAGCTTCTCCCGCGATCCCTTCGCTCCCGCCGACCTCACCGGCGGCGCGCAACGGAGCCGCACGCGCGACAGCCTGTTCCTGATGGCGCGGCTGCGCTTCGAGGGAGAGGCACGCGAGCGCGAGGTGCGGGTGCGCAACCTCTCCGAAGGCGGGCTGATGGTGGATTGCACGCGGGTGATGGAGCCCGGCACGGCGGTGATGCTGGACGTGCGTGGGATCGGCGAAGTCGGCGGCAAGGTCGCCTGGTGCACCGAAGGCCGGATCGGCATCGCGCTCGATCGGCCGATCGATCCCAAGAAGGCGCGCAAGCCGGTCGCCACGCGCGACTGATACGGCTGATACAAAAAGCCCCTCCGCTGGGGAGGGGCTGGCTGGGCCTAGAGGCCGTTCAGCTCTTCCTTGAGCCTCAGCTTCTGACGTTTCAGGTCGGTGATGATCGCGGAGTCGGGCATCGGGCGATGGGTTTCGGCGGCGATGCGGCGGTCGAGCGCGGCATGCTTGGTTTCCAGTGCCTGTTGATGCGTCGTCTGCATTTCGGTGTACCTCCTGATGCATGCGGTTGGGGGAAGGATTAAACCATCGAAGCCGCCAAAAGTCGTCAACGAAAATGGTTGAACGCGATTAGCCGAGTGGTTGCGCGCGACGACCGGCGGGCACGCGCCGGCTTGGTGGCGGACACGGATTGGGGTAGGGGAGCGCGACCGATCGCTTGGGGGCGTTGCCATGGACGAAGCGCAGATCATCGCCCGGCTCGACCTGCTGCGCACCGAGCATCGCGACCTCGACGCGGCGATCGATGCGCTGGCGTTCACCGGCCTGCCCGACCAGCTGCAACTCGCCCGGCTGAAGAAGCGCAAGCTGCGGCTGCGCGACGAGATCGCCGCGTGCGAGGACCAACTGATCCCCGACATCATCGCCTGATCCATGGGGCGGGATCGATGGGCGGGGCGCCCGGAACGCCCTGTCCTGGGACACTCCCGGCCGATCTGCGCTCAACGCGTGCTGTGCAGGACAATGCCGCTGTGTCAGAGACATGGCATGACCGGCCGCAGCACCGAATCGCGCATCCACCGCCGTCTGATCGATGCGCTCTATACCGAGGCGATGCTGCTCGCCGATGAGGCGCGATCCTATTTCGACGAGGATGGCCGGGCGGAGCGGGAGGCGCTGGACCCGCTGATTCGCGTCGGCTTCTCCTGCGAATCGTTGAAGGTGACGACCCGGCTGATGCACGTCATCGCCTGGCTCTTGACCCAGCGCGCCGTGGATGCAGGCGAACTCAAGCCGCGCGAGGCGCTCGATAGCACGCGCCGGCTGGGCCACGCGCCGCAGTTCGATGCCGAACTGGTCGCCGCCCTGCCGCAGCGTGCCCGCATGCTGGTCGAGGCGAGCGCCAACCTGCACCGCCGCGTCGGCCTGCTCGATGTCGCGCTGGAAGGCGAGCTGACGCCCAGCCCGGTCCACCGCCTGCACGATCGGCTCGCCCTGGCGTTCTGAACGCCGCGATGCCCCTGAGGACGCGCCTCAGCCGAGCCGCGCCTTCGCCGCCGCATATTCGGCCTTGAGCCGCCCGACGCGATCGGCGACGCTCTCCACGCGATCCACCGCGCCGATGCCCTGGCCCGATCCCCAGATGTCGCGCCACGCCTTGGCCTTCGACCCGTTGCCACCGCCGAAGTTCATGGTCTTGAGGTCGCCTTCGGGCAGATTGTCTGGGTCGAGCCCCGACGCCTCGATCGAGCTGCGCAGGTAATTGCCGTGCACGCCGGTGAACAGGTTGGAATAGACGATGTCGGCGGCACGGCTGGCGACGATCGAATCCTTGTACTCCGGCGCGGCATTCGCCTCGTGCGTGGCGATGAAGGGCGATCCGATATAGGCGAAGTCCGCCCCCATCGCCTGTGCCGCGAGCACCGCGCCACCGGTCGCGATCGATCCGGACAGCGCCAGCGGCCCGTCGAACCATTGGCGGATTTCCTGCACGATCGCGAAGGGCGAAAGCCGCCCGGCATGACCGCCGGCCCCCGCCGCGACCGCGATCAGGCCGTCAGCGCCCTTTTCGATCGCCTTGCGCGCGAAGCGGTCGTCGATGACGTCGTGCAGGGTGATACCACCCCAGCCATGCACCGCGGTGTTGAGATCCTCGCGCGCGCCCAGCGAGGTGATGACGATCGGCACCTGCCACTTGGCGCAGGTGGCAAGGTCGGCCTCCAGCCGGTCGTTGGACTTGTGGACGATCTGGTTGACCGCGAACGGCGCGGCGGGCGAACCGGGATGGTCGCGATTGTGCGCGGCCAGTTCCTCGGTGATCCGGTGCAGCCATTCGTCGAGCAGCGACTGCGGCCGCGCGTTTAGCGCCGGAAAGGAGCCGACGATCCCCGCCTTGCATTGCGCGATCACCAGATCGGGGCCGGAGATGATGAACAGCGGCGAACCGATGACGGGCAGGGCCAGGCGGTCGAAGATCGTGGGGGTCATGGGGCTCCTCTCGAACAGGTTGTTGACCGAAACCGATCCGGCTGTCCAGCGAGCCGCGCCCCGCCGTGCAGGAGCCGCATAGGACAAGCCCCGACTTGCCGTCGCGCGGCAAAGGCGTATGGCCACCGTCATACACCCATGCCGGAGTCGTACCACCCATGAAGCTTGCCGCCGCAGCCATCCTGGCGCTGTCCGTATCCACGCCCGCGCTTGCCGCCGGCAGCCTGCCGACCAATGTCGTTCCGCTGGTCTACGACATTTCCGTCACCCCCGACGCGCAGGCGCTCACCTTCTCGGGCAGCGAGACGGTGACGGTCGACGTCAAGGCGGCAACGCCGACGATCACGCTCAACGCCGCCGACCTCGCGATCACGGCGGCGACCTTCGACGGCAAGCCGGTGCGCTACACGCTCGACAAGGCCAAGCAGCAACTCACCCTGACGCTGCCCGCCGCGGCCAAGGTCGGGCAGCACACCGTCGGCTTCCGCTGGACCGGCAAGATCGGCCAGTCCGCCGCCGGCCTGTTCGCCATCGATTACACCAACAACGACGGGTCGAAGGCGCGGATGCTGGCGACCCAGTTCGAGGCGCCGGACGCACGCCGCTTCGCGCCGATGTGGGACGAGCCTGCGTTCAAGGCGAAGTTCCGGCTGAAGGCGGTGGCGCCGGCGGGACAGCTCGCCATTTCGAACATGCCCGGCACGATCACCAAACAGGCGAACGGCACGCAGCTCTACAGCTTCGCCGAAACGCCGGTGATGTCGAGCTACCTGCTCTACCTCGGCATGGGCGACCTCGAGCGCAAGACGGTGCAGGCCGGCAATGTCGAAATCGGCGTGGTCACCCGCCGCGGCGTCTCCGATCAGGGCGATTACGCGCTGGCCGAGGCCAAGCGGCTGCTGCCCTATTACAACAGCTATTTCGGTCAGCCCTATCCGCTGCCGAAGATGGACATGATCGCCGGGCCGGGCTCCAGCCAGTTCTTCGGCGCGATGGAGAATTGGGGCGCGATCTTCTATTTCGAGCCCGAATTGCTGTTCGACCCCAAGCGTTCGACCGAAAGCGCGCGGCAGCGCATCTTCACCGTCGTCGCGCACGAGATGGCGCACCAGTGGTTCGGCGACCTCGTCACCATGAAATGGTGGGACGACCTGTGGCTCAACGAAGGCTTCGCCTCGTGGATGGAGAACAAGTCGGCGCAGGACCTCAACCCCGCCTGGCAGGCCGAGGCCGCCGCGGTGATGACCGATCGCGAACGCGCCATGGCGATCGACGCCACGTCCGCCACCCACCCGATCATCCGCAAGATCGAAACGGTCGACCAGATCGGCGAAGCCTTCGACGGCATCACCTACATGAAGGGTCAGGCGGTCATCGAGATGCTCGAATCGACGCTCGGCCCGGATAAGTTCCGCGACGGCATCCGCCGCTACATGGCCAAGTACAAATACGGCAACACCGTCACCGATCAACTGTGGGCGGAGCTGTCCGCCGCGGCCGGCCAGCCGGTGGCGGAGATCGCGCATGGCTTCACCCTGCAGGGCGGCGTGCCGCTGGTGACGCTCAGCCAGGCGCAGTGCAGCGGCGGCACGACCACCGCCACGCTCGTGCAGGGGCGCTTCGGCCTGGATGCCGCCTCCAAGACGCCGCAGACGTGGAGGGTGCCGATGGTCGTCGGCACGCTGGGCGGCGGCGAGACGCGCACGATCGTCTCGGGTCCCAGCACCAGCGTGTCGGTGAAGGGCTGCGGCACGCTGGTGCTGAACCAGGGCAAGGGCAGCTACACGCGGGTGATGTACGATGCCGCGGCGCATGACGCGCTGGTCCGCGACTATACGCGGCTTAGCCTCAAGGACCGGCTGGGCACGCTCGGCGACGATTATGCGCTGGCGGCCGGCGGTTACCAGGACCTGTCGCGCTTCTTCGCGCTGATGGGGCAGGTCGGCGCGAACGCCGATCCGCTGGAATGGGGGCTGGTGTCGGGCCGACTGGGCAGCCTTGCCGGGCTGTTCGACGGCACGCCGCTGGAGGCGCCGCTGAAGGCGCGCACCGTGGCGCTGCTCGGGCCGGTGCTGCAACGCATCGGCCTCACCGCCAAGCCCGGCGAATCGCCGCTGGTCAGCAACCTGCGCGAGACGCTGGTCGGCCGGCTGGGGCAGAGCGGCAGCCCCGAACTGCTGCAACAGGCGCGCGGCTATGTATCCCGCCTCGCCGACGATCCGACCGCCATCCCGCCGGCGATCCGCCTGCCGATCCTGTCGACCTTCGCCAGCAATGCGACGCCGGCCGATTGGGACCTGCTGCTGCGCCTGACCAAGGCGGAAACCAATCCGGTCGCCAAGAACACCTTCGTCTCGCTGCTCGGCGAGGCGGAGGACGAGGCGCTGGCCAAACGGGCGCTGGACCTGCTGAAGACCGATACGCTCACCGCGCCGCAAAAGGCGGAGCTGCTGAGCTCGGTCGGCGGCGCGCATCCCGACCTCGCCTTCGACTGGGCGGTCGCGAACCGCGCGTTGGTCGAGGGCTTCCTCGAGGAAAGCAGCCGGTCGAGCTTCATCGTCGGCCTCGGCGGCGGATCGACCGATCCCGCCATGCCCGGCAAGATCGAGGCGTTCGCGCAGACGCTGCCCGAAACCTCGCGCAGCCCGGCCAGGCGCGTGCTGTCGGGCATCGCGGTGCGCAAGGCGGCGGCCGACCGCCTGCGTCCGGCGGTGCAGACCTGGCTCGGCAAGGGGGCGTAAGCGGCGTTTCCCCCCGGTCATCCCGCCTGCGGGCCGGGATGACCGGGGGGGGGATCGCGGACGGGCGGCGCCACCCGCTTCCCTCCGCGGCCAACACCGCCTACATCGCACGTCCCATGTCGCGTCCCAAACCCGCCACCTTCGACAAGAAGAAGATCGTCGCCGAGAACCGCAAGGCCCGGTTCGAGTACAGCATCGACACCGTCTACGAGGCGGGGATCGCGCTGACCGGCACGGAGGTCAAATCGCTGCGCTTCGGCGAAGGCAGCATCGGCGAAAGCTATGCCGAAGTGCGCGACGGCCAGGTCTGGCTGGTCAACGCCAACGTCCCGGAATTCAGCCACGGCAACCGCTTCAACCACGAGGCGAAGCGGCCGCGTAAATTGCTGCTTCACGAACGCGAGATAAACAAGCTCCATGGCGCGGTGGCGCGCGAGGGCATGACCCTCGTGCCGCTCAGCGTCTATTTCAACGGACGCGGCCGCGCGAAGGTGGAACTGGCGCTCGCCAAGGGGCGCAAGGATCACGACAAGCGCGCGGCGATCAAGGAGCGGGAATGGAAGCGGGAAGCCGGACGCATCATGCGCGAACGGGGCTGATGACTGACCGGCCGGGGAAGCCCGGCATGTGGCGCCGCACCGTCGACTGGTGCCGCCGCAGCATGCCGACGCGCGAATCGATGGAGTCGAACCGGCTGCTCCGTCCGGTCGCGCATCGCGTGCTGGAGCCGGGGTTGTGGCGCTTCACCCGCCGCTCGGTGCCGCGGGGCGTCGCGCTGGGCATGGTCGCCGGCTTCCTGTTCCCCGTCGCGCAGATCGCCATCGCGGCGCTGTTCGCGCTGCCGTTCCGGGCCAACGTGCCGGTGGCGGCGCTCACCACCTTCATCACCAATCCCCTGACCACGCCCTTCCTGTGGTTCGTCGCCTACAAGATCGGCGCCTGGATCCTGCACAGCGACGCGCCCGCCATCGCGCAGCCCGCCGCGGAGGCGACCGGGTGGCTGCAATGGCTGACCGGCGCCTTTCACTGGCTATGGGCGCAAGGGCCGGCGTTCGGGCTCGGTTTGATCGTCCTCACCTCCGTCTGTGCCGCGCTGGGCTATGCCGCATCGGCGCTCGGCTGGCGGCTGTGGATCGCGCGCAAGTGGCGTCACCGCCATGCCACAAACCCTGTTTGACGAAGCGTTTTAACCGGTTAGAACACCGCGCATCCTGAGTCTTGATTATCCAATCTTTTTTAGGGACCAACGATGCGCAAACAGGTTCTTGCCGCCCTTCTGCTCGCCTCCGCCGCGTCCGGCGTCGTCTACGCCCAGAGCAGCACCCCGTCGACCGCGCCGGCGCGCGCCGGCAAGCCGCAGCTCGGCGATTTCGGCGTCGATCTGACCGCGATGGACAAGGCGGTCGCTCCGGGTGACGACTTCTACAACTACGTCAACGGCGCCTGGATGGCCCGCACCGAGATCCCGGCCGACCGGTCGAGCTGGGGCGGCTTCGCGATCCTGCGCAACCTGTCCGACGAGCGCACCCGTGCGGTGATCGAGGGCGCGGCGGCGACGCCGGGCACCGATCCGGTGGCGACCAAGATCGGCGACACCTATGCGACGTTCATGGACGCGCCCGCCATCGAGGCCGCCGGCGCCGCGCCGCTCAAGCCCTATCTTGCCAAGATCGCCGCGATCAAATCGCAGAGCGACCTCGCCAAGGCGTTCGGCGAGGCGACCAAGCACGGCATCGACGTGCCGATCGGTGCGGGCGTGCAGCAGGACCTCAAGGACAACACCGTCTATGCGGTGTACCTCGGCCAGGGCGGCCTCGGCCTGCCCGACAAGGACTATTACCTCAAAGACGATCCCAAGTTCGCCGAGGCGCGCACCAAATACGTGACCTATATCGCCGACATGCTGCGCATGGCCGGCCAGCCCGATCCGCAAGGCTCGGCGCAGCGCATCTACGACCTCGAGAAGAGCATCGCGCAGCAGCATTGGGACCGCGCCGAACTGCGTCAGGTCGAAAAGAGCTACAACCCGATGCCGGTGGCGCAGCTCGCCACCGCCATGCCCGGCTTCGACTGGCAGGCGATGCTGGCCGAGCAGGGCCTGGGCAGCCAGACGCGCGTGATCGTCGGCCAGCCGTCGGCGCTGACCGGCACCGCCAAGATCGTCGCCGCCACGCCGCTGTCGACGTGGAAGGAATATCTGGCGTTCCACACCATCTCCAACGCCGCGCCGCTGCTCTCGTCGAACTTCGTCAACACGCAGTTCGCCTTCTACGGCACGACGTTGAACGGCACGCCGCAGCTGAAGGAGCGCTGGAAGCGCGGCGTGGACCTCGTCAACGGCAGCCTCGGCGAGGCGGTCGGCCAGATCTACGTCCAGAAGTATTTCCCGCCCGAGGCCAAGGCCAAGGCCGACGAGCTGGTCCGCAACCTGATCGCGGCGATGGACATCCGCCTGTCCAAGCTCACCTGGATGGCGCCGGAAACCAAGGTGAAGGCGCGCGCCAAGCTTGCCGCCTTCACCCCGAAGATCGGCTATCCCGACAAATTCCGCGATTACACCAGCCTGCGCGTGGTGAAGGGCGACGTGCTGGGCAACGCCGATCGCGTCGCCGAGTTC
The DNA here is from genome assembly GCF_058313455.1 of Sphingomonas sp. SP5. Taxonomy (NCBI): domain Bacteria; kingdom Pseudomonadati; phylum Pseudomonadota; class Alphaproteobacteria; order Sphingomonadales; family Sphingomonadaceae; genus Sphingomonas; species Sphingomonas sp. SP5. The sequence continues at coordinate 313,229 of NZ_JBZFLF010000001.1, read as the reverse complement.
GAATACAACCGCCAGCTGAACAAGATCGGCAAGCCGGTCGACCGCAGCGAATGGTTCATGACTCCGCAGACGGTCAACGCCTATGCCAATCCGCTGATGAACGAGGTCGTCTTCCCGGCCGCGATCCTGCAGCCGCCGTTCTTCGATCCGAACGCCGATCCGGCGGTGAACTATGGCGCGATTGGCGCCGTGATCGGCCACGAGCTGAGCCACCATTTCGACGACCAGGGTCGCAAGTTCGATCCCAAGGGCAATTTCGCCGACTGGTGGACGCCCGCCGACGTCGAACGGTTCAACGCGCTGACCGACAAGGTTGTCGCGCAATATGGCGCCTACGAGCCGATCCCGGGCAGCCACGTCAACGGCAAGCTGACGCTCGGCGAGAACATGGCCGATCTCGCCGGCATCAACGTCGCCTATGACGCCTACAAGCTGTCGCTGAAGGGCAAGAAGGCACCGGTGATCGACGGCTTCGACGGCGACCAGCGCTTCTTCATGGGCTTCGGCCAGGTCTGGCAGACCAAGGCGCGCGAGGCGTCGATCAAGAACCAGCTGACCACCGATCCGCATACGCCGGGCCAGTGGCGCGCCTATGTGGTCCGCAACCTCGACGCCTGGTATCCAGCGTTCAAAGTGAAGCCCGGCCAGAAATATTATCTGGCTCCGGCCGATCGCATCAAGATCTGGTAAGTCCTTCGGTTTTTCTGCGCCGCCCGCCACCATCGTGGCGGGCGGCTTTTTCGTTTCAGCGGAGCATCTATGAAGACCATCATTCTCGCTAGCCTGCTCGGCGCGTCGGCGATCGCCGGCATCGGCGCCACGATCGGCTATGCGCAATCCACCACCGGCACGCCGCAGATCGGCGCATTCGGCTTCGATGAAGCCGGCATGGACCGCGCGGTCGCACCGGGCGACGATTTCTACGGCTATGCCAACGGCACCTGGGCGAAGACCACGGCGATCCCGGCCGACAAGGCGAGCTTCGGCGCATTCGATACGCTTGCCGACCTGTCGCGCGACCGCACGCGCGGCATCCTCGAAGCGGCGGCGAAAACGCGCGGGTCGAAGATTGGCACCGCCTATGCGACCTATCTCGACACCGCGACGATCGAGAAGCAGGGGCTCGGCCCGATCAAGCCGTGGCTTGCCGAGATCAAGGCAACGACCAAGGCGACCTATCCCGCCATCGTCGCCAAGGCGGCGCGTCAGGGCGTCGGCACGCCGTTCGGCACCGGCGTCGGCCAGGATGCCAAGCATCCCGAAGTCTATATCGTCGGCATCCGCCAATCGGGGCTCGGCCTGCCCGACCGCGATTACTACCTCGAGCCCAAGAACGCCAAGGAGAAGGCGGCGTACGAGGCGCATATCGCCCGCATGTTCGAGCTCGCCGGCGAGCCCGATGCCGCCGCCCGCGCCAAGGCAGTGGTCGATTTCGAAACCGCCATTGCGCAGGTCAGCTGGACCCGCGTCGACAGCCGCGACGCCAACAAGACCTACAACAAGACCACGGTGGCCGACCTGTCAGCGAACGCCCCCGGCTTCGACTTCGTCACCTATCTGCAGGGGCTCGGCACGCCGGTCGACAGCCTCAACGTCAGCCAGCCATCGGCGGTGCAGGGGATCGCCAGGCTGATCGGCGCCGCGCCCATCGCGGTGCTGCGCGACCAGCTGCTGATCCGCAGCCTCGACAATTACGCCGACGTGCTACCGGCCGCGTTCGACAAGGAACAGTTCGCCTTCTACGGCACGACCCTGTCCGGCACGCCGCAGCAGGAAGAGCGCTGGAAGCGCGCGGTCAGCTTCACCAGCGGCGCGCTGTCCGACGATGTCAGCAAGCTGTATGTCGCGCGCTATTTCCCGCCGGCGACCAAGGCGGCGGCGGATGCGCTGGTCCGCAACGTGCTGTCGGCGATGGGCACGCGGATCGACAATCTGGACTGGATGGCGCCCGAAACCAAGGTGAAGGCGCATGCCAAGCTCGCCGCCTTCACGCCCAAGATCGGCTACCCCTCGCGCTGGCGTGATTATGCCGGCCTGCGCATCGTGCCCGGCGACGCGCTCGGCAACGAACGCCGTGCGGCCGAATGGCGCTACGACTATAACGTCGGCCATCTCGGCAAGCCGCTCCAGCGCTGGGAGTGGGGGATGACGCCGATGACGGTCAATGCCTATGCCAATTTCGGCATGGTCGAGATCGTGTTCCCGGCCGCGATCCTGCAACCGCCGTTCTTCGATCCGCATGCGGACCCGGCGGTGAACTATGGCGGGATCGGCGCGGTGATCGGCCACGAACTCAGCCACCATTTCGACGATCAGGGCTCGAAATACGACGCCAAGGGGCAGCTCACCGACTGGTGGACGCCGCAGGACGTCGCGCGGTTCAAGGCGCTGACCGGCAAGCTGGTCGCCCAATATGACGCCTATGAGCCGTTGCCGGGCATGCACGTGAAGGGCGCGCTGACGCTCGGCGAGAACACCGCCGACCTTGCCGGCCTCGCCGTCGCCTACGATGCCTATCGCGCGTCGCTGAACGGCCGCGAGGCGCCGGTGATCGACGGCCTGACCGGCGACCAGCGCTTCTATCTCGGCTGGGCGCAGGTGTGGCGTCGCAATTATCGCGAGGCGAACCTGAAGCAGCGGCTGATGACCGATCCGCACAGCCCCTCGCAGCAGCGGACCTGGGTCGTCCGCAATCTTGATCCCTGGTACGCCGCCTACAAGCCGGCGCCTACCGGCAAGCTGGTGCTGACCCCGGACCAGCGCGTCCGCATCTGGTGAGGGCCGCCCGTCCTCCGGCCTCGCCGGGGGACGGGAGATGGCACCAATCGCTTGACGCGGCCGGTGCGATCCCGCGATGACGGGGTGACATGGCGACGCTTCCGATCTCCACGGGTTTCACGCCCACGCGCATGGCGGCGCTGGTCGCCGGGGGCGCGACCGTCGCCGCGGCGGCGTTGGTACTGCTGCTCATCGGCAGCGTCGCCGCGGCGGCAGGCTTCGTTGCGCTGGGCATCATCGCGGCCGGCGCGGTGATCGCCTGGCGCCTGCTCGCGCCACAGGCGACGACGGACGCGCGCGCGATCGACTGGTCCTTCACCCGCGCCGTGGCGCAGGCGAGCACCGATGCGATCGCCATCACCGATCGCGCCGGCCGGCTGGTCTGCGCCAACGACGCCTATGAGGCGCTGTTCGCCGGTTTCCCGACCCCGCCCGGCCTGCCGCTTGCCGGGGACGGCGTCGCCTTGCTCGGCAATGCCGGCCGCATCGCCTGGCGCGATGGGGAGGGCGAGGTCAGCGGCCTCCACGTCGGCGCGCGGCAGGTGACAGCGCGGATCGCGCGCTCGGGCGACGAAGGCGACATGCTGGTGTGGCGCTTCACCGTCATCGCCCGGCAGGACCTCGCCGCCTCGACCGAGACGCTGATCGCCGGCGCGACCGGCGACCGGCTCGGCGGCGCGGGCGTGATGGCGGCGCTGATCGGATCGGACGGTCGCGTACGCGCCTGCAACCGGGTGCTCGCCCGCCGCGCGCTGGGCGGCGAGGGGACGCTGGAGGGACGCGACTTTGCGCGGCTGCTCATCACCGACAGCCGCGGCCTCGTCCGCTTCGAGCGCGAAGGCCTCGACGGCACGCCGCTACGCGTGCTCCAGATTCCGTTCATGGACGGCGAGCGGGCACCGGTGCTCGTCGCCCTGCTCGACGGCGAGGATACCGCGCCGGCGATCGGCGCCAGCGCCTCGGCGCATGTGCGCAGCCTCGTCAGCTTGATGCCGTTCGGCATGGCGCTGGTCGATCGGGAGGGCCGGTTCCTCCAGATGAACGATGCCTTTCTGCGCGCGGCCGGCGTCGACCCGCGCAGCCCGCCGCTCTATCCCGGCGATCTGGTGGTGCGCGAGGACAAGGCGGCGGTGGCCGACGCGATCCGCCGCTTCGCCGGCGGCGCGACCCATTCCTCCGATATGGCGGTGCGGCTGAAGGATCATCCCGACGAGCCGGTCGCGCTGACCATTGCCGGCGCGCGCGGACTGGGCGATGCCGCGGTGCTGCTCAGCCTCAAGGACAATAGCGAGGAAAGCCGGCTGAAGCGCGAGGTGGCGCAGGCGACCAAGATGCAGGCGGTCGGCCAGCTGGCGGGCGGCGTCGCGCATGATTTCAACAACATCCTGACCGCGATCATCGGTCATTGCGACCTGATGATGATGCGCCATTCGCCCGGCGACAGCGATTACGACGATATCCAGCAGATCCGCACCAATTCGAACCGCGCGGCCAGCCTGACGCGCCAGCTGCTCGCCTTCAGCCGTCAGCAGACGCTGCGGCCGCAGACGCTGCAACTGCCCGATGTGGTGGCGGAGGTATCCAACCTGTTGAAGCGACTGATGGGCGAACAGATCCGCCTCGACGTCAGCCACGGGCGCAACCTGGGCGCGGTGCGCGCCGATCCGGGGCAGCTCGAACAGGTGGTGGTGAATCTCGCGGTCAACGCACGCGACGCCATGCTCTCGCACAATCCGCGCGGCGGCGGCACGCTCACCATCCAGACCAAGGCGGTCACCGCCGCCGAGGTGCGGGCGATGGCATCCGACATCCTGCCCGTCGCCGATTACACCGCGCTGGTCGTCAGCGACACCGGCAGCGGCATCGCGCCCGAAATCCTGCCCAAGATCTTCGAACCCTTCTTCACCACCAAGGAAGTGGGCAAGGGCACGGGCCTCGGCCTCTCCACCGTCTACGGCATCGTCAAACAGTCGGGCGGCTGGATCTTCGCCGATTCGAAGCCGGGGCAGGGCGCGACCTTCACCATGTACCTGCCCGTGCATGCCGCGGGCACCGTCACCCGCACGGCACCGGCGCGCGCGCCGGCCAAGCCGGTCGAGATGTGGGGCACCGGCACCATCCTGCTGGTCGAGGACGAGGACATGGTCCGCGCCGTCGCCGAACGCGCGCTGACGCGGCAGGGCTATACGGTGATGACCGCCGAGAATGGCGAGGCGGCGCTGGACCTGCTCGACCGCAACGGCCGCCCGGACCTGCTCATCAGCGACGTGGTGATGCCGACGATGGACGGGCCGACGATGGTCCGCCACGTTCGCGAACGCTACCCGGACCTGCCGATCATCTTCATGTCGGGCTATGCCGAGGAACAGCTGCGCAAGTCGATCGACATCGATCACGTCGCCTTCCTGCCCAAGCCGTTCAGCGTCCAGCAGCTCGCCGAGGCGGCGCGCGACGTGCTGGTCGGGCGATAGCGCTCGGGTGCCCAGCGTACCGTGTGCGCAACAACCGCTTGGCATCCTCCGCCAAGCGCGGTTAAGGGCATCGCATGCAGTCTCCCACGCAAATCCTCATCGTCGAGGATGAACCGCTGATCGCGATGATGCTCGAGGATTTCCTCGAGGTGCTGGACAAGACCCCCGTCGGCACCGTCGACAGCGTGGCGGCGGCGCTGGAGCGCGTCGGCACCGGCGGCATCGACGCGGCGATCCTCGACGTCAATTTGCGCGGCGGCGAGAAGAGCACGCCCGTCGCCGAAGCGCTGGCGGCGCAGGGCATCCCCTTCATCTTCGCCACCGGCGGCAGCGATGACAGCGTCGACGCGCAGTTCCGCGATCGCCCCGTCCTGCAAAAGCCGTTCACCATGGATGGCGTCGCCAAGGCCCTCGACGCGCTGTAATAGCGCCGCCGGGCGCACGCCCGGCTGTCCCGCCTCCTCGCGCCTTTGCAGGGCGCCGCCGCGTGACGCTTTTGTCACCGGAACGATGACGATCCGGCCGCATTATTCCGCAGACGAAACGGAAGAAGAGGATGCCGGACTGATGCCGACCTATGCCGTCGAGGCGCTTGATGCCGTCACCATCGCGCCCGGCTCGCCGCTCGATGGCATGGACTTGATGAGCCCCTATGTCTGGAAGGAGGGCAACCGCTACCGCATGATGGTGCGCGGCGTGCCGGATCCCCTGGGTCCGGGCGATCCGACCGGCCTGATCGCCAGCGGCTGGAGCGACGACGGCCTCGCATTCACGCTCGATCCGCAACTCGCCATCCGGCCGGGCAGCGACCCGGCGGATGCCGATGCCGGCGGATGCGAGGACCCGACGGTCGTGCCCGATGGCAACGGCGGCTACATCGTCTTCTACACCGGCGTCGACGCCGCGCGGAAACAGGGCGTGATGGTCGCCGCGGACGGGCCGACGCTCGACGCGCTCGAAAAGCGCAAGGTGATCCTCGCCGCACCGGCCGGCGAGGGCAATATCAAGGAGGCGACCGTCGTCCGCACGCCGGCGGGCGACTGGCGGATCTTCTACGAATATGCCGCCGCCGAGGAGGGCGGGGTCGGCGCGTCGCGGGTCGGGATCGCCCGCGCCGACGCGCTGGGGCAGGGGTGGACGTCGCTCGCCGATCCCTTCCCGATCCGCGCCGAATCGTGGGACAATTGGCATCTGTCGACCGGGCCGATCTGCCAGCTGCCCGGGGCCGACCCGGTGATGTTCTACAATGGCGCGACGCTGGACGCGCGCTGGCGGATCGGCTGGATCAGCTTCACCGCCGAGTATGACGCGGTCACCGGGCGCGGGCTGGAACCCGTCATCCTTCCGCCCCCGCCCGAGGATCGCGAAAAGACCGATATCGCCTTCGCCGCCTCCACGGTCGTCGAGAATGGCTCGATATCCCTCTACTTTTCCCTGGAGGATCGCATTCTCCGGCGCGCGACGATCCGCCATTACGCGTAACAAGCTTGCGTCGCAGGGGGCTTTGGCGACATAGGGCGTCGCCATGACCCAGTTCGACAAGACCCGCCTGCCGAGCCGCCACGTCTCGGTCGGCCCCGAGCGCGCCCCGCACCGCAGCTATTACTACGCCATGGGGCTGAGCGAAGAGGAGATCGCCCGGCCGTTCGTCGCGCTCGCCAGCGCGGGCAACAATTCGGCGCCCTGCAACACCACGCTCGATGCGCAGGCGGATGCCGCGCAGGGCGGCGTGATCCAGGGCGGCGGCATGCCGCGCCGGTTCAACACCATCACCGTCACCGACGGCATCGCCATGGGCCACCAGGGCATGAAGGCCTCGCTGGTCAGCCGTGAAGTGATCGCCGATTCGGTCGAGCTGTCGGTGCGCGGCCATTGCTATGACGCGCTGGTCGGCTTTGCCGGTTGCGACAAGTCGCTGCCCGGCATGATGATGGCGATGCTGCGACTCAACATCCCCTCGATCTTCGTCTACGGCGGATCGATCCTGCCCGGCCGCTTCCACGACCGCGACGTGACGGTGGTCGACGTGTTCGAGGTGGTCGGCAAATATGCCGCCGGCGCCTGCCCGCTGTCGGAGGTGCACGAGCTCGAAAAGGTCGCCTGCCCCGGCCATGGCGCATGCGGCGGCCAGTTCACCGCCAACACCATGGCCTGCGTCGGCGAGGCGATCGGACTCAGCCTGCCCAACAGCAACATGGTGCCGGCGCCGTACACGACGCGCGAACAGATCGCGGTCGCCGCCGGCGCGCAGGTGATGGACCTGGTGGCGCGGCAGCTGCGCCCGCGCGACATCTGCACGCGCGCCGCCTTCATCAACGCCGCACGCGTCGTCGCGGCGACCGGCGGCTCGACCAACGCGGCCCTGCACCTGCCGGCGATGGCCAATGAGGCGGGCATCGATTTCGACCTGTTCGACGTCGCCGAAGCGTTCAAGTCGACGCCCTATATCGCCGACCTCAAGCCGGGCGGCCGCTACGTCGCCAAGGACATGTACGAAGCAGGCGGCGTCTACATGCTGATGAAGACGATGCTGGCCGGCGACCTGCTCGACGGCGACTGCATGACCGTCACCGGCCGCACGCTGGGCGAAAATATCGACCAGGTGACGTGGAACCCCGATCAGAAGGTCATCTACGACGTCGCGACGCCGATCAGCCCGACCGGCGGCGTCGTCGGCCTGCGCGGCAGCCTGGCGCCGGAAGGAGCGATCGTGAAGGTCGCCGGCATGCACCGCCTGCAATTCGAAGGGCCGGCGCGCGTTTTCGACTGCGAAGAGGATTGCTTCGCCGCCGTCGAGGCGCGGGCGATCGTCGAGGGCGAGGTGCTGGTGATCCGCTACGAGGGGCCGAAGGGCGGGCCGGGCATGCGCGAGATGCTGTCGACCACTGCCGCGCTCTATGGCCTTGGCATGGGCGAAAAGGTGGCGCTCATCACCGACGGCCGCTTCTCGGGCGCGACGCGCGGTTTCTGCATCGGCCATGTCGGGCCGGAGGCAGCGGATGGCGGGCCGATCGGGCTGGTCGAGAATGGCGACACGATCCGCATCGATGCCGAGGCGGGAACGATCGACCTGCTGGTCGATGCGGACACGCTCGCCACGCGCCGCGCCGCCTGGCAGGGGCGGGTGAACGATTACGGCTCGGGCGCATTGTGGCGCTATGCCCAGAACGTCGGCCCCGCCTATAAAGGCGCCGTCACCCATCCCGGTGCCAAGGCCGAACGCCACGTCTATGCGGATATCTGATCGCGGTCTTGCGGCCGGAGCCGTGCTGCTCCTCGCCGCATGCAGCGATCCGACCGGCCAGACCGCGAACACGCAGGTGCTGGCCGATGTCGAGGCGACGCAGCGCCGGGACGCGGCGGACGACGGTCGCATCCTGTGCGCGCACGGCGCGGCGGCTTTGCGCCGGGCCTGCACCGTCGAACAGGCGGCGGGTCCACGCGGCTTGGTGCTGACCGTGCGCCACGACGACGACGGCAGCTTCCACCGGCTGCTCGTGACCCGCGACGGGCGCGGCGTGGTGGCTGCCGACGGCGCCGACCTCGCGCGGGTGACCATCACCGATCCGCAGTCGATCGACGTCGCGATCGGCGAGGATCGCTACCGCCTGCCCGCGACGATCAAGCCGCGATGATCGGCATCGCCGGGCGCCCGATCCTCTCCACGGCCGCGATGCGCGCGGCGGAGAATGCGGCGGTCGCCGCCGGCACGTCGGTCGACGCGCTGATGCGAACGGCGGGCGAGGGGATCGCCGCTGCGACCCGCCGTCTGGCCGCGGGAGCCGAGGTGCTGGTGGTCTGCGGGCCGGGCAACAATGGCGGCGACGGCTATGTCGCCGCGGCGGCACTGGCGCAGGCGGGGCATGCCGTTCGCCTCGCCGCCGATGCGGCCCCGCGTACCGATGCGGCGCGGCGAGCCGCCGCTAGCTGGAGCGGCACGATCGAAAGCCTTGCCGATGCTGCACCGGCGCCGGTGCTGGTCGATTGCCTGCTCGGCACGGGCGTGACCCGCGCGCTGGCTGTCGACCTCGATGCAGCGCTCGCGCGGCTTGCCGGCGCCGCCCGCCTCGTCATCGCCGCCGACCTGCCGAGCGGGGTCCATGCCGATACCGGCGAAGTCCCCGACTGGGCGAAGGCGCATCCGGCGACGCTGACGCTCGCATTGGGCGCAGTCAAACCCGCGCACGTCCTTCAGCCGGCCGCCCGCGCCTGCGGGACGGTCCGGCTGATCGACTTGCATCTTGGCGAGCATCGCACTCAACCGACGGTCGCCGCGCCGCCCGTGCTGCCTGAACCGGGACCGGAATCGCACAAATATACCCGCGGGATGGTCGCGATCGTTTCCGGAGCGATGGAGGGGGCGGCACGGCTCGCCGCCATCGCAGCGCTACGCAGCGGTGCAGGCTATGTCGCGCTCTACGGCGGCAGCGGGCACGGCGGAGCCGATGCCATCGTCCACCGCCCCTATGACGTGGAGGTGCTCGCTGAGGCGCGGATCGGCGCCATCCTGATCGGCCCCGGCCTTGGGCGGGATGCTAAGGCACGCGAACGGCTCGACGCGCTGCTCGCTGCCGACGCGCATCCGATCGTCGTCGATGGCGACGCGCTCCACCTGCTCGATCCCGATGCCTGGACGAAGCGGCGCCACCCGATCGTCCTGACGCCCCACGCCGGTGAGTTCCGCGCCCTGTTCGGCGATATCGACGGTTCACCAATCGACCAGGCGCAGGCCGCCGCGCGGCGCAGCGGCGCGGTGGTGGTGCTGAAGGGGCCGACGACGGTCGTGGCGGGCGCCGCGGGAACGCGCGTCCACCCCGGCGGCAATCCGTGGCTGTCGACCGCCGGCACCGGTGACGTGCTCGCCGGCACGATCGCGGCGCAGCTCGCGCATCCCGGCGCCGATCGGCTCGACGCGGCCACTGCCGGCGTGTGGCTGCACGCCGAGGCGGCGCGGAGCGCGGGGCGCAGCTTCATCGCCGACGACTTGGCAAATGCGCTGACCCCGGCCAGAGCCGGCGCATGACCTCTTCCGATACGATCCAGCGCGTCGCCGCCCGCGGCGACGGCGTCACCGCGGACGGCCGCCACGCCGCCTTCGCCGCGCCGGGCGACACGCTCAACGCCGACGGCACGCTGACCCCCGGCCCGCATCACCAGACGCCGCCGTGCCGCCATTTCCCGGAATGCGGCGGCTGCCAGCTCCAGCATCTCGACGATGCGGCCTATGCAGGCTTCGTCACCGATCGCGTCGCCAGCGCGCTTGATGCGCAGGGGCTTGCCGCCACGCTGCGGCCGCCCGAGGTGTCGCCGCCCAACACCCGCCGCCGCGCGACGCTGCATGCCGAGGGGAAGGGCGGGCGTGTCATGCTCGGCTTCACCGCCGAAAAGAGCCATGCGATCGTCGACATGCGCGAATGCCACATCCTCGCACCGGCGCTGTTCGCGCTGGTCGGGCCGCTGCGCGCGCTGCTCCAGCAACTGGGCTTCAAGCGGCGGGGCGACGTCAACCTGACGCTGTCCGACCAGGGACCGGACGTGTTCGTCACCAACCTCAAGGCAGACGGCCTCGCCGCGGCCGAGGCGATCACCGCCTTTTGCGAGCGCCACGGCGTCGCCCGCTTCACCCTGGATGCCGGTGACGGCCCGGAAACCCGCTGGGAGCCGCAGCCGGTGACGATCACGCTCGGCGGCCATCCCACGCCCCTGCCGCCCGCCTCGTTCCTGCAGGCGACGCAGGAGGGCGAGGATGCGCTGGTCGCGGCGATGCGCGAGGCGACGGCGGGCGCCGCGACGGTCGCCGATCTGTTCGCGGGCCTCGGCACCTTCAGCCTGGCGCTGCCCGCGCGCGTCTATGCCGCGGAGGGCGCGCGCGATGCGCTCTTCTCGCTCAAGGCCGCGGCCGCGCGGGCGCAGCTGCCGGTCTTCACCGAGCATCGCGATCTCTACCGCCGCCCGCTGACCGTCACGGAACTCGATCGCTTCGACGCGATCGTCATCGATCCCCCCCGCGCCGGTGCACGCGATCAGGCAGAGGCGCTCGCCGCCTGCCAGGCCAAGGTGATCGGCTACGTCTCGTGCAACCCGTCCAGCTTCGCGCGCGATGCCCGCATGCTGGTCGACGGCGGCTGGCGGATCGACTGGATCCGGCCGGTCGGCCAGTTCCGCTGGTCGACCCATGTCGAACTCGCCGCGCGGTTCGTCCGCTAGGGATCAGTAGCGCGCCGCCATGAAGAACAGCCCGTCGGGCGGCGCGTTCAGGCCCAGCCGGGCGCGATCCCGCGCCGCCAGCGCGTCGGCGACGTCATCCGCCGACCAACGGCCCATACCGACCAGCGCCAGGCAGCCGACCATCGAGCGCACCTGATGGTGCAGGAAGGATCGGGCGGCCGCGCGGATCGCGATGCGCTCGCCCGTCCGCTCTACCGCCAGCACGTCCAGCGTCCGCAGCGGGCTGTCCGCCTGGCAATGCGCCGAACGGAACGTCGTGAAATCGTGCCGCCCGACCAGCATCGCCGCCGCCGCCGCCATCGCCGCGCTGTCGAGCGGCTGCGGCACCTGCCACGCCAGCCCGGCTTCCCAGGTCAGCGGCGCCCGCCGATTGACGATACGATATTCGTAAGACCGGCGGATGCACGAAAAGCGCGCATGCCAATCGTCGTCGACCTGCTCGCACGCCAGCACCGCCACCGGTGAGGGGCGCACGCGCGCGTTCAGCGCCTCCATCAGCCGGAACGGCGCGATCGGCTTGGCGATATCGACATGCGCCCGCATGCCCAGCCCGTGTACCCCGGCATCGGTGCGCCCCGCGGCATGCACCGCCGTGCGTTCGCCGGTAACGGCGAACACCGCCTCCTCCAGCGCCGCCTGCACGCTCGGCCCGTGCTTCTGCCGCTGCCAGCCCATGAACGGCCGGCCGTCATATTCCACCGTCAACGCAAAGCGCGTCACACCGCGGTTCCCGACTTCACCGCAAAGCCGCGCAGCAACTCGGTCGCGCTGGTCACGCCGCGGCCGGCGCGCTGCACCAGCGTCGGCCGGATCGCGCCGTCGCCGCAGGCGATGGTGAGCGCGTCGTCCACCGTCTCCCCCGCTCCGCCGGGGAAGGTGAAGGGCAGCACGTCCGCCGCCAGGATCTTCACCCGTTCGCCGGCGATCTCGCACCAGGCGCCCGGTGCCGGGTTCATCGCCCGCACCAGCCGCTCCACCTCCACCGCGCTGCGCGTGAAGTCGATGCGCGCCTCCGCCTTGTCGATCTTGGCGGCATAGGTGACGCCGTCCTCCGGCTGCGCCACGGCGGGATGCGCGGCAAGGTCCGCCAGCACCGTCACCATCAGCTGCGCACCCATCGTCGCCAGTTCCTCGGTCAGCGCGCCTGCCGTCTTGCCGTCGATCGCCGTGCGGCCCTCCAGACGCACCGGGCCGGTGTCCAGCCCCGCCTCCATCTGCATGATGCCGACGCCCGTCTCGGTGTCGCCCGCCAGGATCGCACGCTGCACCGGCGCCGCGCCGCGCCAGCGCGGCAGCAGCGAGCCATGGACGTTGAGGCAGCCGTGCCGCGGCGCCGCCAGCACCGCCTTGGGCAGGATCAGGCCATAAGCGGCGACCACCGCCACGTCGGCCTCCAGCGCGGCGAACGCGGCCTGCTCGTCTGCGCCCTTCAGGCTGACGGGGTGGCGCACGGTTATGCCCAGTGCCTCCGCCCGCTGCTGCACCGGCGAGGGCACCAATTCGCGCCCGCGCCGCCCGCCCGGCCGCGGTGGCTGGCTATAGGCTGCGACGACGCTGTGCCCGGCCGCCACCAGTGCATCCAGCGTCGGCACCGCGAAGGCGGGAGTTCCCATGAAGATGATCCGCATGCCTCGCCTTCAACGCGCTGGCGGGCGGGCGCGCAACCCCCTATCTGTTCCTGCTATGGCGTCTCCCGAAATCGAAGCCCTGACCCAGGCGCTGGCGCGTCTTCCCGGCCTGGGGCCGCGCTCGGCCCGTCGCGCCGTGCTGCACCTCCTCAAGAAGCGCGAGGCGGCGCTCGGGCCGCTGCGCGCGGCGCTGGAGGCGGTGGACGAGCGGCTGGAGACCTGCTCCGTCTGCGGCAACGTCGATACCGCCAATCCGTGCGCGATCTGCGCCGATCCCCGCCGCGACCAGCGGGCGCTGTGCGTGGTGGAGGAGGTCGCCGATCTGTGGGCGCTGGAGCGCTCGCGCCTGTTCCCCGGCCGCTTCCACGTGCTGGGCGGGCGGCTGTCCGCGCTCGAGGGCGTGCGTCCGGAGGACCTCGCGATCGATGCGCTCGTCGGCCGGATCGAGGCCGGCGGCATCGACGAGGTCGTACTGGCGATGAATGCGACGCTGGAGGGGCAGACCACTGCGCACTACCTCGCCGACCGGATCGAGCGGTTTCCCGTTCGCCTGACGCAGCTCGCCCATGGCCTGCCGGTCGGCGGCGAGCTCGACTATCTCGACGAAGGCACGCTCGCCCAGGCGCTGCGCGCGCGGCGGCCGGTCGGCTGATCCGCCGCGATGCTTGACGCCATCCCGCCCGCCCCCTAGCTCCCGGGCCATGGCCGTCCTTCCTATCGTCGAAGTCCCCGATCCGCGTCTGCGCGTCATCTCCAAGCCGGTCGATGCGATCACCGACGCGACCCGTGCGTTCGTCGCCGATATGTACGACACGATGTATGCGGCACATGGCATCGGCCTCGCCGCGATCCAGGTCGGCGTCGACCAGCGCATCCTGGTGATCGACCTGCAGGAGGAAAAGGACGCGGAGGACAAGCCGATCAAGGCCCCGCGCGCCTATATCAACCCCGAGATCCTGTCGGTCAGCGACGAGACCAGCACCTATAACGAAGGCTGCTTGTCGATCCCTGAACAATATGCCGACGTGCAGCGCCCCACCGCCTGCCGCGTCCGCTGGCAGGACGAGACGGGCGCGCACCACGAGGACGAGCTGACCGGCCTGCTCGCGACCTGCATGCAGCATGAGATCGATCATCTGAACGGCGTGCTGTTCATCGACCATATCAGCCGCCTGAAGCGCGACATGGTGATGAAGAAGCTGGCCAAGGCCCGCCGCTGACCCTCAGGGATCGCCCTATATATTAAGGGGCTGTCCTACACGCCGCGTTCGATCTATGTTCCCCTGATGATGCGGGATCGTCCCAAAAGAACACCGTCGTCGGTGTGACTTTTGTGACCTTTCGAAGGGTAGAAGTGTGGATCAGTCGTCGTTCGTTATCGCCATTCTGGCGCTCGCCGCAGGCCTGCTGATCGGCTGGCTGCTGGCGAGCCGCCGCGCAGGATCGCTCGCCGCCGACCTTGCCGTCGCGCAGAGCAAGGCCGCCGATGCCGACCTCGCCACCCGCGCCCGGGACGCGGTGGAACAGGAGCGTAACGAGGCGATGCGCAACCTTGCCGCGCTGCGTGCGCAGGCCGAGGACCGGGCCGGCGCGGTCGAGGCCCTGCGTGGCGAACTCGTGGCGATCCGCACCGACCGCGACGCGGCCCGTACCGAGCTTGCCGCAGCCCATGCGCAGAGCGAAGCCTTCGAGGCGCGGCTTGCCGATATGCGCGAGGCGAAGGAGCTGATGGCGACGCAGTTCAACGAGCTTGCCAACCGCGCGCTGACCGACGCCCAGAAGGCCTTCCTCGATCGGGCCGAGGCGCGCTTCCGCCAGTCGGAGGAGCTGGCCGGCCAGAACCTCAAGTCGCTGCTCCAACCGGTCAACGATCGCCTCGCCCGCTACGAGGAGGGCGTCGCGCGGGTCGAGGCGGAACGCCGCGACGCATTCGGCGACCTCAAGGGCCAGATCGAGCAGATGCGCCTTGGCCAGGAGCGTGTGTCGGGCGAGGCGGCAAAGCTGGTCAACGCGCTGCGCAACGCCCCCAAGGCGCGCGGCCGCTGGGGCGAGCAGCAGCTGCGCAACGTGCTGGAAAGCTGCGGGCTGGCCGAACATACTGATTTTAAAATGGAAGTTAGCGTCGCCGACGGGGAAGGGGGGCGACTGCGCCCTGACGCGATCGTGCGCGTCCCCGGCGGCAAATCGCTCATCATCGATGCCAAGGTGTCGCTCAACGCCTATCAGGATGCGTTCGGCGCGGTGGACGAGGCCGAGCGCCAGATCGGCCTCACCGCGCACGCCGCCTCGATGCGCGCGCACGTCAACGGCCTCAGCGCCAAGGCCTATTGGGCGCAGTTCGACGACACCCCCGAATATGTCGTAATGTTCGTCCCCGGCGAACATTTCCTGTCGGCCGCGCTGGAGCATGACGCCGGCCTGTGGGACTATGCCTTCGACAAACGCGTGCTGCTCGCGACCCCGACCAACCTGATCGCCATCGCACGCACCGTCGCGGCGGTGTGGCGGCAGGAGAAGCTCGCCAGCGAGGCGCGGGCGATCGGCACCTTGGGCAAGGAATTGTACCAGCGGTTGGCGGTGATGGGCGGCCATGTCGCGCGGCTGGGCAAGAACCTCGATACCGCGATGGGCGCCTACAATGCCTTCGTCGGCAGTCTCGAAAGCCAGGTGCTGACCAGCGCCAAGCGGTTCGAGGCGCTGAACGTCGATACCGGCGGCAAGGCGATCGAGCCGCTACCGGTCGGCGAGCAAAGCGCCAGGCCGCTCACCAAGCTGGTGGCGGCACTACCGGAAGAGGTGTGAGGTGCCCGCCTACCGGCCGACTCGGTTGCCGCCGCCCTATCTGCGGCGGATCGCCTTCAAGCCGGATGCGGTCTTTTCCCGCAAACATTACCCTTTCTCGCTACCCTTCCTGCGCGACGACGATTTCGAGCTGACCTTCGACCGCGCCGTCACGATCATCGTCGGCGAGAATGGGGTCGGCAAATCGACCCTGCTGGAGGCGATCGGCGCCCTCGCCGGGTTCGACCAGGCGGGCGGCGGCCCCGGCTATCGGCCGATGGATCACGGCGGTGCCGTGGAGCGCAACGGGGATGTGCTCGCCAATGCGCTGCGGGCCAGCTGGCTGACCAAGGTCGGGCAGGGCTGGTTCTTCCGCGCCGAGAGCTTCTTTTCCGTCGCCCGCTACCTCGATCAGGCGGCACTCGAAGGCGGGGCGGCACCGCCCGATTTCCTGTCCCATTCGCACGGCGAAGGGTTCCTGCGCTTCTTCGAGGAACGTTGCGGGCGGCCCGGCATCTTCATCTTCGACGAGCCCGAATCGGCTCTGTCGCCGACGCGTCAGTTCGCGTTCCTGAAATTGCTGCGCGCCATGCAAGCAGGCGGCCAGAGCCAGGTGGTGATGGCGACCCACTCGCCGCTACTGATGGCGCTGCCCGACGCCACCCTGCTCGGCATGACCCGCGGCGGCCTTGCGCCCGTCACACTGGAAGATACGGCCCATTACCGCCTGACGCGGGATTTCGCTTTCGATCCGCATGGAACGGTGGCGGCGATGCTGGACGATTGAACCGTCGGGGCGGCGGCCCTCAGCGCTGCTGCGCCAGGACCTCATAGGCCATGACCGCGGTCGCCACCGCAGCGTTGAGGCTGTCCGCCTTGCCCAGCATCGGGATCTTGACCAGCAGGTCGCAGGCATCGGCATAGTCCGCCGGCATGCCCTGCGCCTCGTTGCCGGTCAGGAGGAATGTCGGCGCTGCATAGGTCGCGGCCCGATAATCGTGCTCGGTGTCGAGGCTCAGGCCGACCAGCTGCCCCGGCCCCTGCCGTAGCCAGGCGAGGAAGTCGTCCCAGCCGCTCCTGACCACCGGCACGGTGAACAGCGCGCCCATGCTCGCGCGCACCGCCTCCACCGAAAAGGGATCGACGCACTCGCCGATCAGGATCAGGCCACCCGCGCCGACGGCATCGGCGGTGCGCAGGATCGTGCCGAGGTTGCCCGGATCGCGCAGCCGCTCGGCGACCAGCCAGATGCCCGCCGCCGACCGGTCGAGGTCCGTCAGCTGCCGGTCGAACTCGTCGAAGACGCCGACGACCGCCTGCGGGTTATCCTTGCCCGACAGCTTCGAAAGGATGTCGGGCGTGGTCTGGATCGATTCGCCGCCGGCAAGCTCGACATCGATCGACAGTGCATGGACCAACGGGTGGTCGGCATTGGCCGCGGCATAGAACAGGATGCGCGGCAGGCGACCGGTGTCGCGCGCCTCCGTCAGGATGCGCAGGCCCTCGGCCATGAACTGGCGCGCGCCGCGCCGATGCTTCTTGTCGCGCAACTCGCGCGCATATTTGACGAGCGGGTTGGAAAAGGCGGTGATCTCACGGGGCATCGTACTTCGGCCTTCGCGCCGACCACGGACCGGCGCAAGGTGAAAACGACGCGCCCGGCGCTACCCGCCGGCGTCAGTCTTCGCCGAACTTCGCCTCGACCAGGTCGCAGAGCGCTCCCACCGCGGCCTCGGCGCCGTCGCCCGCCGCGCTGATCGTGATCGAATCGCCCTTGGCGGCGCCCAGCATCATCAGCCCCATGATCGAGGTGCCGGTGACCGCGCCGTCATCCTTGCGCACCTTCACCTCGACCGGCTGCGCCGAGGCGAGCGTCACGAATTTGGCGCTGGCGCGGGCGTGGAGGCCGCGCTTGTTGGTGATGAGGACGGTGCGCTCGATCTCGCTCATGCCGCCGCTTCGCCCAGCACTTCGGAGGCGACCGAGATATACTTGCGCCCGGCCTCGCGCGCCGCGGCTACCGCCTCGACCACCTTCATCGCCTTGCGCGCCGATCCCAGCCGGATCAGCATGGGGAGGTTCATGCCCGCGATTACCTCCACCCGCCCGCGTTCCATCAGCGAGATGGCGAGGTTCGACGGCGTGCCGCCGAACAGGTCGGTCAGCACGATCACGCCGCGGCCGGTATCCACATCCGCGATCGCCGCCGCGATGTCGGCGCGACGCGTCTCCATATCGTCGTCGGGGCCGATCGAGATCGTCGCGATCCGCTCCTGCGGACCGACGACATGCACCATCGCCGTCACGAATTCCTCGGCGAGCCGCCCGTGCGTCACCAGAACGAGGCCAATCATCTCAGATACGTTACTCATTTGCTGGCCGGCGGCCCTTCGAGCGAGTCCTGGGGTGCGGCCCCCAGGTCGCGATGCGCGATGGTGGGCGAAAAACCCGCCGCGCGCAACCGGTCAGCGAGGTGCTCGGCGACATGGACCGACCGGTGTCTCCCTCCGGTACAGCCGATCGCGACGCTGACATAGGATTTTCCTTCCGCCCGATAGCGCGGGATCAGCAGTTCGAGCAGGTCGCCGATCTGGCGCATCGCGGCGGGATAGGCGGGGTCGTCGGCGACATAAGCGGCGACGTCGGCATCCAGTCCGGTGCCGGGCCGCAGCCCCGGCACCCAGTGCGGATTGCGCAGGAAGCGCATGTCGAACACCAGGTCGGCGTTGCGCGGCACTCCCCGGGCGAAGCCGAACGACTGGATCGAGAGCACGGGTGCATCGCGGCCATCGGCGAAGGCCGCGCGCACCTGCTGCGCGAGCCCGTTGGCGGACAGGTCGGTGGTATCGATCAGGCGGTTGGCCCAGTCGCGCAACGGGCGCAGCAGTTCGCGCTCGCGGGCGATGCCGTCCCGCGCCGGGCGGTCGGGAGCAAGGGGGTGGCGACGCCGCGTCTCGGAATAGCGCCGCTCCAGTTCGGCGCCCGAACAGTCGAGGAACAGCATGCCGATGTCGAGATCGTGGTCGTCGCGCAGCGAGCGGATGCGCTCGACGATCCGCTCGGGATCAAAATCGCGGGTGCGTGCGCCGAGGCCGATCGCCAGCGGCTGCGCATCGTCGGCACTGCTCTTGGCGAGCGGCGCCTCCAGCAGACGGTCGAGCAGCACAAGCGGCAAATTGTCGACCACCTCCCAGCCGATATCCTCCAGCGTCTTGAGGACGGTGGACTTGCCAGCGCCCGACAGGCCGGTGACGAGCAGGATCTCCTTGGTCATGCGGGAGTCGCTTCAGGCTGGCGCAACGCCCATTCGATCTTCACCGGCGTCGAGGCATGGAACGCCTCGAACGCGATCTCGCGCACGACGATCCCGGCGAGCCGCCGCTGGCGCCGCTCGGGCATGCGCATCGGCTCGGTGCCGAGGCGGACGATCAGGGCCACCGGCACGTCATCGATGCTCGGCAGGGTCACGATCCCGAGGCCGCGGACCTCGATCTGCCCGCGAATGGTGCCGGGCGCGCGGGCAAGCAACGCTGTGCCCTGCCGCATCAGCAGCGTCTGGTCGTCGCTGATGAGAGTCGCGCCGCGATCGATCAGCCGCAGGGCAAGATCCGATTTGCCCGTGCCCGATACGCCTTCGAGCAACACGGCCTTGCCGTCGATCGCGACGCTGGTCGCGTGCAGGGTTTCCGAGGAAAGGGTGGTCATGGCTCCGCCGGCTGGTCTGTCATGGCTCTCCGGCGAGCGGCAGGCGAACCACGAACCGGGCGCCGCCCAGCCGATCCTCGCGCGACTCGACGGCGATGCTGCCCTGATGCGCCTCGACGATGGTTCGCGCAATGGCGAGGCCCAGGCCGGAATGCTGGCCGAACTCCTCCGCCTCCGGCCGGATCGACTGGAAGCGGCGGAAGATCGCCTCGCGCGCTTCTTCCGGCACGCCGGGTCCTTCGTCCTCGACGCGGATGATGCCGTCACCGCCCTGCCGCACCGCCGCGATGGCGATCAGGCCGCCATCGGGCGAGAAGGAGAGGGCATTGTCGATCAGATTCTCGAACACCCGCTCCAGCCGCGCGCCTTCGCCTAGCGTTACCAGGGTGCCACCACCGTGATCGAAGCGCAGGCGGATGCCGCGCTCCACGCCGCGGGCGAGACGCTGGTCGACAAGCGCGCCGATCATCGCCGCGACATCGATCGGCTCGAACTTGGCGCGGCTGAGCTGCGCGTCGAGGCGCGATGCCTCAGAGATGTCGGTGATGAGCCGGTCGAGGCGATGCACGTCGTCACGGACGATCTCCAGCAGCCGCGCCCGCAGCTCCGGGTCCTTCACCGCCCCCAGTCCCTCCACCGCGGATCGCAGCGAGGCGAGCGGGTTCTTCATCTCGTGCGTTACATCGGCGGCGAAGGCCTCGGTGGCGTCGATCCGCGCGCGCAGGGCGAGGCTCATGTCGGACAGGGCGCGGGCGAGGCTGCCGATCTCGTCACGGCGCGAGGGCAGGCGAGGAACGACCACTTCGCGCGCGCGCCCCAGCCGCACACGCACCGCCGCCCGCGCCAGCCGGCGCAGCGGCCGCACGATCGTGCGGGCGAGGAACAGCGAGAGGAGGACGGAGACGATCGTCACCAGCAGCAGCACTAGGCTGAGGCGGAAGCGCTCGATGCGCACCGTCTGCGTGATGTCGCGCGCGTTGACCGTGGTCATCACCACCGCGCCGCCGGGCAAGGGAGCGGCTGCGGTGATGACCGGCGTCCGGTCCGGGGCGCGCCACACGCTGGCGGAAACGTGCCGGGCGCGGGCGGCGCGGACATCCGGCCACAGGCCACCGTCGGCCCGCTCACGGTACAGCGGCGGGCGCGATGCTCCGACCACGGTGTCGATGCCGGCGTCGAGGAAGCGCGCGACCGTCTGGTCCCAGGCCTGCTTGTCGGGATCGAGCAGGATGGCGTTGCGCGAGCCCAGCGCGCGGCTGTCCGCCACCGTCCGCCCGTCGGCGGCGAAGATGCGCAGCCGCACGCCGGTATCCTTGGCCAGCCGCGCGAGCAGCGCGTCGCGATCGGCCGGCGATGCCATCGCCAGGGCCTCGCCGATCAGCCGCGCCTCGCGCACCGCCTGCGCGACGCGGCTGTCGACGATGCGGCTGCGGTACGAATCGAGATAGAAGAAGCCGCCCGCCAGTAGCAGCAGCGCGAAGATGTTGACCGCGAGGATGCGCCGGGTGAGCGAGATCTGCCCCGACCAGCGCAGCGCAAGGTCGCGCCCCTCCGGGCCGCCCTCACTCCTCGGAAAAACGGTATCCGGCGCCATACAGTGTCTCGATCGCGTCGAAGGTCGGGTCGACCTGGCGGAACTTGCGGCGCAGGCGCTTGATGTGGCTGTCGATGGTGCGGTCGTCGACGTAGATGTCGTCCTGATAGGCGGCGTCCATCAGCTGGTTGCGCGTCTTGACGATGCCCGGCCGCTGGGCGAGCGTTTCGAGGATCATGAATTCGGTCACAGTCAGCGTCACCGGCTCGTCGCCCCAGGTGGTGCGGTGCCGCGCCGGGTCCATCGACAGGCGGCCGCGGACCAGCGGCCCGGCGCCTGCAACCTCGCTGTCGCCGGCCGGTGCCGCCGCCAGCTCCGTCCGGCGCAGGATCGCGCGGATGCGGGCGATCAGCAGGCGCTGGCTGAACGGCTTGGCGATGTAATCGTCCGCGCCCATCGCGAGGCCCAGCGCCTCGTCCAGTTCGTCGTCCTTGCTGGTGAGGAAGATCACCGGGATCTGGCTGCGTTCGCGCAGGCGGCGCAGCAGCTCCAGCCCGTCCATTCGCGGCATCTTGATATCGAAGATGGCGAGGTCGGGCGGATTGTCGGTCAGCGCCTTCAGCGCCGTCTCCCCATCCGAATAGACGCGGGTGAGGAAGCCTTCGGTCTGGAGGGCGATCGATACCGACGTCAGGATGTTGCGGTCGTCGTCGACCAGCGCGATCGTGGCGGTCATGCTGTGAGGGGCCTCGGCATCATGATGTGTCCCGCGGTAGGGCAAAGCGGGGCTGCGCTCAACCTGTGCCGTTTGACGATCCCTCGGCCGCCGCCTATGCCCGTCGTCATCACGCCGGCGCCCGTGCAGACCCTCCCCAGGATGCGTGCGTCGGCCAAAGGACATTGGGAGGATGTTAGTGAACGAGCGTATTCCGCACGCCGGCCTTGCCGCGCAGGGCATCGAGACCCGCGCCGATCTGCACTGGAACCTGGTCACCGCCCGGCTGGTCGAGGCCGCGGTCGCGCGCGGAGAGGGCAAGCTGTCCGCCGACGGCCCGCTGGTGGTCGAAACCGGGCAGCACACCGGCCGATCGGCGCAGGACAAGTTCATCGTCCGCGATGCCGAGACGGACGACACCGTCTGGTGGGGCAAGTCCAACAAGGCGATGAGTCCGGAGCATTTCGCCGCGCTCAAGGCCGATTTCCTGCAAGCGCTGCGCGACAAGGAGCATCTGTTCGTCCAGGACCTGTACGGCGGATCGCAGCCCGAGAACCGGGTGCGGGTGCGCGTGGTCAACGAGCTCGCCTGGCACAACCTGTTCATCCGCACGATGCTGGTCCGGCCGGAGGAGCGTGAGCTGCAGGGGTTTGAGGCGGACTATACGATCATCGACCTGCCGAGCTTCCGTGCAGACCCGGCGCGGCATGGCACGCGCAGCGAGACGGTGATCGCGGTCAACTTCACCGACCGGCTGATCCTGATCGGCGGCACGCGCTATGCCGGCGAGATGAAGAAGTCGGTGTTCGGGCTGCTCAACTACCTGTTGCCGACGACGGGCGTGATGCCGATGCATTGTTCGGCCAACATGGGAGCGGACGGCTCCACGGCGGTGTTCTTCGGCCTCTCCGGCACCGGCAAGACGACGCTCAGCGCCGATGCCAGCCGCACGCTGATCGGCGACGACGAGCATGGCTGGTCGGATACCGCGGTCTTCAATTTCGAGGGCGGCTGCTATGCCAAGATGATCCGCCTGTCGCCCGATGCCGAGCCCGAGATCTTCGCCACCACCAAGCGCTTCGGCACGGTGCTGGAGAATGTGGTGATGGACCCGGTGACGCGGCAGCTCGATCTCGACGACAACAGCCTCGCCGAGAACAGCCGCGGCGCCTATCCGATCGACTTCATCCCCAATGCCTCCGCCGACAACATGGGCGGGGTGCCCCGGAACATCGTGATGCTGACCGCAGACGCCTATGGCGTGCTGCCGCCGATCGCGAAGCTGACGCCGGACCAGGCGATGTACCATTTCCTGTCCGGCTATACCGCGCGGGTCGCGGGGACGGAGATCGGGGTGACCGAGCCCGACGCGACCTTCTCCACCTGCTTCGGCGCGCCGTTCATGCCGCGTCATCCCTCCGTCTACGGCAACCTGCTGAAGGAGCGGATCGCGCGGGGCGGGGTCGATTGCTGGCTGGTCAACACCGGCTGGACCGGCGGCAAGTACGGCACCGGCAGCCGCATGCCGATCAAGGCGACGCGCGCGCTGCTCAATGCCGCGCTGGACGGAAGCCTGAGGGACGCTGCGTTCCGCACCGACGCCAATTTCGGCTTCCAGGTGCCGGTGGCGGTGCCGGGCGTGGACGCGGCGATCCTCGATCCCCGTTCGACCTGGGCGGACACCGCGGACTATGACGCGACCGCAGCCAAGCTGGTCGACCTGTTCGTGGAGAATTTCGCGCAGTTCGCCGAGCATGTCGATGAAGGCGTGCGGCAGTCGGCGCCGCAGGTGAAGGCGACCGAGGCGGCCTGAATCGAAGCGCAAAAGTCACGCCCGCGCGTGCCGTGATTCACCCGGCATTCGCGGCGTGACTATGCAGTAAGTCATTGAAGTATTGCGATAAATTCGGCCGGTTCTTGTGACGGGGCGATGATGCGAGGTGTGACTTTCGGGGCCCGTCCCCCGACAGCAGTTTCGCCTACCGCCGCTCGACCAGACCGGTCGCCGGCAGGGGACCATCGCCGCGCTGGAAGAACTGTTCGACGATGTCGCGCGCCAGCCGCGCAGGCTTCAGCGTTTCGGCGTCGAGGCAGCACCAGCTCGACTTGACCTCGGCGAGCACTTCCTCGCCGCGACGGATCACCGTGTCGTAGAAGGCGCGGGCGCCCTGCACCTTTTCGAGCAGCACGGTCGCGATCACGTCATCGCCGAGGAAGGTCGGCTTGCGATAGGTGATCTCATGCTTGAGCGCGACCCAGAGGTGCGCGGCGACGGCATCGGCCGGCGCCAGCTTCTGCCAGTGGCTGACCACCGCATCCTGCACCCACTTCAGGTAGCTCGCGTTGTTGACGTGGCCCATGAAGTCGATGTCGGCCGGATCGATGCCGATCGGGAAGGCGTGGGGGATACTCTCGGTCACGCCACCGATATAGCACGCCCGCCGGCCGCCGTCAGGGGCGAAGCGCCGCACGGCACGATTTTAGCTGTCGATCGGCTCGACGATCACGACACCGTCGCGGATCGCCGCGATGCGCAGCCGCTCGCCCGCGGCGGCGACGACCCCGCGGGCCGGCCAGGAGCCGTCGCCGACGCGCACGCGGCCGCTATCCGGGCCGCCGTCGGGGCCGATCGGCACCTCGACGACCACGGTGGCGCCGATCAGTCGTGCGGCGCGGTCGTTGAGCCCCGGATCGCTGCTCTCGATCGGGAAATCGACGTACCAGCGTTTGCCGACCAGCACGGTGACCACGCTCCAGACGGCGAAGGCGGCGATCTGCGCCTCGACCGGCAGGCCGGGCATCACCAGCGTCGCCACCCCGACGATCCCCGCCGCGATGGCGAGGAAGATCGCGAAGACGCCGGGAATCAGCAGTTCGGCGATGCCGAGCGCCAGCGCCGCGACCAGCCACGCGCCGCCCGCACCACCGATCGAATCGAGTGTCACGATGCCGCCGTCACGCGCGCGGCAGCTCGAACGGCGAGCGCTTCGCCTCCGCCCTGGCGGCGGGGGCGGCGGGCGGGGAAGCCTTGCCCAGCGCATCCTTGGCCAGTTCGCCGATGCCGCCCAGCGTTCCGATCAGCTGCGTCGCCTCGACGGGGAACAGGATCGTCTTGGCATTGGGGCTGGTCGCGAACTTGCCGACCGCCTCGACATATTTCTGCGCGATGAAATAGTTGATCGCCTGCGTGCCGCCCTGCTCGATCGCCTCCGACACGACGCGGGTCGCCTTGGCCTCCGCCTCGGCGGCGCGCTCGCGCGCCTCCGAGTCGCGATAGGCCGATTCGCGGCGGCCTTCGGCTTCGAGGATGCGCGCCTGCTTCTGGCCCTCGGCGCGCAGGATCTCGGAGGCGCGGGTGCCCTCCGCCTCAAGGATGTTCGCGCGCTTTTCGCGCTCCGCCTTCATCTGGCGGCCCATGGCGGTGACGATATCGGCGGGCGGGCGGATATCCTTGATCTCGACGCGGGTGATCTTGACGCCCCACGGCACCGTCGCGTGATCGACCACCGACAGCAGCCGCGCGTTGATCTCGTCGCGCTTCGACAGCGTCTCGTCGAGGTCCATCGACCCCATCACGGTGCGCAGGTTGGTCGTCGTCAGCTGCAGCAGCGCGACGTACAGGTCGGACACCTCATAGGCGGCCTTGGCCGCGTCGAGCACCTGGAAGAAGACGACGCCGTCGGTCGAGACGATGGCATTGTCCTTGGTGATGATCTCCTGACCCGGAATGTCGATCACCTGCTCCATCATGTTCACTCGCCGGCCGACGCGGTAGAAGAAGGCGGGGTAGAAATTGAAGCCGGGTGAGGCGGTGGTGGTGTATCGGCCGAAATGTTCGATGGTGTATTGATAGCCCTGGCGGACGATCTTGATGCTCGTCATCAGGTAGAACAGCACCAGCACCAGTGCGAACGCCGCGATCGTGATACCCATAGGCCCTCCAGCGGCGCGACTTCCCACCGGCGCCGTAGCGTCCTCATAGCACACCCCAACCGAAGGCCACCATGTACCGCATCCTTTTCGGCCATCACCCGACGCAGATGCCGGCGATCGCCCGCCACATCGATTATCATCGATTCGAGGCGAGCTTCGCGCCCTTCGACGCGGTGGATCTCAGCCGCTTCGACCTCGTGGTGCCGCTGCGCGTCGAACAGATCGAAGGCGCGCGGGGCGGGCGGGCGGTGCTGCCGTCGCGCGAACGCGTGGCGCTGTGCGACGACAAGCTCGCGCTCAACCACTGGCTGATCGATCATGGCTTCGGCGACACGGTGCCCGACCTGCTCGGACGCGCGCCCGACAGCTTTCCCTACATCCGCAAGACGCGGCGCGGCGACTATGGCATGGGCTGTCGCATGATCCGCGGTCCCGGCGAGGACGACGGCAGCGACGATCCGGAGGTGTTTCGCCAACGCGCGGTCGCCGGGCCGCTGGAATATGTCCTCCACCTGCTGCGCGTCGACGGCCGCATCCGCTTCCACGTCGCCTATGTCTACGACATGGGCCAGCCGCTCGGCGTGCGCGGCGAGGTGGATCGGCCCGCGACGATCGCACCGGCCGATCCGGGGCCGGTGCTGGATCGCTGCGCCGCGATCCTCGATGCGATGGGCTATGAGGGGACCTGCTGCTTCAACTACAAGCTGGAGGAGGGCGGCTTGCGCATCCTCGAGCTCAACCCGCGCTTCGGCGGCTCGCTGGTCGGCGTGGTCAGCGATTACCTCAAGGCGCATCTCGCCGCCCTCTAGCGCTTGTGCCGCACTGCGGTTACATGGCCCGCCACTTCTCCCCTCCCGCGAGGAACGGCATTTTGGATATCCGGCTCGGCCTCACTTTCGACGACGTCCTGCTCGTACCCGGCGAGTCGGACATCCTGCCGAGCACCGCCGACACCCGCACGCAGCTGACGCGCGGCATCGCGCTCAACATCCCGATCCTGTCGTCCGCCATGGATACCGTCACCGAGGCGGACATGGCGATCGTCATGGCGCAGCTGGGCGGCATGGGCGTGCTCCACCGCAACCTGTCGATCGAGGAACAGGTCGCCGCGGTGCGCCAGGTCAAGCGCTTCGAATCGGGCATGGTGGTCAATCCGATCACCATCGCGCCGACCGCGACGCTCGCCGAAGCGCAGGCGCTGATGGCGCATAACCGGATCAGCGGCATCCCCGTCGTCGAGCGCGACGGCAAGCTGGTCGGCATCCTCACCAACCGCGACGTGCGCTTCGCCGGCAACCCGAACCAGCCGGTCGCCGAGCTGATGACGCACGAGAATCTCGCCACCGTCACCACCGACGTCGGGCAGGACGAGGCGCGCCGCCTGCTCCACCAGCGGCGGATCGAGAAGCTGCTGGTGGTCGACGAGGCCTATCGCTGCGTCGGCCTCATCACGGTGAAGGACATCGAAAAGGCGGTGACCTATCCCTCGGCGACCAAGGATGCCGCCGGCCGCCTGCGCGTCGCATCGGCGACCACGGTCGGCGACAAGGGCTTCGCCCGCACCGAGGCGCTGGTCGATGCCGAATGCGACCTGATCGTCATCGACACCGCGCACGGCCACAATCGCGACGTCGCGCGTGCGGTGGAGCGGGTGAAGAAGCTGAGCAATTCGGTGCAGGTCGTCGCCGGCAACGTCGCGACGGGCGAGGCGACGCGCGCGCTGATCGATGCGGGGGCGGACGGGATCAAGGTCGGCATCGGGCCGGGTTCGATCTGCACCACCCGCGTCGTCGCGGGCGTCGGCGTGCCGCAGCTGACCGCGGTGATGGACTGCGCCGAAGCCGCCGCAAAGGCCGGCGTGCCGGTCATCGCCGACGGCGGCCTGCGCACCTCCGGCGACCTCGCCAAGGCGCTGGCGGCCGGTGCCTCGACCTGCATGGTCGGATCGCTGCTCGCCGGCACCGAAGAGGCGCCGGGCGAGACGTTCCTGTACCAGGGGCGGGCCTACAAATCGTATCGCGGCATGGGATCGGTCGGCGCGATGGGCCGCGGTTCGGCGGATCGCTATTTCCAGGGCGACATCAAGGACCAGATGAAGCTGGTGCCGGAGGGGATCGAGGGGCAGGTCGCCTATAAGGGGCCGGCGCGCGACGTGATCCACCAGCTGGTCGGCGGCATCAAGGCGGCGATGGGCTATACCGGCTCGGCGACGATCCCCGACCTGCAACACCGGGCGCAGTTCGTCCAGATCACCGGTGCGGGCCTCAAGGAAAGCCACGTCCACGATGTCACCATCACGCGGGAAGCGCCCAATTATCCGACCCGCTGAGGCATGACGCCCGCCGCCCGCACCCAGGCCGCGATCGAACTGCTCGATGCGGTGATCGCCGCTGCCCGCACCAACGGCGCCGCCGCCGATACGCTGATCGCGCGCTATTTCGCGACGCGCCGCTACGCCGGATCGAAGGACCGGCGGGCGGTGCGCGATCTGGTTTATGCGGCGATCCGGCGCGCGGGCGAGGTGCCGGCGTCGGGGCGTGCCGCCATGCTGGGGGTGGCCGCGGAGGATGCGGCAGTGGCAGCGACCTTCGATGGTTCGCCGCACGGCCCCGCGCCGATCGCCGCCGGCGAGGCACCGGCGCAGGCGGGCACGATGCCGGCGTGGCTGTCGGCAGCGCTGTCCAATTCCGGCGTCACGGACGAGGAGCAGGCGGCGCTGGTCGGGCGCGCGCCGCTCGACATCCGGGTCAATCGCCTGACTGCGGACGTGGCGGCGATCGCCGGGCAACTGGCGGGCACGCCGATCGCGGGGCTTGCCGAGGGACTGCGGCTGCCCGCCGGGACCAACGTCGACGCGCTGGCCGGGCAGGTCGAGGTGCAGGACGCCGGTAGCCAGATGGTCAGCCTCGCCGCGCAGGCCGCGCCCGATCAGGCGATCGTCGACCTGTGCGCCGGCGGCGGCGGCAAGACGCTGGCGCTCGCGGCGGCGATGGCGAACCGCGGCCGCATCCTGGCGACCGACGTCGATCGCGCCCGCCTGTCACGGCTGGCCCCCCGGGCCGCGCGCGCCGGTGTCGCCATCGTCGAGACGCGGTTGCTCGATCCGGGCCGCGAGGCGGAGGCGCTGGCCGACTGGCAGGATGCCGCCGATTGCGTGCTGATCGACGCGCCCTGTTCGGGCACCGGCACCTGGCGGCGCAATCCGGAAGCGCGCTGGCGGCTGACCCCGGAGCGGCTGGCGCGCTTCACGGCGCAGCAGGCGCATGTGCTGGCGGTCGGCGCGCCGCTGGTGCGGCCGGGCGGTGCGCTCGTCTATATCGTCTGCTCGCTGCTCGATGGCGAGGGCGCGGCGCAGGTCGATGCGTTCCTGGCCGCGCATGCCGGCTGGCGGGCCGATCGGCCGGCGCTGCCTGCCGGGCGTCCGCGCGGGCAGGGCCTCAGGCTCGATCCGGCGAGCGATGGCACCGACGGCTTTTTTGTCGCGCGGCTGATCCGCCCCTGCTAATCCTGCCGCCGTGCCCCCCGTGGAGACCTTCATGCGCGTTACGTCCGTCGCCATCGCCGCAGCGCTGACCCTGGTGTGCGTGTCGACCTCGCTCAACGGGCAGCGGCCCGACGACCAGATCGATGCGCGTTCGCTGCAACTGCTGGCGCAGGGGCGCAGCGCCCTGGTGGCGGGGAACCTGGATGGCGCCACCGACTTCCTCGAAACCGCGGTCGCGGTCGATCCGCGCAATCGGCAGGCGTTCATCGTGCTGGCCGAGGTCGCCGAACGGCGCGACCTGCCGGGCAAGGCGATCCGGCTGTACCGGGAAGCGCTGACGCTGGAACCCAATGACGTCGCCGCGCTGAAGGGGCAGGGCGAGGCGCTGGTCGCCAAGGGCGCGGTGGCGGTCGCCAAGGGCAATCTCGCCAAGATCCGCACGCTCTGCAAGGCAGGCTGTCCCGAGGCGAATCAGCTGGCGGCGGTGATCGCCAAGGGGCCGCCGATCACGACGGCGCAGGTCGAGACGAAGGCGACCGCGGCGAAGGAATAAGCGCGGGGCGCCCCGCGAATCAGCTGCCCGATCCTACCTCGCGGGCCAGCGCCACGAAGTCCGCGACGCTCACCGTCTCGGCGCGCCGGGTGGCATCCAGGCCGAGCCGATCAAGCGCCTCCAGCGCGCCGGGCACGCCCTTCAGGCTCTGGCGCAGCATCTTGCGGCGCTGGCCAAAGGCAGCGGCGGTGAGCCGTTCCAGCACCTTGACCGCCACGCCCTTCGGCGCCTCGATTGGGGTGAGGTGCACCACCGCCGACATCACCTTGGGCGGCGGCGTGAAGGCGGAACGGTGGACGGGCATCGCGATCCGGGCGGTGGAGCGCCATTGGCTGAGCACCGCCAGCCGGCCATAGGCATCGCTGCCGGGCGCGGCGACGATCCGCTCGGCGACTTCCTTCTGGAACATCAGGGTAAGCGACTGCCACCATGGCTGCCACTCCGCGGTCAGCCAGCCGACGAGCAGCGCGGTGCCGACATTATAGGGCAGGTTGGAGACGATGTGCGGCCGCCCCGCGAACAGTGCCGGCGCGTCCACCGCCAGCGCATCGCCCTCGATCACGCGCAGCTTGCCGGGATAGGCCTCGGCGAGTTCCGCCAGCGCGGGGATGCAGCGGCGGTCGCGCTCGATGGCGGTGACGGTGCCGCCGGCCGCCAGCAGCGCGCGGGTCAGGCCGCCGGGGCCGGGACCGACCTCCAGCACCTCCTGCCCGGCGAGATCGCCGGGTACCGCGGCGATGCGGGCGAGCAGCTGACCGTCGAACAGGAAGTTCTGGCCGAGCGCCTTGCTGGCATTGAGGCCGTAGCGCGCGATCACCTCACGCAAAGGCGGCAGCGCCACGGCGCCCGACTGCGGTGCGCTCATGCGCGGGCGCGGCGCGCTGCCGCCTGTCCTGCCATGGCGATGGCGGCGATCATCGCGCCGGGGTGCGCCCGGTCCTTGCCGGCGATGCCGAAGGCGGTGCCGTGATCGGGCGAAGTGCGCACGATCGGCAGGCCGAGCGTGATGTTCACACCCTCGTCGAAGTGCAGCGTCTTGATCGGCACCAGCGCCTGGTCGTGGTAGCAGCACAGCACCGCGTCATAGGCGGCGCGCGCACGGGCGTGGAACAGCGTGTCCGCGGCGAACGGCCCGGTGGCGTCGATCCCCTCGGCGCGCAGCTGCGCGATCGCGGGTTCGAGGATGTCGATCTCCTCGCGCCCGATCGTGCCGCTCTCGCCGGCATGCGGGTTGAAGCCGGCGAAGGCGAGGCGGGGGGCGGCGATGCCGAAGTCGCGCGTCAGGCCGCGCGCGGTCACCCGCGCCTTGGCGACGATCAGCTCGATCGACAGCAGCGAAGCGACCTGCGCCAGCGGCACGTGCGCGGTCATCGGCACGACGCGCAGGCTGGGACCCGCCAGCATCATCACCGCATCGTCGGGCGAGACGCCGCAGCGTTCGGCGACGAATTCGGTCTGCCCGGGCTGGTTGAAGCCGATGCCGTAGAGCTGCGCCTTGGACACCGGGCCGGTGACCAGCGCACCCGCCTCGCCCGAGCGGGCGAGGGCGACGGAGCGTTCCAGCGCGGCGAGTGCCGCCCGCGCGCCGGCGGTGTCGGGCTCGCCCGGCGCGATCGGTCCTGCTTCCAACGCCGGCAGCACGGGCAGGGCACGGCCGAACACCGCGCCGGCTTCGCCCAGCGTCCCGATCGGTTCGACCGGGCCGCTCCACACGCGCCGCACGGCGGCAGCATCGCCGACGAGGGCGAACGGCGGCAGGCTGCGCAGGTCGCGAACCGCCCAGCTCTTGGCGATGATCTCCGGCCCGACGCCGGCGGGATCGCCCATCGGCACCGCGAGCGGCGCGGCGGTCACCTCAGCGATACTCGATCACCGCGTCACGCCGCAGATCGCGCAGCTTGCTCTGCGCGCGCAGGTTGACGCGCTGCTGCTCCAGCTGGCCCTGGATCTGCGCGGCGCCCGGCACCACCGATTGCTGCGGATCGTCGCGGCCGCACAGCACCAGCGCGCGCACGCCCTCGGTCGGCGAGCCGAACGGCGGCGTCGCCTGGCCGACCTGCAGCTTGAGCATGATCTCCTGCAACGGTGCCGGCAGATCGCGGATGCGGATCGAATCGTTGTCGACGACCTCGGCGTTGATCGAGGCGGCGATCTTTTCCACCGTGCCGCAGCCCTGGATCGACTGCACCGTCTTGGCGAAGGTGGCGGCGCGCGTCTGCGCCTGGGCCTGCGTGGTGCCGGCGGGGAAGGCGACGGTCAGCTGCTTCAGGCTGAGCCGGGCATCGCGCGGGTCGGCCGCGCCGATCGTGCGCTTGTCGGTGAGATAGAGGATCGAGAAGCCGCCGGGCGTCTCGATCGGTCCGGCGACCTGGCCGACCTGCATCTGCTGCGCCGCATCGGCGAGCTGCTGGGGCAGCGTCACCAGCCGGATCCAGCCGAGATCGCCGCCGACGCCGCGCGTCGAGGCTTCGGAATAGTTGCGCGCGAAGAGTTCGAAGGGCTGCTGCGCCTTCTGGATCTCGGCGATGATCTGCTTGGCCTTGGCGTATACCTCGTTGCGGTTGCCGTCGTTGGCGCTGAGATAGATTTCGTGGAGGTTGTATTCCTCCGTGCCGCGCGATGCCTCGATCCGCTTCTGGATCGCGGTCACCTCTTCGTCGCCGACGTTGACGAACGGTTCGATCTTGCGGCGCAGGTAGCGGCTCCAGGCGAGTTCGCCCTCGATCGCGCGGCGCAGCGTCCGCTCGGACGAGCCCGCCTTGCGCAGCGCGACGCGCAGCTGCGGCACCGTCATGTTGAAGCGCTTGGCAAGGCCCGCCTCGCTCTGGTCGAGTTCCGCCGCGGTGACGGTGATCTCGGCCGACTTGGCTTCCTGGATCTCCAGCGTCTCGTCGATCAGCTGGCGCAGGATCTGAAGCTTGAATTCGTCGACCTGTTCGGGCGCCGGACCGCGACCGCCGTTGTTGAAGACGGTGAGCGCCAGGCGCTGGTCGACGTCGGTGCCGGTGATGACCGTGTCGTTGACGATCGCGGTCGGCTTGCGGACGTTGGGGTCGAGCTTGCCGAAAATCTGGAGGTTGGCCGGGATGTTGAGGTTGGTTTCCGGCACCTGGTTGTCCTGCACCGTCTGCGCCACCGCGCCGGTGCCGAATGCCGCCAGCGCCGCCCAGCCCATCATGCGACCGATCCGGGCGCTGCGTCGAATATCGTGCGTCACGTCGTTCCGTTACCCCAAAAGCGCGTGCCTCGGGCAGAGGCCTGCCGCGATGCGAATGTGCCGGCCTTGCCCCGATCCAGCTGAACTTCGGCTTAGCGGCCGAGGTTGGTCAACGCCAGCGTCAACAGGAAGCTGTTGCCCGAGCGGGCATCGCCGGTGTCCTGGTAATCGCGCCGCCACGTCGCGCCCAGCCGGATGCAATCGTCCTCATATTGCACGCCCAGCCGGTGCCGGATCGGATCGAAGCCGTCGGCAAGCGACAGCGGATCCTCGCGCCGGTCGGTCAGGTCGATGACGGTCGAGCCGAACACGGACCAGAAGCGCTTGAACTGCACCCGCCCGGCGAGCCGCACCTCCTCGTGGTCCTGCAGATCCTCCAGCGCGGGCGTGATGTCGCGGTTGAGCTGGAGATAGCCGACGAGGATGTAGGTCGATCGCGACCCGACCGTCGCGTCGATCTCGTTGCGGCGGACCTTGAGGTTATTCTTGTCGAGGCGATAGCGATGGGTGATCCCGACGAAATCCCGGACCCGCAGCGTCGTGCGGCCGACGATGTCGGAGAAGCGATCGCTGAGCCCGGTGCCGACCGGGAAGATCGATGGACGGTCCGACAGGCGATAGCTCTGGCCGATCACCGCATCCAGCGTCACGCCCGGCAGGGCCACCGCCCATTCGGCGCCATAGGTCGCCCGGCTGCTGTCCTCCCACCGGTCGTAGCCGGCGAAGCGGTTGAGCGCGAACAGGTTCGAATCCTCGAGGTCGACGGCGCGCGCATCCTCGTTCGGGACGTTGAGGTTGGCGATCTTCGGCGAGGCGACGATCTGGAGCCGCGGGGTCAGCCGCTGCGTGCCGCCCATGAACGATCCCACGAAGGGCCATTGCATGTCCGCGGCGAGCGCGCCGATCGCACGGGTCTGGAACCCGTCGATGCCGCGATAGCTGACCACGGCCGTCGCGGCGGTGTCGGCGGTATGATAGACGTCGGCGCGGGCGTAGGCGGTGAGCGTCAGCACCTGCCCCCAGTCGGTGATCCGCCTGAGGTCCCATTGCCCGCCGACGAACGCACGCTGCGTATCCTGGCCCGCGGTACGGGTCAGCGCCAGCGTATTGGCCTGCAATTGCAGTTTGCCGCCGGCGAGGTCGAAGCGCTGGCGATAGTCGATCTCGGGCAGGGCGATCGGCTGGTTGCCCTGTGGATCGTTGACGCGCAGCGACTGCACGTACCAGCCGGTCAGCGCGAAATAGCTGTCGGGCGTGATCCGCTCGATCGTGCCGGTGCTGCGCAACCGGTCGTCGCGCGAAATGTCGTAGCGGCGCAGGAAGGTGCGGTCGCTGGCGATGCGCGCCGACCCGCTGACGCTCCAGTTGGGCGACAGCTGGTAGCGGGCGACGCCGTCGATATAGCCGCGCAGCGCGCGTTCCGTGTCGGTCGGGGTCAGCGTGTTGAGATCGTCGCTGCGCCGGCTTTCGGTGACATAGCCGGTCAGGCGGAAGGCGCCGTTGGTGCCCAGCGCCTCATATTGCGCCTGCATCATCGGCAGCACCGCGGTGAACACGTGCGGCGTCAGCGTCAGGCCCTTGTTCGGCGCGAGCCGGAAATAATAGGGCGCGACGAATTCGAGGCCGTTGACCCGATCGAGCTGGACGTCGGGGGTGAGCAGGCCGCTCTCCGAACCCGCGCCGATCGGCATCGAGAACGCCGGGAGCGGCAGCGCGGGCAGGCCGAACAGGTGGAACTGCCCGCCGCCGAAATAGACGCGCTCGCGATCGGGCCGGTAGGTGATGCGCACCGCCGTGATCTTCCACGACGGCTCCTTGGGGCAGCCGGCCGAGGTGGTGACGGCGCACGGCGTGTAGGCCGCCTTGTCGAGCTGCATCGTGCCATCGGCCTGGCGGGTGCCGCGCTCGGCCGCCATGCGGCCGCCCTGCTCCAGCACGACGAGCATGTTCTGGACCACGCCGTCCTTCAGCGAATCGGTCAGCTCGATCGAATCGCCATAGGCGACGTCGCCCTCCGGATTGGTGACGGCGATGTTGCCGGTCGCCACCACCTTGCCCGTCTTGCGGTTCCACACGACCTTATCGGCGCGCAGGCGGTCGCCTTCGCGGAACATCCTGACCTCGGTCAGCGCGGTGACCACGTCGGTGTCGGTGTCATATTCCAGGCTGCCGGCGCTGAACTGCACCTGGTCGTCGGCGGCCGGCGTGGCGAGGGCGGGGTCGCTCGCAGGCGGCGGCGCCACCGGGCGGTCCTGCAGGTCCTGCGCCGCCGCCGGCGCGGCCAGCAGCAGGGCGACGACGGCACAGCCGGCCAGAAGGTCGAAACGCAACACGATGATCCGGACACCCCTTTGGCGCGGGCGGCGCCGCCCTGAACGGCGCCTTACTCCGCTTCGCCTATCGCATCACCGGCGCAAGCCTGCAATCGTTGTGCTTCACGCCGCGCCACCCTAGATCGGGGGCATCCTGTTCAAGCCCAGAAAGCCTCGTTTCATGCAGATCGCCTTTGCGCCCGCCGTTTCCGCCGATGCCTCGATCGTCGCGTTGCCGGTCGAGAAGGACCTTGCCGGCCGGACCAATTGGCCCGGCCTCGGCGATGCGCACCAGGCGCTGGGCAGCGCCGCCGCGGCGGCCGCGCGGTTCGACGGCGAAGCGGGTGCGATGGTCGAGCTGTTCGTCGCGGACGGCGGATCGACCCGGCGGCTGCTGATGGTCGGCGTCGGCGCCGGCGGCGAGGCGGATTGGGAGAAGGCGGGCGGCGCGCTGGTCGCCAAGCTGCTGACCTCCGGCGCGACCGAGGTCGTCGCCGATCTTTCGGCCGTGCAGCCGACCGCCAAGGCGGTGGCGCGCTTCGCCGGTGCCGCGGCGCAGCGGGCCTGGCGGTTCGACCAGTACCGCACCAAGCTGCCCGAAAAGCAGAAGCCGACACTCGACCGGCTCGTCATCGCCGGCGCGCCGGAGGGTGTCGACGCGGCATGGGCGGCGCAGGACGCGGTGACGCAGGGGCTGGAACTGACCCGCAACCTCGTCGCGGCGCCGCCGAACGTCCTCTATCCGGAAAGCTTCGTCGAGCAGGTCCGCAAGGACGTGGAGGGGCTGGGTCTCGAAATCATCGTCGTCGACGAGGCGGAGATGGCCCGCCACGGCATGGGCGCGCTGCTCGGCGTCAGCCAGGGTTCGGTGCGCGAGGCGCGCATCCTGGCACTGAAGTGGAACGGCGCGGGGGAAGGCGATCCGGTGCTGGCGCTCGTCGGCAAGGGCGTCACCTTCGACACCGGCGGCATTTCGCTGAAGCCGGGCGCCGGCATGGAGGACATGAAGTGGGACATGGGCGGCGCCGGTGCCGTCGCCGGCACGATGAAGGCACTCGCCGCGCGCAAGGCGAAGGCGAACGTCGTCGGCGTCATGGGGCTGGTCGAGAACATGCCCGACGGTAATGCGCAGCGCCCCGGTGACGTCGTCACCTCCATGTCCGGCCAGACGATCGAGATCCTCAACACCGATGCCGAGGGGCGGCTGGTGCTCGCCGATGCGATCACCTGGACGCAGGCGACCTTCCACCCCAAGACGATCGTGGACCTCGCCACGCTGACCGGTGCGATGATCGTCAGCCTGGGCAACGAATATGGCGGCCTGTTCGCCAACGACGATGCGCTGGCCGACAAGCTGCTGGCCGCGGGCCTTTCCACCGGCGACAAACTGTGGCGCTTCCCGCTGTCCGACACCTACAACAAGCTGATCGATTCGCCGATCGCCGACATGAAGAACGTCGGGCCGCGCGGTGCCGGATCGATCACCGCGGCGCAGTTCATCCAGCGCTTCGTCGACGATGGCGTCACCTGGGCACATCTCGACATCGCCGGCATGGTGTGGAGCGACAAGGCGGCCGCGACCTATGACAAGGGCGCGACCGGCTATGGCGTCAAGCTGCTCGACCGGCTGGTGGCCGAGCATTTCGAGGGCTGACCGGCGGGGCGGGGCACGCTAGGTCGGGGCGGCCATGCAGGTCGACTTCTACCATCTCACCATGACTCCGCTCGACCGCGCGCTGCCGCAGATCGCCGCCAAGGTGGTGGAAAGCGGCGCGCGGCTGCTGATCGTCTCCGCGCGCGACGATCAGCGGGTCGATCTCGACCGGCTGCTGTGGACCTATCGGCCGGACAGCTTCCTGCCGCATGCACAGGCCGGCGCGGGCGATGATGCCAACCAGCCGGTGCTGATCGCGGCGGAGGTCGGCACCACCAACGGCGCCCGCCACGTCGCGCTGGTCGACGGCGAATGGCGCGACGCTGCACTGGCCTTCGACCGCGCGTTCCACTTCTTCGAAGACACCCATATCGCGGCCGCGCGGAACGCCTGGCGCGAACTGGCCGGGCGCGAGGGGGTCGAGCGCCGCTATTGGAAACAGAACGACGCCGGTCGCTGGGAACAGGCAGCCTAGCCAGGGCCCGGTAGACGGCTGCGAGCCGAACCGGTTGCAAAGCACCGGACCCTTCGACTAGGGCGGCGCCACTTCGAACAGCCCATCACAGGAGCCCGTGACCATCATGGCCGCGAACCGTACCTTTTCGATCATCAAGCCCGATGCCACCCGCCGCAACCTGACCGGTGCGGTCACCAAGATGCTCGAGGATGCCGGCCTGCGCGTCGTCGCCTCCAAGCGCATTCAGATGACCCGCCAGCAGGCCGAGGGCTTCTATGACGTGCACCGCGAGCGCCCGTTCTTCAACGACCTGGTCGAATTCATGATCTCGGGTCCGGTGGTCGTGCAGGTGCTGGAAGGCGAGAACGCCATGCAGCGCAACCGCGACATCATGGGCGCGACCAACCCCGCCAACGCCGAGCCCGGCACGATCCGCAAGGAACTGGCGGAATCGATCGAGGCGAACACCGTGCACGGGTCGGATTCCGATGAGAATGCCGAGATCGAGATCGCCTATTTCTTCCAGCCCGAAGAGATCGTTGGCTGATCCTCAGCCAGTGACGGACTGGCGGCTGCGGCGCGCGTCGATCGACGATGCGCCCGCGGTCGCCCTGGTCGCGGGGGCGACGTTCCTCGCGACCTTCGCCGGCCTGTTGGACGGCGCCGACATCGTCGCACACGTCGCGCGCAACAGCTCGGCCGAGCGTTTCGCCGGCTGGTCGCGCGATCCGGCCAGCATCGTCGTGCTCGCCGAACATCCCGACGGCGGTGCGCCGGTCGGCTATACGCTGCTCACCGCGCCGGACTTTCCCATCCCAACGGGCGAGGGCGATATCGAGCTGCGTCGTATCTATACCCTGCCGCTGGCGAACGGCACCGGCCTCGGCGGCCGGTTGATGGATCGCGCTATCGCCGACGCCCGATCGCTGGGGATGAGCCGCCTGCTCTTGGGCGTACTCGGCAGGAACGCACATGCCCGCGCCTTTTATGAGCGCAAGGGGTTCACCGTGTGCGGCAGACGGCAGTATCAGGTCGGCAGCGCGTTGTGCGACGATTACATCTACGCGCTGCCGCTCTGAACCGGTTTACGCCGGAGCGAAGACCCCGTCGTCGTCCATGACGTGCAGCACGCCGTCCATGATCGCGAAATAGGCGCCGCGCAGCTTCAGCGAGCCGTTCTGCACACGCTCCGCGACGAAGGGGAAGGTCATCAGGTTGGCGAGGCTGACGCGCACCGCCTCATGCTCCATCTCGGTCTTGGCCTCGGGGCCATCGCCGAACTTCGCCTTCACCTTGTCGCGCGCGCCGTCGAGCAGGCCGACCCAGTCGGAGATGAAGCCACCCGCGCCATGTTCGGCATTCGCGAACCCGCCCGACAGTGCCGCCGCGCAGCCGCCGCACGAGCCGTGACCCAGCACGACGACTTCCGGCACGTTGAGCTGCGTCACCGCGAACTCGATCGCCGCGGAGACGCCGTGATACCCCTTGGTCGTTTCATAGGGCGGCACCAGATTGGCGACGTTGCGCACCGCGAAGATTTCGCCCGGCGCCACGTCGAAGATCTGCATGGGATCGACGCGACTGTCGGAACAGGCGATCACCATGACCTTCGGGCTTTGTCCGCGTCCGAGCTCTTCCCACCGCTCACGCTGGTCAATCCAGCCATGCTCGCGGAACCGGCCGTAGCCCTTCACCATGTCAGAAAAGTCGGTCATTCTACCTCCGTTATGTCTTGCATCCATTTCGGTGTGGCGAACGCGCGGGTCAAGCACTGGTGCCCCTTCGGACCGGTCCAGCAAAGCAACGTCACAGTCGAGTGACGGTTGTTCCCAACAGCCAAGATCGCTATCTCGCGCCCATGAACGAGATGACTCCGCTCGCCCGTCCCGAACGCCTGCGCAAGCCCGACTGGATCCGCGTCAAGGCGCCGACCAGCGCCGGGTTCGCCGCGACGCGCGAGCTGATGCGCTCGAAGAGCCTCACCACCGTGTGCGAAGAGGCGGCCTGCCCGAACATCGGCGAATGCTGGTCGAAGAAGCATGCGACGGTGATGATCCTGGGCGACACCTGCACGCGCGCCTGTGCCTTCTGCAACGTCAAGACGGGCATGCCGCGTGCCGTCGATCCGATGGAGCCCAACAACGTCGCCGACGCCGCGGCGCAGATGGGGCTGGAGCATATCGTCGTCACCTCGGTCGACCGTGACGACCTGCCCGACGGCGGCGCCAAGCAGTTCGTCAAGGTGATCGAGGCGATCCGCCGCGCCAATCCCCGCACGACGATCGAGATCCTGACCCCCGATTTCCGCAACAAGCACGAAGCGGCGGTGGAGGCGATCGTCGCGGCTCGGCCCGACGTCTACAACCACAATCTCGAAACCGTGCCGAGGCTCTATCCGACGATCCGTCCCGGCGCGCGCTATTATGCGTCGATCCGGCTGCTGGAGAGCGTCAAGAAGCTCGATCCGTCCATCTTCACCAAGTCGGGCGTCATGCTCGGCCTAGGCGAGGAGCGGCTGGAGGTCCATCAGGTGATGGACGACATGCGATCGGCCGACATCGATTTCCTGACCATGGGCCAGTACCTGCAGCCGACCCCGCGCCATGCGAAGGTCGCCGAGTTCGTCACGCCCAAGGCGTTCGACAGCTATGCGGCGATCGCGCGGGCCAAGGGCTTCCTGCTCGTCGCATCCTCGCCGCTGACCCGGTCGAGCTACCATGCCGGCGACGATTTCGCGAAGATGCGCGCGGCCCGCGAGGCGAAGCTCGGCGTTCATGCCTAAGCATTCCGAAACGCGCCATCTGCCGTACACGCCCGAACAGATGTTCGACATGGTCGCCGACGTGAAGCGCTACCCGGAGTTCCTGCCCTGGGTCAGCGCGATGCGCGTGCGGCAGGATAGCGACACGGCAACGCTCGCCGACATGATCGTCGGCTTCAAGGGGCTGCGCGAAACCTTCACGTCGAAGGTCGAGAAGACGCGCCCGGACAGCATCCATGTCGAATATGTCGACGGCCCGCTGAAATACCTCCACAACGACTGGCGGTTCCGCAGCGAGCCCGGCGGCTGTGCGGTCGATTTCAGCGTCGATTTCCAGTTCAAGAACCGGATGTTCGAGATGCTGGCGGGGCAGGTGTTCGGCGTCGCCCTGCGCCGGATGATCGGCGCGTTCGAGGACCGGGCCAAGGTCCTCTACGGCAGCAGCAGTTCCAGCGCGACCAGCGCTGCCTGAAGGCGGATGCCGCCGCGGCCGAGGTCGCCGAATTCCTTGCGATCGGCATGGACGTCGGCGGGATCGCCGCCTTTTTCCGCGCGGGCGAAGACGACGGTGCCGACCGGCTTCTTGGCGGAGCCGCCGCCCGGCCCGGCGATGCCGGTGATCGCCACCGCCACATCGGCGCCGCTCCGTTCCAGCGCGCCCTGCGCCATGCTCCAGGCGACGGCGATCGATACCGCGCCGAAGGTTTCCAGCACGTCCGAATTGACCTTGAGCGAGCGCATCTTGGCGTCGTTCGAATAGGTGACATAGCCCGCGCCGAACACGTCGGACGAGCCGGGGATCTCGGTGATTGCCGCGGCGACCAGCCCGCCGGTGCAGCTTTCCGCCAGTGCGATCGTCCGCCCTGCGGCGCGATTGGCCTCGACCACGCGCGTCGCGGCGGCGATCAGTTCCGGGGGCAACAGCGTGTCGGTCACCGCGCCGTCTCCGGGCAGAGCGGCAGGTCGGGCACGCTGATCGCCTTGCCCTTCGCCTTTTCCGCCTTGAAGTAGCGCAGGGTCGTGACGATCACCCCGGCGGTGTTCTGCGGCGGCAGCGGCGCGAGTTGCGTCACGAACCGGTCGATCGTGCCGCAATCGGCGGGATTGATCCGCCCGACGAGCACCGGTGCGAGCGCCGCGGTGAGCAGCGGGCGGGCGAATTCGGATTGCAGCAGCGAATCGATCATCGGGTCGCTGAGCTTGACGATGGCGGCGCGCGCATTCGGCCAGGCACGGTCCGCCGCCGCCTGGTATCGCGCCAGAAAATCGCTGTCGGTCCGGCGCAGCAGGCTGGAGGCGGGCAGACGCGTCGTGCAGATGATGCCGGTCTGCTGGATGATGTCGGGCAGCGCGACCAGCGTCATCGCCTCTGCCTCCGGCGTGGTGATGCACCGGGACTGCGCCTCTGCGGTGGAGGCGGAGAGGAGCGCGGCGAGGGCGAGCAGCGCCTTCATCGCGACAGGCTCACGGTTGCCACCGCTTGTGCGGCGATCCCTTCGCCGCGACCGGTGAAGCCCAGCCGCTCGGTCGTCGTCGCCTTGATGCTGACGCGATCGGCGGCCAGCCCGAGCAGCGCGCCGATGCGGGCGCGCATCGCTTCGCGGTGCGGGCCGATCTTGGGCGCTTCGCAGATGAGGGTGAGGTCGACGAAGTCGATCCGGCCGCCCTTGTCGGCGATCAGTTGTGCGGCATGCTGAAGGAAGCGAGCCGAATCGGCGCCCTTCCACTGCGGATCGCTGGGCGGGAAGTGCGTGCCGATATCACCCGCCGCGATCGTGCCGAGCAGCGCGTCGGTGAGCGCGTGGAGCGCCACGTCGGCGTCGCTGTGGCCCGACAATCCCTTGTCGTGCGGGATCAGCACGCCGCCGAGCCAGAGTTCCTCGCCCGCCTCCAGCCGGTGGACGTCGAAGCCGGAGGCGCTGCGCGTTTCCCAGGTGATCCGCGCTTGGGCGGCGGCAAAATCTTCAGGATGCGTCACTTTGTCGAGCATGATGTCGCCCTGCACCAAAGCGACGCTGCCGCCAAGTCGCCGCACCATCTGGGCGTCGTCGGTCGCCTCGGCATCCTGCGGCCAGGCGGCATGGGCCGCCCGCAGCGCCGCAGTGCGGAAGCCCTGCGGGGTCTGAACGCGGGACAGGCCGTCGCGCGGGACGACCGCGCCGTCGCGCACCAGCGTATCGGCGACCGCGAGCACGGGCATGGCGCCGTCCTGCGTTTCCAGCGCGACGAGCACCCGGTCGATGACCGCCGCGGGAACGAAGGGGCGGGCGGCATCGTGTACCAGCACGTGGTCGGCGTGGATCGCCGCCAGCCCGCGCGCCACCGAGTCGCGCCGGGTGGCGCCGCCCTCGACGGTGCGCACGGCGCCCAGCCCCGCGGCGGCGAGCGGCTCGGCCCCCGGCGCGATCACCACCACCACCTCGTCGATCGCCGGGTGGTGCCGGAAGGCGTCATAGGCGTGGGCGATCAGTGCCTTGCCGCCGAGCTGCACATATTGTTTGGGAATGGCGCCGCCTGCGCGCGAACCGCTGCCGCCCGCGACGATCAGCGCCACCGTCCG
Organism: Sphingomonas sp. SP5; assembly: GCF_058313455.1. Lineage (NCBI taxonomy): Bacteria > Pseudomonadati > Pseudomonadota > Alphaproteobacteria > Sphingomonadales > Sphingomonadaceae > Sphingomonas > Sphingomonas sp. SP5. The sequence goes on along the minus strand of NZ_JBZFLF010000001.1, from coordinate 270,458 downwards.
TGGTCGATCCGTCATCGCAGTCGCCTAGCCGACCCTTAGCGTCCTTGCCAGCGGCAGCCGAAACGCCTAAGTGACTGCCCGATTTTCAGGCAGATTTATGGTTCAACTCGCCCCCATCCAGGTCGGCCCGGTGCGGATCGACACCCCCGTCGTGCTGGCGCCGATGACCGGCGTCACCGACATGCCGTTCCGTACCCTGGTGCGCCGCTACGGCTCAGGCCTCAACGTCACCGAGATGATCGCCAGCCAGGCCGCGATCCGCGAGACGCGGCAGTCGATCCAGAAGGCGGCATGGCACCTGTCGGAGGAACCGGTGTCGATGCAGCTCGTCGGCTGCACGCCGTATGAAATGGCGGAGGCGGCGAAACTGGCCGAGGATCGCGGCGCTGCGATCATCGACATCAACATGGGCTGTCCGGTGCGCAAGGTGACCAATGGCGATGCCGGTTCGGCGCTGATGCGCGACCTCAAGCTGGCGGCGCAGCTGGTCGATGCGGTGGTGAAGGCAGTGAAGGCGCCGGTGACGCTGAAGATGCGGATGGGCTGGTGCCACGACAGCCTCAATGCACCCGAACTGTCGCGGATCGCGGAGGGTCTGGGCGTGCAGCTCATCACCGTTCACGGCCGCACCCGCAACCAGATGTACAAGGGCCATGCCGACTGGCGCTTCATCCGTTCGGTGAAGGATGCGGTCAATATTCCGGTGATCGCCAACGGCGACATCTGCACCATCGGCGATGCGGTCGCGGCGCTGGACCAGTCCGGTGCGGACGGCATCATGATCGGCCGCGGCGCCTATGGCCGGCCGTGGGTGCTGGGGCAGGTGATGGCCTATCTCGCCACGGGCGAGCGCCGTCCGGACCCCTCGCTGGACGAACAATATCGCGTCATCGTCGAGCATTACGATGCGATGCTGGAGCATTACGGCAGCGTCACCGGGGTCAACATGGCGCGCAAGCACATCGGCTGGTACATCAAGGGGCTGACCGGATCGGCCGAGTTCCGCAATGCAGTGAACCAGCAGCCCGATGCGGCGACGGTGAAGCGCATGCTCGCCGAGTTCTACGCGCCGCATCGCGACCGGCCGCCCGTCCAGCAGGCCGCCTGACGCGCATCATGGCCGGCCGCCCGGGGTTTGCCGAACTGTTTGCCGCGCTGCCCGTCGCGGTGCTGGTGATCGATCCCGACGATCGCATCGCGCACGCCAATGCCTTCGCCGAGCAGCTGCTCAACCTGTCCGAACGGGTGATGCGCGGACAACCGCTCGCCGCGATCCTGCCGCCGCCCGCCGGCGAACGGCGCGAGGGGCAGGGGATGGCGTTCTACGATACCGAGATCGCGACGCCGCACGGGCCGCGCATCCGGGTCGATTTCGTCGAGGCGATGATCGCCGACCATCCCGGCTGGCGCGCCATCACGCTGCACACCGCGGCCAGCAGCAAGGCGCTGGGTCCGAGCGCGCGCGGCGCCAGCGCCCGGGCAGCGAGCGGCGCGGCGGGGATGCTGGCGCATGAGATCAAGAACCCGCTGTCCGGCATCCGGGGGGCGGCACAGTTGATCGGTGCGGGCGAACTGACCACGCTGATCGTCACCGAGGTGGATCGCATCGCCGCGCTGATCGACCGGATGCAGGATTTCAGCGACACCCGGCCGCTGCCGACCGCGCCGGAGAATATCTATCCGCTGATCGGCCATGCCCGGCGGGTGGCACTGGCCGGCTTTGCACGGGGGCTGACCATCGAGGAACGGTTCGACCCCTCGCTTCCGCCCGCCGCGATCAACCGCGATGCCCTGCTCCAGATCCTCATCAACCTGCTGAAGAATGCGGGCGAGGCGACCAGGGCGGTGCGGGTGCCGCGGATCGCGATCACCACCGCCTATCGCCACGGCATGTCGGTGGCGGCCGCGCCCGGCAAGCCCCGCGTGCCGCTGCCGATCGAGATCTGCGTGATCGACAACGGTCCCGGCGCGCCTGCCGATATCGTCGATCACCTGTTCGATCCGTTCGTCTCCGGCCGGCCGGAGGGGCAGGGCCTCGGCCTGGCGCTGGTCGACAAGCTGATGCGCGACATGGGCGGGATCGTCCAATATGCCCGTGAAGGAAGCCCCGCAATGACGACGCTCCGCCTCCTGCTGCCGCGCGGGCTTGCATGACGCGCATCCTGGTCGTCGACGACGATGCCGCGATCCGCACCGTCGTCGCGCAGGCGCTGCGCCGCGCCGGGCACGACGTGCAGACCGCCGAGACGCTGGCGCAGGCGGACCGGCTGCTGGCGACGCGAGTGCCGGACGTGCTGGTCACCGATGTGGTGCTGCCCGACGGCGACGGTATCGCCCGCGCGAAGGAGATCGGCGAGCGGCTGCCGCAGCTGCCGGTCATCATCCTGTCGGCGCAGAACACGCTGACCACCGCGGTGCGCGCGGCGGAGGTCGGCGCCTACGAATATCTCCCCAAGCCGTTCGACCTCGACGATCTCACCCGTGCCGTCACCGGCGCATTGGCGCGCAACGCCGCGATGCCGCCGAGCGAAGCGGGCGAGGACCCCGCGCTGCCGCTGATCGGCCGGTCGCCGGCGATGCAGGACGTCTACCGGATCATCGCGCGGGTGCTGTCGAACGACCTTACCGTGCTCATCTCCGGCGAATCGGGAACGGGCAAGGAGCTGGTCGCGCGGGCGATCCACGACCTTGGCCGCCGTCGTGCGGCGCCGTTCGTCGCGCTCAACATGGCGGCGATCCCCCGCGAGCTGATCGAGGCGGAGCTGTTCGGCCACGAACGCGGCGCCTTCACCGGCGCGGCGGTGCGCAATGCCGGCCGTTTCGAGCAGGCGGCGGGCGGCACCCTGTTCCTCGATGAGATCGGCGACATGCCGATGGAGGCGCAGACCCGGCTGCTGCGTGTGCTGCAATCGGGCGAGTTCACCACCGTCGGCGGCGCCCGCGCGCTGCGCGCCGACGTGCGCGTCGTCGCCGCCACCAACCGCGATCTCACCCAGCAGGTCGCCTCCGGCCAGTTCCGCGAGGATTTGTTCTATCGCCTCAACGTCGTGCCGATCGCGCTGCCGGCGCTGCGCGACCGGCGGCAGGACATTCCGCTGCTCGCGCGGCATTTCCTCGAAAGCGCGGTGGCGCAGGGGCTGCCGCGCCGCCAGCTGAGCGACGAGGCGCAGGCCGCGCTGGCCGCGCACGATTGGCCGGGCAATGTCCGCGAGCTAGAAAATCTGATGCGCCGCCTCGCCGTGCTCGCGCGCGACGAACTGGTCGACGCCGCCACGATCCGCGGCCTGATCGGCGCGCCCGGAGGCGCCGTCGATCAGGCTGCCGACCCCGGTATCGCGATGGCCGTCCGCCACCTCGTCGAGCGAATCGCGCGTGAGCGGCCGGATGCGCTGGATGACGGCTCGCTCTACGAACGCGTCATCGGCGAGGTCGAGCGCCCGCTGATCGAGACGATGCTGGCGCGCCACGGCGGCAACCAGCTGCGCGCGGCGCGGGCGCTGGGCCTCAACCGCAACACGCTGCGCAAGCGGCTGGACACGCTGGGGATCAGCGTGAGGGGCGGCGACTGATTGCGATTATTGCCGGGGTGTAACCCTCAGACCATCGTTGATCGTAAATTATGTGGTTTCCGTGCAACAATCCACGTTGTACGTAGGACGTAATGAACGCGGCCCCGACGCCCGATCTGCTGCCACCGATTCCGCCCCGCCGGTTGCGTATCACGCCTGCGGTCGAGGCGCTGGTGTTCGCGCTGGCTCTCGCCGTCGCGACCGCCACGTATTTCGTCATCGCTGGAACTAGCAAGCCACAGGTCCCGCTCTCACCCCCCGTGGTGGCCGCGCTGCTGGTCGCCAATCTCGTACCGGGTATCGCATTGCTGATGCTGGTTGGGCGCCGGATCGCCCGGCGACGGGCGGCAGCCTCACTCGTCGGCGGCGAAGGCGTGCTGCATGTCCGGCTCGTCGCAATCTTCTCGATCATCGCGGCGGTGCCGGCCCTGCTCGTCACCATCTTCGCATCGTTGCTCTTCCAGATCGGGGTGGAATTCTGGTCGTCCGACCGGGCGAGCGGGATGCTGGCCAATGCGCGGACACTGGTCGGGGAAAATTACCGGCGCGAGGTGGATCAGGTCATCGGCCAGGCGCAGGCGATGAGCGGCGATCTAGGTAAGGAACTCCAGGTGCATGATGTCGACAGCACCTATTTCCAGAAACTGTTGTTATTTCAGACATATAGTCGAGAACAATCGGAGGCGATGATCATCCGGCGTGGCGAAGGCGATCCCGCCATCGTCCTCAATCCCTATGATCGGCCCCTCCAGAACATCATCACCCCGGCGATGGAGCGCGAGCTTGATGCGGGTCGCGGCGCCATCGTGGTGCGCAGCGACGACCGAATCGGCGTGGTGGTGCCGCTGAGCTATGGGAAGGGCGCGTACCTCTACACGGCACGGATCTTCGATCCGCAACTCGCCGGCCAGATTCGTCGCGGCGATGCGATCGTACGGGATTACCAGTCGCTACAGAGCCGGTCACGCTCGTTGCAGCTGAAGTTCAACGCCGCATTGTTGCTGGTGTCGCTGTTGATCGTCGCCATCGCCGTTTGGGCCGCGCTGGCCGTCGCGGATCGCCTGGTGCGTCCGGTCGCGGAACTGGTCGGTGCGGCGCGGAAAGTCGCGGGCGGTGACCTGACGGCGCGGGTTGCCGATCCGCGGCGCAAGGACGAAGTCGGCACGCTAGCCAATGCATTCAACCAGATGACCGGCCGGCTTCAAGAACAGAACACCGCGCTTGTCACGGCGAACGATCAGCTTGAAAACCGGCGCGCGCTCATCGAAGCGGTGATGGCCGGGGTATCAGCAGGCGTCATTGCGACCGCTGGCGATGATACCATCCGCATCGCCAACCGCTCGGCGAACGAGCTGATCGGTGTCGAAGGCGACGGTCTGGTCGGGCGGTCCCTCGCGACGGTGGCGCCCGAACTCGCCGATCTGGTTGCGGGTCACGAGCGCGAGGCGATCGTGCAGGTCGCGCGGGGCGGCGAGCCGCGGACGCTGGCGGTGCGGATCGCGCGGACCGATTCGGGGCCGATCCTGACCTTCGACGATATCACCCAGCAGCTGCTCGACCAGCGCCGGGCTGCCTGGTCCGACGTCGCGCGGCGGATCGCGCATGAGATCAAGAACCCGCTGACGCCGATCCAGCTGGCTGCCGAGCGACTCCAGCGGCGCTACGGCAGCAAGGTCGATCCGGACGACAGCACCTTCGCGCGGCTGACCGAGACGATCGTGCGGCAGGTCGGCGATCTCCGGCGGATGGTGGACGAATTTTCCTCCTTCGCGCGCATGCCGAAGCCCGTCTTCCGCGAGGAATCCCTGGTCGACATCGCCCGCCAGGCGCTGTTCCTGCACGAGGTCGCGCACCCCGGCGTCCGCTTCGCGCTCGACCATAGCGTGCCGCCGCCGATGCTGGTGTGCGACCGGCGGCAGCTGAGTCAGGCGTTCACCAACATCGTCAAGAATGCGGTGGAGGCGATCGAAAGCAAGGGCGAGGGGCAGGGCAGCGTCGCGATGGACGTGCGGCTGGAGGGCGACACCGCGATCGTCGAAGTCGCCGACAGCGGCATCGGCCTGCCGCCCGACCGCGACCGGATCGTCGAACCCTATATGACGACGCGGGCGCGGGGCACCGGCCTTGGCCTCGCCATCGTCAAGAAGATCGTCGAGGAGCATCACGGCGTGATGACCTTTGCCGACCGCGACGGCGGGGGCACCGTCGTCCGCATGACCTTCGATACCGCGGCGCTCGCCGCACTGGATCAGGGGGCTGCCGCGCCCGAGCCGGCTGGGGAGGGCCAGCTCGCCGCACTCACACGCAATCGGAATTAGGATATGGCTCTCGACATCCTCGTCGTCGACGACGAACACGACATCCGCGAACTGGTCGCCGGCGTTCTGGAAGACGAAGGCTATGACACGCGTGCCGCGGCGGACAGCACCGCGGCGCTGGAGGCGATCGCGACCCGGCGCCCGTCACTGGTGCTGCTCGACGTCTGGTTGCAGGGATCGCGCCTGGACGGGCTGGAGCTGCTCGATGAGATCAAGCGGCGCGATCCGTCGATCCCGGTGCTGGTCATCTCGGGCCACGGCAACCTCGACACCGCGGTGGCGGCGATCCGGCGCGGGGCGAGCGATTTCATCGAGAAGCCGTTCGAGGCGGAGCGGCTGCTGCTGCTCGTCGCCCGCGCGACCGAGACCGAGCGCCTGCGCCGCGAGGTCGCCAGCCTGCGCGTCTCCGCGGGGCGCGAAACCGATCTGACGGGCAGCTCGGGCGCGATCAACGGCGTTCGCGCGACGTTGAAGCGGGTGGCGGCGACCGGCAGCCGCGTGCTCATCATGGGGCCGGCCGGCGTCGGCAAGGAGGTGGCGGCGCGGCTGCTCCACGGCTGGAGCAACCGGGCGCAGGCGCCGTTCGTCATCGTCAGCGCGGCGCGGATGACGCCCGAGCGGGTCGAGGAGGAATTGTTCGGAGTGGAGGAGGGGGGCGATCTTGTCCGGCCCGGCCTGCTCGAACAGGCACATGGCGGCACCCTGTTCCTCGACGAGATCGCCGACATGCCGGTGGCGACGCAGGCGCGCATCCTGCGCGTGCTCACCGACCAGAGCTTCAGCCGGATCGGCGGCACCCGCACGGTGAAGGTCGACGTGCGAGTCGTGTCCGCGACGTCGCGCGACCTGACGCACGAGATCGCCGAGGGCCGGTTCCGCGAGGACCTGTATTATCGCCTCAACGTGGTGCCGGTGGTGCTGCCCGCGCTGGCCGACCGGCGGGAGGATATCCCGGCGCTGGTCGAGCATTTCATGGCGCATTATGCCGCCGACCGCCGCGTGCCGACGCCGGAGATCGCGGCGGATGCGATGGTGGCGCTGCAATCCTATGATTGGCCGGGCAACGTCCGCCAGCTGCGCAACGTCGTCGAGCGCACGATCATCCTGGCGCCCGGCGATCGCATCGGCCGCATCGATCTCGACCTGCTGCCGGCCGAGGTGCTGGGCGACCAGGGCGATCTGGGTGGCGGCGGTGGCGGCGCGATCATGGGGGCGCCGCTGCGCGAGGCGCGCGAGACGTTCGAGCGCGAATATCTCCGCGTCCAGATCCGGCGCTTCTCGGGCAACATCAGCCGTACGGCGAGCTTCATCGGCATGGAGCGATCGGCGCTGCATCGCAAACTGAAGCTGCTCGGCATCACCGACATGCGCGACGACTGAATTCGCGCGGATTGACCGCTGGACGTTGGGGGCGATCGTACATAGATGGTGGCCGCCGCCCGGTCCGGGCGGCGATCCGACGCCGGGAAACGGCGCCACAGCGGGCTAACGGCCCGCCAATAAGATGAAAGGCTCATCATGGCCGACAAGCAAGGTTCGCTGCAGGACCTGTTCCTCAATGCGCTGCGGCGCTCTAAGACGCCGGTCACCATGTTCCTGGTGAAGGGCGTCAAACTCCAGGGCATCGTCACCTGGTTCGACAATTTTTCCGTCCTGCTGCGCCGCGATGGCCAGTCGCAGCTGATCTACAAGCATGCGATCTCGACGATCATGCCGTCGGGGCCGATGGACATCGCCGCGATCGTGGAGTCGGTCGGCGAGGCGCAGCGCAAGCAGCCGCTGCTGCAAGAGATTTTTCTGAACGCGGTGAAGAAGTCCGAGGATTCGGTCACCATGTTCCTCATCAACGGCGTGATGCTGCAAGGGCAGATCGCCGGGTTCGACCTGTTCTGTATGCTGCTGCAACGCGAGGGCATGGCGCAGCTGGTCTACAAGCATGCGGTGTCGACGATCCAGCCGGCGCGGGCGCTGAACCTCGCCGATGAAGGCGAGACGGACGACTGAGGCGTGAGCACCGGTTTCAATCGCGATCGCGATGAATTCGCCCGCGGCGGGCGCGCCCTGATCGTCCTGCCGGACCAGGGCGACGCCCACCGCGATGCGGAAGCCCGGCTGGACGAAACGGCGGGCCTCGCCGCGGCGATCGGCCTCGTCGTCACCGACAAGGTGGCGGTACGCGTTCGCCAGCCCAAGCCGGCCACGCTGATCGGCAGCGGGCAGGTGGAGCAACTGGCGGTGCAGGTGCGGCAGGACGAGGCCGATCTGGTCGTCTTCGATGCCAGCCTGACACCGGTGCAGCAGCGCAATCTGGAGACTGCGCTGGAAGCCAAGGTGATCGACCGGACCGGGCTGATCCTGGAGATTTTCGGCGAACGGGCCGCCACCGCCGAAGGGCGCTTGCAGGTCGAACTCGCCCATCTCGACTATCAGGCGGGGCGGCTGGTGCGCAGCTGGACCCACCTCGAGCGGCAGCGCGGCGGCTTCGGCTTCCTCGGCGGTCCGGGCGAAACGCAGATCGAGGCGGATCGCCGCCTGATCCGCGACCGGATGGCGCGGCTGCGGCGCGAGCTCGAACAGGTCAGCCGCACCCGTGGCCTGCACCGCGAGCGGCGCCAGCGGGCGCCATGGCCGGTGATCGCGCTGGTCGGCTATACCAATGCGGGCAAGTCGACGCTGTTCAACCGGCTGACCGGTGCGCACGTCATGGCGGAAAATCTGCTGTTCGCGACGCTCGATCCAACGCTGCGGCAGATTTCGCTGCCGGGGATCGACAAGGCGATCCTGTCCGACACCGTCGGCTTCGTCTCCGACCTGCCGACGCAACTCGTCGCGGCGTTCAAGGCGACGCTGGAGGAAGTGGTATCGGCGGACCTCCTCATCCACGTCCGCGATATCGCGCACCCCGATACCGAGGCGCAGCGTGCCGACGTGGAGGCGGTGCTGGCTGAGATCGGCGTGTCAGAGGCGACGCCCCGGTTCGAAGCGTGGAACAAGCTCGATCTGCTCGACGGCGAACGGCATGACGCGACCATTGCCGAGGCGGAGCGGCGCGACGATGTGGTCGCGATCTCGGCGCTCGACGGGGAGGGGATCGATACCCTGGTCGAGCAGGTCGCCGCCAAGCTGACGGCCGGCCATCGCCGCTATTGGATCACGCTCGATGCCGGCGATGGCGCGGGCGCGGCCTGGCTGCATGCGCATGGCGAGGTGCTGAGCCAGGCAAGCGAGGGGCTGGAGACGCAATATGAAGTGCGCCTGGCGGAGCGCGATTACGAGCGCTTCCTCCAGCGCTGACGCCGGTTCCCGCGCTCAGCCGCGCTTGACCTTCTGCCACAATGCCTCTTTCTCGGGCAAGTCCAGTGCTGGGAAGGCTTCGCCGGCGATGGCTTCCATCGCCCGGAAGCGATGTTCGAACTTGGCATTGCCGGCGCGCAGGGCGGCTTCGGGGTCGATGCCGAGATGGCGGGCCCAGTTGACCACCGAAAACAACAGGTCGCCGACCTCTTCCTCCAGCGTGTCCGGCGTTGCCGTCGCGACTTCGTCGACCTCTTCGGCGATCTTCGCCTTGGAGCCATCCGCGTCAGGCCAGTCGAAGCCGACGCGCGCCGCCCGTTTTTGCAGCTTCACCGCGCGCATCAGGGCCGGCAGACCCGCCGCGACGCCAGCGAGTGCGCTGGCGTCGGCGCGGTCGCGTCGTTCGGCGGCCTTCAATTCCTCCCAACCGGGGCTTTGGGCCGCGTCGCCGAAGATGTGGGGATGGCGGCGTTCCATCTTGTCGCTGATCGCGGTGACCACATCGGCGAGCGTGAAGGCGCCGGCTTCCTCGGCGATGCGGCTGTGGAAGACGACCTGCAGCAGGAGGTCGCCGAGTTCGTCCTTCAGGTCCGCGTCGTCGTTGCGCGCGATGGCGTCGGCGACCTCATAGGCTTCCTCGATCGTATAGGGTGCGATCGTCGCCCAGGTTTGCGCGACATCCCATTCGCAGCCATGCCGGGGATCGCGCAGGCGGGCCATGATCGCCACGAGCCGATCGATCACCGCACGCCCCCTGCCGTTCGATCCATCGGTTCGATAATAGACATTATGTTAAATCCTGCGGATGATGCGGTTCGAGGATCAGCGTATTGCCCTCCACCCGCCACGACTTCAGCTTGGACAGGAAGTTCATGCCCAGCACGTCGGTATCGCCGAATGCCGGCGACACCACGACCCCCAGGTCGCGTGCGACGATGTCACCGAGCTTCAGCTCGCGCACCGTCGCGGTCTTGGCGCTGATCTGGCCGTTGGCGGTGTTGAGGACCATCGGGAACATGCTCTGCCGCACGTCGAGCGCCGCGGCCTGCGCGGTCGGCACCGACAAGGCGGTGACGGTCGCGCCGCTGTCGACGAGCATCCGGCGCGTCACGCCATCCACGCTCACCCGCGCCCAGAAATGTCCGTCCGGGGCCATGCGGATGCGGGTTTCCCTGCCGACGACGTTCTGGTCCTCCAGATGGAGGGCGCGGGCGACGCGTTGCAGGTAGGGATCGAACATCTCGCGCTGGCCGATCACCAGCAGCAGCAAGCCGGCGAGCACCGCCCAGCTGGCCAGCGACAGCAGGATTCGGACGATCGGCACGCGCCGCGCGATCAAGGCCGACAGCGGCAGGATGAGGAGCAGGAGATAGAGAAGCGCGTGGCCGCCCGTATCCATATTCATGGGGTGAATTCTAGTCCGTCATAGCCAGGCTCGACGCCCGGCGGCAACGCCTGGATCAGCGTCGCATAATCCATACTGTGATCCATATGTACGAAGGCTGACCGCCGCGGTCGCAGCTCTTCGATCCAGCCGAGGACGGTCGGCACGGCGGGATGCGTCGGGTGCGGTGCATAGCGCAACGCATCGACGATCCAGACGTCGAGGCCGGTATACAGCGCCCGCATCGCAGGCGTCAGTTCATGGAAATCGGTAGCGTAGCCGATCCGCCGGCCGCCTGCGGAGAAGCGCAGGCCCGCCGAGGTGATCCGGCCGTGCGGCTGATCGACCACGTCGACGGTGATGCCGCCGATGGTCAGGCTGTCCGGCAGGTCCGACGCCTCTATCGTCGGAGGATAGCCCTGCCGCCCGGCGAAGACGTAGGTGAAGCGTTCGCGCAGGGCGGTGAGCGTCTGTGGGCGGGCATAGCCGTTGACCGGGCGACCGAGCGCATGGAAGATCTGCCGGACATCGTCGATGCCGTGGCAATGGTCGGCGTGATCGTGCGTCCAGATGATCGCGTCCACGGCCGCGACATCAGCGGCGAGCAATTGTTCGCGCATGTCGGGGCCGGTGTCGACCAGGATGCGGGTGCCGTCATGCTCGACCAGCAGGGATGCGCGGGTGCGGCGGTTGCGCGGCTCGGCGGGATCGCACGTGCCCCAGTCGTTGCCGATCCGCGGCACGCCCGACGACGTGCCGCTGCCGAGGATGCGGGCCTTCACGCCGGCGCACCGTCGGTGGGCCGAACGGCGGCCTTGTCGAAGAGCGTGAAGAAGTTATCCACAGTCCGCGCCGCGAGCTCTTCCACCGGCTCGCCGCGGAGTTTGGCGAGGAAGGCGGCGGTGTCGGCAACGAACGCCGGTTCGCCCGGCTTGCCGCGGTTGGGCACCGGCGCCAGGAACGGTGCGTCGGTTTCGATCAGCAGCCGCTCGATCGGCAGCCGCGCGGCGGTTTCCTGCAAATCGCGCGCGTTCTTGAAGGTAACGATGCCGGAAATGGAGATGTAGAAACCGAGGTCGAGCGCCGCATCGGCGAAGGCACCGCTGGCGGTGAAACAGTGGATGACGCCCTTATAGGCCCCCTGCTCCATCTCGTCGCGCAGGATGGCCAAGGTATCGGCCTCGGCGTCGCGGGTGTGGACGATCAGCGGCAGGCCGGTGTCACGGCAGGCGGCGATATGGGTGCGGAAGCTCGCCTGCTGGCGCGCGCGATCCGAATGGTCGTAGTAATAATCGAGGCCGGATTCGCCGATGCCGACGATGCGCGGATGCGCCGCGCGGGACACGAGCTTGGCGGTGTCGATGTCGGGATGCTGGTCCGCCTCGTGCGGGTGGATGCCGATCGAGGCCCAGACGTCGGGCTCGCGCTCGGCGGTCGCCACCACGGCGTCCCACTCGCTTTCCCGTGTCGAGATGTTGAGCATCGCCCCCACCCCGCGCGCGCGTGCACGGGCGAGAACGTCCGCCTGCTGCTCGAACACCCCCTTGTAATTGAGGTGGCAATGGCTGTCGGCGAACATCACGCCGCCACGGCCGGCATGTCGAGGCGGGGGAAGACCGGCGCAGGCGGCGCGATCACGAAGCCGGCAGCCGCCTGGCGCGCATACCAGCCGTCATCGTCGATCGCGGCATGATCGCGCTCGGCGGCGCCGAGCTGGTCGAGCACCTTGCCCGCGGATACCGGCACCACCGGCAGGATGGCGATCGCCAGCATGCGGATCGCCCGCACCAAGGTGCCGAGCACGGCGTGCATCCGTTCGGGATCGCTCTTGCGCAACGCCCAGGGCGCCTGCGCGTCGATATATTGGTTGCAGGCGAAGACGCCGCGCATCCACGCCTCGATACCCTGGTTGAGCATCAGATCCCCGAATGCGGCCTTCAGTCCGGCGCAGGCGACGACGACCTCCTCGATGAGCATCGCGTCCGCGGGGTCTGCCCTCCCCGCCTCCGGCAGGGCACCGCCCAGGTTCTTGGCGATGAACGACAAGGTGCGCTGGGCGAGGTTGCCGAAGCTGTTGGCGAGTTCCGCATTCACCCGCGTCACGATCGCTTCGGCGGAATAGCTGCCGTCCTGTCCGAAGCTCACCTCACGCAGCAGGAAGTAGCGGACCGCGTCGACACCGAAGGCCTGGGTGAGTTCGTCGGGGCTGACGACGTTGCCGACCGATTTTGACATCTTTTCGCCGCGGTGCAGGACGAAGCCGTGCGCAAACACCTGCCTGGGCAGCGGCAGATCGGCGGACATCAGGAACGCCGGCCAATAGACGGTGTGGAAACGCGTGATGTCCTTGCCGATCAGGTGCAGGTCGGCGGGCCAGAATTTCGCCAGCGTCGCTGCGTCGTCGGGATAACCGGCGCCGGTCAGGTAGTTGGTCAGCGCATCGACCCACACGTACATGACATGCCCCGGGCTGTCGGGCACCGGCACGCCCCAGTCGAAGCTGGTGCGCGAGACGGACAGGTCCGACAGCCCGCCCTCGACGAAGCGCATCACCTCGTTACGGCGCGCTTCCGGGCGGATGAAGTCCGGATTGGCGGCATAGAGGTCGAGCAAGGGCTGCTGATATTTGGACAGGCGAAAGAACCAGGTTTCCTCCGCGGTCCATTCGACGGGGGTGCCCTGCGGCGAGAGGCGCTGCCCCCCTTCCCCCTCGACCAGTTCCTTTTCGTCGTAGAAGGCTTCGTCGCGGACCGAATACCAGCCTTCGTAGCGGTCGAGGTACAGGTCGCCCTTGTCGCGCATCGCGCGCCAGATCGCCTGGCTGGCGGCGTAATGATCGGGTTCGACGGTGCGGATGAAGCGATCGTAAGAGATGTTAAGGTCATCAGCCATGCCGCTAAAATGCGATGACATTTCGTCGGCGAACGCGCGCACGTCCATGTCGCGCGTCCGTGCCGTCTGGGCCATCTTGAGGCCATGTTCGTCGGTGCCGGTCTGGAAGCGGACGTCGCGGCCTGCCTGGCGCTGGAAACGGGCGATCGCGTCGGCCGCGATCATCTCATAGGCGTGGCCGATATGCGGGCGGCCGTTCGGGTAATGGATTGCGGTGGTGATGTAATAGGGATCGGCCATGGCGGTTCCCTAGTGCATCGATCCGGCGAGGTGAAGCCGCTCAGCGCAGGGCGGCGACGATCGCGGCCATCTCGAACACCGTCGCCTGGGCATCGAGCGACAGGCCGCGCGCCGCGCCGGCAAGGTCGCGCGCCGCCGCCTGCGCATCGAGCGCGGTCTTCAGCCGCGCGCCCGAGCGTTCGCGCGCCTCGCGCGCGATGATCGTCGGGACGCGATCGAGGAATATCTCATAGCGGGCGGCATTGCCCTTCCCCGCCAGCGCCTTGGCCAAAGTAGCGCGACGGGCGTTGCCCGGATCGCCATCGCGCGCGATGCCCGCGATCGCCTCGTCCAGGCCGTCGATATCCAGCCCGGCGTAGCGGATCGCCCGGCCGGGCGCCCCCTCCCCCGTGCGGACCAGCGCCGCGATCTCACTCTCTTCGGCCTCCGGCAGTGCGGCATGTAGCGCGCGGCGCATGTCGCCGTCGTCGAGCGGTCCGAAGCGCAGCACGCGGCAGCGCGACCGGATCGTCGGCAGCAACCGGCCGGGCGCATGACTGACCAGCAGGAAGACGGTGCCGACCGGCGGTTCCTCCAGGTTCTTGAGCAGCGCGTTGGCACCGTTGCGCTCGAGATCGTCGGCCGCGTCGATGATGACGACACGGCGCGCGCCCATCGACGGCGTGGTCGCGAACATCGGCTGGAGCGAGCGGACCTGCGCGATGGTGATGCTGCGGGCGAGGTCCTGGTCCGGTTTCTCCGCATCCTTGGGCAGGCGGTGGAGGATGCGCAGATCGGGATGCGAGCCGGCATCGACCAGCGCACGGGTGGGATGCGCCTCCGGCACGAACAGTTCGGGTGCGGACACGCCGGTGGCGCTCGCCTCCGCCAGCATCCGCAACGCCGCCTGACCCGCGAAGCGCGCCTTGCCGACCCCTTCCGGCCCGACCAGCAGCCAGGCATGGTGCAACGCGCCGCCGCGCAGCGCCGCGGCGAATGCGGCGTGCGCGTCGGCGTTGCCGAACACCTCGGTCATGCGGGCGCCGCGATCAGCCGAACAGCGAGGTGAAGCCCGCCCAGGCGCGCCCGAAGAAGCCGGCTTCGCCGACATCCGCCGCCGCGACCAGCGGCAGGCGCTGTTCGGGAAGATTGCGCGCGGTAACGACGAGGTCGGCGATGTGCTGGCCAGCCTTGATCGGTGCGCGGATCGGGCCTTCGTAGACGACCTTGGCATTCATCTGCGGGACGGCACCCGACGGCAGGGTGACGGTCAACTGCTTGGGCGCGACGAGGCCGACACGGCTCGCGCTGCCCATCTGCACCTCCGCCTCGGACACCTGCTTGCCCGCGGCGACGATCGGCTTGGCCTGCCACGCGCGGAAGCCCCAGTTCATGAAGCTGACCGATTCCTCGGCGCGGCCGTTGAACGTCGGCAGGCCGGCGACGACCATCACCAGGCGGCGGCCGTTCTGTTCGGCCGATCCGGTGAAGCCGTATCCCGCCTCTTCGGTGTGCCCCGTCTTGAGGCCATCCGCGCCTGCGACCCGGCCGAGCAGCGGATCGCGGTTCGCCTGGGTGATGTCGGCCCCTGCCCCCAGCGTCTTGCCCCAGGTGAAGCTGGGCAGCGAATAGAAGCGCTTGTAGAGATCGGGGAAATCACGGATCGTCGCGGCGGCGAGATGCGCGAGATCTCGGGCGGTGACATAGGTGACGCCATTGTCCGGCCAGCCGTTCGACGTGCCGAAATGGCTGTTGGTCAGGCCGAGCTTCTTCGCCTGTTCGTTCATCCGGTCGGTGAACGCCTGTTCGGTCCCCGAAATCCCTTCGGCCAGCACGACGCAGGCGTCGTTGCCGGACAGCGTGACGATGCCCTTCAACAGGTTCTCGACGCTGACGTTCTCGTTCACCGACAGGAACATCGTCGAGCCCGCCTGCGGCCCGTGCCAGCGCCGCCACGTTTCCGGCGCGACGGTGAAGGTCTTGTCGAGCTTCAGCTCGCCGCGCTTTATCATGTCGAAGGCGACGTAGACCGTCATCATCTTGGCCATCGATGCCGGCGGCATGCGGCGATCGGCATCACGCTGGTAGAGGATCGCGCCCGACGACAGATCCTCCATATAGGCGATCGGCGCGCTGCCCTGGAACTGCGGCGCCGCGGCGACGGAGGGAACGGCGAGCGCGAGAATCGCGAGCGGCGCGGCGATCAGCTTGGTCATGGCGTCGGCGTGGCTTTCCGGAACTTGGATGGTGACGGGAACGGAGAATGAAGCGGCATAGCGCCGTGGCGGCGCGCCGTCAGCCCTCAACCGCATCGGCGAGCAGGCCGACCGACAAAGCGTAGAAATTCGAGCAGTTATAGTCGAGGATCACGCGGTAGTTTCCGGTCAGCAGATAGGCGGTGGCGCCCGGACCGTCGGGCTCGATCAGCGTCGCCTGCACAGTGTCCGCCGGCCATGCCCGCCCCTGCGGCACCAGTCCCAGTGCGCGCCATTCCGCCATCGTCCGCCAGCGGCTGTGCCGTTCGAACACGCGCGGACAGCGCGGCGAGACGAGGCGCGTGGCAAGGTCGGCACGGTTCAGCCCCGCCGGCACGGTGACCGCGATGCCCCAGGGCTGGCCGGGCCGCCAGCCGGCATTGGCGAAATAATTGCCGATCGACGCCAGCGTGTCGGCCGGGCTACTCCAGATATCGGCACGGCCGTCGCCATCGCCATCGCGGGCGAGCCGGAGGTAGACCGAGGGCAGGAATTGCGGATTGCCGGTGGCGCCCGCCCAGCTGCCCTTCAGCTGTTCGCGTGGGATGCCGCGATCGAGGATCTTGAGCCCGGCGATGAATTCGCCCGCGAACAGTTCGCGCCGCCGCCCTTCGTAGGCGAGGCTGGCGAGACTGCGCAGCAGGTCGAAGCCGCCGGTATAGGCGCCGTAGTTCGTCTCATGGCCCCAAATGGCGACCATGATCGATTCGGGCACGCCCGTCTCGCGTTCGACGCGGGCGAGCCGGGCGCGCTGCGCCTGATAGGTCGAACGCCCGCGGCCGATCCGCGCCGCATCGACATGCGACGTGCGATAGGGTGCGAAGGGCGGCGTCGCGCTGCTGCCGGGATTGCCGGGTTGCGCCCGGTCGAGCTCGATGGTCCGCTGGCTGAGGGTCAGCGTCGGGAACACTGCATCCATCGTCCGCTGCGTCACGCCGGCGGCTGTCGCCTGCTGCCGCAAGGTGCCGAGATAGGCCTGGAAACCCTCCTCGTCCTGCGCCGCCGCGGGCGCGGCAGGCGCCAGCGTCAACGTCGCCACCAGGATGCCGGCCCGCAGCCGGCGCGTCATTTGTCGCCCCCACATGGCGATCGTCGTGCCACACGCGATTGACTGCGTGAACCTCCTGTCGTCGCGGGGCTTGCACGGGCAGCCGTGGAGCGACTATCCGGGGCCGCGCACGCGGAGAGATGGCCGAGTGGTTTAAGGCAGCGGTCTTGAAAACCGCCGTAGGTGGAAGCCTACCGTGGGTTCGAATCCCACTCTCTCCGCCACGCCGGCCCAGCCGGCGTGGCGGGATCGTCGACGGCTTACTTCGCCGCCGTTGCCGTGTTGGCCGAACCCATCAGCTTCTGCGCGAAATAGGTCATCTGCAGGGCCTGCAGGCGAGCGCCCTGTTCGATATCGGCATCGCCCGAATGGCCGCCGGCGGTATCCTCGTAGAAGAGGTAGGGCAGGCCATATTCCTTCAGCCGCGCCGCGAACTTGCGGGCATGCTGCGGGCCGACGCGATCGTCCTTGGTCGTGGTCCAGATATAGGGTTCGGGGTAGGCCACGCCCTTCTTGATGTTCTGATAGGGCGAGATCGTCTCCAGGAACGCCTTTTCGGCAGGTACGCTCACCGATCCATATTCGTCCACCCAGGAGGCGCCGGCGGCGATCTGTTCGTAGCGGATCATGTCGAGCAGCGGCACCTGGATGGTCACCGCCTTCCACAGGTCGGGATGCTGGTTGAATTCCACGCCCATCAGCAGCCCGCCGTTCGATCCGCCGTAGATGCCGAGTTCCTGCGGGCTGGTGATGCGGCGCGCGAACAGGTCCTTGGCGACGCTGGCGAAGTCGTCGTAGATCACCTGCCGCTTCGTCTTGCGGCCGGCATCGTGCCACGCCGGCCCGAATTCGCCGCCGCCGCGGATGTTGGCGAGCACATAGGCGCCGCCCCGCTCCAGCCACAGCTTGCCGGTGACCGCCGAATAGCCGGGCAGCATCGGGAGTTCGAACCCGCCATAGGCGGTCATGATCGTCGGCGTGCTGCCGTCGAGCGCCAGGCCGCGGCGGTGGACGACGAAATAGGGCACCTTGGTGCCGTCGGTCGAGGTCGCCTCATGCTGTTCGACGACGAGATTGGCGGCATCGAACTTGGGCGGCAGCGTCTTCACCGCGGCGCCGACCGAGGCGGTGGCGGCATCGAGCGGCAGGAGGCTCGTCGGCGTCAGGAAGCCGGTGACCGTCAGGTAGCCGCGATCGCTCTTGTCATCGGCGCTGGCGACACCGAGCGAGACGTTGTCGGGCAGTGCGATGGCCCGCGAGGTCCAGCCAGCCTTGCCCGGCGTATAGACGGCGGCGCGCCCGCGCACGTTGTCGTTGTAGACGAGGACGACCTGATCCTTGGTGGTCACCACCTCGTCCACCGACTGGCGCGGGTTCGGTGCGAACACCACCACCGGCTTGATCGCGTTCGCCTGCACCTCGGCGAGCGGCGCGGCGGCGACCGCACCCGCGGGCACCGCGCCCCAGGGATCGCTGGTCTGGAACAGCACCTGGCCGTGGACCATGCCGGTCGGCGAGGTGCGCGCGGGGATATCGAGCTTCTTCGTCCCGGTCGGCGTCCAGACGTGCGTTTCGCCGCCGAAGAAGGTCGTTCGCCGCATGATCGTCACCAGCCGGTTGCCCTGGCCATCGGTGATCGTCGATGCGTAGGTGCCGAGCTGGTCGGTGGCGGCACCCCGGAACACCTCCTGCGCGGCGGCGAGCGGCTGGCCGCGCTTCACCATCTTGACGACGAAAGGATAGCTGGAGGCGGTCATGGTCCCCTGCCCCCAGTCGCGGCTGACGAGCAGCGTATCCTTGTCGAGCCAGGTCGCGCCTTGCTTCGACTTGGGCAAGGCGAAGCCGCCCTCGACGAAGCGGCCGGCGGCGAGATCGAATTCGCGATAGGAGATCGCGTCCTCGCCACCTTCCGACAAGGCGACGAGGCAGAGCCGCTCATCGGGTTGCAGGCACGAGGCGCCCTTCCACACCCACTTCTTGCCTTCCGCCTTGGACAAAGCGTCGAGGTCGAGCACCGTCGTCCATTGCGGGGCGGGCGCGGCATAGCCGGCAGGCGTCGTCCAGCGCCAGATGCCCTGCGGATGATCGGCGTCGCGCCAGAAATTGTAGATGCGCCCGAACAGCTGGTTCGGCATCGGGATGCGGTCCTTGGCGCTCGCGATCGCCAGCGCCTCGGCGTAGAAAGTGTTGTAGCGCGGGTCGTTCTGCAGGCGCGGCAGCGTCCGCGCATTCTCGGCCTCCACCCAGGCGAGCGGCTTGGCGCCGTCCTTGTCTTCCAGCCAGATGTACGGATCGGTGTCGGTCATCGGCTTGCTCTGCGCGAAGGCGGGCGCAGCGGCAAGCGTGGCGGCGGCAAGGATCGACGCGGTCAGCAGCGTCCGGAGGGCGTTCGGTTTAAGGCTCATGGGGCTCGCATCTCCTGTGATGCCGCCCTTGTGCCGACCGGATCGTGATGGTGCAACATGACCTTGGCTTTCATGGAAAAAGGGGACGGTGTTGCCGTCCCCTTCCACCTAAGCGTCAGTCCGTTTCGTCGGGCTCCGGCTCGTCGCCGCCATGATTGCCATAGCCGGCGCCGGATTCCTCCTCTGCCTGCGGCGGCTGTTCGATATCCTGGGGATCGGGGTCGGTCATCGTCCTCTCCTTGTCAGTGGCTCGCGGTCTCGCCGGCGGCACGCAGCCCGGCATATTTGCGGGTCAGTTCCGGCAGACTGTCGATAACCCAGGTGGCCATGCGCTGTTCCTCCGACAGCGACTGGCGCAGCAGGCCCTGCTGGCTAGAGAAGCCGCCGAGGTCGGCGAGCGTCAGCAGGCCGGTGTAGCTCGCGATCTCGAAATTCTCGAAGGCGTAGTTGGCGAACGAGTTCTTGAGGATCTCGTCCGGCGCGAAGACGTGCGCGAGCGCCGCCATGTTCCCCGAGATGCTGAGGCCCAGATCCTTCAGCGCCGACGGCTTGGCGTCGAAACCGGACAGGATTTCGTCGATGCGGGTGATCTGCTGCTCGGTCTCCGTGCGGTGCATGCGTAGCTGTTCGGCGACTTCGGGATAATTGGCAAGATGGTCGAGCTGGCGGTCGATGAGTGCGAGCGCCTGGTGCTCGACGCCGTGCGCGTTCTTGAGGCCGGTGACGAACAGTTCCTGGACGACGTCGCTGGTCGGCGCGGTGGTGGCCATGATCGGTGCTCCTCGTAACGTGGAAATCGCCGGATCAACGGCTTATGCCGCGTAAGGGATGCGAGAAAACGTGCTGATCCTGGTTAGTCGGCCCGCGCGTAGACGGTGACGCCGAGGTCGCGCCGGACGGGACGGTAGTGGCGCGCGACGACCCGATCGACCATCGCGATGATGCGGCGGTCGACATCGCCGCCCGGCGACCCGACGACGATCACCGGCGGGCGAGCGCGGAGGATACGCGCCACCTCCACCACCGGATCGACGCCGATCGCGCCGCTTTCGCTGCGCTGCACGAGATGCGGGGGAAAGGGGTAGCGCGTCGGCAGGCAGGCGTGGCTGGCGGTGTAGAGCGCGGGCGGTGCCTGGAAGACGAAGGGGCAGCCCGGTCCGCTCAGCCGCTCCATCATCGCCGCCATCGCCGTCAGTCGCCGCCGGGTATCGGCGGTGTCACCGGCATGCGGGTAGCCGCTCATCAGCAGCAATCCCGCGCCCACGACGCCCGCAAGGATCCGCATCGGCGCACGATCGAGTGCCAGTCCCGCCGCTACCGCCAGCGGCGCCAGCAAGGGCAAGGCGTAATGGTTGAAGTAGGGCGGCACGAGCAACCAGCCGAGCGCCGCCGACGCCAGCCACCCGGCGACGAACCCCCGACGGGTCAACCACAATCCCCGGACCGCGACGATGATCGGCACCATCAGCACGACGGCCAGCCCGGTCAGCCGCGCGGCGATGGGATCGCCGCTGGTGACGCGGCGGAGGAAGATCGATTCGACGTTGGCGAACCACCAGGCATCGGCATGGCCGATCGCGGCATACGCACCCCAGGCAACCAGCGTCGGCGCCAGCGCCATGAGCGCGTACCATGCAGCCCGCGCAGCGATCCGGTTAGGCGCGGGATCATGCCGCCACGCCGCGACCAGCAGCACAATGCCGAGGAACGCGCCCTCGAACACGCAGGTCGGCTTGATCTGCAACGCCAGCCCGACCAGCATCATCGCCGCCGTGCCGCTACGCCGCCGGTCGTGCAGCGCCTGCCAGACGAGCAGCGCAGCTGCGACGATCGGCAGGTTGTAGAAGACCGGCGATTGCCCCCCGCGCCCGCCGACCAGCTCCAGCCAGACGAGGTAGAGCATTCCGGCGGGCAGCGCGCCGCGCGGCTGGCCCAGCTGGCCAACGAAGCGCGCGATCAGCGCGGCCGTGGCGATCGCTGCGGCCAGGGCGACGAGGTGATAGGCGACGATGGGGTCGCCGGGCAGCATCTGGCTGGCGGCGTAGATCAGGAACAGGCCGATCGGCTTGCGATCCCAAATGTCGACATAGGGGATCGCGCCATGCCACATGCGTTGGCCGATCAGCAGGTACATCTGCTCGTCGATATCGACCAAAGGATTGCCGATATCGGGCAGGCGCAGCGCGAGCGCGAACAGTACGAGGATCAGCCAGGTGAGACGCCGGTTCATGTGCCCGCCGTCATGCCGCATCGCGGTTAGCGGCGCGCTAACGATCTGTCGCCGATCAGAACAATTCGCCCTGCGGCCCGGCCGGCGGGCGGAACAGGTCGGTTCGCAGCGGATCGCCGCGCCGCACCAGCCCGTGCTTGCGACAGGCGATGGCGAAGCGCGTGGCGATCAACTCCGCCCATGGCCCTGCGCCCCGCATGCGGGTGAAGAACTGCGGATCATTGTCCCGGCCCGCCCGCAGCGAGCGGATGATGCTCATCACCTTGCCGGCGCGATCGGGATGATGCGCGTCGAGCCACGCCTTGAACAGCGGCGCGACCTCATGCGGCAGGCGCACCGGAATGAAGAAGCACCCGCGCGCACCGGCCTGCGCGGTGCGTTCCACCAGATGTTCGATCTCGTGGTCGGTCACCGCCGGGATGACCGGCGCGATCGATACATAGACGGGGACGCCGGCCTCGCTCAGCCGCTTCACCGCCAGCAGTCGACGTTCGGGATGCGGCGCGCGGGGCTCCAGCGTCGCGGCCGTGCCCGGATTGAGCGAGGTGATCGACAGCGCCACCGCTGCCAGCCCCTGCGCCGCCATGGGCGCGAGCAGATCCACGTCGCGTACAACCCGATCGGACTTGGTGGTGATCGTCAGCGGATGGCGCGTTTCCGCCAGCACCTCCAGGATGCCGCGCGTGATCCGCCAGTCTGCCTCGATCGGCTGATAGGGATCGGTATTGGTGCCCAATGCGACCGGTGCCGGCGTATAGCCGGGTTTCGTCAGCTCGGCGCGCAGCAGGGCGGCGGCGTCCGGCTTGGCGAACAGGCGGCTTTCGAAATCCAGCCCCGGCGACAGATCGTGGAACGCGTGGGTCGGTCGCGCGAAGCAATAGATGCAGCCATGTTCGCAGCCGCGATACGGATTGATCGAGCGATCGAAGCCGATGTCCGGCGACGCATTGCGGCTGACGATGGTGCGCGGCCGCTCGACCGTGACGGTGGTGCGCAGGCGCGGCGGCGTGCCGTCCACAGTCTCGCGGGCATCCAGCCAGTCGCCGTCCGCCTCGGTCTGCGGCAGGTTGAAGCGCGTGCTCTCCGCGTTCAGCGTCGCGCCGCGCACCGGACGTTTGACGGAAGGCGGGGTCATTGCGCGATCGTAGATATATGCATAGAACATAGCAAGAACGATGAAGCAGGAGGACGTGATGGGGCGATTGAACTATCTGGAATTGCCGGTGACGGACACGCGCCGGGCCGCGGCCTTCTATGGCGCGGCGTTCGGGTGGTCGTTCAGCGACTTCGGGCCGACCTATGCCGCCACGACCAGCGGCGATACCGATATCGGCTTCCAGGCCGACCCCGAGCAGAAGACCGCCCGCGCGCTTCCGGTGATCGAGGTCGCGGATATCGACGCCGCGCTGGCGGCGGTGACGGCCGCAGGCGGACGGGTGACGCTGGCGACGTTCGCCTTTCCCGGCGGGCGGCGCTTCCACTTCGCCGATCCGGACGGGCACGAACTGGCGGTGATGCAGCCGGGTTGACCCGCTCAGGCTTCGTTGAGGCGCGGCATCAGCTCGACGAAGTTGCACGGGCGGTGACGGCTGTCGAGCTGGTCGCGCAGGATACCGTCCCACCCGTCCTTCACCGCGCCGGTCGAGCCGGGCAGCGCAAAGATATAGGTGCCCCGCGCCACGCAGGCGCAGGCGCGCGACTGGATGGTGGAAGTGCCGATCTTGGCGAAGCTGAGGTAGCGGAACAACTCGCCGAAACCGGGGATCATCTTGGTCGCGACGCGCTCCACGGCTTCCGGCGTCACGTCGCGACCGGTGACCCCGGTCCCGCCGGTGGAGACGATGCAGTCAATCGCCGGATCGCCGATCCAGCGTTCGAACTGCGCGACGATCGCGTCGGCATCGTCGCGCAGGATCACGCGGTCGGCGACGGCATGGCCCGCAGCCGCGATGCGCGCCACCAGCGTGTCGCCGGAGCGGTCCTCCGCCAGCCCGCGCGTGTCGGACACGGTGAGCACCGCGATGGAGACGGCGCGGAACGGCAGGTCCGTATCGATCGGCATCGGCTCAGCCGACCGATCGCAACTGCGAGGCGACGCGGTCCAGCGCGACCTCGCTGATCCCGGGGATCGCCTCGATCGTCTGGACGAGTTCCAGATCGAGCAGGAAGTCGCGGCCGAGCAGCACCACCGCCTCGCCCTCTTCCGCCGGAATCCGCGCGCGTACCTCGCCGCGCGCGCCGCGGTGATGATTGAGCAGCGTCGACAGCGCCGCAAAGGCCGCAGCATCCGCAACCTTCGCCGCGATGGTGAAGCGGGCGATCGAGGCCAGCCCCTCGAACGGCTGGATGCGCTTCACGGACACGCGCGGCGTTTCCTCGCCCGGCCGCCGATCGAGTTCGACGGTGATAAGCCCGCAGCCGCCGCATCGCGCCGCCTCCTCCAGATCGGCGGCGACGCCGTCGTCGAAGCAGGTGGCGATGAACTGGCCGCTGGCATCGGACAGGGTCGCCATCATGTAGCGCTTGCCGCGCGCCGAGGTGCGCCAGCGCGCCTCCTCGACCAGCACCGCCATCGTCGCGCCGGCGCGGGTGCCGTCCTCCGGGATGCGCAGTTCGGTGAGCGCCACATATTGCCGCGCGCCGTGCATCTTCGCGAGGTGCGCGTGGCGGTCGACCGGATGCGCGGAGAAGTAGAAGCCGAACGCCTCCTTCTCCTGCTCCATCGCCTGCGCCATGTTCCAACGGAGGCCAGTGGGCAGCTTGATCGTGTCGCCGGCGACGTCGTCGGCGCCGAACAGGCCGCCCTGCCCGCTGGTCCGGCCGGCATGGGTATGCGCGGCAAGGCCGAGGATCGTCTCGGCCACCGCATGCACCGCGGCGCGATTGGGCTCGATCCCGTCGAATGCGCCCGCCGCCGCCAGCGTTTCGAGCTGCCGTTTGTTGATGAGGCGCGGATCGACGCGATTGGCGAGATCGTCGAGGCTCTTGAAGGGTCCGGCGGCGGTACGCTCGGCGACCAGTTTCTCCATCGCGCCTTCGCCGACCGACTTCAGCGCGCCCAAAGCGTAGCGGACGGCGAGTCCGTCCTCCGTTTCCTGCACGTCGAATTCGGCATCGCTGCGGTTGATGTCCGGCCCGGCGATACCGACGCCCAGCCGCCGCATGTCGTCGACGAAGATGCAGAGCTTGTCGGTCTGCGCCATGTCGTAGCACATCGAGGCGGCGAAGAATTCGTGCGGATGGTGCGCCTTCAGCCACGCGGTCTGATAGGCGAGCAGCGCGTAGGCCGCGGCGTGGCTCTTGTTGAAGCCATAGCCGGCGAATTTGTCGATCAAGTCGAACAGCTGGTTGGCATAATCCTTCTTGATGCCGTTATGCTCGGCGCAGCCCGCGACGAAGGTGGCGCGCTGTGCATCCATCTCCGCCTTGATCTTCTTGCCCATCGCGCGGCGCAGCAGGTCGGCGCCGCCGAGGCTGTAGCCGGCGAGAATCTGCGCCGCCTGCATCACCTGTTCCTGATAGACGAAGATCCCGTAGGTCTCCTTCAGGATCGGTTCGAGCAGCGGGTGCGGATAGAGGATCTCCTCGGTGCCCTGCTTGCGGCGGCCGAAGCTCGGGATGTTGTCCATCGGGCCCGGCCGATAGAGCGAGACGAGCGCGACGATGTCGCCGAAATTGGTCGGGCGAACGGCGCTGAGCGTCCGGCGCATGCCCTCCGATTCGAGCTGGAACACGCCGACCGTGTCGCCCTTCTGGAGCAGTTTGTAGACGCCCTCATCGTTCCACGCGAGTGCGTCGAGGTCGATAGAAACGCCACGTTTTTTAAGGAGTTGCACCGCCTTCTTCAGAACGGATAGCGTCTTCAGACCGAGGAAGTCGAACTTCACCAGCCCCGCGCCCTCGACATATTTCATGTCGAACTGGGTGACCGGCATGTCCGAGCGCGGATCGCGGTACAGCGGAACGAGTTGCGCCAGCGGCCGGTCGCCGATCACCACGCCGGCGGCGTGCGTGGAGGAATGGCGCGGCAATCCCTCCAGCTTGGTCGCCAGATCGAGCAGGCGACGGACCTGATTGTCGTTGGCATATTCCTTGGCGAGCTCGGGCACGCCGTTCAGCGCGCGCTTGAGGTCCCAGGGGTCGGTCGGGTGGTTGGGCACCAGCTTGGCAAGCCGGTCGACCTGGCCATAGCTCATCTGGAGGACGCGGCCGGTATCCTTGAGCACCGCGCGCGCCTTCAGCTTTCCGAAGGTGATGATCTGGGCGACCTGATCGCGGCCGTATTTCTCCTGCACGTAGCGGATCACTTCGCCGCGCCGGGTTTCGCAGAAGTCGATGTCGAAATCGGGCATCGACACGCGTTCCGGGTTGAGGAAGCGTTCGAACAGCAGGCCGAGCTTCATCGGGTCGAGGTCGGTGATCGTCAGCGCCCAGGCGACCACCGATCCCGCGCCCGATCCGCGCCCCGGCCCGACCGGAATGTCGTGATCCTTCGCCCATTTGATGAAGTCGCCGACGATCAGGAAATAGCCGGGGAAGCCCATCTGGACGATGACATCCACCTCGAAGGCAAGGCGTTCCCGATAGGCATCGCGCCAGTTGGGGTCGTCGGCGGGCTGCATGCCCAATGCCTCGATCCGGTCGAGTCGCGCCTCAAGCCCGGCGGCGGCCTCGGCGCGCAGCATCGCCGCCTCGCCCTCGCGGTCGCCGGCGAGGCTGGGCAGGATCGGCTTGCGGTACGGCGCCATCACTGCGCAGCGCTGCGCGACGACCATCGTGTTGTCGATCGCCTCCGGCAAGTCCGCGAACAATTGCTTCATCGCGTCGGCGGGCTTCAGCCATGCATCGGGGCAGCTGCGCACGCGGTCGTCGCTTTCGACATAGGTCGAATGCGCGATGCACAGCATGGCGTCATGCGCGTCGAGAAACCCGCTGTCGGCGAAGCAGCACGGGTTGACCGCGACGAGCGGCAGGTCGCGATCATAAGCGAGGTCGATCAGCGCCTGTTCCGCGGCCTCTTCCACCGCATCGCCGCGCCGGGCGATCTCGACGTACAGGCGATCGCCGAACAGCGCCTGCAACCGGTCGCAATAGGCCAGCGCACGCGCCGGCTGGTCCTCGTGGAACAGGCGGGCGAGCGCCCCCTCCCCGCCAGCGGTCAGCGCGATCAGTCCGTCGGTGCGGCCCTCCAGCGCGGCGAAGTCGACGTGCGCGGCGAGTTCGATCGGCCGTTCGAGATGCGCGAGGCTGACGAGCGCACACAGATTGTCGTAGCCGGTCGCATCCTGCGCGTAGAGCGCGATCCAGTCGAGCGGCGCGGCGACACCGTCGGGCATTTCCGGCCGTGCGACGCACAGCATCGTGCCGATCACCGGCTGCACGCCGTCCTTCTTGGCCGCATCGGAAAAGGCCATGGCGGCATAGAGGCCGTTGCGGTCGGTAAGACCAGCGGCGGGGAATTTCAGTGCCTTGGCCTGTTTGGCGATCGCCTTGGGATCGATCGCCCCGTCGAGCATCGTGTAGGACGAGAAGATGCGGAGCGGCACGAAACCCGAATGAGCCATTCCCATGCCTTAGCCGAGCATGGACGATTCGAACAGGCGCGGTGCGGAACCGCCGGTGGATAACTCCGTTACGGCTGCTCAACGAGGGAGCTTTGCCATGACCGACAGCCGCGCCGCGACCGATCCGCTACGCCCCGCCGCGGCGGGCGCCGGATGGGCCTGGATCCTCGCCTATGGCGTGCTGTCAGTGGTGCTCGGCATCTTCGCCTTCCTCAATCCCTTCGCCGCGACCTATGCGGCGACGCTGGTGATCGGTGCCTTCTTCATCGCCGCCGGGCTGGTGTCGATCGTGGCCGGGTTTGCCGGCAAGGGCCATGAGGGGCGCGGCTATGCGATCGGCTTCGGCATCCTGTCGCTGCTCGTCGGGTTGTTGATGGCGTTCAATCCGGTCACCGGTGCGGTGTCGCTGACGTTGATGGTGGCGGTGTGGCTCGGCCTGCGCGGGACGCTGGAGATCGGCCTCGGCGCGCGGTTCCGGCGCGGGCGCGGGCTGATGATCGCGCTGGGCGTGGTGAACATCCTGCTCGCGATCTATGTACTGGTGACATTGCCCTGGTCGGCGCTGACGCTGCCGGGCTTCATCCTCGGCATCAGCTTCGTCTTCGGCGGCGTCGCGTCGATCGCCTCGGCGTTGAACCACAAGAAGGGTGCAGCGGCCTTTGCGGCGCCGGCGCTCTGAACCCGTCACGCCAGCGGAAGCCGGGGTCTCCTGCGGCGACTGCCCACTTATAGATCGAGATCCCAGCGTTCGCTGGGATGACGCGGCTTACAGCAGCGCGTCGATATCCGCGGCAATCTGTTCGGGCTTGGTCGTCGGTGCATAGCGATGCACGACCTTGCCCGAGCGATTGACGAGGAACTTGGTGAAGTTCCACTTGATCGCCTTCGACCCGAGCAAGCCCGGTGCGTCCGCCTTCAGGCGCGTGAACAGTGGATCGGCGCCATCACCGTTGACGTCGATCTTGGCGAAGACCGGGAACGTCACGTCATAGGTCAGCGAGCAGAAGTTCGCGATCTCCGCCGCGTCCCCCGGCTCCTGCGCCCCGAACTGGTTGCAGGGAAAGCCAAGGACAGCAAAGCCGCGGGGCCCGAAGCGTCGGTGCAGTGCCTCCAGCCCCTCATATTGCGGGGTGAAGCCGCATTTCGACGCGGTGTTGACGATCAGCAGCACCTGCCCCGCCCGGCAGTCCAGCGACACCGAAGCGCCATCTGCGCCCGTAACGGCGAAATCGGTGATCGTGGTCATGCGTGCCTTTCCAGCAGATAACGTAGGTTCTGCCGAACCCCCGGCCATTCGCGATCGAGGATCGAATAGACCACGCTGTCGCGTAAACGGCCGTCAACGATCTGGTGGCCGCGCAGCACGCCGTCCTTCCTCGCCCCGAGCCGCTCGATCGCTACCTGGCTGCGCTGGTTGAGCGCATCGGTGCGGATCTGCACGCACTGGCAATCGAGCGTTTCGAATGCGTGCGTCAGCAGCAGCAGCTTCGCCTCGGTATTGACGCCGGTGCGCTGCACCCGGGTCGCGTAGAAGGTGCCGCCGATCTCGAGCCGGCGATGTCCCTCGTTCATCCGCATCAACCGCGTCGTGCCGACCACCTCGCCATCCGGCAGGCAGACCGCGAACACGCGGGCGCGGCCGGCATCCTGTTGGGCGAAAGACCCGGCGAACCAGCGATCGGCCTGCTTCAGCTGCGACACGCTGGCGTAGAAGATGTCCCACAGATCGTCGGCCGCCGCGGCGGCGACCAGCGCATCCTTGTCGGCGAGCACCAGCGGCCGGAGCGTCACATGATGCCCGGTCAGCGTCGGCGTCTCCAGCCACAGGCTCACGACAGCACGCCCTCGTGCAGCCGCACCACCCGGTCCATGCGCTGTGCCAGCCGCTCGTTGTGGGTGGCGATCAGCGCCGCCGAACCCTCGCCGCGCACCAGCCGCAGGAACTCCGCCAGCACGATGTCGGCGGTATGTTCGTCGAGATTGCCGGTCGGCTCGTCCGCCAGCACCAGCGCCGGCCGGTTGGCGAGCGCGCGGGCGACGGCGACACGCTGTTGCTCGCCGCCCGACAGCTGGCTCGGCCGGTGCGTCAGGCGATGGCCGAGGCCGAGCGCGGTCAGCAGCGCCACCGCGCGCGCATCCGACGTCTTGCGCTCGGCGCCCTGCACCAGCTGCGGCAGGACGACGTTCTCGGTCGCGTTGAAATCGGGCAGCAGGTGGTGGAACTGATAGACGAAGCCCAGCCGATCGCGGCGCATGATCGTGCGGCCATGCGCGTCGAGCTTCGCCGCTTCTTCCCCGGCGATGCGGATCGAGCCTTCGAAGCCGCCTTCGAGCAATCCGACCGCCTGGAGCAAGGTCGACTTGCCCGAACCCGATGGCCCGAGCAGCGCGACGATTTCGCCCGGCGCGACGGCGAGGTCGACGCCGCGCAGCACGTGGATCGTCTCGCCGCCTTGGGTGAAGCTGCGGGTCAGCCCCTGGGTCTGCAACACGCTATTCATAACGCAGTACCTGTACCGGATCGGTGCTCGCCGCCTTCCACGCGGGGTAGAGGGTGGCGAGGAAGCTGAACACCAGCGCCATCACCGCGATCACCACGATCTCGACCGGATCGGGCTTTGACGGCAGCTCGGTGAGATAGCGGATCGACGGGTCCCAAAGGTTCTGCCCCGTCACCAGCTGGACGAGGTTCACCACCGCCTGGCGATAGAAGAGGAAGATGAAGCCGAGGATCAGCCCCGCCACGGTGCCAAGCGCGCCGATCGTGGTGCCGACGACCATGAAGATGCGCATCAGGCCGCCGCGCGTCGCCCCCATCGTTCGCAGGATCGCGATGTCGCGCGTCTTGGCGCGGACCAGCATGATGAGGCTGGAGAGGATGTTGAACACCGCCACCAGGATGATGATCGACAGCACGGTGAACATCGCGATCCGCTCCACCTCCAGCGCCTGGAACAGCTGCGCGTTCATGCTGCGCCAGTCGGCGATGATCGCACCGGGCGGCAGCGTATCGGCGAGCGGCGCCAGGATCGGCCCGACCTTGTCGGCATCGGCGGTCTGGATCTCGATCATGCCGACGCTGTCGCCGAGCAGCAGCAGCGTCTGCGCATCCTCGATCGGCATGATGACATATTGCTTGTCGTAATCGTACAGCCCGATCTCGAAGATCGCGCCGACCTTGTAGCTGACGATGCGCGGCACAGTGCCGAACGGCGTCGTCTGCCCCTGCGGGCTGAACAGCGAGATGTCGCTGCCCACGGTCGCGCCCAACGCTTCGGCGAGGCGGCTGCCGATGGCGATGCGGCCGCTGCCCGGCGTGATGCTGGCGAGCGACCCCATCAGCACCTTGTTGCCGATCACCGGCCGGATATCCTTCATCCGCACCCCGCGCACCAGCACCGCCTCCGCGCGCCCGTTGTAGGTCGCGGCCAGCGGCTGTTCGACCAGCGGCACCGCGGACGTGACGCCCGGCGTCTTCTGCGCCTGCGCCACGATCTCGCGCCAGTCGGGCAGGCGGCCGCCGACACCCTGGATGACGGCATGGCCGTTCAGCCCGACGATCTTGTCGAACAGTTCGGCGCGAAAGCCGTTCATCACGCTCATCACGATGACGAGCGCGGCGACGCCGAGCATCACCGCGACGAGGCTGATCGAGGCGACGAGGAAGATGAACGCCTCTCCCTTGCCCGGTAGCAGGTAGCGCCGGGCGATCATCCGTTCATAGGTCGAGAGAAGCATGGGCCGATGCTCTAGGGCGCGTGCGAACGACAAGCAACAAATGTTGCGGATTCGACACAGGGTAGACGCAATCGAAATGCCGCCTGCATATAGCCGGTGACAAAGGCCGCTGGTCTGCTTAGCAAAAACTCATCTGAGACACAGGCAACGGCCGTGGTTCGGGGAATAGCGGACCGGCAGCGCAGCGAAATACGCGCGAAGTGCCGGGAAGCGACCTAAGGGGGCTGACGGGTTTCTCGTCACGCAGGCGCCCGGATCGGCAACGGTCCGGGCGTTTGCCGTTGTAGCGCCGGGCAGAGGGAGGGAGCTTCCAATTCGCGCCCCCTGTCCGGCAGCGCCGCTTATCGCAAATCAATCCTGAACCGGATCATAACGCGGGACCCGCTGGCGCCCCTTGCGTTGGCGTCGAGCCTGTCGGGGGCAAGCGGCGTGCTTGCCCCCCCCCCGATAGTCCACAGGCGAACGGGATGGATGAGGCGGGTTTTAGAACCGCGTCGACAACGTGACGCCATAGGTGCGGGGATCGCCCGGCTGGCCGACGATCAGCCCGGTGCTGCCCGACTGGGTTGAGAGCAGCTCGAAATAATTCTGGTCGAACACGTTGCGCACCCAGCCGAAGACGTTGATCCCGCCCTCACGGTAGCCGGCGCGGACGTTGGACAGCGAATAGCCCTCCACCCAGGTATAGGCCGATGGCGACGGGTTCGACGAGAAGCGCGAACGGTAGTTGCCGTCATAGCCGACATAGGCCTCGCCGCCCTTGCCGCCGACCGGCAGGTTATATTCGCCGCCGTAGGAGAAGGACCATTTTGAAATCCCCGGCAGGCGCTGGCCGGAGATATCGCAGAATGCCGGGCTGCGGCCCCCCGCCGTACCGGCAGGGTCCGTCACCCCGCCCGGCGCAGTGGCCGTGCCGCCAGACAGTTCGGGCGGACACGGCGCGTTGGTGAAACGGACGTATTTCGCGTCGGTGAAGGCGCCGCTGACGTACAGATTGAGCCGCTTGCTGGCCTGGTAGCGCGAGTCGAATTCGAACCCCCGTGACCGCACCTGCCCGGCATTGGCGAGGTAGCCGCGGATCACGTTGATCGCATTGTTGTTCACCGTCGCCTGATAATCGAACACGTCCGTCCAATAGCCGGCCAGGTTGAAGGTCACCCGGCGGTCGAACAGCTGCGTCTTCAGCCCGATCTCGTAGTTGTTGACCTTCTCCGGCTTCACGGTCTGTGTCGACAGGTCGACACCGGTGCTGGTGGAGTTGAGCGGCAGGCCGGAGAGGTTGATGCCGCCCGATTTGAAGCTGCGGGAATAGGTCGCATAGGCGTGGATGTCGGCACTCGCGTCGTAGGAGACGGTGATGTCGCCCGACGTGTTCCAGGCGCTGAATCGCGGGCTGTAGCGCTGCGGCGCGAGCGTGTTGATCTGGTTCTGGAAAGTCGTGCGGGCGGCGCCGACGGGGCGGGCCGCGAGCAGTGCGGCGACGTTATCGGCCGTCGCCACGAAATTATACTGGCTGTTGGCGATGCTGACGACCGATTCGTAGAAGCCGGATTTGCGATCGTAATTGACGCGCAATCCGGGCTGGATGTGCAGCGCATCGGTCAGCGCCCAGTTGAGCTTGCCGAACACGGCGAAGCTGGTGTTGTCGAAGCTGATCGTGTTGGTCGAGGTGAGCCCGTTCAGCACGTTGAGATTGCCGGCGTCGGTGCCCGACAGCAGGAACCGGCTGGCCGCCGGCCCCTGCACCTGCGAGCCCTGCGTATCGATCGTCTGGTGGAAGACGAAGGCGCCGACCGTATAGTCCAGCCGGTTGGTGCCGTTGGAGGCGAGCCGCAGTTCCTGCGAGACCTGGCGTTGCTGCGACGGGTTTTGTGACACGGTGGTGGTCGGCAGGCCGATGAAGTCGCGATCGTTCTGCGGCTGCCAGTCCCAATAGCGCCACGCGCTGACCGACGTCAGGGTCGCCGGCCCGAGGTCCCAATTGCCGACCAGCGACACGCCGCCGATCTCCTGCCGTGAGTTGATCGGCGCATCGAGGTCGGTGACGCGATCGAACGGATCGGTGCTCGGCGGGCGATAGCCGAATGCCCCGGCCAGCGCGGCATATTGCCGCGCGACCGGCCGCTGCGTGGCGCCGACCCGGGCATAATATTGCACGCAGCACAGCGGGTTCTGAACATTGTAGTCGCCCGACAGCGTGAAGTTCAGCGAGCCCGTCGCGTTCCACAGCAGCTGGCCACGCACGCCGGTATTATCCTGGCGGTGCAGGTCCTGCCCGGATGTGACGTTGTAGACCGTCCCCTTGCGCTGGGTCGACGAAGCGGAGAGCCGCAGCGCGAGCGTATCGGTCAGCGGCCCGGACACCGAAGTCTTCGCCTGGATGAAGCGGTAGTTGCCCGCGCTCAGTTCGACCCGTGCTTCGGGGGTGAAGCTCGGCGGCCGCGTCGTGATGTTCAGCGCGCCTGCGGTCGTGTTCTTGCCATACAGAGTACCCTGCGGACCGCGCAGTACCTCGACGCGCTCGACATCGACGAAGTCGAAGGTCGAGGCGCCGATCCGGCCGATGTAGACGCCGTCGACATAGAAGCCGACGCCCTGCTCGATCCCGTCGTTGGTCAGGCCGAAGGGCGCCCCCAGCCCGCGAATGTTGATCGCGGAATTGCGCGGGTTGCTGGAGTAGAATTGCAGAGCGGGCTGCTGTTGCTGCAGCCGGTTGACGTTGAAGGCGCCGGTTTTGTCGATCTCCGCGCCGCCGATCACCGACATGGCGATCGGCACGCGCTGCACCGATTCGGCTCGGCGGCGTGCGGTGACCAGGATGTCGCCGCCGACCGGGGACGCCGCCCCTTCCCCCTGCGCTTCCTGTGGGGCGGGAGCGGGCGCCGCCTCCTGCGGGTCGGCGCCGGTCGCGGGCGCGGCGATCTGGCCGGCGAGAAGGAAGGCAAGCGTCAGCGACATGAAAGTCCCCCGATTTTCGTTCTGGGCGCGAAACTCCACCGGATCGGGGGATGTTGAAAGATGGAGATGCTTGGCCGCGACAAAGCCGTGCTTGGCCGATGGCTACCCCCTCTTGAAACCCCGTTCGGTCGCACCAAAATCGGCGCTGCACGGTGCCGCTGACGGGCCGTGCACCGGCATCGCACGCCTGTGGATGCCGTCGTTCAACTCGCTTCATTCGGAGGATTTGACATGCGACTCGATCTGACCCCCTATCGCCGTTCCACCATCGGCTTCGACCGGCTCTTCGATATGCTCGAGAGCAATGCGCGCGCCGCGACGGCCGAGAATTACCCGCCCTTCAACCTCGAACGCCTTGCCGAGGATCGCTATCGCATCACGCTCGCGGTCGCCGGTTTCGCGCGCGACGAGATCGAGATCACCGCTCAGCAGAACCTGCTGCTGGTGGCGGGCAAGAAGGACGACAAGGCCGGCAACGCCAACTTCCTGCACATCGGCATCGCCAACCGCAGCTTCGAGCGGCGGTTCGAGCTCGCCGATTTCGTGTTCGTGGAGGATGCGCGGCTGAACGACGGCCTGCTCGTCATCGACCTGGTCCGCGAGGTGCCCGAGGCGATGAAGCCCAAGAGCATCGCGATCAAGACCGGCGCGCCGCTCGCCGCGGTCGAGAACAGCGCCGACGAGGTGAAAGCCGCGTAAGCGATAGCGTTCATCACGGAACGCCGGGGGCGTCCGGACCGCAGGGTCCGGGCGCCCTTTTCGTTCCTCCCGGCACAAGGGAGCAACTCGCGACCGTCGGACTTGCGGAGAGGCTCCCTCCAACCCGCCCTGCGGGCGCGGTCCCCTTCGCCCGCTAAAGCGAGGGAGGACTTGGTTACACCAGCCGGCTTTGTTTCACCGCGGCGGCGATGAAGCTGGCGAACAGCGGGTGCGGGTCGAACGGCTTGCTCTTGAGTTCCGGGTGGAACTGGACGCCGACGAACCAGGGGTGATCCGGCCGCTCGACGATCTCGGGCAGCGTGCCGTCGGGCGACATGCCGCTGAACACCAGCCCGCCCTTCTCCAGCGCATCCTTATACCCGGTGTTCACCTCGTAGCGGTGGCGATGGCGCTCGTGGATCGTCGTGCCGCCGTAGATCGAGGCGACGACGCTGTTGCCAGCGAGCGCCGCTTCATAGGCGCCGAGCCGCATCGTGCCGCCGAGGTCGCCCTGCTCCTCGCGCTTTTCGAGGCCGTCGCGGCCCATCCATTCGGTGATGAGGCCGACCACCGGTTCCTCGGTCGGCCCGAACTCGGTCGACGAGGCGTGGGCGATGCCGGCAGTGTCCCGCGCGCCCTCGACGCACGCCATCTGCATGCCGAAGCAGATGCCGAAATAGGGAATCTCGCGCTCGCGGGCGAACCGGACCGACTTGATCTTGCCCTCCGCACCGCGTTCGCCGAACGCGCCGGGGACGAGGATCGCGTCGCACGGCTCGAGCTGGCTGACGATCTCGCTGTCGTCGTTCTCGAACAGTTCGGCATCGATCCAGCGGACGTTGACCTTCACCCGGTTGGCGATGCCGCCATGGACCAGCGCCTCGTTGAGCGACTTGTACGCATCCTGCAGGCCGACATATTTGCCGACGACGCCGACGGTCACCTCACCTTCGGGATTGGTCAGCCGGTCCATGATGTCGGACCAGCGCGACAGGTCCGGCGCCGAGGACGGCGTGATGCCGAAGGCGCGCAGCACCTCCGAATCGAGGCCTTCGCCGTGATATTGCAACGGCACCGCATAGATCGACTTGGCGTCGAGCGCCGGGATCACGGCGGTTTCGGGCACGTTGCAGAACAGGGCGATCTTGGCCCGCTCCGACGGCGGCAGCGGCTGTTCGCAGCGGCACACGAGCACGTCGGGCTGCACGCCGAGGGCGGCCAGTTCGCGCACCGAATGCTGGGTCGGCTTGGTCTTCAGCTCGCCCGCCGCGGCGATATACGGCACCAGCGTCACGTGGATGCTGATCGCGTTGCCGCGCCCGACCTCGTTCTTCAGCTGGCGGATCGCCTCGATGAAGGGGAGTGATTCGATATCGCCGACGGTGCCGCCGATCTCGCAGAGCACGAAGTCGAGGTCATCGGTTTCAGCGCGTGCGAAGGCCTTGATCGCATCGGTGACGTGCGGGATCACCTGCACGGTCGCGCCCAGGTAATCGCCGCGCCGCTCGCGCTCGATGATCGTCTTGTAGATGCGGCCGGAGGTGATGTTGTCCGACTGGCGCGAGGCGACGCCGGTGAACCGCTCGTAATGGCCGAGATCGAGGTCCGTCTCGGCACCGTCGTCGGTCACATAGACCTCGCCGTGCTGATAGGGACTCATCGTCCCCGGATCGACGTTCAGATAGGGATCGAACTTCCGGATCCGGACGCGATAGCCACGCGCCTGGAGCAGAGCTGCGAGAGAGGCCGCCATGAGGCCCTTGCCGAGCGACGAAACCACGCCGCCGGTGATGAAGATGTACCGCGCCATGGGAGAAATCGCCTAGCGTGTTGTGGGGTCGAACGACAAGAGCGCGCAGGGGTGCCCTGCGCGCGATTTGCGATGGAATGCGTCGGGCTTAGCGCGCGAGCGGGACCGCGCCGTTGTCGGCGGGGGCGTTCGGCACCGCGTCCTGCGCCGGCGCGAGCGGCTGCGCCGCGGGTGCCGGGGGCGTCCGGGCGAGCGAGGTGTCGATCGTCTGCGTCTGCCGGTGCGCGGCGATGAACGCGAGCGCGATCGACATGCAGACGAACACCGTCGCCAGGATCGACGTCATGCGGGTGAGGAAATCGGCCGCGCCGCGTGCGGACATCAGCCCCGAAGGGCTGCCGCCCATGCCGAGGCCACCACCCTCCGACCGCTGCATCAGGATCACCGTCACAAGGCTGGCGGCGATGATGGCATGAACGACGAGGAGGAAGGTGAACATCTAGGGTCCCGGGAAACGCGTATGAAGGCGCGCACATAGGCCAGGGTTGGCGGCCGATCAACCGCCGGACGAACGCGGCCGCCGCCGCTACGGATCGGAACGGTGCCGCACCTTAATACCGGGCGACGTTCATTTGCCGGAAACCTCGGGCAGCCGGGGGCGTTATGACCGCGAAACAAAGCCCCGAAAACGGCGCAGAAACGGATATTTGATCGTGGGAACAGCCGCGCAATCCCTGGCGACCTGGATGACCGCTCTCGTCGATTACGTGCGCTCGGGCGAGCCCGATCTCACCAACCGGCAGATGGCCCTGCTGTTGCTCGTCTATCTCAATCCCGGCCCGCACACCGTGCGCGGCCTGGCGCGGGCGCTGAACGTATCGAAGCCCGTCGTCACGCGCGCCTTGAACAGGCTGGGTGCGCTCGGCTATCTGCGCCGCCAACGCGACGACAGCGACAAGCGCAACATCTTCGT
Organism: Sphingomonas sp. SP5; assembly: GCF_058313455.1. Taxonomy (NCBI): domain Bacteria; kingdom Pseudomonadati; phylum Pseudomonadota; class Alphaproteobacteria; order Sphingomonadales; family Sphingomonadaceae; genus Sphingomonas; species Sphingomonas sp. SP5. The sequence continues at coordinate 233,162 of NZ_JBZFLF010000001.1, read as the reverse complement.
CGCACGCACATCCGAAGGGGCAGAGTTTCTTGAAGAGTTCGGGCAATTCCTCGGCGAAGGCGACTCCAGAGCGCTCCAGCCGGCCCTCGCGTAAGGCGTTCGCGCTCACCGGCCGGTCGGTCGCGCTCGACCCGGCGACGCATGCCGTGCGTGGCGACCTGGCCGACGTGCGGCTGGCGGAACAGGTCTTCGCTCCGCATTATGCCGCCCCGATGATCGCCAGCGTCGTACACGCCACGGCGCTGTTCGCCGACCGCGCCCTTACCGACCGGCGCGGTGATCTGAAGCCCGGCGACACGTTCGAAGTGCTCGAACTCGCCGGCGGGCATGCCTGGGGCTCGGCACCCGGCCTTGCGCTGGTCGGCTATGTCGACCGTGCCATGCTGGACCGTGCGGGCGAGGACGGGACGATCGCGGCATGAGCGTCACGGTCTTCATTGACGGTGCGGTCGGCACCACCGGCATCGACATCCGCGAACGGCTGAGCGGCCGTACCGATCTGACCGTGGTGACGCTGGACGAAGTGCGGCGCAAGGAGGCGGCGGCGCGGGAAGAGGCGCTGAACGATGCTGACATCGCGATCCTCTGCCTGCCGGACGATGCAGCACGCGAGGCGGTGGCGCTGGTGAGCAGCGGCACGACGCGGATCATCGACGCCTCGTCGGCGCATCGCGTGGCGCCGGGCTGGACCTATGGGTTCCCGGAGCTCGACAAGGGCCAGGCCGATCGGATCGCGCAGGCCCGCTTCGTCTCCAATCCCGGCTGCTACCCCACGGCTTTTCTCGCGCTGATCGCACCGCTGGTGCGCGCCGGGCTGGTGCCGGCCGATTGGCCGCTGACCTATAACGCCACCTCCGGCTATTCGGGCGGTGGCAAGGCGATGATCGCGGAGTTCGAGGAGGGCACGGCCGACACCGCCTTCCGCGCCTATGCGCTCGGCCTGTCGCACAAGCATTTGCCGGAGATGCGGACGCACGCCGGCCTTGCGCATCCGCCGATCTTCGCGCCGGCCGTCGCGCGTCTCAACCGTGGGATGCTCGGCGAAGTGCCGCTGCCGCTGAAGCAGCTGCCCGGTGCGCCGGGCGTCGCGGCGGTCGAGGAGGCGCTGGCCGCCGCCTATACCGGCAGCGCGCTGATATCGGTGGTGCCCGGCGATGCCGCGGCGATCGTCATCGAAGAGAACAGCGGCACCGACCGCATGACCCTGCGCGTCTGCGGCAATGCCGACAGCGGCCATGTCCGCCTGGTCGCGACGCTCGACAACTTGGGCAAGGGCGCCGGCGGCGCCGCGGTGCAGAACCTCAACATCATGGCCGGGCTCGACCCGCTCGCCGGCCTCATCCTCTAACCCCAAAGGATCGTCATGCAGCGCAACCCCGTCGGCAAGCTGCTCCTGTTCGGAGCCACCGGTGACCTCGCGCAGCGCATGCTGCTGCCCTCGCTCTACGGCCTGCACGCCGACGGCCTGCTGCCCGAAGGCCTGACGATCACCGGTTCGGCGCGCAGCGACCTGGACGATGCCGGGTTCCGCGACTTCACCAAGAAGGCGCTGGACGAATTCCTGCCCGCCGACCGCAAGGACGAAAGTGCGCTCGGCACGTTCCTCGACCGGATCTTCTACCAGTCGGTCGACCTGTCCGACCAGGGGACGTACCGGGCGCTCGCCGACAAGATCGGCGATGTGTCGGGCGGCCTCGCCATCTATCTTTCCACCGCACCCTCGCTGTTCGAACCCGCCGTCAAGGGGCTGGAAAGCGTCGGTCTGGCCGGCAGCACGGTACGGATCGGGCTGGAAAAGCCGCTCGGCTACGACCTCGGATCGAGCAAGGAGATCAACGACACCGTCGCCTCGGTCTTCCCCGAAGAGCGCATCTTCCGCATCGACCATTATCTCGGCAAGGAGACGGTGCAGAATATTCTGGCGCTGCGCTTCGGCAATTCGATGTTCGAGCCGATCTGGAATGCGCAAGGCATCGACAACGTCCAGATCACGATCGCCGAAACCGTCGGCCTGGAGGATCGCGCCGGCTATTACGAGGGCGCGGGTGCGTTGCGCGACATGGTCGCCAATCACATGCTCCAGCTCGTCGCGCTGATCGCGATGGAGCCGCCCGCGCTCTACGACGGCACCGCGATCCGCGATGAAAAGGCCAAGGTCTTCCGCTCGATGCGCCGCATCGCGCCCGAGGCGGTGCAGCAATGCACCGTTACCGGTCAGTATGAGGAGGGCGCCGTCTCCGGCAAGGTCGTGAAGGGCTATGACGACGAGCTGGGCTATGACAGCAACGTCGAGACCTTTGTTGCGATCAAGGCGCATATCGACAATTGGCGCTGGCAGGGCGTGCCCTTCTACCTGCGTACCGGCAAGCGCATGGCCAAGCGCCGCAGCGAGATCGCGATCCAGTTCAAGCCGGTGCCGCACTCGATGTTCTCGGGCCGCGGCGGCCTGCTGCAGCCCAACACCCTGGTGATCCGCCTGCAGCCCGAGGAATACATCCAGCTGCTGGTGATGACCAAGGAGCCGGGTCTGGATCGCGACGGCCTGCGCCTGCGCGAGGTGCCGCTCAATCTCAGCCTCGATGCCGAGTTTGCCGGCACCCGCCGCCGCATCGCCTACGAACGGCTGCTGCTCGACCTGATCGAGGGCGACCAGACCCTGTTCGTCCGCCGCGACGAGGTGGAAGCGCAGTGGACGTGGATCGATGCGATCCGCGCCGGCTGGGACGCCAACCAGACCAAGCCCAAACATTATGCCGCCGGCACCTGGGGCCCGGCAGGCGCGATCGCGCTGACCGAGCGCGACGGCGTGACCTGGCAGGACGATTGATCCGCGCGGCTCCGTCATCCCTGCACGGGAGATGACGGATAGACGAAGCGCGTCCGCCGATTGGCCGCGAAAGACCGAATCTGTCCCCCATACGTATGCGGGGCTACTTACCTTGCGCGTCGCTCCGGGCTATCGGGGCCGCGCCGACCACGAAAAGGCTGAGCGATGACCGAGATCGAATGGTGGGAATATGACGACGCGGGCGAACTCGCCGACGCGATCGCCGGCGACATCCAGTTCGTCATCGAAAGCGCCCTGGACGCACGCGGCTCGGCCGTGATCGCCTTGGCGGGCGGCAAGACCCCCTTCCCCGCCTATGAAAAGCTCGCCAAGGCAAAGCTCGACTGGAAGCGCGTGACGATCGTGCCGGGCGACGAGCGGATCGTGCCGCTCGGCGACGCGCTCTCCAACGTCACGCAACTCGGCAAGCTGTTCATTCCCAAGGGCGCGCGGGTGATCCCGATCGTTCCCAAGCAGACCGACGACTACAAGGCCGCGGGCCGTTCCGCCGACGCGCTGATGCAGGACCTGCACTGGCCGCTCGACCTCTGCCTGCTCGGCATAGGCGGTGACGGGCATACCGCCTCGATCTTCCCCGGTCCCGATTTCGACGAGGCGCTGAACGGCCCCAAGGAACGCCGGATGCTCGGCGTCCTGCCCGATCCACTGCCGCCCGAGGCGCCCGTCGCCCGCGTCACCCTGTCGCGGCAGGGCATCGTGACCGCCCGCGCGCTGATGATCGCGCTCACCGGCCAGGACAAGCGGCAGGTGCTGGAACAGGCGATCGAACAGGGGCCGTCCTCGCCCTACCCGATCGGCCGCGTGCTGGCAGACGCCGAGTTGCCGGTCGACATCCACTGGGCACCGTGATCCGGTGAGGTCCCTCCCCGTCCGCCCGTGCTTCGACAGACCCGGCACGGACGGGTAGAGGGACCATCCTCGGCCGCCGCCCCATCCCTCCCCAGGATCCAGCGCCATGAACCCCGAAGTCTCCGCCGTCACCGACCGCATCATCGAGCGGTCGCGCGCGAGCCGTGCCGCGTATTTCGCCCTGATCGAGCGCGAACGCGACAACGGTGCCCGCCGCCCGCAACTCGGCTGCGCCAACCTCGCCCACGCCTATGCCGGGACCGAGGAAGACCGCGACACGATGCGGGCGGGGCAAGCGATGAACATCGGGATCGTCACCGCCTATAACGACATGCTGTCGGCGCATGCCGTCTATTACCGTTATCCCGAACTGATGAAGGTCTGGGCGCGAGAGGCCGGCGCGACGGCGCAGGTCGCGGGCGGCGTGCCGGCAATGTGCGACGGCGTGACGCAGGGCTATCCCGGCATGGAGCTGTCGCTGTTCAGCCGCGACACGATCGCGCTGTCGACCGCCATCGCGCTCAGCCATGGCACGTTCGAGGGCGCGGCGCTGCTCGGCATCTGCGACAAGATCGTGCCGGGGCTGCTGATGGGTGCACTGCGCTTCGGCCACCTGCCGATGGTGCTGATCCCCGGCGGCCCGATGCCGTCGGGTCTGCCCAACAAGGCGAAGGCCGCCGTGCGCGAGGCCTATGCGGAGGGCAAGGCCGGTCGCGAGGAACTGCTCGATGCCGAGATCCAGGCCTATCACGGCAAGGGCACCTGCACCTTCTACGGCACCGCCAACACCAATCAGATGATGATGGAGGTGATGGGCCTGCACATGCCCGGCGCCGCCTTCGTCAATCCCGGCACCAAGCTGCGCCAGGAGCTGACCCGCGCCGCGGTGCATCGCCTGGCGCAGATCGGCTGGCGCGGCGACGATTACCGGCCGCTCGGCCAGTGTGTCGACGAGCGCGCGATCGTCAACGCGGCGGTCGGCCTGCTCGCCACCGGCGGCTCGACCAACCACCTGCTCCACGTCCCCGCTATCGCGCGGGCTGCGGGGATCATCATCGACTGGGAGGACTTCGATCGCCTCTCTGCCGCCGTGCCGCTGATCGCGCGCGTCTATCCCAACGGGTCGGCCGACGTGAACGCCTTCGAGGCGGCAGGCGGCATGCCCTTCGTCGTGCGCGAGCTGCTGGCGGCGGGCCTGCTGCACGGCGACATCACCACCGTCAGCGGCGACAGCCTCGCCGCCTATGCGGACAAGCCGGTGATCGTCGACGACGCACTGACCTGGCAGCCGGTCGGCGACAGCGGCGACACCAGCATCCTGCGTCCCGCCGCCGATCCCTTCTCGCCCGATGGCGGCATGCGAATCCTGGCCGGCAACATCGGCCGCGCGTGCATCAAGGTGTCGGCGGTCGACCGCGCCCGCTGGGTGGTCGAGGCGCCGGCGCGCGTCTTCCACGACCAGCTCGACGTGCTGGAGGCGTTCAAGCGCGGCGAGCTGGAGCAGGACGTCGTCGTCGTCGTCCGCTTCCAGGGCCCGCGTGCCAACGGCATGCCCGAATTGCACAAGCTGACCCCGCCCCTCGGCGTCCTCCAGAACCGGGGCTTCAAGGTGGCGCTCGTCACCGACGGCCGCATGTCGGGTGCGAGCGGCAAGGTGCCGTGCGCGATCCATTGCTCGCCCGAGGCGCTGGGCAACGGCCCGATCGGCAAGATCCGCGATGGCGACATCATCCGCGTCGACGCGGTGAACGGCACGCTCGACGCGCTGGTCGACCCCGCCGAATGGCTGGAGCGGCCGCTATGCGACGCGCCGGGCGCGGCGACCGGAATGGGCCGCGAACTGTTCGGCATGTTCCGCGGGCTGGCCGACGAGGCGGAGCGCGGCGCATCGGGGATGCTGGCGGCAGCGGGGTTGTAATCAACCGTCACGCCAGCGCAGGCTAGGGTCTCGTTTCACGAGCGCATCGCTTGCGAGCAAAGATCCCAGCTTTCGCTGGGATGACGCGATCAGGGAGAGGACACATATGCAACTCGTCAGCGTCGATATCGGCGGCACCCATGCCCGCTTCGCCATCGCAAAGGTGGAGGGTGGCCGCGTCGTCTCGCTCGGCGAACCGGTGACGCTGAAGACCGCCGAACATGCCAGCCTCCAGACCGCCTGGCAGGCGTTCGCCGCCCGCCACGGCGGCACGCTGCCACGGGCGGCGGCGATCTCCGTCGCCTCGCCGATCACCGGTGACATCATCCGCCTCACCAACAATCCCTGGGTGATCCGCCCGTCGCTGATCCCCGAGCGGCTGGGTGCGGACGTCTATACCGTCATCAACGATTTCGGTGCGGTCGGCCATGCCGTCGCGCAATTGCCTCCGCAAGATTTCGAGCATCTGTGCGGTCCCGACACCCCGTTGCCGGCACAGGGCGTCACCACCGTCTGCGGCCCGGGCACCGGCCTCGGCGTCGCGCAGGTCTTCAAGACCGACAGCCGTTACCATGTGCTGGCGACCGAGGGGGGGCATGTCGATTATGCGCCGCTCGACGGGATCGAGGATGCTTTCGTCAAGCGGCTGCGCCGGACCTTCACGCGCGTGTCCGCCGAGCGCATCTGTTCGGGGCCGGGGATCGTCGCCATCTACGAAACGCTTGCCGAACTGGAAGGGCGCGCCGTTCCCAGCCGCGACGACAAGACGATCTGGACCGAAGCGCTCGACGGCACCGATTCGATCGCACTCGCGGCGCTCGACCGTTTCTGCCTGGCGCTCGGCGCGGTCGCCGGTGACCTCGCGCTGGCCCATGGTGCCAAGGCCGTCGTCATCGCCGGCGGCCTCGGCCTGCGGATCAAGGACAAGCTGATCCGCTCCGGCTTTGACCAGCGGTTCGTCGCCAAGGGGCGCTTCCAGACGATGATGGCCGGCCTGCCGGTCAAGCTCATCACCCATCCGCAGCCCGGCCTGTTCGGCGCCGCGGCCGCCTTCGCCCAAGAACACGCATAGGGGTTTCACCACCATGACCGATCCGAATGCCGCACGGCATGACATCGCCACCATCATGCAGACCAGCGCCGTCATCCCGGTGCTGGTGATCGACGATGCCGCCACCGCCAAGCCGCTTGCCGAGGCGCTGGTCGCCGGCGGCCTGAAGGTGCTGGAGGTGACGCTGCGTACGCCCGCCGCGATGGAAGCGATCGCCGAGATGAAGACCGTACCCGGCGCGATCGTTGGTGCCGGCACCGTCGTCAGCGAGGCGCAGGCACGCGACGTGATCGATGCCGGCGTCGAGTTCATCGTCTCCCCCGGCCTCACCGAGCGGCTGGCCAGGCCGATCCTCGACGCGGGCGTCGCCTATCTGCCGGGCACCGCCACCGCCGGCGACATCATGCGCGGCCTCGACCTCGGCCTTACCCATTTCAAGTTCTTCCCGGCCGAGACGAGCGGCGGCCTGAAGGCGCTGAAGGCGCTTGCCGCTCCCTTCTACCAATGCCGCTTCTGCCCGACGGGCGGCATCACCGAGGCGTCGGCGCCCGACTGGCTCGCCTTTGCCCCGGTATTGTGCGTCGGCGGCAGTTGGGTGACCGGCGGCACGATGGCCGAGGTGGAGGCGAAGGCCCGCGCCGCCAGCGGGCTGCGCACCCGCTAAGGCGGGGCGGCATCAAGCCGTCGGGCCTGTCACTTTCGTCACCCCGGACTCGTTCCGGGGTCCACGGCCCGGCAAGCATCGAAGGCTTGGTGATGGTAGCACGGTGGACCCCGGAACAAGTCCGGGGTGGCGGAGACATTTGGAAACGTGTGCTAGACCCATACGGTCATCAAGGCTCGGCACGGTTGCGACAGTATCGCTGCACTGCTTCGGTGGATCGAAATCGATCCATTATCGCGCCCACGCCCGGCTAAGCGCCTGATTCTCTTCGCTGCCTTCCACCACCTCCTCCTAAGTTCGTTTTTGACTTTCCCCAGCGCTGCGGGGGCGATACGCTGACGGTATGAACATCGAGCGGGCGGTCACGGCGGGGGGCAGCGGCTATACGGCGCGTCTTCGCCCCGATGGCATCCTCGATCTCGCGATCAGCGGCGTCTGGACCGTCAGCGACGTCGACACCTTCTTCGCCGAACTCGCTCCGCTGCATGACGCGGCGCGGCGCCGGCATGGATCCGTGCGCATGTTGATCGTCGTGGAGGCGGTGCAGCCGCTCGCCGTAGCGATGCGGGTTCGCCACCATGCGATCGTAATCAAGCAGGTCGGTGACCGTCGCGCCTTCATCTGGCTCACCGCTCTCGCCAAGTTGCAGATCAAGCGTCTGCGCACCAGCGAGACGATCGGCGTCTTCACCGATCGCGGTGCGGCAGAGGGGTGGCTGCTGTCATGACGGGGCAGCCACCGCCCCGTCGTCGCGCGATCAGGAAACGCCACGGGAGGGCGCCATGACGGAATACCGTTTCGACCTCGGGTTCGACGAGGAACGCTATTGGCAGATGATCCGGATCTACGGCCTATGGGACATGCCGCAGATCGAACGTTTCCAGGTCGCTGTCGCAACCCAGGTGATGGCACTGGCGCAACGCGGCCGGGCTTGGGACCTGCTGATCGACGCGCGGGACTTCGCGGTCCAGCCACCGGCGGTGGCCGACCGCTTCGAGGCGCTGCTGGTCGCCGGTCGCCAGTTCAACACCGGCTACACCGCGATCCTCGTCGCCTCCATGTTGAGCAAGATGCAGGTCGAACGGGTGCTACGCCACGAGCGCCTTCGTGCCTTTCTGGACGAGGCGAGCGCCGCGGCGTGGCTGGTCGAGCGACGCGCCTCGCACGACGCGCGCTGAGGCGCTACATCTCGCCGCGCTGGCGGCGGATGGCATACCATTTGCGCACGTTCGCATTGTGCTGGTCGAGCGTGTCGGCGAACACGTGCCCGCCCGTCCCGTCGGCGACGAAATACAGTGCGTTCGACTGTGCGGGATCGAGCACCGCGTCGATCGACGCACGCCCCGGATTGGCGATCGGGCCGGCCGGCAGGCCGGTTTCGGCATAGGTGTTGTAGCCGTTCTTCGCCTGGAGCTCCGAGCGCAGGATACGGCGGCCGAGCGGCCGGCCCTTGGTGATCGGATAAATGACGGTCGGGTCGGCCTGCAACGGCATGCCGCGCTTCAACCGATTGCTGTACACCGCAGCCACCGTCCGGCGTTCCGCGGGCTTGCCGGTTTCCTTTTCGACGATCGAGGCGAGGATCACCGCCTGTTCGGGCGTGGTCACCGCGATGCCGGGTTTGCGCTTCGACCAGGCAGCAGCGAGGTAATCGCGCATCGTCTTCTGCATCCGCGCGACGACGCTCGCCCGCGTATCGCCACGCTGGAAGGCGTAGCTGTCGGGCAGGACCGATCCTTCCGCCGGCACGGGCACGCTGCCGGTCAGGCCGTCGGCCTTGACGAGCGCGTCGTGGACAAGCACGGATGGATAACCCTCCGGCACCACGACCATGCGCTGCAACACCTTGCCGCCCTGGAGCATCTTCAGGATATCGGCCTGGCTGGTATGCGCCGGGATACGATATTCACCCGCCTTGATCGGCTCGCCCGACCCGAACACGCGGGCCAGCATGCGGAAGCGCCCGGCGGAGCGGATCGCCCCCGCTGTCTCCAGCGCGCGCGCGGCGGAGGCGAGGCTGCTCCCCTCCGCGACCTGTACGGTCAGCGTGCGCGGCGCCGGCCCGCTGCCGCCCCAGCCCTGCACCACGAAGAACGCCGCGACGATCGCGACGAGGGCGAGCAACAGGCCGAGGCAGCCGATCTTGCGCATGGCGGGATCAGATCGCCTTCATCACCAGCGACGCGTTGGTACCGCCGAAGCCGAACGAATTGTTCAGCACCGCCTTCACCTGCCGCTTCTTGGCGACATGGGGGACGAGATCGACGCCGACGCAATTGTCGCTCGGATTGTCGAGGTTGAGCGTCGGCGGCACGATGCCGTCTCGCATCGCAAGGATGCAGAAGATCGATTCGACCGCACCCGCGCCGCCGAGCAGATGGCCGATCGCCGACTTGGTCGACGACATCGACACGCCGTCCAGCGCGCTGCCGAACAGCCGCCGCACCGCGCCCAGCTCCAGTTCGTCGCCCAGCGGCGTCGAGGTGCCGTGCGCGTTGATATAGTCGATGTCTTCGAGCCGCAGGCCCGACTTGCGCATCGCCATCTCCATCGACCGGAACGCGCCCGACCCTTCCGGATGCGGGGCGGTGACGTGATAGGCATCGCCCGACAGGCCATAGCCGATGACCTCGGCATAGATCTTGGCACCGCGAGCCTTGGCGTGCTCATATTCCTCGAGGCAGACGACGCCCGCGCCTTCGCCCATCACGAAGCCGTCGCGATCCTTGTCATAGGGGCGGCTCGCCCGCCACGGCTCGTCGCGGAAGCCGGTCGACAGTGCGCGCGCCTGGCCGAAGCCGGCGATGCCGATCGGGCAGATCGCGCTTTCCGCGCCACCCGCCAGCATCACGTCGGCATCATCCATCGCGATCATCCGTGCGGCATCGCCGATCGAATGCGCGCCGGTCGAGCAGGCGGTGACCACCGCATGGTTCGGCCCCATCAACCCGTATTTGATGCTGACCTGACCCGAGATCAGGTTGATGAGCCGGCCATGGACGAAGTGCGGCGAAACACGCTTCGGCCCCTTGGCGGCCAGCACCAGCGATTCGCTCTCGATGCCCGGCAGGCCGCCGATGCCCGATCCGATCGAGCAGCCGGCGCGGAATCGTTCCGCCTCGCTCATCTCGGTCAGGCCGGCATCCTCCAGCGCCTGGCCGGCGGCATCGATGCCGTAGACGATGAACGGATCGACCTGCCGCTGGATCTTGTGGTCGACGCGCCTGCCGGCGTCGAAGCCATATTCGTGATCGGCCGGTTTGACTTCGCAGGCATAATTCGACTGGAAGTCGGTCGCATCGAAGCGCTGGATCGTGCCTGCGCCCGACTTGCTTGCGATGATATTGGCCCAGGCGGTCTCCACGTCCGCGCCGAGCGGCGTCACGAGACCCAAACCGGTTACGACGACGCGCCGCATACCCTTCACTCCATCCAGTCCATACATGTCGCCCCCCGAGCGATCGGGCGGCTCCTACGAAAAACGGCCCCCCGCCCTCTCAGCGGGGACGGGAAGCCGTTCGAATCCGGCCCTTAGCGGGCGCGGGCGAGCTTGAGGCTCAGCCCCAGGCGATTACGCCTTGTGCTCGTCGATATAGGTGATCGCATCCTTGACGGTCGTGATCTTCTCGGCGGCATCGTCGGGGATCTCGACCCCGAACTCTTCCTCGAACGCCATGACGAGCTCGACGATGTCGAGGCTGTCGGCACCGAGATCGTCGATGAAGCTCGCGTCCTCGGTCACCTTGTCGGCTTCGACGCCGAGATGCTCGACGACGATCTTCTTCACGCGGTCGGCGGTCTCGCTCATAACTTTCCCTCTTTCAAATTGGGGGTGTAGGTTTCGATTTCCTGAACGCAGGTAGAGCCCGTCGACGCGCCTGACAAGTCCGCGCGTGCGGCAATGATGACCGGCCAACCGCATAGGCCCCACGCCCGGACGGCCATCGGGGCGGCCGGTGATACGGGCACTATACCGCCGGGGCGCCCCCACGGCCCCATGGACAGCAGGACCTACGCGACAGCAACATCACGGTCAGCGGCGGCAGCACCAGTGGCGCCCCGAGGAACAAGATGGCCGGATCTAGCGAACCGACGTAGAAGATGAAGGCAGCCAGCGGCGCCAATAGTGTACTGATGACGTACAACGCCCGTGATATGCGTGATCCATCGACCGGGCGCACCAGCAACGATGCGACCACCAGCAGCAAGGCTGCGGATGCCGTGACGCTCGTCGCCACGTCGAGCCAATCCGGTGATGCGATGTGATGCACCACGTCGTTGGTCAGCATCAGCAGCCCCATGACGGCCGCGGGTACGGCTACCAATAGTCCGATCCCACGAACAACGGCGACCCAGCGCGGCATCGGCCATCTCCCTATCGACCAAAAAGACCGATACGGACGTACCACGAGGACCTCTGCAGCGCCACGAGGGAATGCTACCCACCGCGCGGTGATCGACGCCTCAGATCATCGCCATGCCGCCGTTGACGTGCAAGGTCTGTCCGGTGACGTAGCCTGCCTCCCGGCTGGCAAGATAGACCACCGCCGCACCGATATCCTCGCCGGTGCCGAGGTTGCCGGCCGGGATGCGGCCGAGCAGGGCACTCTTCTGCGCCTCGGGCAGCACGTCGGTCATCGCCGAGCGGATGAAGCCCGGTGCGACGCAGTTGACCGTGATGTTGCGGCTGGCGAGCTCCTGCGCGAGCGCCTTGGACATGCCGACGAGACCCGCCTTGGACGCGGCATAGTTCGCCTGCCCCGGATTGCCGGTTTGCCCGACCACCGAGGTGATCGAGACGACGCGGCCGAAGCGCTGCTTCATCATCGGCTTGGCGGCGGCGCGGATCAGGCGGAATGCGGCTTCCAGGTTGACGCGGATCACCTGATCCCATTCGTCGTCCTTCATCCGCATGGCCAGATTGTCCCGCGTCACACCCGCGTTGTTGACCAGGATGTCGATGCGCCCGCCCAACGCCTCCACCGCCTGCGGCACCAACGCATCCACCGCGCCCGCATCCGACAGGTTGCACGGCACGGCGACATGGTCTCCGCCGAGGCCGGCACGAAACGTCTCCAGCTTCTCCGCATTGGAGCCCGATACCGCCAGCCGGGCCCCCTGCCCCGCCAGCGCCTTGGCAATCGCGGACCCGATCCCGCCCGAAGCGCCGGTCACCAGCGCGGTCATGCCTGTAAGGTCGAACATCTATCCTCCAGAAGTTGTATTCACGCGGAGGCGCGGAGGCGCGGAGGAAGAAGAATAGTCGTTGACCACCCGCTTCACACCCTCCTTCAGCGTTTCGCCTCCGAAGTTGATGAGCAGCCCTACGGGCTGATGTAGCAATCTGAGGTACGTCAGCAGTTGCTTGGCATGAGCGGCGGTCAGCCGCTCGATCGATTTAACTTCGACGACGAGCCGTTGATCGACCAGCAGGTCGACCCGGAACGCCCCGATGAAGCGTTGCCCATCGAACACAATGTCGACCGGACGCTGTCGTACTACGGCGTAACCCATCGCAGCGAGCCTACCGGCCGATACCGTCTCGTACACGCTTTCGAGCATCCCGGGACCAAGCTCCCGGTGAATGCGCAGAGATAGATCGAGGACATCGCCACTGATGGCATCAATCTCTCTCACTTCTTCTCCGCGCCTCGGCGCCTCCGCGTGAACATCACACCTTTTTAAGCAAATCCTCCACGTCGTCCATGGTCACCACGCTGATCGCATCGGCTTCGGGTGCGATGCGCTTGACCATGGGAGCGAGAACCTTGCCGCCGAATTCGACGAACTGGGTGACGCCCGCATCGACCATCGCCAGCACCGATTCGCGCCAGCGGACTATGCCGGTCACCTGCTGCACCAGCGCCACCCGGATCGCGCCGGGATCGGCGATCGCCGCTGCGTCGACATTGGCGAACACCGGCACCAGCGGCGCGGCGATGCGGGCATCGGCGAGGGCGGCATCCATCGCATCGGCGGCCGGCTGCATCAGCGGGCAGTGGAACGGTGCCGACACCGGCAGCAGCAGCGCGCGCTTGGCGCCCAGTTCCTTCGCCAGCGCAACGGCGCGCTCGATCGCCGGACGGTGGCCGGAGATCACGACCTGCGACGGATCATTGTCGTTGGCGACGGTGCAGACCAGCTCCGGCCCGCCTTCCGCCAGGATCGCGTCGACCGCGGCGCCGGCGATCGTCTGCGCCTTGTCGAGGTCGGCCCCGAGCAAGGCCGCCATCGCGCCCTCCCCCACGGGGACCGCCGCCTGCATCGCCTGGCCGCGCAGCCGGAGCAGCCGCGCCGTCGTCGCCAGGTCGAATGCCTCGGCCGCGCACAAGGCGCTATATTCGCCGAGCGAATGGCCGGCGACGTAGTCCGCCTTGTCCGCCAGCCGAACGCCGCCCTCGCGCTCCAGCACGCGCAGGGTGGCGATGGCATTGGCCATGATCGCCGGCTGGGCATTTTCCGTCAGCGTCAGGGCATCGGCTGGACCCTCGGCCATCAGCCGGAACAGGTTCTGGCCCAGCGCCTCGTCCACCTCGCCGAACACCTCGCGGGCATGCGGGCTGGCTTCGGTCAGCGCCTTGCCCATGCCGACCGCCTGGCTGCCCTGCCCGGGAAAGATGAATGCCCGCATCGTCGCGTCTCCTTGATTGCAGGAGCGCGCCAGTAGGGCCGCAGCGGTCCCCACGCAACCTGAACGAACCTCTTGGAGTTGCGACACCTTGCGACCGTTTACCGGCTTCGGTGTGAGAGGTGTGCGACATGTCGCCCCCATCTTTCTATTCGACGCCGGACACGGCGCCGGTACCAAGAATGGGAGTAGTCACGATGAAGAAGCTGATCCTGAGCGCGATCGCAGCGACGCTGGTTGCAAGCCCGATGGCGATCGCCGCCGCCGATGCCGCACCGGTCCAGCGCGAGCGCACGGTCACCACCGTCAAGCACCGCCCGAACGGCCGCACCGTCGTCACGCAGCGTACCACCGTCCGCAACACGCCGTACGGCTGGCGCGCCGGCCAGCGCTTCGATCGCCGTCGCGCGACCAACTACCGGGTCGTTCGCGACTATCGCAGCTATCGCCTCGCGGCGCCGGGCCGCGGCCAGTATTGGGCACGTTCGGGCAACGATGCCGTCCTGGTGCGTGACAACGGCACCGTCGTCCGCGTGATCCAGCGCTCGTTCCGCTGATCCGGCGGTGAGACCTTGCCTTTTGCGGCAAGGTCGGTAAGGGAACCCACATCCGGGGCGGAGGGCCAGTCTCTCCGCCTCGGTTCGTATTGCACGAGAAGACAGCCGGAGGGGCGTCGCATGGGGCGGCGTCAGCGATCGGCCAACGAAGGACAAGGCATGGCTCTGTACGAGCACACGTTCCTTGCGCGCCAGGATCTGGCACAGGCGCAGGTGGACGCGCTGGCGGAAACCGCCACCAAGATCATCCAGGACAATGGCGGCCGCGTGGTCAAGACGGAAACGTGGGGCCTGCGCAGCCTCGCCTATCGCATCGCCAAGAACCGCAAGGCGCACTACGTCATGCTCGAGATCGACGCACCGGGTGCGGTCGTCGCCGAGCTGGAGCGCCAGACGCAGATCAACGAGGACGTGATCCGCTACATGACCGTCAAGGTCGATGCGCTGGAAGACGGCCCGACCGTGATGATGCGCAAGCAGGAGCGCGACCGTGAGCGCCGCAGCGACCGCGAGGGTGGCCGTGACGGCGCACCGCGTGGCGACCGTGGTGACCGCCCGGATCGTGGCCCCCGTCGTGACCGTGAAGAGGAGGCCGCATAATGGCTCGTCCGTTTTTCCGCCGCCGCAAGTCGTGCCCGTTCAGCGCCAAGGATGCGCCGCGGATCGATTATAAGGACGTCCGCCTGCTGCAGGGCTTCGTGTCCGAGCGTGGCAAGATCGTGCCGTCGCGCATCACCTCGGTGAGCGCCAAGAAGCAGCGCGAACTCGCCCAGGCGATCAAGCGCGCCCGTCACCTGGGCCTGCTGCCCTACGTCGTGAAGTAAGGAGTCCTCCACATGGACGTTATTCTGCTTGAGCGCGTCGAGAAGCTCGGCGTCATCGGCGACGTGGTGAAGGTGAAGGACGGTTTCGCCCGTAACTTCCTGCTGCCGAACAAGAAGGCGCTGCGCGCCAACGAAGCCAACCGCAAGGTGTTCGAGGCGAACCGCGCCCGCATCGAGTCCGAGAACGCGAACCGTCGCGGCGAGGCCGAGAAGGAAGCGCAGACCTTCAACGACGTGTCGGTGACGCTGATCCGTCAGGCATCGAACACCGGCCAGCTCTATGGTTCGGTCGCCGTGCGTGACCTGATCGAGGCGCTGGTGGCCGATGGCCACAAGGTGACCAAGAGCCAGGTGGTGCTGGACAAGCCGATCAAGTCGATCGGCCTGTACGACGTTCGCGTCGCGCTGCACCCGGAAGTGTCGGTGACCGTCAAGGTCAACGTCGCCCGCTCGCCGGAAGAGGCCGAAATGCAGGCAACCGGCGTCGACGTCATGGCGTCGATGTTCGAGCGCGACGAGGCCGGCTTCACCGAGGATTACGATCCCAACGCCGAGCCCGGTGCGACCGCCGAGGCGCAGCCGGAAACGGAGCAGGCGCAGGACTGACGCTCCGCGCCGCTACCGCGGTAATATAAAAAGGGCCGTTCGGAGGATGCTCCGAACGGCCCTTTTTCTTGCGTGGCGATGCCCGTCCTATCGCGCGGGCCGGCGCAGCGCCGTCAGGGGCAGCTGACGCAGGCGCCGACAACCGCCGCCAGCGGGATCAGGGCAAGGACGATCGGAAAAATCTGCTTCATGGCAGCAAGGCCTTCATCGGTTGTTTCCGCTTCAATGCGCCGACGAGCCGAAGGTTTCCAAAGGATGAATGGAACGGCGACGGCTTGCCATGATTCGATGTGCCCGCGTCTATCCAAACACGGTCTGTCACACATTAACTCCCACGCAAGGACTTGGCCGTAATGGACTGATCCATGTTACCCATCTTCAGCATCGACGCCGATCCGGGTCGCCAGTTGCTCATGGTGACCGTCGGTGGCTTCTTCACCATGGAAGCCCTGCACCGCTTCGACACGGCCTATCGTGACGCTCGCGCGCGGCTCTCCTGCCCTGTGAACCAGCATCTGACCTTGGTCGACACCTCGGCGATGCAGATCCAGAGCCAGGATGTCGTTGCCGCCTTCACCGCCATCGTGCGCGATCCTGCCATACAAGCGCGGCGCCTCGCCTTCGTCGTCGGGGCATCGCTCGCCCGCCAGCAGACGCGGCGGCTGATCGCGCCGGACCGCCAGGGTGTCGGCTTTTTCCGCGATCGCGCTGCCGCTGAGGAATGGCTGTTCGCGGAGGCGCTCAGCGACGACCGAACAGCTTCTCGATATCGCCATGCGCCAGCTTCACCCAGGTCGGGCGGCCATGATTGCACTGACCGGAGTGCGGCGTAGCCTCCATCTCGCGGAGCAGCGCGTTCATCTCGGCGACGCCCAGCACCCGCCCGGCCCGTACCGAGCCATGGCACGCCATTGTGCCCGCCACCGCATCCAGCCGCTCGCGTAGCGACAACGCCTGGTCGAATGCGGCGAGTTCGTCTGCCAGGTCGGCGACGAGCCCCTTCGGGTCCGCCTGCCCGAGCAATGCCGGCGTTGCGCGCACCAGCATCGCGGTCGGGCCGAACCGCTCCAGATCGAGACCGAGTTCGGCCAGTTCCGCCGCCCGTGCCTCCAACCGGTCACACGCCGGCTCTTCCAGTTCCACCACTTCCGGGATCAGCAGCGCCTGCGCCGCGATCCGCCCACCCGCCAGTGCCGCACGCATCCGCTCCAGCACCAGCCGCTCGTGGGCGGCATGCTGATCGACCAGCACCAATCCATCCTCCGCCTCGGCGACGATATAGGTCTTGGCGACCTGGCCACGCGCTACCCCGAGCGGATGCGCCGTGGTGACCGGTGGGGGCGCCCAGGCAGGTTCGGCGCGCGCGGCAGGCGGCGCGGTGAAGAAGGTCGGCCGACGATCGAACACACGCGAAAGCGCCTCCCCGCCCGGATTGGAATAGGGGGCCGGCGCCGCCTGGTAGGAGAGATTCGCGACCGGTTCCGGCCGCCACATCGCCAGCGCATCCTCGCTCACCCGCTGGACGCTGCGATGCCCCGCCGCATCCAATGCCCGCCGGAGGCCGGAGACGATCATGCCGCGTACCAGCGCGGGATCGCGGAAGCGCACCTCCGTCTTGGCGGGATGGACGTTCACGTCCACCTCGCTCGCCGGCACGTCGAGGAACAGCGCCACCACCGCATGACGATCGCGCGGCAGCATCTCGGCATAAGCGCCGCGGATCGCGCCCATCAGCAGCCGGTCACGGACCGGCCGCCCGTTGACGAACAGATATTGATGGTCCGCCACCCCGCGATTGTAGGTCGGGATGCTCGCCACGCCGCCGAGCACCAGCCCGTCCCGCTCCAGATCGACCGGCACCGCATTGTCGGCGAGCGCACGGTCGGTCAGCCCGGCGACACGCGCCGGCCGATCCTCCGCCTGGGTCGCGGCCAGCGCGCGGCGGCCGTCATGCTCCAGCGTGAAGGCGATGTCCGGTCGCGCCATCGCCAGGCGCCGTACCGAATCAAGGCAGGCGGCATATTCCGCCCGTGCCGATCGCAGGAACTTGCGCCGCGCCGGCACCCGCCCGAACAGATCCTCGACGATCACCCGCGTGCCCGGCGGCAGCGCGGCCGGCGCCTCTCTCACGACGGCGCCATTGTCGACCACCCGCGCCCACCCCTCAGCGCCGCTCACGCGGCTTTCGATCGTCAGCCGCGCGACGCTGGCGATGGACGGCAGGGCCTCGCCCCGAAACCCCAGGGTCGCCACCTGATCGATCGCCTCGTCGGGCAGCTTGGAGGTTGCATGCCGCTCCAGCGCCAGCGCCATGTCGGCCGGCGTCATCCCGCAGCCGTCGTCCGTCACCTCGATCCGGGCGAGGCCGCCCTCGGACAGGCTGACCGCGATCCGCGTCGCGCCGGCATCGACGGCATTCTCGACCAGCTCCTTCAACGCGCTGGCGGGCCTTTCCACCACTTCACCGGCGGCGATACGGTTGACGAGATGTTCGGGCAGACGGCGTATTGACACCGCGCAAGCTCTATACCAAGCGAAGCCATCCCGCGAGCCCTCCGCAAGCCCCCACGTGACGACCGATCGCGACGGTCTGCGGCGGACAGCGTGGAACCCTGTGCGTCCCTGACACGGAACCTTGCCCCCGATGGCCCTGCCCCGCTTCTTCAAATTCATGAGCCATGACATGGCGATCGACCTCGGCACCGCGAACACGCTCGTCTACGTGCGCGGCCGCGGCATCGTGCTCAACGAACCCTCGGTGGTCGCCGTCGAGACGCTGAACGGCGTCAAGCGGGTGAAGGCGGTCGGCGACGACGCCAAGCTGATGATGGGCAAGACCCCCGGCTCGATCGAGGCGATCCGCCCGTTGCGCGACGGCGTCATCGCCGACATCGACGTGGCCGAAGAGATGATCAAGCATTTCATCCGCAAGGTGCACGGCCCCCGCAAATTCGCGCGCTGGCCCGAGATCGTGATCTGCGTGCCGTCGGGATCGACCAAGGTCGAACGCCGCGCGATCCGCGATGCCGCCTCGAACGCCGGCGCGAGCCAGGTCTTCCTGATCGAGGAGCCGATGGCCGCCGCGATCGGCGCCGACATGCCCGTGACCGAGCCGATCGGCAGCATGGTCGTCGATATCGGCGGCGGCACCACCGAAGTCGCGGTGCTCTCCTTGCGCGGCCTCGCCTACACCACTTCGGTCCGCGTCGGTGGTGACAAGATGGACGAGGCGATTGTCAGCTACGTCCGTCGCAACCACAACCTGCTGATCGGCGAAGCCACGGCCGAGCGGATCAAGCAGGAAGTCGGCATCGCTCGCCCGCCGGTCGACGGCATCGGCAAGATCATCCACATCAAGGGTCGCGATCTCGTCAACGGCGTGCCCAAGGAGATCCAGATCAACCAGGGCCAAATCGCCGAGGCCCTGTCCGAGCCGGTGGCGACGATCGTCGAGGGCGTGCGCGTCGCGCTGGAGAATACCGCGCCCGAACTCGCCGCCGATATCGTCGATCAGGGTATCGTGCTGACCGGCGGCGGCGCGCTGCTCGAGGGGCTGGACGAGGTGTTGCGCGACGAGACCGGCCTGCCGGTCACCGTCGCCGAGGACCCGCTGACTTGCGTCGCGCTCGGCACCGGCCGCGCGCTGGAGGATCCCATGTTCCGCGGCGTGCTCCAGAACGGCTGAACCGGGACCCTAGCTTTACGACCAGACGGGCTTTCACACGGGACAAGGGGGATTTCGGCGCATGGCGCCTGCCCGCGACCGTCGCACCGGTTTTTCGCGGCGGCGGCAATATTCGGCATTCCTCGGCTACGTGCTCGCGGTGGCGGGCGCGATAGTGGGGGCCGTGCTGCTCGTCGTCTCCACCTTCAACCCGCCGGCCTTTGCGGCACTGCGGATGAGCGTCGCCAGCCTCACCGCGCCGATCGCCTCGGGGCTGGGCACGGCGGCGGATGTGGTCGCATCGGTACCGCGCGCGATCGGCACGTGGATCGACGTGCATGGCCAGAATGCCGAACTGCGCGCCGAGGTGAAGCGCAGCCGCGCCCTGCTCACCCGTGCGCGCACCATCGCCTATGACAATCGGCGGCTGCGCGCGCTGCTGGCGGTGCGCGATCGCACGCCGGATGCGGTGATCACGGCGCGACTGGTCGGCTCCACCGCATCGAGCGGCCGCCGCTTCGCCCTGCTCAACGCCGGACGGATCCAGGGGGTGCTGCCCGGCATGCCGGTGCGTGGGCCGAACGGCCTCGTCGGGCGCGTGCTGGAGTCGGGGCCGATCGCCGCCCGCGTGTTGCTCATCACAGATCCCGACAGCCTCGTACCCGTACGTCGCACCCGCGACGGCCTGCCCGCCATCGCCGCGGGCCGCGGTGACGGCCGGGTCGACATCCGTTCGGTCAACGCCACCAACGTCCGCTTCGCGCCGGGCGACATGTTCATCACCTCGGGCACCGGCGGCCTCTATCCGCCCGGCGTTCCGGTGGCGCGGGTGGACACGCGCGGCTCCGACAGCGTCGTCGCCATCCCTTATTCCGCGCCCGATGCGCTCGATTTCGCTCTGGTGGAGCGGCCGTTCATGCCTATGCCGCCCCCCGTGCGCCCGACCGCACCGCCGCCGGCCGTGCCCTGAACCGGCGGAGCGCGAGCGGTGGCCCCCAACACGATCGATTTCCGCCCCTTCGAGCCGCCGTTGCCTCCCGGTCGCGCGCGGGCGCTGCCGTGGATCACGGTGCTCGCCGCCTCGGCATTGACGGCGGTGCTGCCGGTCGTCGCCAGCCTGCCGCTGATGCCGCCGCTCGGGCTCATCATGCTGTTGACTTGGCGCCTGCTCGCCCGCTTCGCGCTGCGCCCTTGGGCGGCGGCCCCGCTCGGCCTGTTCGACGATCTCGTCAGCGGCCAGCCGCTGGGATCGGCGGTGCTGCTATGGTCGCTCTGCTTCATCGCCATCGACCTGATCGAACAGCGTTTGGTCTTCCGCGACTTCTGGCAGGATTGGCTGATCGCCAGCGGGGCCATCGCCTTTTGCCTGGCGATGGGTCGCTGGATCGCATTGCCGTTCGGCGCGCACGTCGATGCCATGCTATTAGCACAGATCATGATTGCCGTGATGCTCTTCCCGTTATCGGCGCGACTCGTCGCCTGGATCGACCGCAAGCGCGGCCCGGCGGCGTGAGGCAGCCATGCTGAGGCGTTCTCCCCGCATCGTCACCGAGGCGATGCAGACCTACAGCTTCTCGCGCCGCGCCTGGCTGCTCGGCACCGCGCAGGCCGGCGTCGGCGTGCTGCTTGCCGGCCGGATGGGCTGGCTGGCGATCGCGCAGAACGAGAAGTACAATCTTCTCGCCGAGAGCAATCGCGTCAACCTCACCATGATCCCGCCGCGGCGGGGCTGGATCGTCGATCGCCACGGCGCGCCGATCGCCAACAATCGCACCGACTTCCGCGTCGACATCATCCCAGATCGATTGCAGGATGCCGAGCGGGTGCTGGCGCTGCTCGCCCAATTGCTCGCGCTGCCACCGGACGAGGTCGAGCGCATCCGCATCGACCTCAAGGGCGCAGCAGGCTTCCAGCCGGTGCAGGTCGCAGAGAACATCAGCTGGGATCGCTATGCCGCGGTCAGCCTGCGCCAGCCCGAACTGCCCGGCGTCGCGCCGACGCGCGGCTTTGCCCGTGCCTATCCTGCGGGTGCCGCCGTCGCTCATCTTACCGGCTATGTCGGTGCAGCGACCGCCGAACAATTCAAGGCGACACGCGACCAGTTGCTGGTCACCCCCGGCTTCAAGCTCGGCAAGGACGGCCTCGAAAAGCAGCTGGAACAGCAGTTGCGCGGTACCGCAGGCGCCAAGCGGGTGGAGGTCACCGCCCGCGGCAAGGTCGTCGCCGAGCTGCCGACCCGTGCCGACGTGCCGGGCAAGACGCAGCGCCTGACCATCGATGCCGGCTTGCAGGAATATGCCGCGCGGCGGATCGGCACCAATTCGGGTTCGGCGGTGGTGATCGATTGCCGGACGGGTGAGATGCTGGCCATGGTGTCGATGCCGGCCTACGATCCCAACAGCTTCTCCGACGGCATCAGCCATCTGGAATGGAAGATGCTGTCCGACGACGACCACGTGCCGCTGATGAACAAGGTGACGCAGGGTCTGTATCCGCCGGGCTCCACGGTGAAGCCGATGAACGGTCTGGCGCTGCTCCAGGCCGGCGTCGGCGCGCATGATCGCATCGTCTGTTCCGGCGCGATGCGGGTCGGTACCGGCATCTTCCACTGCCACAAGCGCGGCGGCCACGGTCCGCTCGATCTCAAGGGCGCCATCGAGCAGAGCTGCGACATCTACTTCTACGAAATGATCCGGCGCATGGGCTACGACACGATCGCGCCGGTCGCCAAGCTGATGGGCCTGGGGCAGAAATTCGAGCTGCCACTCGCCACGCAGCGCTACGGCACCGTGCCTGATTCGGCGTGGAAGCTGCACAAGTACAAGACCAGATGGACGGTGGCCGACGGACTCAATGCCTCGATCGGCCAGGGCTATGTGCTCGCCAACCCGCTCCAGTTGGCCGTGATGGCGGCGCGGATCGCGTCCGGCCGGGCGCTCCAGCCGAGCCTGCTCGCCAGCCACGTCCACCTCGACGCACCCGCCCTGCCGCTCGCCTCCGAACATCTCGCGATCGTCCGCGACGCCATGTACGGGGTCGTCAACCAGGGCGGCACCGGTGGCGCGGCGCGCCTGCTCGTGCCGGGCGTCTCGCTGGCGGCCAAGACCGGCACCGCGCAGGTCCGCCGCATCACCATGGCCGAACGGCGCAGCACCGGCGTGCTGAAGAACGGACAACTGCCCTTCAAGCTGCGCGACCACGCCCTGTTCGTCGGCTTCGCGCCTGCGGACAATCCGCGTTACGCCATTGCCGTGGTGCTGGAACATAATGGCCATACCGTCCGCAATCTCGATACGCCGATGATCGGCCGCGACATCATGACCTGGCTGTTCGACCGCGACCGCGCAATGAAGAGCCTTGCCGACGTCGAGCCGACCTGGGGCGGCGACATCAGGACCCGCATGGATGCGCAAGCGGCCGCCTATCGCGCCGAACACGCCCCGCCGCCCGCCGCCAATGCCACCAAGACCGACGCCATCGTGCCGAGCGATTCGGATGCGGTGGAGGCGGCGACCGATCTCGCCAACCAGACCCAGGCCGCGCTCGGCCCGGCGGCCGCCGACGGCGACGATACGGCGGAAGGCGGCAGCCCCGACCGGACCGAACAATGAGCCGCAACCACCTGATCCCCGAACCGATCGCCCGCCTGCCCTGGCGGGTCATCCTGCTGATCGTCGCGATCGGTACCTTCGGCCAGGTCGTGCTCTACTCGGCCGCCGGTGGCGCGCTGCAGCCATGGGCACTGTCGCAGGGCATCCGGTTCTTCGTGCTGCTGGGGGCGGCGCTGGCGATCTCCTATGTGCCCGAACGGGTGTGGAAATCGGCGGCGCTGCCCGCCTATGGCGCGATCGTCGTCGCATTGGTGCTGGTCGAGCTCGTCGGTGCGGTGCGCGGCGGCAGCCAGCGCTGGCTGGACGTCGGCATCCGCCTGCAACCGTCCGAGTTCATGAAACCCGCGATCGTACTCGCCTGCGCGCGCTTCTACGACATGCTGCCCCCGGGGGAGACGCGGCGCTTCGGCGCAATCTGGCCGGCCTGCCTGCTGATCGGCGTGCCGGCTGCACTCATCATGAAACAGCCCGATCTCGGCACCGCGCTGATGGTCTGCGGGGGCGGTGTCGTCGTGATGTTCCTGGCGGGCGTGCCGATGCGGCTGTTCGTCGGTGGAGCCCTCAGCCTCGCCATCGCCGCACCGCTCGCAGTCAATTTCCTGCTGCACGACTATCAGCGCAATCGCGTGCTGATCTTTCTCGACCCCGAAAGCGATCCCCTCGGCACCGGCTACCACATCAGCCAGTCCAAGATCGCGATCGGCTCGGGGGGATTGTGGGGGAAGGGCTTCCTCAACGGCACACAGAGCCATCTCGACTATTTGCCCGAGGGGCATACCGACTTCGTCTTCGCCACCATGGCAGAGGAATGGGGCCTGATCGGCGGCTGCCTGCTGATCCTCGCCTTCCTGCTCGTTATTCGCTGGGGCATCAACGTCGGCCAGCAGGCGACCAGCCGCTTCGCCCGCCTCACCGCCGCGGGGCTTGCGACAACGATCTTCTTCTACGTCGCGATCAACCTTTCCATGGTCATGGGCCTTGCGCCCGTCGTTGGCATCCCCCTTCCCCTCGTGAGCTTCGGCAGTTCCGCGCAGATGACCGTCCTGTTCTGCCTCGGCATCCTGATGTCGATCGACCGACAAAATCGTCGCGCAGTGCGCTGGTAAGACGAAAATTCTGCCGCGATGCAAAAAAGGGTTTGCATCATCGGAATCCACTGCTAATTGGCCGCCTCCCGACGGGGCCGGCGCCTCTCCAAAGCGCTATCAAACAGGCCAGGTCATGGACGCATAGCTCAGTTGGTAGAGCAGCTGACTCTTAATCAGCGGGTCCTTGGTTCGAGCCCAAGTGCGTCCACCACCCTCCACCGCAGAAAACAGTCAGGCCGATTACGGTGGAGCTGCGCCTTCCGACGTGTTCCGGCGCCTCTTCCGGCATCGCTGAGGCAGACGTAGCGTCGCACACCCGACCATCGAACGTCCGCTAGTCGCCCGATCAGAACAGCCCGATAGCGGATCCGATCGCCCAGATCATGCCGCCGAACCCTGCGACGAACACGACCAGCGTCAGCCAGGCGGCGCGGCCATCGGACACCCTCTCACGTCTCATAGTTTGGGCACCGTCTGGCCGGCGGCATGCACCTCCTCCAGCGTCTCCAGGATGACGTGAAGATCGCCCGCGGTCAGCGCGCTGGCCTCGTCGACGTAATCGGTTGCCGCGAACCGCGCTGCGAACGCGTGCAGATGGTTGAGCGCGGCGCCCAGCCGGTGAGCCTGATCATGGTCTTCCATCCGGCGAACCTATGCCGCGGCATAGATCGGGTCGAGCGATAAGCGAGCATCATCAAGGCGCTAACGCCCGGTTCACTTTCATGCCTATACACTCGTGGCATGGACCCGCTTATCATCGTCCTCGTGGTGTTGGTCGTTCTGTTGGGCGTATCGATCAGAATGGCCGGGGCGGAAAAGCGTCGACGGCGACGTGCCTGGGCTGCCTATTTCCAGAAATCCGATGACGATCGGCGGAAGCGATGATCGTTCCGGGCACGAACGGTGCAACGCCCTTGCGCCCGTAAAGCACGACTTCGGCCGGAGCGGGCGCTGGGCGCACCACGCCCCGGCCGCCATTCTACCGCCTAGTGGGTCGCGAGCTTCAGCGTCACCATCAAGCGACGTCCGGGCATCACCACCTGATCCTTGTTGAGCGCGGTGGATAGGCGCTGCACGTCGTCGGTCAGGTTCTGTCCGACCAGCGCCAATTCCATATTCGGATAACGTGTGAACGGCCGCACGGCGACCTGGCCATCGAGCGACACATAGCTGGGTGTAGGCGTATCGAACACGCCCGGCTTGTCCTGCCGGCCGGCGTAAAGAAGATTGAAGCCGGCATCCAAGCGGTCGCCGGACCAGTTCAGGCCGCCGCCGACGCGATACGGCGGGATACGCGGCACGTTGTTGCCGTCGTCCAGCGTCGCGCGGGTGTAATCCGCAAGCAGGTTGAAGCGGTAGACGCCGTGCGAGTTGCGGACGAGATCGTAGCTCGCCTCCCCTTCCGCGCCGCGGAAATGCGCACCCTGCTGGCGATAGTCGAGCTGGCGCAGATCGTGGTCGTCGTCCCGAACCGCCTGGCACCCCCCGTCGTCGCTGCAATATGCTCCGGTGAGATCGCCGTAGATGTAGTTCCTGAACCAGCTGCTGTAGATGCTGCCGTCGAAGCGGAAACCGCCCGAACGGACGCGCAGCGTGCCCTCCAACGAATTGGACCGTTCGATCCGGAGATCGGGATCACCCGTTTCGAACGTATTGGGCCCGTCATGGCCACCACGCGCGAACAGTTCGGTGAGCGCCGGCGCGCGGCCGGTGCTGGAGAAGGTGGCGCCGATCCTGATCGCCGGGCTGACCGTATAGAGCGCCCCGATCGCACCGCTGAGCGGGGTATAGTCCGGCCTGACCAGCATATTCGACGCCGGCGTGCCTTGCAGGCGGACGTTCTCCACCCGGCCGCTCGCCTCGATATGAAAGCGGTCGGCAAGCCGGGTATCGGTGAACAGGTAGCCGGCGACGCTCTCCATCGTCGCGGGGAAGAGGTAGGAGCTGTCCTCGCCCACGGCCGAGAAATCGCGATGCTGGTATTCGACCCCCAGCGCCGAATTGTCGATGAAGCCGATGCGGTTGAGCAGCAGCTCGGCACGGCCATTATATTCCTTGTTGCGGAAGGTGGTGTCGATCGTGCCGTCAGGCTCCTTCTCGTCATGCGCATAGTCAGCGTAGCTGCCGTCGAGGCTGAGCGATTTCAGCAGGCCTGACTCGAGCGAGAACAGCGAGCGCGTCATCACCTTGGTCTGGCGCATGTCGATGTAGGTGGTGTCGCTGGGTATGCCGTATTGCGCGTCATATTGCGTCACCGCGACGCCGACATGGCTGTCGTGGTTGCCCCCGAAGAAATAGGACCCGCCGAGCGACCCGCCGTAGCCCTCGAAGAACGAGTTCTGTTGCACGCCCAGCGGCGTGTCATAGTCCCCCGCGTGGCGGCCGAAACCATCGGCGTGGAGCGCGAAATCCCCGACCGTCGCGTCGACCAGCGCCGCCCCCTGGTACAGGTCCGCGACCGTCCCGTAGGTGCCGTCCAGTTCGCCGCTGACGGGGGTGTCCGACAGGTGCGTGGGGACGCGGTTGTTGAGCACGTTGACCACGCCGCCGATCGCCTGGCTGCCATAGCGCAGGGTGCCGGCGCCCCGCACCACCTCGATGCTGCGCGCGGCGAGCGGGTCGATCGGGATGCCGTGATCCGGGCCGATATCGGACACGTCGGAGGAGCTGGTGCCATCCTCCAGGATGCGCACCCGGGTCGCGTCCATGCCGCGGATGATCGGACGGCTGGCCCCGGTGGCGAAGCCGGTCGCGGCGATGCCGGGCACGCGCGCCAGCGAATCGGCGATGCTGGCGCCGCCCTGGTGCAGGATGTCCTCCGCATCGACCTTGGCGGAGATCGCGGGGGTGTCGTCGCGATCGTGCTGGATCGGCGAGGCGGTGACGATGATGTCGCGGCCATTGTCGTTGCGCGCGGGAACGGGGGCGGGAGCGGTTTGCTGCGCAAACGCGCAGGCGGGCAGGAGCGCGGCGATGGCCGCGCCGACGAGGAAGGTCGAACGCATGGGGAAACTCCTGGAGCAGCACTGATGGCGACGGCCGGCACAGGACGGCAGCCGCCGGAAGGGATCAGATCGGCGCCAGGAGCGGCGGCGCGCGGCTACGCCAGCCATGGGTGTGGGCGCGCCGATCGGCGCCGGTGCGCAGGAGAACGGCTGCCGGGGTCCGCCCTCCGATCGGCGGGACCAAAGCCGGCGCGGGCGGCGGCATCAACGGCTCGGCAAGCGCCTGCGCATCGCACAGCGCACAATGCGTGTCGGCCGCAAGGTCCCCCGCCACCTCCGCGCCGACCGAATAGGCGAGGCGTTGCAGCGGATGGCGATGGGTCTGGACGATCAGCCCGTTGCCGGCGAGCGCCAGCAGCCCGAGTATGGCAAGAAGCCATGCGCGGAGCCCGGCACCGTCGATCGGACGATGATGCGTCACCGGCAGGCTTTCCCGCCGAGCGTGTGGGACCAGTCGGCGGCGTTCACATCAGCCCATAGCGCTTGGCGCGATCGGGCAGTCGCTTGTCGATCGACAGCGTTGCGGCGAGATCGCGCGCGCTTTCCGCCCCCTGCCCCAGCCGCTTTTCGGCAAGGCTGCGGCCATATAGCGACCAGGCGAGACGTGGATTGATCGCGAGCGCCGCGGTGAAGTCGGCGATCGCGCCGGCATTGTCGCCCTGCCGCAGCGCGACGAGGCCGCGGCTGTCGAGGAACGCCGGGTTGCTGCGCACCGCACGAACCGCCGCGTCGCAATCGCTGCGGGCCTTGTCGAGATCCTTGCCGGCGAGCGCCCGCGCCCAGCAGCGGCCGTTCTGCGCGCTGCTGCGATGGGCATCGTCGTGGTGGGCCGCCAGCCACAGATCGTATTGCCCGATCGCCTGGTCGAACGCATCCGCTCCCGAATACAGCTGGGCGACCTGCATGCGCTTGGCATCCTCGCGCGGCAGACGACCGGCCACGTCGTCGAGGTCGGCGATCGTGCCCGGCGCGTTGCCTGCACGCAGGCGCAGCTCCGCACGGATCAGCCGCGCCTCCACGTCCGCCGGATCCGCCGCCAAGGTCGCATCGAGGTCGTCCATCGCCAGCACGGGGCGATGCTGGGCCAGATAGGCCAACGCGCGCTGGCGGGTATAGCGCGGATCCCTGGGCGCGAGCGCGACCGCATGGCTGAAGGCGTCGATCGCCTGCGGCAGATCGCCCTGCGTCTGGAACATCGCGCCGCGGCGGCTGTAGCCGTCGGCATCGGTCGGCTGGGCAGGATCGGCCGCCCCCTGTGCGACGATCTGCGCCGCGGCATCGATATGGGTCTTCGTGTCGAACAGCTTGCCGCCGGTGTAGGTAAAGTAGATGCGGTTCTGCGTATTCGAGACGTACAGGCGATGCGAAATGAAATAGTCGGCGCCGAGCAGCATGTCGACATCCGCCCCGCCGAGGTCGGCGATGCGGAGGCGAACGTTCTGCAATTCCTCGTTGCCGATCTTCAGTGATCTGAAATGCGCGATCCAGCCGCGGGTCACATGGCTGCCGATGCCGGTGGCCCAGCCATCGGGGTCGACGCCCGGATCGCCCGGCTTCACGCCGGCCCGCGCCGCGGCACGCAAGGATATGACGGTGCTTCCCGCCCCAGTGTCGAACGCCGCGCGAAGCGGCGTGCCGTTGAGCTGGAGCGTGGCGACGGTATGTTTGACCACGGTAGCCTTGGGCTCGATCGGTACTTCGAAGAAGGGCTTGCCGTTCGTCCAATAGGCCATCGCCATCTTGCCGCAGCCTTGCGCACGGAACAATCGCACGGCGCCACCGGGCAGATCATATTCGACATCGCCGAGGCCGAGGACGTTCTGCCCCAACAATCCCGTCTGGCCGAAATCCGTACCGCCCACGATGAACTCGACGTTGGACAGATCCTGTCCGGCGAGCGTCAGGTGGCGCACCGTCGTAGCCCAGGGATTGGCGTCGCCGCCGATGCCGCTGACCCGATACCAGACCGGCAGCGACTGTTCGGGAAGCTTCATCGCCTTGGCGACGGGCGGCGCGATCATGCTGTAGAAGGCGCCGCTGTCGACGATGAATGGCGCGGGCTGACCGTTGATCTTGGTATCCACGATCGGCCGCAGGCCGTGCATGGTCACGGCGAGTTCGGCGATCTGGCCGACCTTGCAGGCCGCCGCCGCCGGTTGGGCGGCCCCGGCCGCGACGATCAAAGCTGCGATCGAACACCCGCTCCTGCGCATATGCCTGCTCCGTCCGAACGGCGCCGCCAGCGAGCCTGCCGCCGGACACCCGATCCAGTCGGTAATGGATCATCCTGACGGTAAGCTTACACGAAACGTCGGTCATGAAACAATGTCACATGACGAAATGGTTGTCGCGGACGCTTGGGACCAATCGACATTCAATCCTCCACTGCCGGGGCAGGGCTATCGCATATGGGCTGTCTAATCCGGGGTGGTGTTCCTTAATCCTCGGTCATGCCGGACTTGGTCCCGCATCCACCGTACCGCATACCCATACGCTCTTGATTTTGCGGCACGGTGGACCCCGGAACGAGTCCGGGGTGACGAAGGGTATTGGGGTAGCATGCCCCTTCACCCGAGCCCAGCAGCCGTCCTGGCGATATGCGATAGCCCTGCCTGCCAGGGGGAGGATGAAGAGGGTCCTTCATTCTGAATGTCGATCAGCCGTAAGGCGGCAGTCGCTCGGGCGGGCGGGTCGCCGGCCGATCAGGGCAGCCGGCTGCCCATGCCCGCCTCCAGCACCGCATACCATTGCGTGCGCGTCCATGTGACGCGCAATGCCCCGGCTGCGGCGGCGATCCGTTCCGCCGTTTGCGATCCGACGATCGGCACGATCCCGGCAGGATGAGCCATCGCCCAGGCCAGCGCGGCCGTGGCGGCATCGATCCCGAATGCGGCGCCATGCTCGGCGAGCAGCCGTGCGGCAGGATGCTGGCCGCTCGCCAGCCGCCCGCCACCCAGCGGCGACCAGGCGAGCACCGCGACAGCGTGGCGCATGGCATGGTCCAGCACGCCGTCGAACAGCGGCGCGGTATGGAGCGGGGAAAACTCCGGCTGGGTGCTGACGATCGGCACGTCCAGAAACGCCTGCAGCGTCTCGAACTCCGCCACGCTGTAGTTGGACACCCCGATCGCGCGCACCTTGCCGCTGTCGACCATGGCCGCGAGCGCCCCCGCCACCTCGTGCGGATGGGTGAGGACATCGCGCCGGTGAACCTGGTACAGATCGACATGGTCGATCCCCATGCGGGCAAGCGAATTGTCGAGCGCGCTCGCGAGATAGTCGGCGCCCGAATTGTAGGGGATGCCGGGGCGGATGCCGCCCTTGGTCGCGATCACCATCCGGTCGCGCAGACCGCGATCCTCGGCCAGCGCGCGGCCGAACAGCGTTTCGGCCGAGCCGAAGCCGCCCGGCGAATCGAAGCCGTAGATGTCGGCGGTATCGAACGTCGTGATCCCCGCACCGAGTGCCGCGTCGATCAGCGCGCGGGTGTGGGGCACGTCGTCGCCGGCGAGGCGCCACATGCCCCAGGCGATCGGTGAAATGGTGAGGCCGCTCTTGCCGAGGGCACGCGGTTGGTCGGATAGGCGGATCGTCGTCATTCCGGCGGCATGGCACAGGGGCGCAGCGGATGACAGGCGGCATCGGCATGGAGACGGACGCATGACGGGTGACGAGCATGTCGCGATCGTCGGCGGCGGCTTTTCGGGCACCCTGCTGGCGATCAACCTGATGCGCCACCAGGGGCCGCGCGCGACGCTGATCGAGCGCCGCGAGGGCCAGATCGCGCGCGGCGTCGCCTATGGTACCGCGCACGCCGAACATCTGCTGAACGTGCGGGCCGGCAACATGAGCGCGATTCCCGACGACCCCGGCCATTTCGTCCGCTGGCTGGAGCGGCACGATCTGGGCGGCCCCCGTACCTTCGTGCCGCGGCGGGTCTATGGCGCCTATCTTGGCGAGATGCTGGAGGAGGCGCGGGCGGCGCACGGCCCCCGGCTGACGTTGGTGGAGGGCGAGGCGGTGGCGCTGGAACGGGACGCGGGCGGATATGCGCTGCGGCTGGCGGACGGGCAGCGGATCGCCGCGACGACGGCGGTCCTGGCGCTCGGCAACCTGCCGCCGCATACGCCGGGCGGGCTCGACCCCGATGCATTGCCGGCCGACATCTATGCCGCCGACCCATGGGCGGGGGACGTTGCGGCGGGGCTGGGCGCGGACGACACGGTCGTGCTGGTCGGCAGCGGCCTCACCGCGATCGACGTCGCGCTGACGCTGGATAGCGCGGGCTTTCGCGGGCGGATGCTGGCGATCTCCCGCCGGGGGCTGTCGCCGCGCCGGCACGCGGACGGCGCGGCGCCGGCGGGGTTGCGCGAGAAGCCGGCGGGCAGCCTGTCGGCGCTCGTCGCGCATACCCGTACGCGCGCCGACGCGATCGGCTGGCGCGGCGCGGTGGACGAGCTGCGACCGGTGACGCAGATGCTGTGGGGCGGCGCGGATCAGGCGACGCGGGCCCGCTTCCTCCGGCATCTTCGCCCGTATTGGGACGTGCATCGTCACCGGCTGGCGACCGCGGTCGCCGACCGGATCGCGGCGCTAGTCGATGCAGGGCGGTTGCATTTCGCGGCAGGCAAGCTGGTGGAGGCGCAGGTGGCGCAAGGCGGCGTCGACCTGTGCTGGCGACCGCGTGGCGGCGCGGCGCAGGTCGTCACGCATGCGGCGCGGATCGTCAATTGCACGGGGCCGCAGGGCGACCTGCTGCGCTCGTCGGAGCCGCTGATCCGCCAGCTGCTCGCCGACGGCACGATCCGGCCGGACGGTTTGCGTATCGGGCTCGATGTCGACCAGCAATCGCGGGTGATCGGCGCCGACGGGACGAGCGACGACCATCTCTATTGCATCGGGCCGATGACCCGCGGCGACCTGTGGGAGGTGGTGGCGGTGCCCGATATCCGCCAGCAGAACTGGACGCTCGCCCGCCGCCTCAGCCACGCGCAATGGGTGGCGGGCGAAGGGCTGTAGCGCGCCTCACATCGGCGGCATGCCGGCGGGCATCAGGTTATGGTCGAGGTGCGCCATGATCCAGATCGAGCCGACCAGCACGAGCCCGACGATCAGCACGCCGAACGCGAGCGCCAGCACGTTGTTGGTATTGTCCGGCCCGCTGGTGACGTGGAGGAAGAAGACGAGGTGGACGCCCATCTGCGCGATCGCCAGCGCCACCAGCGCGACGGGGATCGCCGGGCCGTAGATTGCGCCGCTGCCGACCACCACGAACGAGGCGACCGTCAGGATCGCGGCGAGGACGAACCCCGCGACATAGGTGAGCACCTGGCTGCGGATGTCCTGCGCCTTGCCACCGCCTTCGCCGGGGGCGCGATCGTCGTCGAGTTCGGTATCGTCGCTCATCCTGCGACCCCCAGCAGATAGACGGTGGTGAACAGCGCCACCCAGATGATGTCGAGCGCGTGCCAGAACAGGCTGAAGCAGGCGATGCGGCGGACGATCTCCTCGCGGAAGCCTTTGGCCTGGACCTGCGCCATCATCGTCGTCAGCCACAACAGGCCGAGCGTGACGTGGACGCCGTGGCAGCCGACCAGCGCGAAGAACGCCGAGAGGAAGGCGCTGCGCTGCGGCCCATGCCCCTCGCCGATCAGCGTCAGGAACTCGTAGGCCTCCAGCGCGAGGAAGCCGGCACCGAGCAAGGCGGTGACCGCCATCGCGACCTGGAACCATCGGCGGTTCTTGGCCGCGGTGGCGATGCCGGCCATGCCGCAGGCGAAGCTGGAGGCGAGCAGCAGCGCCGTCTCGGCTCCGACCAGCGGCAATTCGACGATGTCGCGCGCCGCCGGGCCGCCTGCGGTCGCCTTCGCAAGCACGGCGTACGCGGCGAAGAAGCCCGAGAACATGATGAAATCGGTGAGCAGGAAGATCCAGAAGCCATAGGCGACGACGATCCGCTTGGGCGCAGGGCCGCGCTCGCTGGGGGCGACCTCGCCGCGGCCGAGCCGGTGGGGATCGCCGCTCATGCCGGCTGGTCCGCCGGGATGCCGAGCAGCGCCGCCTTGGCGTCGCGGCGCGCGCGGTCGAGCCTTTCCGCTTCGGCGGCGGTCACCTCGATCTCGTTCTCGTCACGCCACGCAAACACGACGAAGGTCGCCCAGGCGCCCAAGAAGCCGAGCACGAACAGCCACCAGATATGCCACACGGCGGCAAAGCCCAGTGCGGTGGTGAAGAAGGCGGTGACGAAACCCGTGGGCGAGTTGCGCGGCATGTGGAACGCCTCGTACTTCGGCTTTTCCGACAGCTCGTTGTTCTCCCGCGCTTGCCCCTTGATGCCCCAATAGGCTTCCTCGCCGGTGACGTTGGGCAGTGCCGCGAAGTTGAACGGCGGCGGCGGCGAGGTGGTGATCCATTCGAGACTGCGCCCGTCCCACGGATCGCCGCTGGTATCGGCAAGGTCCTTGCGCCGCCGGATCGAGACGTAGAGCTGCATCGCCTGTGCCGCGATCCCGCCGGCGATCAGCACCGCACCGACGGCGGCGAGGATCAGCCAGGGGTGCCAGCCGGGCACGTCGTAGTGCTGCATCCGCCGCGTCATGCCCATCAGCCCGAGAACGTAGAGCGGCATGAATGCGACGTAGAAGCCGACCACCCACAGCCAGAACGCCACCCTTCCCCACCATTCGTCGAGGCAGAAGCCGAACGCCTTGGGGAACCAGTAATTGTACGCCGCGAACGATCCGAACAGCACGCCACCGATGATGACATTGTGAAAATGCGCGACGAGGAACAGCGAATTGTGCAGCACGAAATCGGCAGGCGGCACCGCGAGCAGCACGCCGGTCATGCCGCCGATGACGAAGGTCATCATGAACGCCACCGCCCACATCATCGGCACGTGGAAGCGGATGCGGCCGCCGTACATGGTGAACAGCCAGTTGAAGACCTTCACGCCGGTCGGCACCGCGATAATCATCGTCGTGACGCCGAAGAAGCCGTTGACGTCGGCGCCAGCCCCCATGGTGAAGAAATGATGCAGCCAGACCATGAAGGAAAGGATGCAGATGACCATCGTCGCGACGATCATCGACCGGTAGCCGAACAGCGGCTTGCCCGAGAAGGTCGACACCACTTCGCTGAAGATGCCGAACGCCGGGAGGATCAGGATGTAGACCTCCGGATGCCCCCACGCCCAGATGAGGTTGACGAACATCATCTGGTTGCCGCCCGCATCGTTGGTGAAGAAGTGGAAGCCGAGATAGCGATCGAGCAGCAGCATCGCGAAGGTCGCGGTGAGAATCGGAAACGCCGCGACGATCAGCAGGTTGGAGGCGAGCGCCGTCCAGCAGAACATCGGCATCCGCGTATATCCCATCCCCGGTGCCCGCATCTTGAGGA
The DNA here is from genome assembly GCF_058313455.1 of Sphingomonas sp. SP5. Taxonomy (NCBI): domain Bacteria; kingdom Pseudomonadati; phylum Pseudomonadota; class Alphaproteobacteria; order Sphingomonadales; family Sphingomonadaceae; genus Sphingomonas; species Sphingomonas sp. SP5. The sequence continues at coordinate 198,451 of NZ_JBZFLF010000001.1, read as the reverse complement.
TGGTGGTGACGAGATTGACGCCGGCGAGCAGCGTGCCGACGCCGGATATCTGCAGCGCCCAGAGATAGTAATCGACGCCGACGCCCGGTGAGAAGCGCAGCTCCGACAGCGGCGGATAGGCCAGCCAGCCGGTCTTCGCGAATTCGCCGACGACCAGGCTGACGTTGACGAGCAGCGCCCCGCTCGCGGTCAGCCAGAAACTGACGTTGTTGAGCGTCGGGAAGGCGACATCGCGCACGCCCAGTTGCAGCGGCACGACGAAGTTCATGATGCCGATGACGAACGGCATCGCCACGAAGAAGATCATGATCGTGCCGTGCGCGGAAAAGATCTGATCGTAATGTTCAGGCGGCAGATAGCCGCCATTGCCGTAGGCGATCGCCTGCTGGCTGCGCATCATCGCGGCATCGACGAAGCCGCGGACCAGCATCACGAGCGCGAAGATGCAATACATCACGCCGATGCGCTTGTGATCGACCGAGGTGATCCATTCCCGCCACAGATAGGGGATGTGCCCCGCACGCCACGTCCAGATCAGCACCGCCAGCAGGGCGGTGCCGACGATGCCGGCGGCGATCAGCGGTATCGGTTGATCCCAGGGGATGGAATGGAGGGTGAGCTTGCCGAACATCCGTATCAGCCCTCCCGCCCGCCGTTGTCGACCTCATGCACCGGTGCGCCCGCCTGCCGGACGGCGGCGGCGAAGAAGCCGGGCGGCACGCTGCCATAGGTGAAGGGGGCGAGATTGCCCTTCTGCCTGGCCAGCGCGAGATAGGTCTGCCCGTTCAGCGCGGGCCCCTGCCCACGAGTGTCGGCCACCCAGGTCTGGAAGCGCTGCGGCGGCACGGCATCGACCACGAAGTCCATGTCGGAAAATCCCTCGCCACTGTAATGGGCGGACAGGCCGTGGAAGCGGCCTGGCCGGTCGGCCATCAGGTGAAGCTTCGCCTCCATCCCCGCCATGGCGTAGATCTGGCTGCCCAGTTGCGGCACGAAGAAGCTGTTCATGACGGTGGCCGACGTGATGTGGAATTCGACCGGCGTACCCGCCGGGATGACGAGGCGATTGACGCTGGCGATCCCCTGCTCCGGGTAGACGAAGAGCCATTTCCAATCGAGCGCGATGACCTGGATGGTGATCGGGCGCTGCCTGGAGGCGATCGGGCGTTGCGGATCGAGCTGATGACTGGCGATCCACCCCATGCCGCCGAGGAAGATGATGACCAGCAACGGCACTGACCAGACGAGCAGTTCGAGCTTTCCCGAATAGGACCATTCGGGCAGGTGCCTGGCCCTGCGGTTCGATGCGCGGAACCACCAGGCGAATACGGCGGTCGCGACGATCACCGGCACCACGATACCGAGCATCACCGCCAGCGAGTTGATAAGCAGCGTCTTTTCCCCGGCCGCGACGGGGCCGGCGGGGTCGAGCAGCGCCGGCGCACATCCTGCGCAGGCAAGCACCGCTGCAACGCAGGCGGCGGGTTTCAACATGGCAACGGCTTCAGGCAGGTCATCGATCCCTTTCGGGAGCCGCGGTGACGGTTCTCCCTTACCCCCCGCAACGTGTGGATGGGGCAGAGGCTCCAGCTATGTTACGGAATATTGCGGCGTTCCCGACCGTTCACGCCCGCTTCCGCGCCCATCGCCATGCAAGCGACCGACGGTTCAGCGCGACCAGATCGGCGTCGCCCGCGGCCACTGCCCGGCCCAGCGTCACTGCCCGTTCCAGCACATCGAGCGCGATGAAGCGATAGGCCGGGCGCTCCGCCACGGCATCATACCAGACGCCTCCTGCCGCGGCGTCGAAAAGAATCCGCTGGAAGCAATGATCCGCATGCACCGGCCACGAACGAAGACCCGCAAGACCGGGCAAGGTCTCGCGGGTCAGCATCAGCCATTCGGCCTCCAGCGCGGCGCGATCGGGGATCGCGCGCGCCGTCATCAGATGTGGATCGGCTTGCCCGTCACCGCCATCGCGGCTTCCTTGATCGCCTCCGAATGGGTCGGATGGGCGTGGCAGGTGTAGGCGATATCCTCGCTGGTCGCGCCGAACTCCATCGCCTGCGCCGCCTGCGCGATCATCGTGCCGGCGACGCTGGCGATCGCCCACACGCCGAGCACGCGGTCGGTCTTGGCATCCGCGATGATCTTCACGAAGCCGTCGGGCTCGTGGTTGGTCTTGGCGCGGCTGTTCGCCATCATCGGGAACTTGCCGACCTTCACCTCACCCCTGGCCTTCGCGGCCTCTTCGGTCAGGCCGACACCGGCGAATTCGGGCATGGTGTAGACGACGCTTGGAATGATGTCGTGGTTCACGATGCCGGTGAGGCCGGCGATGTTCTCGGCGACCGCGATGCCTTCGTCCTCGGCCTTGTGCGCGAGCATCAGGCCGGGCGCGACGTCGCCGATCGCCCAGATACCGGGCACGCCGGTGGCGAAGTCGTGATCGATATCCACCTGCCCGCGGGCATTGACCGACAGGCCGGCCGCTTCGAGATTGAGGCCGTCGGTATTGGGCTTGCGGCCGATGGCGAGCAGCACGACATCCGCCTCGATCGTCTCGGCCGCGCCACCGGCGGCGGGCTCGACCGTCAGCGTCGCCGCATCGCCCTTGACGGCGACGCCGGTGACCTTGGTCGACAGCTTGAAGTCGATACCCTGCTTCTTGAAGATCTTCTGCGCTTCCTTGCGCACGTCACCATCGAAGCCGGGCAGGATCTGATCGAGATATTCGACCACCGTCACCTTGGCGCCCAGGCGCCGCCAGACGCTGCCGAGTTCCAGCCCGATGACGCCGCCGCCGATGACCACCAGATGCTGCGGCACCTTCGCCAGTTCGAGCGCACCGGTGCTGTCGACGACGACCTTCTGGTCGACCTCGACACCCGGCAACGGCGTGACCGACGAACCCGTGGCGATGACGATGTTCTTGGCGCGAACCGTCTGGCCGGCAACCTCGACACTGTCCTTGCCGGTGAAGCTGGCGCGGCCCTTCAGCCAGGTGACCTTGTTCTTCTTGAACAGATATTCGATGCCGCCGGTCAGCTGCTTCACCGCGTCGCGGCGCTGGCCGTGCATCGCCTCGAGATCGAGCTCGACGCCGGTCGCCTTGATGCCCAGCTTCGCGAAGGCACCGCCCGCGACGCCTTCGAAATATTCCGACGCGTGCAGCATCGCCTTGGATGGAATGCAGCCGACGTTGAGGCAGGTGCCGCCCAGCGTCTCGCGGCTTTCCGCACAGGCGGTCTTGAGGCCAAGCTGCGCTGCGCGGATGGCCGCGACATAGCCGCCGGGGCCGGCCCCGATCACGAGGACATCATAGTCGTAGTCTGCCATCACCAACTCCGTTCGCCCTGAGCCTGTCGAAGGGCCGTTCTTCTTTCAACAACCGTTCAAGAAGACAGGGCTTCGACAGGCTCGGCCCGAACGGAAGATAGGTGCAGCGTGCGCGCGGTTACAGGTCGATCAGGATGCGCGTCGGGTCCTCGATTGCATTCTTGAGCGCGACGAGGAAGGTCACCGCCTCGCGGCCGTCGATCAGGCGGTGATCGTAGGAGAGCGCGAGGTACATCATCGGACGCACCACGACCTGGCCGTTCACCACCACCGGGCGATCCTCGATGCGGTGAAGACCGAGCACCGCGGACTGCGGCGGGTTGATGATCGGGGTCGACATCAGGCTGCCGAACACGCCGCCGTTGGAGATGGTGAAGGTGCCGCCCTTCATCTCGTCCATCTTCAGCGTGCCGTCCTTGGCGCGACGACCGAAATCGCCGATCGTCTTTTCGATGCCGGCGACCGACAGGTCCTGCGCGTCGCGGATAACGGGGACGACCAGCCCGTTGGGCGCGCTGACCGCGACCGAGATGTCGGCGTAATCGTGGTAGACGATCTCGTCGCCCTCGATCGAGGCATTGACCGACGGGATGTCCTTCAGCGCCATGGTCGCGGCCTTCACGAAGAAGCCCATGAAGCCGAGGCGGACGCCGTGCTTCTTCTCGAACAGGTCCTTGTACTTGGCGCGCGCCTCGATCACCGCGGTCATGTCGACGTCGTTGAACGTCGTCAGCATCGCGGCGGTGTTCTGCGCTTCCTTGAGGCGCTTGGCGATCGTCTGGCGCAGGCGCGTCATCTTGACGCGCTCTTCCTTGCGGCCGGCGGCAGGCGCCGTCGCTGCCGCAGGGGCAGCCGTCGGTGCCTGCGCGCTCGCGGCCGGCTTGGCGGCGGCAGCGGCGGCGACGTCTTCCTTGGTGATGCGGCCGTCCTTGCCGGTGCCGGTGATCGACGCCGGATCGAGGCCGTATTCCAGCACCGCGCGGCGCACCGACGGAGAGAGCGCGGCGGGCGAATCGCTGTTCGCGTCCGGCTGCGGCGCCGGAGCGGGGGCTGGGGCAGGCGCAGGAGTGGCCGCGGGAGCCGGCGTCGGCGTCGGCGTGGGGGCGGCGGCCGATCCGTCACCCGCCTCGATCGTCGCGAGCATCGCGCCGACCTGCACCGTATCGCCGACCTGCACGGCATATTGGCCCATCACGCCGGCCACCGGCGACGGCACCTCGACCGACACCTTGTCGGTTTCGAGGCTGGCGATCGGCTCATCCGCCTTCACCGCGTCGCCCGGCTTCTTCAGCCATTCGCCGACGGTGGCTTCGGTGATCGATTCGCCCAGAACGGGAACGGTGACTTCGGTTGCCATCTCTTGCATCCTTCTCCCCGGGGAGGCGGGGTCTTCGACGGGGAAAGTGGGTTAGCTGCTCGGGGCCTGGGTCGGCCGCGCGGTGGTGGTGGAGCCTTCGCTGCGGGTGCGGCGGATCTCCTCGCGGACATTGTGACCGAGCGCGTCGGCGACCAGCGCACCCTGTTCGGCGGTGTGCCGCTTCATCAGGCCGGTGGCAGGCGAAGCGGCGGCGGCACGGCCGGCATAGCGCGCCCGTTTGACCGCGCAGTTCGCCGCATCGAGCGATTCCTCGATCAGCGGCTCGACGAAGAACCAATAGCCGTTGTTCTTCGGCTCTTCCTGCGCCCACACCACGTCGGTGAGGTTGGGCATGCGTGCGATCCGGCGGGCGAGTGCATCGCCGGGGAACGGATAGAGCTGCTCGATCCGCACGATCTGCGTATCGGTGTCGCCTGCCGCGTTGCGCGCCTCGATCAGGTCGTAGGCGACCTTGCCGGTGCACAGCACCAGCCGCCTAGTGTCCGCATCCGCCGCGCCGTTGGTGTCGGAGAGGATGCGCTTGAAGTGGCTATCGCCCTGGAAATCCGCCGCGGCCGACACCGCCAGCTTATGGCGGAGCAGCGACTTGGGCGTCATCACGATCAGGGGTTTACGGAAGTTGCGGTGCATCTGCCGGCGCAGCAGGTGGAAATAGTTCGCCGGCGTCGTGCAGTTCGCGACCTGGATATTGTCCTGCGCGCACAGTTGCAGGAAGCGCTCGGGGCGCGCCGAGCTATGCTCGGGCCCCTGCCCTTCGTAGCCGTGCGGCAGCAGCATCACCAGGCCATTGGCGCGCAGCCACTTGGCCTCGCCGCTGGCGATGAACTGGTCGATCATGATCTGCGCGCCGTTGACGAAATCGCCGAACTGCGCCTCCCACATCACCAGCGTCTTGGGGTCGGCGAGCGCATAGCCATATTCGAAGCCGAGCACGCCATATTCCGACAGCGGGCTGTCGAGCACCTCGAACCGGCCATGTTCGACCGTGGTCAGCGGCACGTACTTGTGCTCGTCGGTCTGGTCGACCCACACGGCATGGCGCTGGCTGAACGTGCCGCGCCCGGAATCCTGCCCCGACAGGCGGACGCCATAGCCCTCCGACAGCAGCGAACCGAAGGCCAGCGCCTCGCCGGTCGCCCAGTCGAAATTTGCACCCGACTTGAACATCTGGCGCTTGGCATCGAGCACGCGGGCGAGCGTCTTGTGGATCTGGATGCCCTCCGGCACCGTCGTCAGCGTCCGGCCGAGTGCGTCGAACAGCTTGAGTTCGATGCCGGTCTCGACATTGCGGCGCTCGCTGCCGCCATCGGTCGGCGCGGACAGGCCGGTCCAGCGGCCGGCGAACCAATCCGCCTTGTTGGGCTTGTAGCCCGCCCCCGCCTCGAACTCGCCTTCGAGCAGCGTCGTGAACTGATGCACCTTTTCATCGATCCACGCCTGGTCGACGACGCCTTCCTGGATCAGGCGCTTGCCGTAGATTTCGCTGACACCGGGGTGCTGGCGGATCTTGTTGTACATCAGCGGCTGGGTGAAGCCCGGCTCGTCGCCCTCATTGTGGCCGAAGCGGCGATAGCACCACATGTCGATCACGATGTCGCGATGGAACTTCTGGCGGAACTCGATCGCCATCTTGGTGGCGAAGGTCACCGCCTCGGGATCGTCACCGTTGACGTGGAAGACGGGCGCCTGCACCCCCTTCGCCACATCCGAGGGATAGGGCGAGGAACGGGCGAACTGCGGGCTGGTGGTGAAGCCCACCTGGTTGTTGATAATAAAGTGGACGCAGCCGCCGGTATTGTAGCCGCGGATGCCGGAGAAACCGAGGCATTCCCACACGATCCCCTGCCCCGCGAACGCCGCGTCGCCGTGGATCAGCACGGGCAGCGCGCCGGTGTGTTCCTTGAGGTCGTTGGCGATGGTCTGGATCGCGCGCGTCTTGCCGAGCACCACCGGGTCGGCGGCCTCGAGGTGTGACGGATTGGCGACCAGGCTCATGTGCACCTTGTGCCCGTCGAACTCGCGGTCGGTGGAGGTGCCGAGGTGATACTTCACGTCGCCCGAGCCGCCGATCTCGTCGGGCTGCGCCGAGCCGCCGGCGAATTCGTGGAAGATAACGCGCAGCGGCTTCGCCATGACGTTGGCGAGCACGTTCAGCCGGCCGCGGTGTGCCATGCCGTACACGATCTCGCGCACGCCGGCCTGACCGCCGTACTTGATGACGCTTTCGAGCGCCGGGATCATGCTCTCGCCGCCGTCGAGGCCGAAGCGCTTCGTCCCGACGTATTTCTTGCCGAGGAACTTCTCCCACTGCTCGGCCTCGATGACCTTGCTGAGGATCGCGCGCTTGCCGTCGGTGCTGAACTCGATCGCCTTGTCCTTGCCCTCCATGCGGTCCTGCAGGAAGCGGCGCTCCTCGACATCGACGATGTGCATGTATTCGAGGCCGACATTGCCGCAATAGTTGCGACGCAGCGTGTCGACGAGCTCGCGCACGGTCGCCCATTCGAAGCCCAGCGTACCGCCGAGGTAGACCGGACGATCGATATCGGCGTCGGTGAAGCCATGATATTCGGTGCGCAGATCCTCGGGCATGTCGCGGTGCGACAGGCCGAGCGGATCGAGATTGGCGGCGAGGTGGCCGCGGACGCGATAGGTGCGGACCAGCAGCTGCGCGCGGATCGCGTCGCCCGCCGCCTTGATGATATCCTCCTTGGACGGTGCGGCGCCGGCTGCGGGCGCGGGCTTGCCGCCACCCTTGGCAGGCTTGGGCGCGGGCTCCATCTGGGTCGGATCAAGCCCGGCAGTCAGGTCGTCGGTCGTCGTTAGCGGCCAGCGCTTGTTGGTCCAGCTCGGGCCACCCGTGCCGGCCTCAAGGCCTTCGAAGAAGCTGCGCCAGCCGAGGTCGACCGACGACTGGTCAGCCTGGTATCTGGCGTAGAGCGCTTCGATGAACGCCGGGCTGACGCCTGCGGCGATGTCGCTGAAATCCTGACCTTCGTAGCCCATGGTCTTTGTCCTATACCCTTCTCCCATCGGGAGACGGAGGGGCCCGCCCGCGTCAGCGGGTGGGAGGATGAGGGTGAGCGTGGCGCGACACCCTCACCCTTCCGCCGTCCTGCGGACGGCTTCCTCCCTCTCCCGGTGGGAGAGGGAGATATGCGTTAGCCGTTCAGCACCTGGAGCAGGGTCGAACCCAGCTCCGAAGGGCTGGCTGCAACCTTGATGCCGGCGGCTTCCATCGCCGCGATCTTGCTCTCGGCATCGCCCTTGCCGCCCGACACGATCGCGCCGGCGTGGCCCATGCGGCGTCCGGGAGGCGCGGTACGGCCGGCGATGAAGCCCGCCATCGGCTTCTTGCGACCGCGCTTCGCCTCGTCGATCAGGAATTGCGCCGCCTGCTCTTCCGCATCGCCGCCGATTTCGCCGATCATGATGATCGACTGGGTTTCGTCGTCGGCGAGGAACAGTTCCAGCACGTCGATGAAGTTGGTGCCGTTGACCGGATCGCCGCCGATGCCGACCGCGGTGGTCTGGCCGAGCCCTGCGCTCGAAGTCTGGAACACCGCCTCATAGGTCAGCGTACCCGAGCGCGACACGACGCCGACGGAGCCCTTCTTGAAGATCGAGCCCGGCATGATGCCGATCTTGCACTCGCCCGGCGTCAGCACGCCCGGGCAGTTCGGCCCGATCAGACGCGACTTCGAACCCGAGAGGGCGCGCTTCACCCTGACCATGTCGAGCACCGGAATGCCTTCGGTGATCGCGACGATCAGCGGGATCTCGGCGTCGATCGCTTCCAGGATCGAATCCGCGGCGAAGGGGGGCGGCACGTAGATCACCGAGGCATCGGCGCCGGTCTTCGACTTGGCTTCGGCAACCGTGTTGAACACCGGCAGGCCGAGGTGCTCGCTGCCGCCCTTGCCCGGCGTCACGCCGCCGACCATCTGCGTGCCGTAATCCAGCGCCGCCTTGGTGTGGAAGCTGCCGGTTTCACCGGTCATGCCCTGGGTGATGACCTTGGTGTTCTTGTTGACGAGGATGCTCATGCGGGCTCCTGAAATGGAAACACCCTCGCCGCAGGCGAGGGGCAAAACGAGGCACGGACGGTCCGATGCCGCCCGTGCCGAAAGTCCTTAGTTCAGCGTGCTGTCGATGCCCTTGCAGGCGACCAGCAGTTCCTTGACCGCGTCGACCGACACCTGCAGGTTCGCCTTCGCCTCGTCGGACAGCTTGACCTCGACGATCTTCTCGACGCCGTTGGCGCCGATCACGACCGGCACGCCGACGTACAGGTTGTCGATGCCATACTCACCCGACAGGTGCGCGGCGGCCGGCAGGATGCGCTTCTGGTCGTACAGATAGGCTTCGGCCATCGCGATGCCGCTGGTGGCGGGCGCGTAATAGGCCGAGCCGGTCTTGAGCAGCGCGACGATCTCGCCGCCGCCACCACGGGTGCGCTTGATGATCTCGTCGACCTTCTCCTGCGTGGAGAAGCCCATCTCGATCAGGTCGCTGACCGGGATGCCGCTGACCGTCGAATATTCCAGCACCGGCACCATCGTGTCGCCGTGGCCGCCGAGCACGAAGGTGTTCACGTCCTTCACCGACACGCCGAACTCCTCGGCCAGGAAGTGGCTGAAGCGCGCGCTGTCGAGCACGCCCGCCATGCCGACGACCTTGTTGTGCGGCAGGCCGGAGAATTCACGCAGCGCCCAGACCATGGCATCGAGCGGGTTGGTGATGCAGATGACGAATGCGTCGGGGGCGTTGGCGGCGATCCCCTCGCCGACCGCCTTCATCACCTTGAGGTTGATGCCGAGCAGGTCGTCGCGGCTCATGCCGGGCTTGCGCGCGACACCGGCGGTGACGATGATGACGTCCGCACCCGCGATATCGGCATAGTCGTTGGAGCCCTTGATGTTCGCATCGAAGCCCTCGACCGGTCCGCACTGCGACAGATCCAGCGCCTTGCCCTGCGGCACGCCCTCGACCACGTCGAACAGCACGATGTCGCCGAGGCCCTTCAACGCCGCGAGGTGCGCGAGCGTGCCGCCGATGTTGCCGGCGCCGATCAGCGCGATCTTCTTGCGAGCCATCCAATCCTTCTCCGTAAGGCCCCATCGGGGGCGGAATTGGTCACGCCGACTACGCCCCTTTTCCGCGTCCGGCAACCGCTAAACGCTCCCTCGACCGGCTTTCTTTGATAATGGTTCGCAGGTGCAATTAGCCCGTGCCATGCCCTTCGCCGAGGTACCTGTCGGAGCGCATCTCCTCAAGCCGGCTGACGGTGCGCTGGAACTCGAAGCGGCCGTCGCCGTCGGGATAGAGCGCGTCCGGCTCGGCATCGGCGGCGGCGAGCAGCTTCACCTTGTGTTCGTACAAGGCATCGATCAGCGCGACGAACCGGGCGGCCTCGTTGCGGTTTTCCGGCCCGAGCTGCGGGATGCCGACGAGGATCACGGTGTGGAAGCGCCGGGCGACGGCGAGATAGTCGGCCGCCCCCCGCGCCTCGCCGCACAGCTTCTTGAACGAGAAGACAGCGACGCCCTTCAGCGCCTTGGGGACGTGCAGCGTGCGGCCCTGCACGATGAGGTCTTCCGACGGGATCGGCTCGGTCACCTCATGGTCGGTGAGGCGGAAGAAGGCGGCCGACAGGTTCGCGGTCGCCTCCGGCCCATTGGGCACCAGCCAAGTGTTCTGCTGGCCGAGCCGGTCACGACGATAGTCGATCGGGCCGTTCAGCGTGACCACATCCAGCCGCGCCTCGATCAGCGCGATGAAGGGCAGAAAATGCTCGCGGTTGAGGCCGTTGCGATACAGATCGGCAGGCGCGCGGTTGGAGGTGGTGACGACGGTGACGCCGGCCTCCAGCAGCGCGGTGAACAGCCGGCTGAGGATCATCGCATCGGGGGAGTTGGTGACCATCATTTCGTCGAAGGCCAGCAGGCGCGTTTCCTCGGCGAGCGCGGCGGCGACGGGGGCGATCGGGTCGCCTGCCTCCTTGCGGCGTTCGATGGCGATGCGGCCGTGGACCTCCAGCATGAACTCCGAGAAATGGACACGCCGCTTCCTCCCGACCGCGACGTTGGCGAAGAAGAGGTCCATCAGCATCGACTTGCCTCGGCCGACGTCGCCGAACATGTAGACGCCGCGCGCAACCGGTGCGCCGCGGCCGGTCAGGCGAGCGATGAGGCCTTTCCTCACCGGGGCCTCCAGCGTGACGGCGAGCGCATCGAGGCGGATCGCGGCGGCGCGTTGCTCCGCATCGGGGCGCAGTTCGCCCGCGGCGATCAACGCGTCATAGGCTGCGAGGACTTGGGACATCACGATGCTCCTGCGAACGCCAGAGCCCGGGATCACGGGCAGCGGCGTTCGTGGGTCTGGGTTCCTGCATGCGCAGGACCACGGGATAGATCAGTGCGGCGCCGGCGGCGTCGATTTCCGCAGCGTAGCGGTGAAGCTGGCGATCGTCGGCGCACCGTCCTGTACCACCAAGCCGCGCAGGAAGAGCAGGCGCCCGGTTTCGCGGAGCAGCTCGATCCGCGCCTCCAGCGGCTCGCCGATCGTGCCGCCGCCGATGAATTGCGCCGACAGGTCGAGCGTCACCGCGCCCCCTGCCCCCAACACGTCGAGCCCCCGCGCTGCGGCGAACAGCGCCACGTCCATGAAGCCGAGCAAGGCACCGCCATGGACATGGTCGCGCATATTGGAATGCCGGCGCTGCGGCAGCATACGGACGCGGGCGATATCGCCCTCGACCCGGACATGCAGCGGTTCAAGGAAGGCGTTATACCGCGTCGCGTCGCGGAACTGCCACCGGCTCCAGCCGGGCAGGTCGGGATCGTCCGCGTAGACGAAGGCGGGCGCGGTGGCCGGGGCGTCCTGCTCGCTCACGCTTACAGGATGCGCTCGGCTTCCATCTTCTTGATCTCGGCGATCGCTTTGGCCGGGTTCAGACCCTTGGGGCAGGTGTTCGCGCAGTTCATGATCGTGTGGCAACGATACAGGCGGAACGGATCCTCCAGCTGGTCAAGCCGCTCGCCGGTCATCTCGTCGCGGCTGTCGGCCAGCCACCGATAGGCCTGGAGCAGGATCGCCGGCCCCAGGAACTTGTCGGCATTCCACCAATAGCTGGGGCAGGAGGTCGAGCAGCAGGCGCACAGGATGCACTCGTACAGGCCGTCGAGCTTGGCGCGATCCTCGGGCGACTGGAGCCGCTCCTTGCCCGAGGGCGGCGGGCTGACCGTCTGCATCCACGGCTTGATCGAGCTGTATTGCGCATAGAAGTGCGTGAAATCGGGGACGAGGTCCTTGATGACGTCCATCGCCGGCAGCGGCGTGATCTTCACCTCGCCCTTCACGTCCTCGATCGCCGTCGTGCAGGCAAGGCCGTTGCGGCCGTCGATGTTCATCGAGCACGACCCGCAGATGCCCTCGCGGCACGAGCGGCGGAAGGTCAGCGAGCTGTCCTGCTCCGCCTTCATCTTGATGAGCGCGTCGAGCACCATCGGACCGCATTCGTCGAGGTTGATCTCGAACGTGTCGTAACGCGGGTTTTCGGCGGTGTCGGGATCGTAGCGATAGACCTTGAAGGTCTTGATCCGCTTGGCGTCCCCGGTCGCTTTGTGGACCTTGCCCTTTGCCTTGACCTTGCTGTTCTTGGGCAGGGTGAACTCGGCCATTGCCGCAACGCTCCTTCAAATGCTGCGCCTGCGGTTATGCCTGTCGGACCGTGGACGCAACCCCCCGTAGCGCTTGGAACCCGCGCCTAGATGACGTCGAGCACCAGTCCGCGGGCGCGCGCCTCGTCGGCTTCGATATACCAGTTGGACGGAGCCTTGGCCTGCAACTCGTCGAACGTGACCGACGAGCCGCGGACGATGTCGCGGAAGCCCTCTTCCTGGATGCGGATCGATTCCTCGATCTCGTGCAGCTTGGCCTTCAGCAAGGCCGGCAGCGTGGTGAGCGGGCCGGAGAGGTTGACCGTGGAGGTCATGGCGCGCTCGTGCAGCATCAGCCGGGTGCCACGGGTGAGGAAACGCTTTTCGACCGGGAAGGCAGACATGAAGGTCGCGCCGGCGGAATAGACCGCGACCTTGCCGAGGAACAGCGCCTCCCGCCCCGTATAATCGCGCAGCAGGCGGATATCGTCGCCCATCGCCCGCCCCATCTCCGGGTCGCCGCCGAGCGTGGTGATCGATACGACGAGCGGCCCGTCGCGTGGCGCATCGGCCAGCTGCGTCTTGAAGCGGGCGTACATCATGTCGTCCACCGTGCCGTGGAGCTGGATGTGCGGAAACGACAGCAGCGGATATTTGCTGGCGGCGGTGGCGATGGCTTCGGGATCGGTCATGGCGCGGCGAACCGCCGCGCTGCGACAAAGTTCCGAACCGGGCGGGCTTCACCCGGCTGGAACCGCAGCGGCGCTGAAGCGCTTGGGGAGCCGCGCTTCGGAGATTATCCCATGAAACCCGTGCTCAAGCCGCTGTCCGAACAGGTGATCGCCATCACCGGTGCCAGTTCGGGGATCGGCCTCGCCACCGCACGCATGGCGGCGGAGCGCGGCGCGAGGGTGCTGCTGATCGCCCGCGACGAGACGAGCCTGCGCAAGATCGTCGCCGGGATCACCGCAGCGGGCGGGATCGCCGATGCGTTCGCCGCCGACGTCGGCGATGCCGAGGCCGTGCGCGCGGCCGCGGCACACGCCCGCCAGCGGTTCGGCCGGATCGATACCTGGGTCAACGACGCCGGCACGGCCATTTATGGCAAGCTGGTCGACGTGCCCGACGACGAACACCGGCAGCTGTTCCAGACTAACTATTTCGGGACCGTCCACGGCTGCCTGGCGGCGGTGCCGCATCTGCGGGAGGCGGGCGGCGCGCTCATCACCGTCGCCTCGATCGCGTCCGACATGCCGAGCCCGTTGATGGGTGCCTATGCCGCCAGCAAGCATGCCGTGAAGGCCTATGTCGAGGCGCTGCGCATGGAATTGGCGCAGGAGGGTGCGCCGATTGCCGTCACGCTCATCAAGCCATCGGGGATCGATACGCCGATTGCGCAGCACGCCGCCAACCATGCCGGCGGCGAGGCGCAGGTGCCGCCCCCCGTCTACGATCCGGCGCTGGTCGCGGAAGCGATCCTGTTCTGCGCCACGCACCCCAAGCGCGACCTGACCGTCGGCGGTGCCGGGCGTGCGCAGGCATTGTTCGCGGCGCACTTCCCCGCCCTGTTCGAACGCCTCGCGCCGAAGGCCGCGGCGAGCTTCGTCGATCCGGCCAAAGAACAGCCGCAACCGAGCAACCTGTTCGAAAGCGTCGGCACCGGCCGCGTCCATTCGGGCGAGCACCCGGCGCGCCGGCGTACCAGCCTCTATGCGGCGGCGTCCAGGCACCCCGGCGTCACCGCCGCGTGTGCGGCGGCACTGACCGCCGGCATCGGTGCCTTTCTGTACGGACGGGCCGACACCCGCGCCTGATCCACCCTAACGGAGTTGACCTGCATGGCCGAAGACCGCGTCACCATCGATACCGCCACCGTGTTCGACAATGTCGCCGACCGACAAATCGAGTTCACTGGCGAAGCGAGCGGCGAACGATATCAGTTCGCGCTCCGTTACGATGTGCTGGAGGCACTGAGCGGCAGCGAGCCGACCGCGCCAGTGCAGCTCTTCCAGCACAATCGCGCCCGCATACAGACGCTGGCCGCCGATGCGCTGGCGCGCGATCCGGATCAGGAAACGATCGTCATCAGCGAGAATGATCTCAGCTGACGGAAAGTCGCGACCTACCGACCCAGCACAGCCTCGAAAGCACGCACGACAGCGGCCTCGTCACCGTTCCAGACGGCGCCGCTGACCGCAAGGAAATCGGCCCCCGACGCCACCAAGGCAGCGGCATTTTCCGGCGTGATGCCGCCGATCGCTACGCTGGGCAGTTCGAACATCGAGGCCCACCACGACAGGATCGACGGGTCGGGCCGATGCTGCACGACCTTCGTGCCGGTCGGGAAGAACGCGCCGAACGCCACGTAATCGGCGCCGGCCTCCCCGGCCTCCATCGCCAGATGGCGGCTGTCGTGGCAGGTCACGCCGACCTGCGCCGTGGGGCCGAGCGCGTCGCGCGCCTCGCGCGGGTCGCCGTCGTCCTGCCCCAGGTGGACACCGTCCGCACCCAGGCGCTTGGCGAGCGCGATGCTGTCGTTGACGATGAAGGCGACGTCGCGATCCGCGCAGATCCGCTGCAACGGTTCGGCGAGCCTCGCCGCGCCATGCTGGTCGACATCCTTGACGCGGAACTGGAAGGCGGCGACCGGTCCGGCATCGAGCGCACGGGTCAGCCGTTCGGCAAAGCCGCCGCTCACGTCGAGGGGCGAGATCAGGTATAACTGGCACGGCGGCCGCCGATCGTCGCGGCGGAACTGCGCAGCGAATTGCGGATCAAGGGGGCCAAGCGGATCGTCTTCGGTCATGCGATGCCGCCTAGCCGCTCCGGCGCGGCAGCGAAAGCGGCAGGATCATCGCCGTGCTGCCGATGATGACCGCACCTCGCATCGGCAGCCGCCGACGCGGCGCCGGGATCATTACCCCCAGCGCCGCGTCGGGCAGGCGATCAGGCCTCTTCACCCTTGTAGATGGCGATCAGCTTGGCGAGCATGGCGAGAGCGTCCTCGCGGCTGCGCTGGAAGGTGTTGCGGCCGATGATCGAGCCGTTGCCGCCGCCCGCCAGGATGTCGCGCGCATCCTGATACACCGCGTCGCTGCCCTTCGCCGCGCCGCCCGAAAAGACGACGATGCGGCGCCCGGCGAAGCTCGACTGCACGACGTGGCGGACGCGATCGGCCTGGTTCGACCAGTCGGTGCCCTCATAGGCCTTTTGCGCCTCCGCCTGTTCGATATGCGCGGTCGGCAGCTTCACCTTGATGATATGCGCCCCGAGCAGCGCCGCCATGTGCGCGGCATAGGCGCCGACGTCGAGCGCGAGTTCGCCGTCCTTGCTGAGCTTGCCGCCCCGCGGATAGCTCCAGATGACGGTGGCGATGCCGACCGACTTGGCCTCTTCGCTGAGTTCGCGGATCTCTTCCATCTGCTCGAAGATCTGATCGGATCCGGGATAGATGGTGAACCCGATCGCCGCGCAGCCGAGGCGCAGCGCGTCGGAGACGCTGCCGGTCACCGCCTGATCGATGCTGGTCGCCCAGCTGTTGGAGCTGTTGACCTTGAGGATCGTCGGAATCTGGCCGGCGAAGGTATCGGCACCCGCCTCCAGCGGCCCGAGCGGCGCGGCATAGGCCGACAGGCCGGCATCCACGGCCATCTGGTAATGGTAATGCGGATCGTAGGCCGCCGGGTTGATCGCGAACGAGCGCGCCGGACCGTGTTCGAAACCTTGGTCGACCGGCAGGATCACCAGCTTGCCGGTGCCGCCCAGCTTGCCCTGCATCAGGATGCGGGCGAGGTTCGCCTTCACCGCGGGGCTGGTCGCTTCATATTTGTCGAGGATCGCCTTGACGGCGGGGGTGACGGTGGTGGTCATCGGTCGGCTCCTTGGGATACGTCGGGATCAGAGCATCAGCCAGCGCCTGAGCGCCTGGTCGATCTGTTCCATGCGGGTGGGACTGGCGTGGCCGATCACGGCGGTGATCCGCTCGCGCGCCACGCTGGTGATACGGTCGACCTGGACCTCGCATTCCGCGGTCAGGCCGTTGTGGTCGCGGGGCGACATCGCGACGCGGAACAAGGCCTCGCCGCCCATTACGCCGGTCATTGGGCAGACGGTGATCGTCGCGTGCGTCGCGTTGAACAGGTCGGACTGGACGACGACGCAGGGCCGCGGCGCGGCGCCGTCAGGGCCGTCGACCAATACGATGCCGCCGTGGCTCACTTCCACGCGGCGGCATCCTGCCAAAAGGCGATTTCCGTCGTGGAGGCGCGGGCGGAGGCACGGGTCGACTGGCGGCGCGCTTCACGCCGATAGGCCTCGTCATGCAGATCGACGTAACGACGAACAGCTTCGCGCGCGATGTCGCTCTTGCTGCGCCCCTGGGTGCGCGCGACGGTTGCGAGCCGTTCTTCCAGTTCGGTGTCGAGTCGCACTCCGAGCATGCCGGCTCCACTTGTTTAACGCGTTTAACATACCCGCGCACCCGAAGTGGATCAAGCGGTTCGACACCGGCGATTGACGCAGGCGGCCGCGCGCGCTTCTGTGCGTCTCGGGGGAAAACGACCATGTCCATGATCCGCGCGGCAGTCGTCGCGACATTGCTGGCGGCGTCGCCATCAGCGGCGACGCAAACGGGGTCGGCGCCGTCCAGGCTGATCGGCAAACCGGCACCGGAATTCGAACTGACGCTGCTCGACGGCAGCAAGGTCAAGCTGTCCGCCCTGCGGGGACAGGTGGTCGTGCTGAACTTCTGGGCGACGTGGTGCGTGCCGTGCCGCGCGGAACTGCCGCTGCTCGACGCTTATTATCGCCGCACGAAGCAGCACGGCCTGCAAGTCGTCGCGGTGACAACCGAGGACTCGGTGCCGCTGTTCAAGATGAAGCCCCTGTTCGCGGCGCTGGCGATCACGCCGGTGAAGCGCATCAAGGGGCGTTACGACCTGATCGGCAGCGCGGTGCCGACCAACTATATCATCGATCGCAACGGCGTGATCCGCTACGCCAAGGCCGCAGCGCTCGACCTCGACGATCTCAACCGCGAACTCGTGCCGCTGCTGAAGGAAGCGCCACCGCCGGCGGCGCCGTCCTGATCCTCAGCCGATCAGCGCCGCGACGCCCGGCAGGTCCTTGCCTTCCATCCATTCGAGGAAGGCACCGCCCGCGGTCGAGACGAAGGTGAAGCGATCGGCGACTCCGGCCTGGTTCAGCGCCGCCACGGTGTCGCCGCCGCCGGCCACCGACACCAGGCTGCCATCCTGCGTCAGCGCTGCGGCGGTGCGCGCGAGGCTGACCGTCGCGACGTCGAACGGCGGCGTCTCGAACGCTCCCATGGGGCCGTTCCAGACCAGGGTACGGCAATTCTTGAGCACGTCGCCCAGCGCCTCCACCGCGCTCGGCCCGACGTCGAGGATCATCTCGTCCTCGGCGACTTCGTGCACGTTGACGGTGCGCACCGGCGGATTGGCACGAAATTCCTTTGCCACCACCACGTCGTACGGCAGGTGCACCGTGCAGTTCGCCCGGTCGGCCGCGTCGAGGATTTCCTCGGCGGTTCCGGTTAGGTCATGCTCGCATAGCGATTTGCCGACATTCACGCCGCGCGCGGCGAGGAAGGTGTTGGCCATGCCGCCGCCAATGATGAGGTGGTCCACGCGGGTGACGAGGTGCTTCAACACGTCGAGCTTGGTCGACACCTTGGCGCCGCCGACCACGGCGGCAACGGGGTGCTCGGGGTTGCCCAGCGCCTTCTCCAGCGCGTCGAGTTCCGCCTCCATCGCCCGCCCCGCATAGGCGGGCAGCACGCGGGCCAGCCCTTCGGTCGAGGCATGGGCACGGTGAGCGGCGGAGAAGGCATCGTTGACGTAGATGTCGCCGAGGCGGGCGAAGCGTTCGGCCAGGGCGGGCTCGTTCTTTTCCTCGCCGGCGAAGAAGCGCGTGTTCTCGAGGATCGCGATGTCGCCCGGTCGAAGCGTGGCGACCGCGTCCTCGGCGCCATCCCAATCGATGAAGCGCACCTCGCGGCCGAGCACATGACCATAAGGCCGGGCCAGCATGGCGAGCGACATGTCGGGGTTCGGCATGCCCTTGGGCCGCCCGAAATGCGCGAGGATCAGCACGATGGCACCGCGATCGGCGAGTTCGGTGACGGTCGGCAGGGTCGCACGCAGGCGGGTGTCGTCGGCGACCGCGCCGTCGGCCATGGGGACGTTGAGGTCCTCGCGCACCAGCACGCGCTTGCCGGTGATCTCACCCAGGTCGTCCAGCGTCTTGAAGGCCTTGGTCACATCATCTTCCTTCATTGAGGGTCGATCACCGTCACCGGGTCGCCGATCGCGATACGGCCGGGCACCTTCACCCGCGAACAGGCGCCGCCGCGCCAATCGGGGGTCAACGCCGCCTTCAGTCCAGCCGCGATCGTTTCCATGCGGCTGCACGGATCGCATTCCACGGTGATCTCCAGCTCGACCGAACCGATCCGCACGCGGGTGCCCGGCACCTGCGGGATGTCGACGCCATCGAGCAGCAGGTTGACGCGGCGTTCCTGCCACGGGATCGCGTGGCCGAGTTCCGCCATCGCCGCATCCCAGTCGCGCCGCTCCATCATCGTCACCTGGCGCTTGCCACGGCCGCCCGGCTTCACCGCGCCGCGAAAGTCACCCTGCAGGCCGCCGTCGACGGTCACCTCGACCGCGTCGACGACCTCCATCGGCGCCTTCGGAAAGGCGTGCCGGGCAATGCCGACCAGCACGCCCATCCCTTAAAGGAACTTCGCCATGGCGGTCGCGGTGTCGACCATGCGGTTGGAGAAGCCCCATTCATTGTCGTACCAGCTGACGACACGCACCAGTTTGCCGTCGATCACCGCGGTTTCGAGGCTGTCGACGGTCGAGGATTGCGGCGAGTGCATCAGGTCGATCGAGACGAGCGGCTCGTCCGAATAGACCAGCACGCCCTTTAGCGGACCATCCTCTGCCGCGGCCTTGAGGATCGCATTGACCTCGTCCTTGCTGGTGTCGCGAGCGGGGGTGAAGGTGAGATCGACGAGGCTGACGTCGGGCACCGGCACGCGGATCGCCGAACCGTCGAGCTTGCCCTTCAGTTCGGGCAGCACCTCGCCCACGGCACGCGCGGCGCCGGTGGTGGTCGGGATCATCGACATGGCGGCGGCACGGGCACGGCGCAGATCCGGGTGGATCTGGTCGAGGATCTTCTGGTCGTTGGTATAGGCGTGGACGGTGGTCATCAGCCCGCGTTCGATGCCGATCGCATCGTTCAGCACCTTGGCGACCGGCGCCAAGCAGTTAGTGGTGCACGAGGCGTTGGAGACGATGGTGTGGTCCGCGGTCAGCTTGTCGTGGTTGACGCCGTAGACGACGGTGAGATCGACACCCTTGCCCGGCGCCGAGATCAGCACCTTCCTGGCGCCGGCATCGAGATGCTTCTGGCAGGAGGCCTTGTCGGTGAAGAAGCCGGTGCATTCGAGCACCAGGTCGACGCCCAAATCCTTGTGCGGCAGGTTGGCGGGATCGCGCTCGGCGGTGACGCGGATGCGCTTGCCGTCGATGACGAGGTCGTTGCCCTCCGCGGTCACGGTGCCGGGATATTTGCCGTGGACGCTGTCGCGGCTGAACAGCCAGGCATTGGACTTGGCATCGGCGAGGTCGTTGATCGCGACCAGCTCCAGGTCGGCCGAATTGCGCTCGATGATCGCGCGCGCCACCAGGCGGCCGATGCGTCCAAAGCCGTTGATCGCAACCTTCACCGTCATAGGGGCTCTCCTCCGCGTCAGAATGCGTGCGCGACGATCGTGGATGGCCGTGGGGGCCGCGCCGGGCGGGCACGCCTTTGCGGGGGGGCGGCCCCTCCTGTCAACCGCGCTCGGCACGCGCCAGTCCGTTGCCGTGGCGGAGATTGACATATTGCCCGGCGCGGGCAGCGGGCCTACGTCGCTGACATGCCCGACCTGCCCACCGCCGTCGACCGTATCGACGCCGCCATCGCCCGCATCGAAACCGCCATCGACGCCCGCGCCAAGGCCGGCGATGCGCTTGCCCGGCGCCATGCGGCGCTGAAGGCGCGGATGGCCGAGGCGGTGAGCGCGCTGGACGAGGTCATCGCACGCGGCTCGGCCGCCTGATGGCCAATGTCACGCTCCAGATCGGCGACCGTCCGTTCACCGTCGCCTGCCGCGACGGCGAAGAGGCGCGACTGCAACAGCTTGGCCGGATGCTGGCCGAACGCTGGCCCGCGGCGCTGCGGGCCGCCGCCAACGTGCCGGGCGAGCGCGCCATGCTGTTCGTCGCGCTGATGCTGGCCGACGATCTCGACGAGATCCGCCAGCGGCCGCCGCAGGGCGCCGCGGTGAGCGAACCGGCGCTCGCGCGGATCGCGGACCGGCTGGAGGCGTTGGCCGACGCGCTGGAGCGCGACTCGGGCGCGGCGTGAAACCTGCCGATGCGCGGTCATTCAGCGCATCTGCCCATTGCCACCGCGCGCGCCGCACCCTAAATCGGTCGGCGGCGGGTTCTGCCCGGTACGAGCCTTAACTTATCCCTGAGGCTATTCATCATCCACGGGGACTGTCCCTGCCCAGGCCCTGGCCTGACGTACATGGTCCCCACCTGACGTACTAGGCGTCGGTGGATATTTCGGCACACGGCCACGGCGGTCCCGCCACCCGCCCCCTTCCCTCTCGCGACGCGGAGCGATGACCGACAAGCTCGTCCTTCGTGCCCACCTGCGGGCTGCCCGTGACAGCTTTGCCCGCAGCGGTGCGGTCGGCGTGCCGGCCGCTTTCGCGGCGCGACTGGCGCCGGGCATCGTCGTCGCAAGCTATGTGCCGCTCGGCAGCGAGGCCGATCCGGCGCCGTTCGAGGCGGCGGCGCGGCGGGTCGGCTGCACCATCGCCCTCCCTCACGTCGTCAGCCGTGCCGCACCGTTGCGATTCCTCCGGGCCGACGGTGCCCTGGAAACCGGCCCGTTCAACCTGCGCCAGCCGCCGGCCGATGCGCCGGAAGTGCGGCCGAACGTCATCCTGACGCCACTGCTCGGCTTCGATCGTGCCGGCAACCGGCTGGGCCAGGGGGCCGGGCATTACGATCGCGCCTTCGCCGCGCATCCCGATGCCTGGCGGATCGGCATCGCCTGGTCGGTGCAGCAGGTGGATGCGTTACAGCCCGATCCGTGGGATGTGCCGCTGCACGCCATCGCTACCGAATCGGAGTGGATCGTTCCATGACGCCATCCTGGCGCAAGCCTGCCGGCATGCTCATCATCCTGACGCTCATCACCGTCTGGTGCATGGCGATCGTCAGCGCGTCGACGTTCGTCGGGACGTGGCCGTGGTGGGTGCAGGCGCCGTTCTACCTGATCGCAGGGATCGTGTGGATCGCACCGCTGAAGCCGCTGTTGCTGTGGATGGAGACGGGGCGGTGGCGGTAAGGCGAGGATGTGGCCGCCGCTGATCGGGATTGGAGCAAGGGCTGACCGGCTGGCGATCAGCGCCGCGGCAAAGCCGCGTCGTCGGACGGGGCATGGCCCCGCCGGCCGCGCTTGCGGGAAAATCGCTACGCGATTTTCCTCCGCTGCGCGGTGGCGCGAGTGACGGGGCTCGAACCCGCGACCTCCGGCGTGACAGGCCGGCGCTCTAACCAACTGAGCTACACCCGCGTGATGCGCTGCCCGCCCGGTCGGCGGACCCGCTGGTCCCGCATGTTTCGAGATGATCTTTCCCACGCCCCTGACGGGGAATGGCGCGAGTGACGGGGCTCGAACCCGCGACCTCCGGCGTGACAGGCCGGCGCTCTAACCAACTGAGCTACACCCGCTGAAAGCGTCGAGGCGCGCCCACTAGGCCAGCCACCGGGGGGTGTCAACGGCCTAATCGCCGTCTTCTTCGCTTCGCTTGCGCCGTGCCCGCTCCTGCTGCACCAACGTGCCGTGTTCGAACAGGAATCCGGCGATGTCCGGCTTGCCCGCGGCGCCCAGCACGGTCTGGATGATGATGAGCAGCGGCACCGCCAGCAGCGCGCCCGCCGTGCCCCACACCCAGCCCCAGAAGCTGATCGAGACGAGGATCATCAGCGGATTGATCGTCAGCCGATGGCCGACGATCAGCGGCGTGATCGCATTGGCTTCGACCAGGTGGCAGCCGATCATCACCGCCGGCGGCAGCATCGCCACCCAGATGTCGGTAAAGGTCATCATGCCGCCGATCGCCAGCAGGAAGGCGGCGATGATCGGCCCGAAATAGGGGATGTAGTTGAGCAGCGCGACGATGCCGCCCCACATTAGAGGGGAAGGCATGCCGATGAACCAGAGCGTCCCCGCCACCACCGCGCCCAGCGTCAGGTTGATGATCGTGATGGTGCCGAGATAAGCCGACACGTCGTCAACGACGTCCTGGATCACCCGCGCGGTCGCCATCGCGCCGTCGAAGCTCGAGCGCTGGGTGATCGTCTTCTTGCGCATGCCTGTCCAGCCGGAGAGGAAGAAGAAGACGATGAGGATACCGAAGAAGAACTGCACGATCACCGTCGGTGCCGAGGTCGCGGCGAGTTCGAGGATCGAGCTGGGCGGCGCGACCGCCGCGGTCTGCGCCTGGCGCACCGGCGTCGAAGCGATCTGCCGGAACAGCTTGTTCACCGATTTTTCCAGGGTCGAATACAGGTCCAGCAGCGGTGAGAGGTTGTGCTGGATGCGGCTGATCCGGCTGGGCAGGAGCTGGAAGAAATCGGTCGCCGGCACCACGATCGCGGCGATGGCGATGTTGGCGATGATGAGGAAGACGAGAACGCACAGCAATGCCGCCAGCGCCGAGGGAAGGCGCCGTCGCTCCAGCCATTCCAGCACCGGCACCAGCGCGATGGCGATAACCAGCGCGGCGGTGAGCGGCATGAAGAATTCCGCCCCGGATTTCAGGGCGAAGGGCGTGCCGAGGACCAGGCCGATGCCGGCGATCAGCGTCAGTGCGGCGAGCAGCCGGTCGCGCCGCTGGGCGATGCGACCGATCTCCGTGCGGCTGCCCGGCAGCAGGGGTGCGCCGAGCGCGACCTGCTCCTCCGGCGTGATCGATGCGGGGGACACAGCGGGAGCAGGATCATCGGCCATGACCATGCTCTAGCGCATTTTCGTGCGCCGCCATCCTGCTTCTTGCGAAGTATTGCTGCGTGTCGGTGCCTCCGGAGTCAGGCGGCGACCGCCTCGCGATCGGCGAACAGCGCCTTCAACTCGCCCTTCAGGATCTTGCCGTTGGCGTTGCGCGGCAGGGGCTCGGGCAGGAAACGGATCGCCACCGGCACCTTGAAGCCGGCGAGCCGTTCGCGGACGAACGCTTGCAATTCCGCCTCGCTCGCCTCGCAACCCGGACAGAGGTGGACGACGGCGGCCGGTTCTTCGCCCAGCGTCCGGTGCGGCAGGCCGACCAATGCCGCGTCGGTGACCGAGGGGTGCGCGTAGAGGACGTTCTCGACCTCGATTGAATAGATGTTCTCGCCGCCGCGAATGACGATGTCCTTGGCGCGATCAGCGATGAACAGGAACCCCTCATCGTCGATCCGGGCAAGGTCGCCGGTGCGCACCCAGCCGCCGACGAAGGTCGCCGCGCTCGCCTCCGGCTTGTTCCAATAGCCCTTCACCACCATCGGTCCGCGCGCCCAGAGTTCGCCGATGGAGCCGCGCGGCAGCACGGTGACGCCGTCTTCCCCGCGAATCTCGATATCGGCGACGCCGACCGGCGCACCGGCGCTGTCGGGGCGGTTAAGATAATCCTCGCCGCCGTGCTGCGTCACGGTTGCCGTGGTTTCGGTCATCCCCCAGCCGTTGCCGGGCAAGGCGCCGAATTCCTGGTGGATGCGCCGCACCAGTTCGGGTGCCGAGGGCGCGCCGCCATAGGCGATCGTGTCGAGCGAGGAGAGGTCGTAGCGCGCCCGATCGGGATGTTCGAGCAGCTGCCAGGCGATCGTCGGCACGCCGCCGGTCATGTTGACGCGCTCGCGCTCGATCACCTCGAGCGCGCGGGTCGCGTCCCATTTGCGCATGAAGACCATCGTCGATCCGCTGGCGATCGAACCCATCATCCCCGCCGAACAGGCGGTGACGTGGAACATCGGGATCACGGTCAGCGATACGCGCGGGGTCGGCTCCGGCGGCATCTCGCCACGGCGCAGATAGGCGCGCGCCGCGGTATAGCCGCTCGACAGGATGTTGGTCATGAAGTTGCGGTGACTGCCCAGCGCCCCCTTCGGCGCGCCGGTGGTGCCGCTGGTGTAGAAGATCGTCGCCGCGTCGTCGGGCGCCACTTCCGCCGCGGGAAGCGCGATGTCTGGCAGCGTCGGCCAATCGTGCGGCGTGCCGATCACGTCCTCCAGCCGGGCGATACCCTCGGCGAGCGGGGTGGTGGCGCGTGCGACGATCACCGCCTCCAGCGCCGGCAGCCCGGCATAGCTTTCCGCCAAGCGCGCGTGGCGTTCGCCATCGACGATCAGCACCCGCGCCCCCGAGTCGCGTAGGCCGTATTCCAGCTCCGCTCCGGTCCACCACGCGTTGAGCGGCACCATGATCGCGCCGATCGCCACCGCGGCGAAGAAGGCGACGGGCCATTCGGGCAGGTTGCGCATGGCCAGCGCGACGCGATCCCCCTGCCCCACCCCCAGCGTGACGAGGTGCGCGGCGAGTCCGGCGGCGGCGCGGTAATGCGCCTCGTAGGAAACGCGCTCGTCCTCATGGATGACGAACAGCCGCTCGCCGTGCGCGCGGCTCGCCTCCAGCAGAAAACGCATCGTCGCCGGCGCGTTCTTCCAGACGCGCGTCGGCACGCCGTCGATCACCGCCTCTGCCATCTCGAACTTGGCGCCGGGTGCGGTCAGCAGCCGGTGTACCTCGTCGAGCGACATCGCCGGCCAGGACGGCGGCAGGTCTACGATCGGCTGGCTTGCCATTTCCTTGTCCTCTCTCGGGCCGTCGTACGGCAACCACGATTCTTCGCGTTTCGATGAAAGGTTATAGTTGATTCCCGCTCCGCTCAAGGCAATAGAACGGATAAGTTAGAAGCTGGGGTATGGCAGAGGATGAGCGACATGGATGCGCGGAGCCAGGGTTTCGACGGCCGGCGCCTGGCCGCGGTCGATGCCTTTCTGAAGGCGCGCTACCTCGACACGGGGCTGCTGCCCAACGCGCAGCTGCTGATCGCGCGCGATGGGGAGATCGTTCATTTCTCGCACCAGGGTGCGGCGCGGGAGAATGGCGCCAGCGTCGACGAGGGATCGCTGTTCCGCATCGCTTCGATGACCAAGCCGATCACCAGCCTCGCCTTCATGATGCTGGTGGAGGAAGGGCGCGTCGCGGTGGACACGCCGGTCCACCACGTGCTGCCCGAGTTCAAGGGGCTGGGCGTCTACAACGGCGGCGGCGGCGGCGTGCCGTTCGTCACGCGGCCGACCAACGAGCCGATGCGGATGCTCGACCTGCTGCGGCATACGTCGGGCCTCACCTATGGCTTCCAGAACCGGTCCAACGTCGATGCCGCCTATCGCGAATCGAAGATGGAGAGCTGGCACGGCAACCTCGACCTCGACGGCTTCGTCGCCGCGCTCGGCACGCTGCCGCTGGAATTCTCGCCCGGTGAGGGCTGGAACTACTCGGTCGCCACCGATGTGCTCGGCGCGGTGGTGGAGCGGGTGTCGGGGCAGACGCTCGATGTCTTCTTCCACGAGCGGATCTTCTCCCCGCTGGGAATGCACGACACCTTCTTCCAGGTGCCCGAGGACAAGATCGAGCGGCTGACCGACTGCTATGCGCTGATCGAGGGCAAGGGGCGCGTGATCTACGACGCGGGCGCGGCGAGCGCCTGGAGCCGGCGACCCAAGCTGCTGTCGGGCGGCGGCGGGCTCGTCTCGACCGCGCTCGACTATCACCGCTTCTGCCGGATGTGCGAGAATGGCGGCACGCTGGACGGCGCGCGCCTCGTCGGCCGCAAGACGCTCGAACTGATGACGATGAACCACCTGCCCGGTGGCGCCGACCTGTCCAGCCTGTCGCGCTCGCTGTTCAGCGAGACGCAGAATGCCGGCACCGGCTTCGGCCTCGGCTTTGCGGTTACGCAGGACGTGGCGAAGACGATGATGCCGGGGTCGAAGGGCGAATATTATTGGGGCGGGATGTTCTCCACCGCGTTCTTCATCGATCCGGTCGAGCGGCTGCACATGGTATTCATGACGCAGCTGAGCCCGTCCGGCCTTTATCCGATCCGCCGCGAGTTGAAGACGATGATCTACGCCGCGCTGGACTGAGAATCTTACCGTCGCCCCGGCGAAGGCCGGGGTCTTTGCCGCATGAGACCCCAGCCTTCGCCGGGCTGACGATTTTGGAGAATATTCCGATGACTTCGCCGATCCGTACCGAACGCCATGGCGACGTGCTCGTCATCATTTCCGACAATCCGCCGGTCAACGCGCTCGGCGCGGCGGTGCGGCAAGGGCTCGCCGCCGCGGTGGCCGAGGGCGTCGCGGACGATTCGATCGCGGCGATGGTGATCCGCTGCGACGGCCGCACCTTCTTCGCCGGCGCCGACATCACCGAATTTGGCAAAGCCATGCAGGAGCCCGGGCTGCCGACCGTCGTCGACATGATCGAAGCCTCGACCAAGCCCGTCGTCGCGGCGATCCACGGCACGGCGCTGGGCGGCGGCTGCGAGGTGGCACTGGGCTGCCACTACCGGGTGGCGGTCCCCTCGGCGAAGCTCGGCACGCCCGAGGTGAAGCTCGGCCTGCTGCCCGGCGCGGGCGGCACGCAGCGGCTGCCGCGCATCGCCGGCGTCGCGCTGGCGCTCGAGCTGACCGCCAAGGGCGATCCGATCTCCGCCAAGAAGGCGCAGGAGGCCGGCCTGATCGACAAGATCGTCGGCGAAGACAGCCTGGCGGCGGATGCCATCGCCTTTGCCGGCGAGGTGAAGGCGAAGCGGCCGATCCCGCGCGCCTCGGAGAAGGAGGCCAAGGCCGACCCGCAGGCGGTCGAGGCCTTCCAAAAGGCGAACGGTCGCCGTTTCCGCGGGTTCGAGGCACCGGCCGCCAACATCGCCTGCGTCGTCAAGGCGACCGAGGTGCCGTTCAACCAAGGCATCGCCTTCGAGCGGCAGGAGTTCATGAAGCTGATGATGGGGACGCAGTCCGCCGCGCAGCGCCACATCTTCTTCGCCGAGCGGCAGGCCGCCAAGATCGACGACGTGCCGGCCGACACGCCGCTCCGCCCGATCAGGCGCGTCGGCGTGATCGGCGCCGGTACGATGGGCGGCGGCATTGCGATGAACTTCCTGTCGGCGGGCATCCCGGTGACGATCGTCGAGATGGCGCAGGAGGCGCTTGATCGCGGCACCGGCGTGATCCGCAAGAATTACGAGGCGACCGCGGCCAAGGGGCGGATGAAGCCCGAGCAGGTCGACGCGGCGATGGGTGCGCTGACCCCGACGCTCAACTTTGACGACCTGGCCGACTGCGACCTGGTGATCGAGGCGGTGTATGAGACGATGGAGGTGAAGAAGGAAATCTTCTCCCGTCTCGACGGCATCGCCAAGGCGGGGGCGATCCTCGCCTCCAACACGTCCTACCTCGATATCGATGAGATCGCCGCCTGCACCAAGCGGCCCGAAGACGTGCTGGGCATGCACTTCTTCTCGCCCGCCAACGTCATGAAGCTGCTGGAGGTGGTGCGCGGCGCCAAGACGGCGCCCGACGTGCTCGCCACCGTCATGGCACTCGCGAAAAGGATCAAGAAGGTCGCGGTGGTCGCCGGCGTCACCTATGGCTTCATCGGCAACCGCATGCTGATGCCGCGCCAGGTGGAGGCGAACAAGCTGCTGCTGGAAGGCGCGACGCCGGAACAGATCGATCGCGTCCACGTCGCCTTCGGCATGCCGATGGGGCCGTTCCAGATGGCCGACCTCGCCGGCGTCGACATCGGCTGGCACCGCGACCCCAACCGCATCGAGAACGTCCGCGACGCGCTCGCTGCCGAAGGGCGCTGGGGGCAGAAGCGGCAGGCGGGCTTCTACGACTATGACGAGAAGCGCAATCCGACGCCCTCCCCGCGGGTCGCCGAGATCATCGCCGAATGGCGCGAGAAGACCGGCACGCCGCAGCATGAGGTCACCGACGAGGAGATCGTCGAACGCACGCTCTACCCGATGGTCAACGAAGGTGCGCTGATCCTGGAGGAGGGCAAGGCGCAGCGCGCGTCCGATGTCGATGTGGTGTGGATCTACGGCTACGGCTGGCCGGTCTATCGCGGCGGCCCGATGTTCTGGGCGAAGAGCGAAGGCTACGACAAGGTCGTCGCGGGGCTGGAGAAGCATGGCTTCGCCGTCGCCAAGAGCCTGAAGAGCGGCAGCATCAAATAGCATATTGTTCGCCCTGAGCCTGTCGAAGGGCAGGTGAGTCTCATGTGCTTCGACAAGCTCAGCACGAACGGAGGGAGAGTAGCATGACCGACCTCGATACCTTCCGCAGCGACACCCGCGTGTGGCTGGCGGAGAATTGCCCGCCCGAAATGCGCGAGCCGGTGCGATCCGACGCCGACGTCTGCTGGGGCGGGCGGCATTACGATCGGGCGGCCAATCCGGCACAGGCGCGCTGGCTGGACGCGATGGCGACGCGCGGCTGGACCGTGCCCGACTGGCCGACGGCCTATGGCGGCGGCGGCCTGTCGCCGGCGGAGACCAAGGTGCTGCGCGAGGAGATGGCGGCGATCCGCGCGCGCAATCCGCTCAACAGCTTCGGCATCTCGATGCTCGGGCCGGCGCTGCTGAAATACGGCACGGAGGAGCAGAAGCTGGAGCATCTGCCCCGGATCGCGCGTGGCGAGATCCGCTGGTGCCAGGGTTATTCCGAACCCAATGCCGGGTCCGACCTCGCCGGCCTTGCCGCCAGCGCCGAGGATGCGGGCGATCACTATATCGTCAACGGGCAGAAGGTGTGGACCAGCTATGCCGACAAGGCGGACTGGATCTTCTGCCTCGTCCGCACCAGCAAGGCCTCCAAGCAGGGCGGCATCAGCTTCGTGCTGTTCGACATGGAGTCACCCGGCGTCTCGACCAAGCCGATCCTGCTCATCAGCGGCTATTCGCCGTTCTGCGAAACCTTCATGGACGATGTGAAGGTGCCCAAGGCGAACCGCATTCACGACGAAAACAAGGGCTGGGACGTCGCCAAATATCTGCTCGGTCACGAGCGGGAGATGATCTCCGGCATGGGACTCGCCGCGGGCGGGCGCAATCCGCTGATCGAGGGCGCGATCGCGACGATCGGGCTGGACCATGACGGCCGCCTCGCCGACCCGGTGCTGCGCAGCCAGATCGCGCTGTTCGAGGTGCGGGCGAAGGCGTTCGCGGCGATGAGCGAGCGGTTCATCGACGAATTGAAGGCGGGCCGCGCCCATCCGGCGCAGCCGAGCATGATGAAATATGTCGGCACCGAGCTGAACAAGGATCGCCACGAGCTGATGATGGCGGCGGGCGGTTCGGACGCGCTGGAATGGGAGAGCGAGCGGTCCAACACGGGCGCTGCGCCGCGGGCGTGGCTGCGCACCAAGGCCAATTCGATCGAGGGCGGGACGAGCGAGATCCAGCTTAACATCATCGCCAAGCGCATCCTAGAGCTGCCGGGAGCGTGACCCCATCGTCACCCCGGCGAAAGCCGGGGTCTTCTTCCACACGGCACGCCCCCGCGGCGCAAGACCCCAGCCTGCGCCGGGGTGACGGAGTATAGACATGCCCCTGTACCTCAATGACGAACAGACGATGCTGCGCGACACGGCGAAGGACTTCGTCGCCGAACATGCGCCCGTGGCGCACCTGCGCGGCCTGCGCGACGCGAACGACCCGACCGGCTTTTCGCGCGACCTGTGGAAGCAGTTCGCCGAGATGGGCCTCAACGGCGTGCTGGTGCCGGAGAATCAGGGTGGCCTCGGCCTCGGCCATGTCGAGGCGGGGGTGGTGCTGGAGGAGATCGGACGCAATCTCGCCCCCTCCCCGTTCCTCGCCACCGCCGTGGCCGCGGTCGAAGCGCTGAAGGGCAGCGCGCAGGCGGCGCGCTGGTTTCCGGGCATCGTCGCCGGCGAGACGGTGGCGGCGCTGGCGATCGACGAGGGCGCCAAGCATCGTGATGCCGTCGGCATGACCGCGGTACGATCTGGCAACGGCTTCCGCCTGACCGGCGCCAAGCGCTTCGTGACGCACGGCCATGTCGCCGACCTGCTTATCGTCGCCGCGCGCACCGCCGGATCCGCGGACGATGCCGAGGGCGTGACGCTGTTCGCGGTGCCGAAGGATGCCGCCGGGTTGGCCGCCGCTCCGGAGCGGCTCGCCGATGCGAGCCTTGCCGCGCGTCTGGAGTTCGATGGCGTCGAGGTGGATGCCGACGCCGTCATCGGCGAGGTCGACCATGGCCGCGATCCCCTCGGCCGGCTGCTGCGCGCAGGCCGTACCGGTGCGGCGGCGGAGCTGCTCGGCGTGGGCGGCGGTGCGATGGACATGACGGTCGGCTACCTCAAGGAACGCAAGCAGTTCGGCGTGCCGATCGGCAGCTTTCAGGCGCTCCAGCACCGCGCCGCGCACCTGTATAGCGAGATGGAGGTCGCGCGTGCCGCGGTGCTGAAGGCGCAGCAGCTGCTGGATGCCGGTGCGGACGGCGCCGACGATGCGGTGTCGGTGGCCAAGGCGATGACCGGCATGGCGACGACGCTGGCGGTGCAGGAGGGCGTGCAGATGCACGGCGGCATCGGTATGACCGACGAATATGACATCGGGTTCTTCATGAAGCGCGCGCGCGTCCTTGCCGAGATGTTCGGCGATATCGGCTTCCATGCCGACCGGCTGGCGCGGGTGGCGGGCTATTGATGGCGGAGTACGTCCCCCTCACCGATGCCGAGCTGGCGGCGATGCTGGTCACGCTGCTCGACGTCGAGGAACTGGATACCGACCTCTACCGCGGCTCGCGCCAGCCCGGCGGGCGCGGGCGCGTGTTCGGGGGGCAGGTGATCGCCCAGGCGCTGCAGGCGGCGCAGCGCTCGGTCGAGGGCAGGCAAGCGCATTCGCTACACGCCTATTTCATGCGGCCGGGGGACGAGAACTTCCCGATCGTCTATCAGGTGACGCGCGACTTTGACGGCAGGAGCTTCGCCACCCGCCGGGTCGTCGCCTCGCAGCAGGGGCAGCCGATCCTGACCATGACGGCGTCCTTCCAGACGCCGGAGGACGGCCTGCACCATCAGGATGCGATGCCCGAGGTGCCGCCGCCCGACACGCTGAAGTCCGAGCGCGAGCTGCGCCAGGCTATCGCGCATCAGGTGCCGGAGAAGTTCCGCAACTTCTTCACGCGGCGCCAGAATGCGATCGAGATGCGGCCGCTCTACCCGCGCAGCTGGTTCGCGCCTGAGAAGCGCGAGCCCAACAACGCCGCCTGGTTTCGCGTGGCGGCGCCGATCGGCGACGATCCGGCGCTGCACCGGGCGGCGCTCGCCTATGCCAGCGACATGGCGCTGCTCGCGACATCGATGATGCCGCATGGCGTCAACTGGCTGATGCCGGAGATGCAGACGGCGAGCCTCGACCATGCGCTGTGGATCCACGAGCCGTTCCGCGCGGACGAATGGCTGCTCTACACCACCGACAGCCCGTGGGCGGGGCATGCGCGGGGCATGAACCGGGGCAGCATCTTCGCGAGCGACGGGCGGCTGGTGGCAAGCGTCGCGCAGGAGGGGCTGATCCGGCGGCGGGCGCCGAAGGGCTGAGCCCGGCGACGGGGCTCGGCACTCACGGCAGCCTCAACCCTAAAGCTAATCGACATCCAAGATGAGGGATCCTCTTCAATCCTCCCCCGCCAGGGGGAGGGTTGAAGGTCGATTGGTCCTAGACCGCCGTCTTGCCGTAATCCTGCCGGGTCACCGGGTGGCTCGACGACAGGCCGCCGTCGACGGCGAGCGCCTGACCGTTGACGTAGCTCGCATCGTCGGAGGCGAGGAAGAGGGCGGCCCTGGCGAGCTCCTCCGCCTGCGCGCCCCGCCGCAGGGGATTGAGGCGGCCGATGCGGTCGAGCTTGTCGGCGTCGCGGGCGTAGTCGAACACGGGCTTGGTCATGCCCGTCTCGGTGAGGCCGGGGCACAGCGCGTTAACCCGGACGTTGCTGCCCGACAGCTGCTGCGCGGCGACGGCGGCGAGGTTGATGACCCCCGCCTTGGACGCGGAATAGGCCGGCGATCCTGCGCCGGAGCGGATGCCGGCGACGCTGGCGGTGAGCACGATGGCGCCGCCACCTCGCTCTGCGATCCGCGGCGCGGCGTGCTTGATGGCGAGGAACGGGCCGATCAGGTTGACGCGCAACACCTCGGTGATGAGCGCCACGTCGGTGTCGAAGATATTGGCCATGCCGCCCGAGATGCCGGCATTGGCGAACATCACGTCGAGGCCGCCGTACCGCTCGCAGGCGAGCGCCACCGCGCGGGCGACGTCCGCTTCCGATCCGGCATCGATGCGGATCGCCGCCGCCGTGCCGCCGGCCTCCGCGATCAAGGCGGCGGTTTCATCGGCGCCTTCCGTCAGGTCGGCGGCGACGACGCTGGCGCCCTCTGCCGCGAAGAGGCGCGCGGCGGCCCGGCCGATGCCGCTACCTGCGCCGGTGACGATGACCGATTTGCCGGTGAAGCGCGCCATCAGATCGTCACCCCGCCATCGACGACGATCCCCTGCCCCGTCATGTAGCGGCTGGCGTCGGCGGCGAGATAGACGATCGTGCCGGCGATATCGATCGGATCGCCCAGCCGGCGCAGCGGGGTGTGGCGGCTGGATCGCTCCTCCG
Source organism: Sphingomonas sp. SP5 (assembly GCF_058313455.1). Taxonomy (NCBI): domain Bacteria; kingdom Pseudomonadati; phylum Pseudomonadota; class Alphaproteobacteria; order Sphingomonadales; family Sphingomonadaceae; genus Sphingomonas; species Sphingomonas sp. SP5. The sequence goes on along the minus strand of NZ_JBZFLF010000001.1, from coordinate 165,233 downwards.
CCTCCGGCGTGTCCCACAGGGCGCGGGCGAAGTCCGTCTTGATGAGGCCGGGGGCCACGCAGTTCACCCGGACGTTGTCCGGCCCGTATTCGACCGCATAGTTGCGGGCGAGCTGGAAGTCCGCCGCCTTGGAAACGTTATAGGCGCCGATCACGTCCGATCCACGCAGGCCGCCGATCGACGAGACGATGACGATCGAGCCTTCGCGCCGCGCCCGCATCTCCGGCGCCACCATCTGGATCAGCCAGTGATTGGAGAGGATGTTGTTATCGAGGATCTTGCGGAACTGATCGTCGGCGATCCCCGCCAGCGGGCCGTAATAAGGATTGGAGGCGGCGTTGCAGACCAGCACGTCGATGCGGCCCCAGGCGGCGCGGGTGGCATCGACCAGCGCCTGCAACGCGTCCTTAGACGAGATGCTGGCGGCGACGGCGATCGCCCTTCCGTCACCGAACTCGGCATCGATCTCGGCCGCGACCGCGTCGCAGGCGTCCTGCTTGCGACTGGAGATGACGACGCGGGCGCCGGCACGGGCAAGCTCGATGGCGCTCGCCCGGCCGATGCCGCGGCTGGAGCCGGTGACGATGGCGACTTTGCCGGTAAGGTCGAAGAGCGACATGGAGGCCCTTTCAAAGGTCAGTGAAAGTCACACGAACGCAGGGGGTGACGGCTCATATTTCAACTGAATTGTCTGATGCATCTCATTGATAAAGCTATCTTTATGCCCCGGCGAGTTGCGCGAAGTGCCAGCTGGCCGCGGCAAGCCGATGCACCTGTGCCGCGGAACGTTCCGCCTGCGCGCTCGATGCGGTGCCGTCGACGATCCGCTTCTTGATGCCCTGAACGATGCCGGTGAGGCGGAAGAGGTTGTAGGCGAAATACCAGTTGAGGTCGGGCACGCCTTCGCGCCCCGTGCGGGCACAATAGCGCTGCACCATGTCCTCGATCGTCGGGATGCCCGTGGCGGTGCCGGTCTGTCCCTTCACCCCCGAGCGCCCTTCGGGTTCGGTGACCCAGCTCATCAGGAAATAGGAAAAGTCGGCGAGCGGATCGCCCAACGTCGACAATTCCCAATCGAGCACCGCGACGACGCGCGGTTCGGTGGAGTGGAAGATCATGTTGTCGATGCGATAGTCGCCATGGACGATCGATGTGCGCGTCTGTTCGGGCACGGTGCGCGGCAGGAAGTCGATCAGGCGCTCGACCTCGGGCATGGGCTCGGTTTCACTGGCGCGATATTGCCGGGTCCAGCGCTCGACCTGGCGCGCGAAATAATTGCCGGGCTTGCCATAGTCGCCGAGGCCGGCGGCGGCGTGATCGGTGTTGTGGAGGTCGGCAAGCGTATCAACCATCGCGTTGTAGAGACCGGTGCGCTGATCGGGCGAGTAGCCGGGAAGCGTCCCGTCCCACAGGTTGCGCCCGTCGACCAGCGCCATGACGTAGAACATCGCGCCGATCACCCCGTCGTCGGTGCACAGGCCATAGGGCCTGGCGACCGGGAAGCCGGTGGGGTGCAGGCCGGCGATCAGCCGGTATTCGCGATCGACCGCATGTGCCGACGGGAGCAGCGGCCCGAACGGCTTGCGGCGCAGGACATAGGCGCCGGACGGGCTGTCGATGCGATAGGTCGGGTTGGATTGGCCGCCGGCGAATTTGGCGTAGGTGAGCGGGCCGGTAAAGCCGGCGACGTTCGCCTCCATCCAGCGGGTGAGGTTCGCCTCGTCGAGCCGGTCCTTGTCGGTGACGGGGATGGTGCCTGTGGGTGTGGTCATGCGGCTGCCCCTTGGGACGTGCTACGGGTTGCCATCACTCCTCCGTCACCCCGGACTCGTTGCGGGGTCCACTCTGCGGCGAGGTGTCGGACTGGAGGCTCTAGTCTTACGCTTGCGGCCCGGTGGACCCCGGAACGAGTCCGGGTTGACGAGGAGGATGTGGCACGGGTCATCGCACCCCTCACCCGAAGGTAATCACGCTGCGCGTGGCATCGCCCTTGCGCAGTTCGTCGAAGGCGTGGTTGATCCGTTCCAGCGGCAGGCGCTCGGCGATGATCGTGTCGAGGTCGAGCTGCCCGCGCATGTAGAAATCGACCAGCCGCGGGATGTCGACGGGGAAGCGGTTGCTGCCCATCAGCCCGCCTTGCAGCCGCTTGCCCGAAAGGAGGTCGATCGCCGACAGGCCGACGCTCTCCGTCGGCGGCAGCATGCCGAGGATCGTCGCGGTGCCGCCACGGCGCAGCACCTTGACCGCGGTGGCGGCGCTCTGCGGACGGCCGACCGCCTCGATCGCATGGTGGACGCCGCCGCGGGTGATCTCCACCACCTCGTCCGCCGCGGTCGGCGACAGCGCGTCGATCGTGTGGGTGGCGCCGAGCTTCTCGGCGACGGCGCGCTTCTCCGCCACGGGATCGAGCGCGATGATCTTGCCCGCGCCGGCGATCCTGGCGGCGTTGACCGCGGCGAGGCCGATACCGCCACAGCCGACGACGCACACCGTCTCGCCCGGCGTCACATCGGTGGTGTTGAACACCGCGCCTGCGCCGGTCGTCACCGCACAGCCGATCAGCGCGGCGCGGTCCATCGGCATCTCGGGGTCGATCGCGACGCAGGCATGTTCGTGGACCAGCATCATCTCGGCGTAGGCAGAGAGGTTGAGCATCTGCGCCACCGGTCGGCCATCCAGCGTCAACCGCGGGGGCGCGCCCTTGGGCCTGCGCACGCCCGCGTCGATGCACAGGAACATGCGGCCGGTGACGCAGAATTCGCACTGGCCGCAGAAGGCGCTGAGGCAGGTGACGACATGGTCGCCGACCTTGACGGTGCGCACCTCGCTGCCGACCGCCTCCACCACGCCCGCCGCCTCATGGCCGGGGATGGTCGGCAGCGCATGCGGGTAGATGCCGTCGACGAAATGAAGGTCGGAGCGGCAGACGCCGACCGCGACGGTGCGGATCAGCACCTCGTGGGGCGCAGGATCGGCGACCGCGACGTCCGCGATCTCCAGCGGCTGGCGGGGTTCGAAGAGGACGGCGGCTTTCATGGGGTGCCTTTTCGTTCGATCATGTCTGTTGGTCCGTCATCCCGGCGAACGCCGGGACCCATGGATTCATGCGGCCGATGGCGCGCGCTGTCGGGAGTTCAGCCGGTCCATGGATCCCGGCGTTCGCCGGGATGACGGGGTGTGCCACATTCACCGCACCGGACGTTCGGCGGCGTATTCGCCGTATTTGCCGAATTCGGCACGCGCGATGGCGCGGTTGTGGACCTCGTCCGGGCCGTCGGCGAAGCGCAGCGTCCGCATCGCCGCCCAGGCATGGGCGAGGTGGAAATCCTGGCTGACGCCGCCGCCACCATGTGCCTGGATCGCATCGTCGAGAATCTGCAGAGCCATGTTGGGCGCCTGCACCTTGATCATCGCGATCTCCAGCTGCGCCGACTTGTTGCCCGCCTTGTCCATCATGTCGGCGGCCTTGAGGCAGAGCAGCCGCGTCATCTCGATATCGATGCGGGCGCGGGCGATGCGCTGTTCCCACACCGAATGATCGGCGATGCGCTTGCCGAAGGCGACGCGGCCGAGCAGCCGCTTGGCCATCGCCTCGATCCCCGTTTCGGCGACGCCGATGGTGCGCATGCAATGGTGGATGCGGCCCGGCCCCAGGCGACCCTGCGCGATCTCGAACCCGCGGCCTTCGCCGAGCAGCACGTTCTCCACGGGCACGCGCACGTCCTTCATCACCACCTCGCCATGGCCGTGCGGTGCATGGTCGTAGCCGTAGACGGTCAGCATCCGCTCGATGGTGACGCCGGGTGCGTCCATCGGCATCAGGATCATGCTCTGCTGCGCGTGACGCTTGGCGGAGGTATCGGTCTTGCCCATCACGATCGCGACCTGGCAGCGCGGATCGCCGACGCCCGACGACCACCACTTGCGGCCGTTGATGACGTAGTGATCGCCGTCGCGGACCATCGAGGTCTCGATGTTGGTCGCATCCGACGAGGCGACGGCAGGCTCGGTCATCAGGAAGGCGGAGCGGATCTCCCCCTCCATCAGCGGGCGCAGCCAGCGGTCCTTGTGTTCGCGGGTGCCGTAGCGGTGCAGCACCTCCATGTTGCCGGTATCGGGCGCGGAGCAGTTGAACACCTCCGACGCCCAGCCGATCTTGCCCATCTCCTCGGCGCAGAGCGCATATTCGAGGTTGGTGAGCTGCGTGCCTTCGAACTCGAACGTGTCGTCGACGGGCGGCATGCCGGAATGCGGCGGCATGAAGAAATTCCACAGGCCGGCGGTCTTCGCCTTGGCCTTGCACTCCTCGATGACCGGAATGACCTTCCACCGCTCGCCCTCATGCTCCTGCGCGTCATGCTCGGCCTGGCGGGGGCGGATCTCGCTATCGATGAAGCTGCGCACCCGATCGCGGAAATAGGTCTCGCGCTCGCTCAAGGTGAAGTCCATGGGCCTCTCTCCGATCGTCTTTCTTCGCGGTCTAGGCCATACCGGATATTCGGTAAAGTGGCTGTGCGCGGCCGAGCGGTGGATTTTCACGCCTGATTTGGCGTGAGCGCAAAAAACACTGTTTCTTCGAAAGCGCGATGGCTAGAACGGTCCGATGGAGCAGACGGGGGCGACGGCCGGCGCGGTCGAGGGCGCGGAAGAACAGGGCACGAAGCGTTTCCGCGCGAAGCGCGACGCGATCCTGTCCGCCGCCGCAGAGGCGATCAACGAGCAGAGCGCCAAGGGCATGACCTTTGCCGACGTGGCCCGCCGCGTAGGCCTGAACACGACCAGCGTCACCTATTATTTCAAGCGCAAGGAGGACCTGGCCGCCGCCGCGTTCGAACATACGCTCGACCAGCTGCTCGCCATGCTGGACGAGGCGATGGGGGAAGCGACGCCGCCGCTGCGGGTGCGGCGGTATCTGGCGCTCAACATGGAGCGGCAGGCGCGCGTGCAACGCGGCGAGGACCGGGCGATGGCGGTGCTGTCCGACCTGCGCGCGACCGAGGAGCCCAACCGTACCCGATTGATGAATCGGTGGCGCGAGGTGTTTCGGCGCACGCGTGGATTGTGGGGCATGCCGGCCAACCGCGGCGAAACCGACCTGTTCGGCGCGCGAGCGCACGTGCTGCTCGAAAACACCTTCTGGTTGCCGGCGTGGCTGATCCGTTACGAGATCGATCAATATCCGCGGGTCGAGGCGCGGCTGATGAACGTGTTCGAACATGGCGTCGCCGGGCCGGACGCGCGCTGGGCGCCCCGGCCGATCGACCTCAGCCATGAAGAGACGGAGCCGGGCCGTGCCGCCTTTCTGCTGGCGGCGACGCGGCTCATCAACGAACTCGGCTATCGCGGCGCGTCGGTACAGCGGATCGCGGCGGAGCTGAACGTCACCAAGGGCAGCTTCTACCACCATCTCGACGCCAAGGACGATCTGGTCATCGCGTGCTACCGGCGCAGCTTCGATACGATCAGCGATGCGCAGCGGCTGGCGGACGCGGCGGGCGGCAGCCACTGGCAGCGCCTGTCGAGCACGATCGCGACATTGCTCGACGTGCAGTTCGCCGAGCGCGCGCCGCTGCTGCGGACCACCGCGCTGTCGGGCCTGCCGGGCGTGGTGCGGACGGCGATGGTCGACCGGTCGAACCGTATCGCGCGCCGTTTCGCCGGCACGATGATGGACGGCATCGCCGAAGGATCGATCCGCGCGGTCGACGCGCTGGTCGCGGCACAGGCGCTGATGGCGTTGCAGAATGCGGCGTTCGACATGCGCAAATGGGCCGCCGCCATGCCTCGCGAGCGGGCGGTGGCGATGTACGCCTCGACACTGCTGTTCGGTTTGTTCGACGATCGGGCTTTGGTTTAGTTCACGCAAAGACGCGAAGACGCGAAGGGGTCATTGCCCGAGGCGCCGCAGGCTGCCTCTCATCATGAGATGATCCCGACATCTGCGTCAGGCGCGCTCTCTTCGCGCCTTCGCGTCTTTGCGCGAACAAAGAAGCCTCATCCGGTGGGAGAGCGGATTTGGTTCACGCGGAGGCGCAGAGGCGCGGAGGTGTCGCGTTTCTGGGCGTTGCTCTCGCCCAGTCACTCGTTGATGATGATCAGCCTGCGGCGCCCCCGCGTGATCCTCAATAGCCGTTGAGGCGGGCGAAGCGTTCGCGGTGGTAGGCGGCGTTGCCCCACATAGCCTCCAGCACTGCGGCGCGCTTCATGAAGAAGCCGGCGTCGTGTTCGTCGGTCATGCCGATGCCGCCGTGCAGCTGGATCATCTCGCGCGTCACCAGCTTCGCGGTGTCGCCGGCGACCGCCTTGGCGAGGCTGACCGCCTGGTCGACATCGGAGCGGCCGGCATCGATGGCCTCCAGCGCGCCCTCGACCACCGACCGCATCAGTTCGAGTTCGGTGAACATCTTTGCCATGCGATGTTGCAGCGCCTGGAAGGTGCTGAGCGGCTGGCCGAACTGCACGCGCGTCTTGAGGTAATCGTTGGTGATCGCGAAGGCCTGTTCGGCGAGGCCGAGCATCTCGGCGGTGACGAGCGCGGTCGCGCGGTCGACCATCCGGGCGGTGAGATCGGGACCGCCGAGACGGATCGCGGGCGCGCCCTCGAACCGGACGGCGGCATGGCTGCGGGCATCCGTCATGCGGCGTGGCGCGCGGGTGACGCCATCGTCGCCGGTGACGAGGTAGAGGCCGTCCTGCGCGGCGACCACGAAGGCGGCGGCGCTGTCGCCTTCCGCGACGAACGCCTTGTCCCCGGACAGGCGGCCGCCCTCGACGCGGGTGGCGATCGGGCCGCCGTGCACGGGGCCTTCGTCGACGGCCAGCGTCGCGACCACCTCTCCGGTGGCGATGCGCGGCAGCCAGTCGCGCTTGGCCTCTTCGCTTTCACCCAGCGCGATCGCGCTGGAGGCGGGACCGGTCGAGGCGAGTGGGTGCGCCGCGAGATTGCGGCCGAGCTGCTCCACCACCATGCCGAGCGATAGATAGCCGAGCGCCGAGCCGCCATGCTCCTCGAGCACGACGATGCCGCCCCAGCCCATCTGCCCGATCTCCGCCCAGGCGGCCGGATCGTAGCCCCCGGCAGGAGCGGCATCGCGGAGGCGGCGAAAGGCGGTGACGGGCGATTCATTGTCCGCCCATTCGCGCGCCATGTCGCGCAGCATTGTCTGTTCTTCGGTAAGCACGGCCATGTCTGTGGATCCTGTTTACTGGTGGTCGAGCATGCCGAGGATGCGCTTGGCGACGATGTTGTTCTGGATCTCCGAGCTGCCGCCGTAGATCGACACCGCCTTGCCCCACAGCCAGGTGCGGGTCTGGGCGAGTTCGGCGTCGGTGAAGCCTTCGCCTTCCCAGCCGAGCCCATTCATGCCCATGATCTCGACGCCCAATTCGGCGCGATCCTGGGTGATACGGGCGCCGACGTTCTTCATGATCGAAGTGGCGGCGGACGGCCCCTGGTTGGACTTCGCCTCCAGCGCCGCGCGGCGCAGCGTCAGCATGAAAGCGCGCGTATCCATCTCGTGCCGGACGAGGCGCATGCGCAGGTCGGCATCCGCCAGCCGGCCCTCCGCATCGGTGCCGCGATAGGTCTTGGCGACCTCGCTCAACGGCTTGCCCGCCAGCAGGCGCCCGGCCGAGCCGCCGCCGCCCGACAGGCTGGAGCGTTCGTGCTGGAGCAGGCGCTTGCCGATCGTCCAGCCTTCGCCCTCGCGGCCGACGAGGTTCGCCTTGGGCACTTTCACGTCGGTGAAGAAGGTTTCGCAGAAGGGCGAGGCGCCGGAGATCAGGCGGATCGGCTTCACCTCGACGCCGGGCGCGTCCATGTCGATGAGCAGGAAGCTGATGCCTTCGTGCTTCTTCGTCTTGTTGGTGCGGACGAGCGCAAAGCATTTGTCGGCCCATTGGCCGCCGCTGGTCCAGGTCTTCTGACCGTTGACGACATAATGGTCGTCGCGATCTTCGGCGAAGGTCTGGAGCGCGGCGAGATCGGAGCCGGCGCCGGGTTCGGAATAGCCCTGGCACCAGCGCACCTCGCCGCGCGCGATGGCGGGGATATGCTCCTGCTTCTGCGCCTCGGTGCCATATTCGAGCAACGTCGGGCCGAACATCATCACGCCCATGCCGCCGATCGGGTTCCAGGCGCCGATCCGTGCCATCTCCTCCTGCAAGATGCGCGCTTCGGCCCGCGTCAGGCCGCCGCCGCCATAGTCGCGCGGCCAGGTGGGGACACCCCAGCCCTTGTCGCCCATCGCCTTCGTCCAGGCGGCCTCGTCGGCGGAGGGCTCGTGCGGCCCTTCCAGCGCCGACAGGCCGGCATCCTTGTGCGCGAGGCCGGGCGGGAAGTGCGCCGCCAGCCAGCTGCGGGCCTCTTCGCGGAAGTCGGGGGCGGCCATGGCAATCTCCTCGATCCCGAATCTGAAGATCGGGTATGGTTGATGGAGCCATGCCACGAAAGCGGGCGACTGCAAAGGCCTGCCATTGGCTTGTGCGCGACGATGCGGCACAAGGCGCCGGTACCGGGGGGACGAACAGGATGCGCTTCGAACACGGGTTCGAACACGGGTTCGAACACAGGGCTGTGCCGATGGCGCTGGCGGCGGTGCTGATCGACACGATCGGCTTCGGCATCGTCGCACCCGTCTTCCCGGCGCTGCTGCGCAGCCTGGGCGAGACGGATCTGGATCATGCGACGCGGATCGCAGGGTGGATGCTGGTCGTCTATGCCGCGGCGCAGTTCGTCGCCGGGCCGGTGCTCGGCAGCCTCTCCGACCGGTTCGGACGGCGGCCGGTGCTGATCGCCTCCATGCTGAGCTTCGGCGTGGATTATGCGGTGATGGCGCTGGCGCCGAATGTCGCCTGGCTGTTCCTCGGTCGTGCCGTGGCCGGCGTCGCAGGCGCCGTCTATGGCCCGGCGGGGTCGGTGATCGCCGACGTCACCCCGCCCGCGAAGCGCGGCGGCACCTTTGCGCTGATCGGCGCGGCGTTCGGCCTGGGCTTCATCATCGGGCCGGCGCTGGGGGGCCTCTTTTCCTTATGGGGACCGCGCGCGCCCTTCGTGGCGGCGGCGGTGCTGGCGCTGGCTAATGCCGCGATCATGCTGGTGGCGATGCCGGAAACGCTGGCGCATGAACACCGGCGCCCGTTCCGGTGGCGGGATGCGCATGTCGTCGGCGCCTTCCGGCCGCTGTTCCATGCCGGCAACGCCGCGCCGCTGCTGCTGGTGACCTTCCTCTGGCAATTGGCGCACATGGTCTATCCGGCGACCTGGAGCTTCTGGGCGACGGCGCGATTCGGCTGGGATGCCAAGGCGATCGGCTGGAGCCTCGCTTTCGTCGGGCTCGTCTCGACCATCGTGCAGGGCGGGCTGACCGGGCGGGCGATCGCGCGGCTGGGCGAGCGGCGGGCGCTGCTGATCGGGCTGCTCGCCGGCGCGCTCTCGTTCATCGCCTTCGCCGGCGTGACGGCGAGTTGGCAGGTTTACCTGCTGTTCTGCACCAGTGCCTTTTCCGGATTCGCCATGCCGGCGTTGCAGGGCCTGATGTCGCGGATGGTCGATGCGACGCGGCAGGGACAGTTGCAGGGCGGGCTCGGCTCGATGGGCAGCGTGTCGGCGATCATCGCGCCATTGCTGCTGACCCAGGCACTGGCCTGGGGGATCGACCATGGCTTCCCGGGCGCGGCGTTCGTGATCGCCGGGCTGCTCGGCCTGATCGCCGCCGCCATCGTCGTGCTGCGGGTCCGCACTGCCTGATTTAGAAGATTGCGTATGGTGCTTGGCGGGAAGCTCGCCTAGCCTTGCCGCATGCAGACCGCCGCCGACATGCTCGCGTCCGACTTCGCGACGCTTCCCGACCTGATCGCCGCCCATGCTCGTGAGCGCGGCGACCGCATCGCCTTGGCGGATGAGCAGGCGACGGTCGACTATGCGGGGCTCGACGGGATGATGGATCGGGTCGCGGCGGCCTTGCAGCGCGATGGCGTGCCACCCGGCCGCGCGGTGGCGATCGTCGCGCAGGCGAGCGGCGCTTATGCCGCGGTGTTCCTCGGCACGCTGCGGGCGGGATGCGTGGCGACGCCGCTGGCGCCGTCCGCGACTGCCGCCGCCATCGCCGCGATGATCGCCGATTGCGGCGCGCCGATCGTCTTCGTCGATGCCGCCAATGCCGCAGCGCTGGCCGGTCAGGACCTAGCCGCCCGGGTCGTGACGTTCGGCCGGGCGTTCGACGAGTGGCTGGCGCCGCCGGGTGCGGCGCCCGAAGCGGTCGCGATCCGCCCGGGCGACCCGTTCAACATCATCTATTCCTCCGGCACCACCGGCACGCCCAAGGGCATCGTGCAGAGCCACGCGATGCGCTGGGCGCATATCGCACGCAACGCCACCGCCGGGTTTGGCGATGCGGTGACGATGGTGGCGACGCCGCTCTATTCCAACACGACGCTCGTCAGCTTCCTGCCGACGCTCGGCTGGGGCGGAACGGCAGTGCTGATGGGCAAGTTCGATGCGCGCGGATATCTGGAACTCGCCGAGCGGCATCGCGCGACGCATACGATGCTGGTGCCGGTGCAATATGAGCGGATCATGGCACTCGCCGATTTCGACCGGTTCGACCTCGCGAGCTTCCGCTTCAAGACGAGCACCAGTGCGCCGTTCGCCCCGGCGCTGAAGGCGGACGTGCTGGCGCGCTGGCCGGGCCTGCTGGTCGAATATTACGGCATGACCGAGGGCGGTGCCTCCTGCGGGCTCAACGCCACGGCGCATCCCGACAAGCTGCACACGGTAGGCCAGCCGCTGCCCGGTCATGCGATCCGGCTGATCGACGAGGAAGGGCGCGAAGTGGCGCCGGGCGAGACGGGCGAAGTGGTCGGCCGATCGCCGACGATGATGACCGGCTATCACGGCCGCGATGCCGCCACCCGCGAGGCGGAATGGCACGATGCCGAGGGCAACCGCTACATCCGCCACGGCGATCTCGGCCGGTTCGACGCGGACGGCTTCCTGATCCTGATGGACCGCAAGAAGGACCTCATCATCTCGGGCGGTTTCAACATCTATCCCTCCGACCTTGAGGCGGTGCTGGCGCAGCACCCGGCGGTGGCGGAGGCGAGCGTGATCGGCGTGCCGTCGGAGGCGTGGGGCGAGACGCCGGTCGGCATCTATGTCGCCCGCCCCGGTTTCGAAGAGGAGGATGCCGCGGCGATCCTGGCCTGGACGAACGCGCAGCTCGGCCGGACGCAGCGGCTCGCCGCGCTCCACCGCACCGACGAACTGCCGCGCAGCGCGATCGGCAAGGTGTTGAAGCGGGAGTTGCGCGATCGCGTGGAGGCGGTGGCATGACGTCGCTGGCTACGATCATCGCCGGCCTCACGCCCATCGACGGCGGCTGGCGCGGAACGATTCCCGAAGGCTGGCTGCAGGGTCGCACGGCCTATGGCGGCCTGTCCGCGGCGCTCGCCCTGCATGCGGCGATGCGATCGGATGCCGAACTGCCGCCGCTGCGGTCGGCGCTGGTCGCCTTCATCGGGCCGTTGAGCGGGACGGTAGAAATCCGCGCCCAGCGGCTGCGGCGCGGGCGCAACGCAGCCTTCGTGCAGGCGGACGTGACGAGCGAGGCGGGCCTGGGGCTGCGCGCGACGTTCGTCTTCATGGGGCCGGTCGATTCCTCGCTCGATCATCGGATCGGCCGGGCGCCGTCAGTGCCGCTGCCCGGCCCCGACGATCGGATCCTGCGCGGCCACCCCGCCGTCGCCTTTTCGCAAAATTTCGAGCTGGTCGAGGGACAGGACGCCGGTGCGGCGGAATGGCTGCGCTGGGTGCGGTTGAAGGATCGCGAAGGGATCGACCCCGCCGTGGCGATGATGGCGGTTGCCGACTGCCTGCCGCCCGCCGCCCTGAAGCTGCTCGGCAGGCCTGCGCCGGTCAGTTCGATGACGTGGCAGCTCAACCTGCTGGGCGACATTCCGGCGACGGACGATGGCTGGTGGCTACTCCGGGCGACGAGCGACTATGCGCGTGCCGGCATCTCCAGCCAGCGGATGGGCATCTGGGCGGCGGACGGCAGCCCGGTCGCCGAACAGATGCAGAGCGTGGCGGTGTTCGCCTGAGGCACGCGACAGATTGCGACACTTTGCGCGCCGCCGGACATACCGCAGCGACAGGCGCGTCCGATAAGCCGATCCTGCGGTGCGGGATCGGCCCCATCGCCGGAGGCTTCGATGCGATGCGTATTCCCCTGACTTTCGTGCTGGCGGCGAGCGGTTTCCTCGCCACGGGTGCCCTGGCGCAGACCGACGCCCCCCCTGCCCCGCCGCCCGGCGGGGGCGGCTGGATGCGCGCGGATACGAACGGCGACGGCGCCGTCACCCGCGCCGAGGTCGTGGCGGAAGCCGAGGCGCGCTTCGCCGCGATGGACACCAACAAGGACGGCAAGGTGACGCCGGACGAGCGCGACGCGGCGCGCGCGGCCATGCGCGCCGGCGGCGGGCAACGACGCGGCGGCGGCGGCGGCTTCGGCATGCGCGGCGGCGGTGGCGGCGACGGCGTGCTGACCCGTGACGAGGCGGTGCAGCGCGCCGGCGCCCGGTTCGACCGGATGGACGCCAATCACGACGGCAAGCTCGACGCCACCGAACTCGCCGCGGCGCGGCCGATGCGGCGCCAGGGTCGCGGTGGCGACATGCTGCCCCCGCCGCCTGCCCCGCCCGCCGACGCGCCGGCGCAATGATCGTCGGTCAGTGAGCGCATCCGGGTGGGCCGCGCGCCCGCCCGGCTTTGCAGGAAGGGGCACCGATGGCTAATGGCGACGGCATGGGAGACATGCCGCACCTGCTGCTCGTCGACGACGAGCGTTCGATCCGCGAACCGCTGGCGCAATATCTGACGCGGCAAGGGTTTCGCGTCACCCAGGCGGCCGATGCGGAAAGCGCGCGCACGCGCCTGGCGGCCTATGCGATCGACCTCGTCATCCTCGACGTGATGATGCCTGGCGAGGACGGCCTGTCGCTGTGCCGCCATATCGCGGCGACCAGCGACACCCCCGTCATCCTGCTCACCGCCAAGGCGGAGGAGACGGACCGGATCGTAGGGCTGGAGATGGGCGCGGACGATTATGTCGTGAAGCCCTTTTCGCCGCGCGAACTGGCGACGCGGGTGAAGGTGGTCCTGCGCCGGCTGACCGCGGGCGGTGCACGCCAGCACCCGCCGGAAAGCGGCTCCTATGCCTTTGCCGGATGGGTGCTGAAGACGGGCGAGCGCGCGCTGGTCGACCGCGAGGGCGTGTCCGTGCCGCTATCGACGGGGGAGTACAACCTGCTGCTGGCGCTGGTGACGCGGCCGCGACAGGTCTTGACGCGCGACCAGCTGCTCGACCTGACGCAAGGGCGCGAGGCGGCGGCGTTCGACCGCGCGGTCGACAACCAGGTCAGCCGCCTGCGCCGCAAGATCGAGGCGGATGCCAAGGCGCCGGAGATCATCAAGACGGTGTGGGGCGGTGGCTATACGCTGGCGGCGGAGGTGACGCGCCTGTGAGGAGCGACACGTGAGCGGCGGGAGCCTGCGGCGCCTCCTGCCGGGCAGCCTCGCCGGGCAGCTGGCGCTGCTGGTGGCGGTGGCGCTGTTCGTCGCGCAGGCGATCAATTTCGCCCTCCTGCTGCGTGAGCGGCGCAGTTTCCGGCTGGAGCAGGTGACCGGGCCGGTCGTCGCGCGGCTGATCGACGCCACCGAGCGGCCGCGGCCCGGCGGCGAACAGCGCGGGCGCGTCCGCCGCGAAGCCAGCAACCCGATCCCGCCGAACGCCAGGACGCTGCCCGAGGTAGAGGATGCGCTGCGCAGCGCGCTGGCGGAGGCGGGGCTGGCCAGCGGCCGGATCGTCACCGGGCTGACGCCGCTCGATCCGCACGACCGCATGGTGCGGCGCCTGCCGCCCAAGCGGATGCGGCGGGTGATGGAGATGGGCGCCGAGTTGCAGATCGCGGTGGAACGGCCGGGCAAGGGCTGGCTGGTGCTGAGCACCCTGTGGGTGCGCGACGACAGCGATCTCGTGTGGCGGCTCGCCGGGCAGACGGCGGTGCTCTACATCATCGTGCTGCTGCCCGTGCTGCTCGCCGGGCGGCGCATCTCGCGACCGCTGCGCGACCTGACGCAGGCGGCGGAACGCTATACCCCCGGCGAAGGTGGCGTCGCGCTGGTACCGGCTGGCCCCGACGACGTGGCGCAGCTGGTCGCGGCGTTCAATGCGCTGCGGCTGCGCGTGACGGCGATGCTGGACGAGAAGGACCGGATGCTGGGGGCGATCGGGCACGACCTGCGAACTCCACTCGCCGCGCTGCGCGTCCGCGTCGAATCGGTCGAGGACGATATCGATCGCGCGCGGATGGTGGAAACCATTGCCGACATGAACCGGACGCTGGACGACATCCTGTCCCTCGCCCGGCTGGGGCGGCCGAGCGAGGCACCCACCGAGGTCGACCTGGCGGCGCTGGTCGACGCGGTGGTGGAGGATTTCCGGGACCTCGACCAGGATGTGGCGTTCGAGGAGGCGGCCCGGCTGCGCATGCGGCTGCGCCCGTCGCTAATGCGGCGCGCGATCCGCAACTTGATCGAGAATGCGGTGAAATATGCCGGCGGTGCCGAAGTCCGTCTGGTCGCGGGCACGGCATCGGTGCTGATCGAGGTGGCGGATCGCGGGCCGGGCATCCCGGACGCGCGCCTTGCCGACGTGTTCGACGCCTTCACCCGCCTCGAAACCTCGCGCAACCGCGATACGGGCGGCATCGGGCTGGGACTGGCGCTGGCGCGGACGATCGTCCGCGAGGCCGGCGGCGACGTCCGCTTGGCCAACCGCGAGGGCGGCGGGCTGACCGCGACGATCGAGCTGCCGCGGGCGGCCTAATCCTCCGCGATGGCGCTGTGCGCCCGGGTGTCGCGCATCCGCCAATAGGTGACGAGCGAGACGGCGATCATCGCGGTGACGTACCAGTAGAAGGCATCCTCCATCCGCCACGTCTTGAGCTGCAGGGCGACCCATTCGGCGGTGCCGCCGAACGCCGTGTTGGCGAGCGCATAGGGCAAAGCGACGCCGAGCGCGCGGACATGGGCGGGAAACAGCTCGGCCTTCACCACCGCGTTGATCGAGGTGTAGCCGGTGACGATCACCAGTGCGGCCATCACCAGCGCCCAGGCGGCAAGCGGGCTGCGCACGCTTTCCAATGCCGTGAAGATCGGCACGGTGGCGAGCACGCCGGCGATACCGAAGCCGATCATCAGCGGCCGACGCCCGATCCGATCGGACAGCGCGCCCGCCAGCGGCTGGAGCGCGGCATAGAGCAGCAGCGCGACCGTCATGATCCCGGTCGCGGTTTCGCGACCGAAGCCCGCTGTATTCACCAGGAATTTCTGCATGTAGGTGGTGTAGGCGTAGAAGGCGAGCGTGCCGCCGGCGGTGAGCAGAATGACGGTCGCCGCCTCGCGCGGGTGGCGGCTGAAGAGCAGCCAGCCGCTCGATTTCGGCGCGCCGCGCGCCTTTTCGAAGGATTCGGTCTCGGCGAGCCCGCGGCGGATGCGGAAGACGGCGATGGCGAGCAGGCCGCCGAGCGCGAACGGCAGGCGCCAGCCCCAATCCTCCAGCTGCGCTTCGCTGAGGACGCCCTGCAGCAGCAGCAGCGTGAACAGCGCCAGCAGCTGGCCGGCGATGAGCGTGACATATTGGAAGGACGAGAAGAAGCCGCGCCGGTTCCGCCCCGCCATTTCCGACAGATACACCGCGCTGGCGCCATATTCGCCGCCGACCGACAGCCCCTGCATCAGCCGTGCGAACACCAGCAGTGCCGGCGCCCGCCAGCCGATGCTGGCATAGCCGGGGCAGATGGCGATCAGGAACGCACCCGCACACATCAGCGTCACCGACAGCGTCAGGCCGGCCTTGCGCCCGTGTCGGTCGGCATAGATGCCCATGATCCAGGCGCCGATCGGCCGCATGACGAAGCCGACCGCGAACACCGCGGCCGTGTTGAGCAATTGCGCGGTCGGATCACCCTTCGGGAAGAAGTGCGGCGCGAAATACAGGCCGAACGCCGAATAGACGTACCAGTCGAACCATTCGACGAGGTTGCCGGCCGATCCGCCGAGGATCGACTTGAGGCGGCCGGGCGGGGATGAAGGGGGCAAGGCGAACTCCGGATCAGGGCTGGCGCTCAGCATAGCCGCTGATCCGGTTTCGTCACTCCGTGCGATCCCTTTCCGCCGCCTCCGCCCCGGCGATCAGGCGGCGACCGGTTTCCGCCGCCGCACGCGGCGTCATCGCGACGGCGACACCGTCGGGGCCATCCAGCATCACCTGGCCGCTTTCGGTGGTCACCCGGCCTGCGTCGTCGTGCACTTGCGCGCTATGTCCTGCGCCGTCTCGTGTCATGGCAGCTTCCACGCTCCACATTCGGAATA
This sequence comes from Sphingomonas sp. SP5, assembly GCF_058313455.1. Lineage (NCBI taxonomy): Bacteria > Pseudomonadati > Pseudomonadota > Alphaproteobacteria > Sphingomonadales > Sphingomonadaceae > Sphingomonas > Sphingomonas sp. SP5. The sequence continues at coordinate 148,801 of NZ_JBZFLF010000001.1, read as the reverse complement.
AAGGTAGTCCGGGTCGAACTCCGCAACCGCGGCGAGGCCCGCACGATCGAGGATCTCCACCTGCCCGTTGCGGAAGGTGAGGAGTCCCTGCTCGCGCAAGGTGCGCAGCGTGCGGTTGACGTGGACGCCGGTGAGGCCGCACGCCTCGGCAAGGTCGGGCTGGGTCAGCGGCAGGTCGAACCGCCCATCGCCGGCCAGCCCGACCATCTCCAGCCGCGCGTTGAGTTCGCAGAAGAAGTGGGCAAGCCGCCCCTCCGCGCCCAACCGGCCCAGGCGGAAGATCCATTCGCGATGCATGGCGGCATCGATCAGGGTCGCGAACCAGAGGAAGCGCGTCAGCCGCGGATGCCGTTCGGTGATGCCGACCAGTGTTTCATGGTCGAACAGCGCCATCCTGACCGGCCCCAGCGTACCGACGTCATGGTCCAGCCGGCCGGTCGGAAAGCCGTGCAGGTCGACGAAGTCGCCGGGGATATGCACCGACACCAGCTGCCGATACCCCTCCCGATCGTCCATGTACCGCGAGACATAGCCCTCGATCAGCATCATGCTCTGCGACACCGGTTCGCCGCGGCGGACCAAGGTGTGGCGGGCAGGATAATCCTTTACCGCAGACGCCGCGTCCTCAAGGACCTGCAATTCCTCCGCCGTCATCCGCGCCCGACCGCGCCCGAGCAGGAAGCGGCTGGTATGGGGATAACGCGCCGGATCTGGGGCGTCGCTGCAAACGGTCATCGTGTCGCTCATCGCGGGTTCCAACCGAAACGAAGCAGCAACGTTCCCTGATCGGCCTATTCGGCCGCGCAGGCGAGCGGATCGGCGCAGGTCGCGACGCCGATCTCGGCGGCGAACCATGCGCAGGTCCGCGCCAGCCCCTCCTCCAGCGCGACCTGCGGCTCCCAGTCGAGCAGCGCCTTGGCGCGCGCGATATCCGGGCGGCGGCGGCGCGGATCGTCGACCGGCAGCGGGCGCTGCACGACCTCGGCATCGGTGCCGGTGAGCGCGACGACGTGGCCGAGCAGCTCGTTGATCGTCATCTCGTTGGGATTACCGAGGTTGACCGGTGCCAGCCCGTCGAACGCCGCGTCCATCAGCGCGATCAGTCCGGCGACGAGGTCCGAGACGTAGCAGAAGCTGCGCGTCTGGCTGCCGTCGCCGTAGATGGTGATCGGATCGCCCGACAGCGCCTGGACAATGAGGTTGGAGACGACGCGGCCGTCATCGGGGTTCATGTGCGGGCCGTAGGTGTTGAAGATGCGGGCGACGCGCACGTCCGCTCGCCCCATGCGGGCGAAATCGAAGGTCAGCGCCTCGGCGGCGCGCTTGCCCTCGTCATAGCAGGCCCTGGGGCCGGTGCAGCTGACGAAACCGCGGTAGCTTTCCTGCTGCGGGTGATGTTCGGGATCGCCGTACACCTCGCTCGTCGAGGTGAGGAGGAAGCGTGCCCCGTTCGCCTCGGCAAGGCGCAGCAGCCGGTCGGTGCCGACGACGTTGGTCAGCATCGTATGTTCGGGATCGGCCTGATATTGCGGCGGCGATGCCGCGCAGGCGAGATTGTAGATGCGGGCGTAACGACGATCGGTCACCGCGGGCGGCAGCGCCTCGACCACGTCGGCCTCGACGAAGGTGAAGTGCGGATGCCCCTCCAGCGCGGCGAGGTTCGACGGGCGCGAGGTCTGGAGATTGTCGACGCAGACGACATGCTCGCCACGGTCGAGCAGCGCCCGGCACAGGTGCGAGCCGATGAAGCCGGCGCCGCCGGCGACGAGTGTCGAGAGGGGGCGATCGGTCACGGCACGGCTTTCGGTCAGATAGGCTTCGAGTTCGGCGGCGCGGGTGTCGGCGCCATGCGCGGCGAGAACCCGCGCGCGGGCGGCTTCGCCCAGTGCGGCGGCGTCGCGGTCGAGCGCGGCGATGACGTCCTGCGTGGTGTCGGCAAGGATGATCTCGGTCCCCGCGGCGAAGATCGTGTCGAGCCCGGCCCAGCGATCCGAGATGATCGGCGTGCCGCACGCTGCCGCTTCGAACAGGCGGACGGAGGGCGACCAGCCGGCGGCGATCATGTCAGCGCGCGTCACGTTGAGCGTGAAACGCGAGGCCGAGTAGAAGGCGGCATGGTCGGCGGGCGGCAGGTGTTCGATCCGCTCGACGTTGGCGGGCCAGTCTATGTCGGCGGGATATTGCGGGCCGGCGACGGCGAAGCGGCGATGCGGCTGCGCGCGCGCGACGTCGATCAGCAGGCGGGTGAGCGTCGGCTGGCGATCGTCGCTATAGGTGCCGAGATAGGTGAGGTCCCAGCGCTTGGGCACGTCGAGCGGGCGATAGGCGGCGGTATCTACCGAGCAATAGAGCGCGCGGGCGGCGGGCGAGCCGAAGTCGCGCTCCAGCCGGTCGAGCGTCGGGCCGCCGGTGAAGCTGAGGTAGATGTCGTAGCCGGGGATCACCTCCGGCGCGAGATATTCGAAGTCGCCGCGGGCGAGCTTGGCGAGGGTGACGGGGGTATCGATATCGTAGAAGGCGGTGACGCCCCCTGCCCATCCCTGCACCAGCCGTGCGACGGCGACGCCATCGGGCACATAGGATCCGACGATCACCGCGTCCGCGTCTGCGATGCGCGCCCGCCAGTGGGCGAGATCGTCGAGATCGCGGTAATAGGCGAGTTCGCAGAAATCCGGGTTGGGCAGATCGCGATGCGCGCCGGCGTACCAGGGCACTTCGCGTTCGAGGAACAGCACGTCGTGTCCCCTCGCCGCGAATGCCTTCAGCAGCGCGCGGAAGGTGGTGGCATGGCCATTGCCCCAGGACGATCCGAGGCTGAGGCCGAGAACGACGAGCTTCATGCCGCCTCCCTCACCCGCTGCGTCTGGAACAGCGCGTCGACCTGTTCGCCGCGAAGATCATAGGTGTGTTCGGCGAGCACGCGGGCGAGCGCGGCGCGGCCGATCGCCTCCGCCTTGTCGGGGGTGAGCGCCGCGAGGTGATCGGCGACGTCCTGCCCGTCGCGGGCGACCAGCACCTCGCGATCGGGGATCAGGAACTGTTCGATCCCCTCCCAGGCATCGGTGATGAGGCAGGCCGCCGCGCCCGCCGCCTCGAACACGCGCGTCGCCGGCGAGAAGCCGATATGGGCCATGCTGTCGCGCGCCACGTTGAGCACGGCGCGGGGCGTGCAGTTGAAGGCATTGTGTTCGGCGGTGTAGACATGACCGCGGTGACGGACGTTGCCCGGCATCGCCTTGCTGTCCCAGCCGTTGCCGCCGATCAGAAAGCTCTGCTCGGGCAGCAGCGCAGCCGGCCGCAGGAAGAATTCCTCCACCCGCGCCTCGCGGTCGGGCAAACGGTTACCGAGGAAGGCGAGGTCGCAGGCGAAGCGTTCGTCGCGCGGCACGGGGTGATGCGTCTCGGGGTCGAGCGCGTTGTAGACAGGGACGCATTGCGCGGCACCGAAGCCGGTGTAAGCGTTCACCACCGGCGGACCACCGCCATAGGTCAGCACCATATCGAGGTCGGGCAGCACCGCGCGCACCGGATGCGACGGATCGCCGCGCATCTCGTCCAGCGTCGCCGCGGCGTCCACATCCCAGAAGATCTTGAGCGCATCGCCGCGCGCGTGGCGGACGATGCCTTGCAGCAACTCGGCGTCGAACACGCCCACGCCGTTCGCCTTGACAATGATGTCGGCGTCCGCCGCCTCGGCGAGCACCGCGTTCAGTGCGTCGGTGGTCGCGGGATAGACGACCGACTTCGCGTAGGGCGGCGGATCGATATCGCGATGCTGCTGGCGATCGAAGGCGTCGGGTTCGTAGAAGGTGATGTCATACCCGCGGGCATGCAGGGCCTTCAGGATGCCGCGATAATAGGTCGCGGCGCCGTTCCAGTAGCTGGAGACGAGGCTGGAGCCGTAAAAGGCGATCTTCATGCGGCGTTCCTGTGGAGCGGGGTCTGGAGGCGACCCTGGAGATTGGCGACGATGGCGAGCAGTTCGTCGACGCGGTGCGCGCAGGTATGGCGCGCGCGGATGGTGGCGAGGCCGGAGGCGACGAGCGAGGCGCGCAGGTCTGCGTCGTCGCGCAAGGTCCTGAGCGCGCGGGTCATCGCCTCGCCGCCGTCGACCATCAGAAAGTCGCTGCCGACCGTGAACAGGCCCTCGCTGTCCTGCCAGGGTGCGGACACCAGCGGGATGCCGCAGGCGAGCGCCTCGAACACCCGGATCGTCGGGATGCCGGGCAGGATCGTCGCATAATAGCGACGTGGCACGTGGACGGTCGCGAGCGCGCGGGCGAACAGGCCGGGAGCGGCAGCATTGGGCGCCCAGCCGTGATAGCCGATGCCATAGCGGGCGAGCGTGTCGCGCGCCGCCTGCGGATAGCGGACGCCGTAGATGTCGAGCGGCAGGCCGGCCTCCTGCGCCGGCCGGAACAGGAAGCGTTCCAGTTCCTCCGTGCGCTCCCCGTCGCCCCAGTTGCCGATCCAGACGAGGCCGTCGCGCTCGCCCTCCACCTCGGGCGGGTGGAAGCGGCGGATGTCGGCGGCCTCGTGCCACGTCCAGACGCGCCCGCCCCAGCCCCAGCCCCGGTACACCTCGCTCAGCGTTTCGCCGAACGCGAGGACCCCATCGTAGCCCGACAGGTCGTAGGCGCGCATCTGATCGGGTTCGCTGACCGCGCGGTGATGCGTGTCGTGGAACAGCAGCGTCCAGGGCGCGCCGCGCTTGCGCAGCATGCCGAGGTCGGCGACCAGACGATGGTCGTTCCATTCGTGGACGAGGACCAGATCGGCACCGTCGACCATCCCGGCGACATCGGCGCCATCGGGGTAGCTGACCGAACCCAGCTCCGGATAGGCCGTGCGATAGGCATCGAGCCCGTCCGGACCATGATCGGCGACGAGGTTGGCGAGGCTCCAGGCGTTCTCGGGTGCGAAGACGCGGACATCGTGGCCGCGTGCGATCAGCTCGCTGAGCACGCCGCGCAGAAAATGCGCGTTGCCGTGGTTCCAGCAGGAGGCCAGGCTGTGGGTGAAATAGACGATTCTCATGCGGCGGCTTTCCGGGGCGTCGGGTGCGCGGCGATGGTGTCGCGATAGAGCGACACCATGCGCGCGGCAGTGGCATCGGGCGTGTAGCGGGCGGCGCGGGCGCGTGCGGCGCCGCCGAGGCGGGAGCGGGCAGCGGTGTCGAGCACCAGCGCCTCGATCGCCTCGCACCAGGCGCCGTCGAGCGGGACGAACCGGGCGGCGCCGTCCCACAGTTCGCGGAACGTCGGGATGTCGGAAAGGACGAGGGCGCAGCCGGCCTGCGCCGCCTCCAGCACGGCAAGGCCGAACGGTTCGAAGCTCGCGGCGGAGACGAAGATCGGCCGCTTGGCGAGATGCGCGGCGATCTGTTCGCCGGACAGGTGGCCGAGTTCGCGCAGGTGATCGAGCCGGATCGTCTCGCCATGCGGACCGCGCGATGCGCCGGCGGCGAGGAAGGGGATCGGCAGCCGGGCGGCGGCGCGATCGAGCAAGGCGGCGTTCTTCACCCCGTCCCACAACCGGCCGACCGTCAACGCGACATCGGCGATCGGCGCTGCCGGGTCGTAACCGGGCGCAGGCGTCCGGCCATTGTGGACGGCGAGCGGCGCCCGATCGAGCCGGTAGTGGCGGGCGACGATCGCGGCATAGGCGGCAGTCGGCGCGACCACGGCATTGACGGCGCGAAGACCATCCGCAGTGAGCGCGCGGTGCCAGCGATAGTCGCGCCCCAGTGGCGTACCCTTGGCCGCTTCCCACCAGGTGGAGACGCAGCCGTGCGCGACCGCGATCGACGGCACGGGCAGCGGCCCGAACGCCGCCAGCGTCGGCATGTTGTAGTGGATGAGGTCGACGCCGCGCGCCACCGCCAGCGCTGCGATCGCCTCACCCGCTGCGAGCACCGGCGCCGCATCCGCGCACATCCAGTCGAGCGGCAGGCCGGTTTCCACCAGCGTGCAGGCACCGTGCTGCAACAGGGCGCGCTGATCGGCGCTCGGCGACGGACCCAGCACCGCGACGATGCACTCGACGCCCTCCTTACCCAATGCGTTGGCGAGTTCGGCGGTATATTGCCAGACGCCGCCGACCGCATCGGTGGTGACGAGAACCCTCATTCCGCGGCCACGGACAGGCCCATGCCGATCGGCTGGTTGAAGCCGCGCTCCGCGGCCAGCCAGCGCGCCAATCCAGCGACGCCGTCGCGCCACGGCACCTTCGCCGACAGGCCGAGCGCCGCGTCCGCAGCCCGCGTATCGGCGACGAAATAGCGCTGGTCGCCGGCGCGCCAGTCGGAGAAGGACACGTCCACCTCGCGTCCGATCAGCGCGCCGATGTGTGCGAGCAGCACGCGCAGCGACACGGCATTGGCGGGGCCGCCACCGAGGTTGAACGCCCTGCCCTTTACCCTGTCGATCCGTTGCCAGGCATGGAGATAGGCTTCGACGGCGTTCGACACGTCGAGGATGTCGCGGACCTGATAGCCATCGCCGTACAGCGTGATCGGCCGGCCTTCGAGCGCACGGATCAGGAAATGGGCGACCCAGCCCTGATCCTCCGTCCCCATCTGGCGCTGGCCATAGATGCAGCTCATCCGCAGCACCGCCGCGGGCACGCCGAAGCTGCGCGCGTAATCGAGGACATATTGGTCGGCCGCCCCCTTCGACACGCCATAGGGCGTGTGGAAGTCGAGCGGCCGATCCTCCCCTATGCCATGGGCGCGGACTCCGGCATCGACGGGAACGTAGGTGTCGCCGTCGCGTGCGAAATCGAGGTCGGCGAGATCGCCGTACACCTTGTTGGTCGAGGCGAAGACGACGGGCGTGCCCGGCTTGCGACGCAGCGCCTCCAGCAGGTTGAACGTGCCGAGGATATTGATCTCGAGATCGGCCCGCGGGTCCTCCATGCTGGTGGTGACCGCGACCTGCGCCGCCATGTGGAACACCGCCTGCGCCTCGGCGACCGCACGGCCGAGTTCGTCGGCGTTGCGGACATCGGCGCGGATGGCGGTGATGCGCGATCCGTGCCGATCCTGGAGCCACGCAAGGTTGCGCTCCACCCCGGGGCGCGAGAGCGCGTCGTAGATCAGGACGTCGTGGCCCTCGGCAGCGAGACGATCGGCGATGTTGGAGCCGATGAAGCCAGCGCCTCCGGTGACGAGGATGGGGGCGTCACCGGACATGGAATGCTCCGCCCTTCTCGGCGTCATCCCGGCGAACGCCGGGATCCATGGGGTCGATGCCGTCGATGGAACGGAGCAACATCGGCCGATCGTATCGATGGGTCCCGGCGTTCGCCGGGATGACGGTGGGACACCCGTCGCTCACGCCACCAGCCCCCGCTTCTCCAGTTCCGCCCGCGCCGTCGCGACATTGTCCTCGGCGGTCTGTTCGCCGACCCATTCGGCGAGTTCGGCGAGTCCTTCGATGAAGTCGGCCCGCGCTTCGAAGCCGATACGTTCCTTTGCAAGGCTGGTGTCGCAGAAGCAGTGGCGGATGTCGCCGATCCGCGCCTTGCCGACGATCTCCGGCCGGAGATCGTTCTTGCCCATCGCCCTGGCGAGCGCCTCGGCCACCTCGGTCACCGACCGGTCGTGGCCGGACCCGATGTTGAAGGTCTGGTCCACTGCCTGCGGCAGCACCAGCGCATCGGCGAAGGCGTGGGCTACGTCGGATACGTGGACGAAGTCGCGGCGCTGTTCGCCATCTTCGTAGATCATCGGCTTTTGGCCGTTGAGGAGCCGGGATGCGAAGATCGCGAGCACGCCGGTGTAGGGGTTGGAAAGCGCCTGACCCGGGCCATAGACGTTGAACAGGCGCAGGCACACGCCCTCGATGCCATAGGGCCGCGCCATGATATGGGTGGTGCGTTCCTGCACATATTTGTTGAGCGCGTAGATCGAGGCGAGGCTGGGCCGCTTCCACTCGGGCGTCGCCACCGGGGTCAGCGTGCGCCCCTGCGCGTCGACCGGATCCCAGTTCGCCATGCCGTCGCGCACCTGGCCGCGCTCCGCATTCTCGACGAGCTGCCCGTCGGCGTCGCGGTACAGCCCCTCGCCGTAGATCGACATGGACGAGGCGGTGACGACGCGGCGGACCGGCTGGTCGATCAGCCGTTCGAACAGCACCGCGGTGCCGACGTCGTTGGTCGAGGTATAGCGCTCCACCTCATACATCGACTGGCCGACGCCGACCTCTGCCGCGAGATGGACGACGCTGTCGACGCCCTGCAACGCGCGTGCGACGGCATCGCCATCGCGCACGTCGCCCCTGATGAGCTCGACCTCGTCGCTCAACAGCGGCGGGCGGCCTTCGCCGGCATGCAGGGCCTGCCCGTGGACTTGCGGGATCAGGCTGTCGAGCACCCGCACGCGGTTGCCGCGGCGGAGCAGTTCGTCGGCGACGAAGCGGCCGATGAAGCCGGCGCCGCCCGTGATGAGGACCGTTTCGCTCACGGCCTGTTGATCCAGATCAACGACACTCCGGGTCCCATGGTGTCAGTTCGATGCATTCAGCCCCCGCCCCCTCGTATTCGGATAATCGCTACGAGGGTGGAACGAACCTTCTTCTTCTTTGTTCCTACTGGCTTGTACCACATTTCTCTTGATCGATGTTAAGTGCAACGTCGAATCACCGGGGATGCATTTGACGAAGCCACAGCCTTGACGACGACGTTTCTGTTGATCCGCCATGCGGCGCACGTGCATCTCGATCGCTATTTGTCCGGCCGCATGCCCGGTGTGGCGCTCAGCGACACCGGGCGGGCGCAGGCCGCCGCGCTGGGACAGGCGCTGGCGAGCGAGCGGATCGACCGGATCGCGTGCAGTCCGCTGGAGCGGACGCGCGACACCGCACAGGCGATCGCCGATGCGGCCGGCCTGCCGCCGCCGGAGGCGGTCGAGGCGCTGATCGAGATCGACATGGGCGATTGGACGGGTGCCGCCTTCGATACCCTCCGAGGACCGGCGTGGGACGCGTGGAACACGCAGCGCGGCACCGCGCGCATCCCCGGCGGCGAGACGATGGCGGAGGCGCAGGCGCGGATCACCGGCTACATGCGGGGAGTCGCCGCCGCGGCGGATGGCGCGACGGTGGCGCTGGTCAGCCATTCCGACATGATCCGCGGCGCGGTCGCCCATGCCATCGGCCTGCCGCTCGACCATCTGCTGCGCTTCGACATCGGCCCCGCCTCGGTCACTCGGGTGGTGATGGGCGATTGGGGCGCGCGGCTGGTCAGTCTCAACGAAAGGATCGCGGCATGACGCCCGACGTGTTGCGCAGCGAAGTGGAGCGGCTGGCGCCGTGGTTCCACAACATCGATCTCGGCCACGGCATCCATACCGCGCCCGACCATTTCCTGGGCGATTATCCGCGCTTCAAGTTCGCCCGCTTCGCCGATGCCTTGCCCGCCGACCTGACCGGAAAGTCGGTGCTGGATATCGGCTGCAACGCCGGCTTCTATGCCGTCGAGATGAAGCGGCGCGGGGCGAGCCGCGTGCTCGGCATCGACAGCGACGAACGCTATCTGGCGCAGGCGCGGCTGGCGGCAGAGGCGCTGGGGTTCGACGGCATCGAGTTCCGCAACTGTTCGGTCTACGACGTGGGGGCGCTGGGCGAGCGGTTCGACCTCGTGATCTTCATGGGCGTGCTCTACCATCTGCGCCATCCGTTGCTGGCGCTGGACCTGATCCGCGAGCATGTCGCAGGCGACCTGATGCTGTTCCAGACGATGCAGCAGGGCAGCCGCGAGGTGTATCCGGTGCCGGAGGATCATCCCTTCCACGTCCCCGGCACGCATACGCCGCCAGCCTATTTCGACGAGCCGGGCTACCCCAAGATGCATTTCATCGAGCGCGAGTTCGCGCACGACTGGACCAATTGGTGGGCGCCGAATGCGGCATGCAGCGCGGCGATGCTGCGCGCGGCGGGGTTCACGATCGAGGCGCAGCCTGAGGCTGAGGTGTTCCTCTGCCGCGTCGCGCCGGTGCCGTATGGCGAATATGGGCCGGCAGCGGTCTATCCAGACAGGGGGGACAAGGCATGATCGAAGCGGCGATGATCTGGAACGAACCCAACAACAAATCGCATTGGGACCCGGAGATCGACCCCGACTGGTCGCTGTTCGCCGATACGGTGATCCGCGCCGGCAATGCGATCCACGCGATCAACCCGGCGGTGACGCGCGTGCTGGGCGGCATGAGCCCGATCGATCCCGACTGGGTCAATCGGATGCGCGGCCACGGCGCGCTCGATGCGGTGGACGTGGTCGCGGTGCACGGCTTCCCGCTCGACTGGAACCTGTGGCCGATCCACGCCTGGCCGGACAAGATCGCCGAGATCGAGGCGGTGTGCCCCGACAAGCCGATCTGGGCGACGGAGGTCGGCGTCGGCAGCTTCGGCGCCGAAGAGGTGCAGGTGTTCGGCGTCCGCAAGACCGCCGAGCTGCTGCTCGACCGCGTGCCGCGCGTCTTCTGGTATTCGCTGTACGACCTGCCGCACAGCTGGGGCGCGACGACGCGCCACCGCGAGGCGGAGGGATCGAGCTATTACCGCCATTTCTACATGGGCCTGATCCGCGAGGATGGAAGCGCCAAGCCGAGCCTGGACGATTATGCCGCGGTGGCGGATCGGATGGGCCTGATGCAATGGTTCCATTATCAGGACCCGCGGCTGGACGATGCGGTCGCCTGGATGAAGCGGCTGGGGACGCGGCGGTTGCGCACCGGATTGAGCTGGGCGGACAGCTTCCGGCCCGATGCGATCGACTGGTTCGACCGGCAGATGGAGGCGCTCGCCGATTTCGAGGTCACCGTCACCTTCTGCTTCACGCCCGAGCATCTGGGGGTGCAGCCGCACCATACCAGCCCGCCGCGCGATCCGCAGCAATTCGCCGATTTCTGCGCCTGGATGATCGATCGCTACGCACCCGCCGCGGTGGAACCCAGCATCGCGGCGGCATGAGGTCAGGCATCGCGCTGGGCGTCGAGCGCATCGAGGACGCGCGCGGGCTCGACGTCGCGTTCGATCTCGCGGTCGGTGACTGGCACGTCGAGCCGTTCGGCGATGCGGCCGACCAGCGCGGCGAGCCGGGTCAGCTCGTGCTCGGCAAGCAGATTGGTATGGAGGTCGAGGTCGGCGCGCCGATCGGCAGCGGCGGCCATCCGGTTCTGGCTGATGAGCACGAAGGTGGAGAGGAAGATCGCCTCCACCGACGCCTCGGACGCCAGGATGACGAAGGTGGGGTCGAACCGCGGCACGCCCGGCAACCACCCGATATTGGCGAGGATCCACAGGCCGTAGACCACCAGATGGAGGACGACGAAGGTCATCGATCCGGTGAAGCGGGTGATGGCATCGGCGATGCGCGCGGCGAGCGGCGCGTTGCGCCGTTCGTGCCGGGCTCGCTCGGCCAGGGCGGCGATGTTGTCCCGCAAGGCGGACTGCATGCCAGTGTCGGTCATGGAATTGGTAAAGCTATGGAAGATCATATGGTTGCAGAAACGATGCAGGCAGCGACACTCGCCGCGCCCGGCCGGATCGAGGTGACGTCGGCGACGCGCCCCGAACCGGGTCCGGGCGAAGTGCGGCTGAAGCTGGAAGGGTGCGGCGTCTGCGCGTCGAACCTCGAACCCTGGGCGGGGCTGCCGTGGATGACCTATCCCGGCGTGGCCGGCGGCCTCGGTCACGAAGGCTGGGGGCGGATCGACGCGCTGGGGGCCGGCGTGGAGGGGATCGCGATCGGCGACCGCGTCGCCGCGCTCTCCTACCGGTCGTTTGCGGATTACGACGTGGCCGAGGCCGACCGGGTGGCGCTGCTGCCGGCCGCGCTGGATGGCCAGCCCTTCCCCGGCGAACCGCTCGGCTGCGCCTTCAACATCTTCCGGCGCAGCGACATCCGCGCCGGCCAGACGGTGGCGATCGTCGGCATCGGATTCCTGGGCGCGGTGCTGACCAAGCTTGCGAGCGACGCCGGCGCACGGGTCATCGCGATCTCGCGCCGGCCCGAAAGCCTCGACCTCGCCCGGCATTACGGCGCGGCCGAGACGATCCCGATGGACGATCACTGGGCGATCATCGAACAGGTCAAGGCGCTGACCGGCGAAGGCTTGTGCGAGCGGGTGATCGAGGCGGTCGGCAAGCAATGGCCGCTTGATCTCGCCACGGCGCTAATCGGCTTCGGCGGGCGGCTGGTGGTGGCGGGTTACCACCAGGACGGGCCGCGGCAGGTCAACATGCAGGAATGGAACTGGAAGGGGATCGACGTCGTCAACGCGCACGAGCGCGATCCCGGCGTGCAGATGCTGGGCCTGCGCGAGGCGATCGATGCCGTGGCCAGCGGGCGGTTCGATCCGGCGCCGCTCTACACCCATCGCTATCCGCTGGAGCGGCTGGGTGAGGCGCTGGATGCGACGCGCGACAAGCCGGCGGGGTTCGTCAAGGCGCTGATCGACTATCCCGCCGACCGCCGTGGCCGGGATTGATGGAGAGAATGACGTGTCGCTACCACGCGTAGGATTCCTGGGGACGGGCTGGATCGGGCGGCATCGCATGGAGGCAATGGTCGCCACGGGCGCGATCACCGTCGCCGCGATCTGCGATCCGTCGGCCGAGTGCCTTGCGGATGCGCAGGCGCTCGCCCCGCAGGCCGCCATCGTCGAGTCGCTCGACGCGATGCTGGCGCTCGGCCTCGATGGAGTGGTGATCGCCACGCCGTCGGCGCTCCATGCCGCGCAGTCGATCGCCGCGCTGGACGCCGGGGCGGCGGTGTTCTGCCAGAAGCCGCTCGGCCGGTCGGCACCTGAGACGCAGGCGGTGATCGATGCGGCACGCGCCGCGGACCGGCTGCTGGGCGTCGACCTGTCGTACCGACATACCGAGGGGATGCGCCAGATCGCCGCGCTGATCCGCGACGGTGGGCTGGGCGAGGTCTTCGCAGTCGATCTCACCTTCCACAACGCCTACGGACCGGGCAAGCCGTGGTTCTTCGATCCCGCGCAATCGGGGGGGGGCTGCGTCATCGACCTCGGCGTCCACCTCGTCGATCTCGCCCTCTGGGTGCTGGGCTTTCCGCCGGTCGGCGACGTGCAGGCGACGCTGCTTGCCGCCGGCGCCCCGCTCACGCCCGGCCAGGTCGAGGATTTCGCCACGGCGCGCTTCACCGCGGGCACGGCCGATATCCGCCTCGCCTGTTCGTGGAACCTGCATGCCGGGCAGGATGCGGTGATCGACGCATCCTTCTACGGCACCCGCGGCGGCGCGGCGCTGCGCAACGTCGCAGGCTCCTTCTATGACTTCACGGCGGAGCATTTCACCGGTACGCAGCGCCGGACGCTGGCCACGCCGCCCGATGCCTGGGGCGCGCGGTCCGCGTCCGTCTGGGCGGAGCGGCTTGCCGCCTCGCCCCGCTTCGATCCCGCGACCGAACAGTTCGTTCGCAGCGCCGAGGTGCTCGATCGTATCTATCGCCGCTAGCCAGGAGCCGTTCCCCCGTCATGCTGGACCCATCGCGTAACGTCTGGCGTGTCGAACGCGCCGATCGCCTGTCGGTGATCGTCGATGCTGACCGGTATTTCGGCGTCGCGCGCGAGGCGTTCGCGCTGGCCAGGAAACGGATCATGCTGGTCGGCTGGGACTTCGATGCCCGCATCCGCCTCGCGGGCAGCAGCGGCATCGGCGAAGGGCCGGAAAGCGTCGGCGATTTCCTCTACTGGCTGGTGGAGCGCAATCCCGCACTGGAGCTGTACCTGCTGCGCTGGGACGTCGGCGCGCTGAAGGCGATCTTTCGCGGCAAGACCGCCTTCACCGTCCTCAAGTGGATGCGGCATCCGCGCATCCACGTGAAGCTCGACAGTCATCATCCGACGGCCTCGTCGCACCACCAGAAGATCGTCTCGATCGACGACTGCCTCGCCTTTTGCGGCGGGATCGACATGACGGCGGAGCGCTGGGATACGCGCGCGCACCGCGACGACGACCCCGGACGCCAATTGCCGAGCGGCAAGCCCTACAAGCCGTGGCACGATGCGACGACCGCGATCACCGGTCCCGCGGCGGCGGCGCTTGGCGAACTGTGCCGCGAGCGCTGGCACCTCGCCTCGGGGCACCGCCTGGCGCCGGTGACGGGTGAATCATCGTGCTGGCCCGCCTCGCTGGAGCCGATGTTCGAGGGGATCGACCTCGGCATCGCGCGGAGCCAGCCCGAGATGCCGGGCGAAGCGGCGATCACCGAGGTGGAGGCCTTGTTCCTCGACCAGATCCGCGCCGCCCGCCGCCACATCTATTGCGAAAGCCAGTATTTCGCCTCCCGCCGCATCGCCGAGGCGATCGCCGCCCGGCTCGACGAGGCGGACGGGCCGGAGATCGTCATCGTCAACCCGCTGACCGCGCAAGGGTGGCTGGAGCCGCTGGCGATGGACACGGCACGCGCGCGGCTGGTCGAGACGCTGCGCCGGCGCGACCGGCACGGGCGGCTGCGGCTGTACCATCCCTTCACCCGCGGCGGCACGCCGATCTATTGCCATGCCAAGATCACGATCATCGACGATACCCAGCTGCGGGTCGGATCGGCGAACATCAACAACCGCTCGCTGCGGCTCGACACCGAATGCGACGTGGTGATCGACGCCGCACGCCACCCGGGGGCCGGGCTGGAGGCGGTGATCGCCGCGCAGCGGGCCGACCTGCTGGCCGAACATCTCGACGTGGCGGTCGAACGCGTCGCGCAGCTCATCGAGCAGACGGGATCGCTGATCGACACCATCGAGCGGCTGCGCGGGCCGGGCCGTTCGCTGCGGCCGTACGAGGTGCCCGATCTCGACAGCGTCCAGACCTGGCTCGCCGACAACGAGGTGCTCGATCCCGAAGGGCCGGGCGAGATGTTCGAGGCGACGACGCACCGCGGCCTGTTCCGGGGCCGGCTGCGGCGGCGGGGATAGCGCCGGCCGCCGCCAACATGACACCAGGATGAAGCAAGCCGCCGCCGGCCGTCTCCGAACGGTCACGGCGGCTACGCATGCCGCTTCTAACGGCCGCCCTCGACACATCGTCTCGTTGAGGGGGAAATTCCTTGTCCGTTCGTTCCTGCGCCCGCCCGTATCTGCTCGCCGGTGCCGCGCTGTCCATCCTGGCCGGTAGCGCCGCCGCCCACGCCCAGACCGCGCCCGCCCCTATCCCCGCCCCTGCCCCCGCCGCGGCGGCCGCGACCGCTCCGACCAGCGACGGCGGCCAGCTGACCGATATCGTGGTTACCGCGACACGGCGGGAAACCAACCTCCAGAAGACGCCGATCGCGATCTCGGTCATCGACCCGCAGGTCATCAAGGATCGGCATATCCAGAGCCTGATCGACATCGCCGACGGCACCATCCCGAGCCTGCGCGTCGCGACGTTCGAGGCGCGGCAATCCGCGCTGACCGTCGGCATCCGCGGCATCGTGCCGTTCGACCAGAACCAGACGGCGCGCGATTCGGGCGTCGGCGTCTACATCGACGGCGTCTATATCGGGCGGTCGCAGGGCCTCAACGCCGCGCTGTTCGACGTGCAGCGGCTGGAGGTGCTGCGCGGGCCGCAGGGCACGTTGTTCGGCCGCAACACGGAAGGGGGCGCCGTCAGCATCATCACCGCCGCGCCCACGGGGGAATTCGGCGGCCGAGTGAGTGCGGGCATCGGCAACTACGGCCAGCATACCGGGGAAATCCACCTCAACCTGCCGGAAACCTACAATATCGCGGTCAAGGTCGACGGCGTGATCCAGCACCAGGATGCGACCACGACCAACCCGCTGCCGGGCAATTACGGCTGGAACTATTACAATCGCTACGGCGGGCATGTCAGCGCGCTGTGGAAGCCGGTCACCGGCCTGTCGGTGCAGCTGAGCTACGACCAGTCGCGCGACGAGAACACGCCCTTCTACAGCCAGCTCATCAGCTACAATCCCAGTGGCCTGCCGGTCGGCACGTACAGCGGCACGACCCTGGTGTGCCCGGCCGGCGTGGCCGCGAAGGCGTGCATCGCGCCGCTTTCGCCGCTGGTGAAGGTGAGCGGCGACCATCGCCAGTCGTCGGCGGATATCGGCGTGCCGCAGCAGCTCAGCATCGACAAGACGCACGGCTTTGCCTCCACGATCAAATATCAGGCGACGCCGAACGTCGAGCTGCGGTCGATCAGCGCCTGGCGCGGCGTGTCGACCGGGCAGTGGGACAATTCGGGCGGCGCGCACCGCACGGTCTTCTCGCCTAACGGCAAGTTCAGCCGCTACAGCCTGTCGGACCTCGACCAGCACCAGTTCAGCCAGGAATTCCAGGCGGTCGGCAGCATCGCGAACCTCGATTACGCGGCCGGCCTCTATTATTTCACCGAGCGCGCGGAGGAGACGGCGGCCACTCCGTCGAGCAACCTGTGGAATGCCGACGGCAGCGGCTACACCACCCTCAGCCCGGTGGTGATCGGCCCGGTCACCTCGGCCAACCAGGGCTGGGCCTATGGCTCGCGCTTCCTCGCGCGCGGCAGCTGGGCGAAGGCGCACAGCTATGCCGCGTTCGCGCAGGCGACCTATACCCCCGCCGGCTTCGACGCGCTGCACCTGACGGTCGGCGGCCGCTACACCAAGGACAAGCGCGACGGCGTGCTGTACCTGGTGCAAAACAAGGCGACCAACTTCCTCTTCACCTTCGACCAGGGGCGGTTCGACCCGATGGTGACGCTCGCCTACGATGCCACCGACACCGTCCATCTCTATGCCAAATATTCGACCGGCTATCGCGCCGGAGGCGCCAACGACCGGTCGCAGACCTTCACCGCCTTCGGCCCCGAATCGGTCAAGGCCTATGAGGTCGGTGCCAAGATGGACTTCCTCGATCGTCGTGCCCGCCTGAACCTTGCCGGCTATGTCATGGACCGCCAGGGCACGCAGACCGACTTCGACAATGTCGACACCAACCCCGCCAGCCCGACCTACAATCTGCATACCGAGGAAACGCGCAATGCCCCCGGCGTGTCGAAGATCCGCGGGCTGGAGGCGGACCTGACGCTGCGGCCGACCGATGCGGTCACGCTGGGCGCGAGCTATGCCTATACCTATACGCATGTGCCGGCGACGCCGAACCCGTTTCTGAACAACATCCCCTATCAGGTGTATGTCGTCTACACGCCGCGCAACGCGGCATCGGGCTATGCGGATTACGAGGTGCCGGTGGGTGTGGGCGACACCCGCCTGCGCTTCCACCTGGATGCGAATTACGCGAGCAGCGCCTACAGCTTCCAGAACGAACCGGTGAAGGCGGACCCGAGCTTCATCGTCAACGGTCGCATCGCGCTGGCGGACATCCGGCTGAACGATCACGGGCAGACGCTGACCCTGGGGCTGTGGAGCCGCAACCTGCTCGACGAAAGCCATATCTACCGCCGGTCGGCGGCCAATTCGTCGCCGACGCCCAATTACACCAACGGCGTGCTGACCAGCTACAGCTACGGCGGGGTGCTGGGCGATTACGGCAACTTCAACCCGCCGCGCACCTTCGGAGCGGAAGCGTCGGTGAAGTTCTAGGCCGGAAAGGCGAGCCTCAGCCGGAGGCCGGGCTCGTTATCCTCCAGCGCCAGCTCGCCGCCGTGCAACCGCATCACGGCGGCGATCAGCGGCAGGCCGAGGCCATGACCCGGCCGGTGGCGGCTCGCCTCCAGCCGGCCGAACCGGCGCAGGGCCTGCGTGCGCTGGTCTACCGGGATGCCGGGTCCATCGTCGGCGATGGTGATCGTCGCCCGGTCTGGTGTAGAGGCGAGTACGAGCGTGATCGTGGTGCCCTCCGGCGTATGCCGCAGCGCGTTTTCGACCGCGTTGACCAGCGCTTGCTCGATGAGCCGGGCGTCGCCGGTGATGGTCGTGGGCGCGACCGAGGCGACGGACAGGCGGTGCCCGCTTTCGTCGGCGACCGGCTCCAGCGCCTCGCCCGTCTCGATCAACAATGCGGCAAGATCGACCGGCGCAAAGGCGGCGGTGCGGCGGCCGGCCTCCACCTCGGCGATGCGCAGCATGGCGGCGAACATCGCGAGCAGTTCGTCGCAATCGGCGATCGCCGCCTCCACGGCCTCGGCCTGCGGGCCATTGCCTTCGCGCGCCGCGATCGCCGCCAGCCGGCTGCGCAGGCGGGCGAGCGGCATGCGCAGGTCGTGCGCCACGTCGCTCGACACGTTGCGCAGCCCGTCCATCAGTTCGGCGATGCGATCGAGCATGCGGTTGAAGGCGCGCGCCTGCCGGTCGAATTCATCGGCCGACCCGATGACGGCGACCCGCCGCTGCATGTCGCCGGCGATGATCGCGTCCACCGTCCGGCGGGTTTCGGCGAAGCGCCGTGCGATGGTGACCGCAAAGGCGACGAGGCCGCCCAGCACGATCAGCACGATCGATCCGAACCCGAGCAGATAGATGCGCAGCCGCGCGGTGCGATAGCCGTCGAACGGCTCCGTTTCCGCCATGGTGGTGAGGCGCAGGTCGCTGCCGATCGCGCGGGTATAGGCGCGCCCGGCGGACAGGCCGAGGATGCCGTCGCGGCTGCGCAAGTCGGCATAGCCGAGCGGGAAGCGGCGCGCGATATCGACATTGCCGCCGATCCGTCGTCCGGCCGCATCGGTCAGGAGGAAACCGATGTCGCCCGTGTCGCGCCGCCGCGCGAGTGTCTCGATGCGGGCCAGCACCGCAGGGGCCGGCCCCGCGCCAACGATGGCGCTGACATTCTCGATCCGCCGGTCGACCAGGGTGACGACCGCGCCGAGCGACGCTGCGTAGATCGCCGCCCCGGTGCCCGCGGTCGCGACCAGGAAGGCCGCGAGGAACCCGACGGTCAGCGTGCGCAGGCCGGGCCTTCTCACCCCCGCAGCATGTAGCCGAGGCCGCGGACGGTACGGATCGGGTCCTCCAGACCGCCTTGGGTCAGTTTCACGCGTAATCGACGGATGTGGACGTCGACCAGGTTGGTGTCGGGCATGAAGTCGTAGCCCCAGACGCGTTCGATCAGCATCGAGCGGGTCAGCACCGAATCCACGTTGCGGACGAGTTCGACCAGCAGTTTGAGTTCGAGCTTGGCGAGGTCGATCGGCTTGCCGGCGCGCCAGGCGCGGAAGGTGGTGGGGCTGACCACGATATCGCCCGCCTGCAACGTATCGGTGCTGCCCGCCGTCCAGCCGCGCCCGCGCAGGATCGCCGACAATCGCGCGTGCAGTTCCGCCGCCGCGGCCGGCTTCACGACGTAATCGTCCGCACCGGCCTCCAGCCCATCGACCTTGTCGGACGAGGAGGACAAGGCGGTCAGCATGATGACCGGCAGCGTCATGCCGCCCTCGCGCAGCGCCTGGAGCACCGACATGCCGTCGAGCCGCGGCATCATGCGATCGAGGATCACCGCATCGAAGGCCGATTCGGCTATCGCCGCCAACGCCGCCCGGCCATCGCCGACGATATGGGTGGCATAGCCGATTCCACCCAGTTCCTCGGCCAGCGCCTGGGCGTAGGCGGCATCATCCTCGACAAGAAGCAGGCTGAGGGGCATCGGGCATTCCGGCACGGGGTCGTTTCGGCCCTAACGCACCCGGCGACCGCCCGAGGTCAAGTCTTTTCCGGCGCGGCGAAAACCAGCGTGGCGCAGAGCCCCTGCCCGCCGGGTGCGGAATCGAGATGCAGCGCGCCGCCATGCGCGGCAGCGACCCGCGCGACGATCGACAGGCCGAGCCCCGACCCTTCCGCCGCGGTGCCGCCGCGCCAGAAGCGTTCGGCCATGCGGGCGCGATGCGCCGGCGCGACGGGCGGTCCGTCGTCGCACACGCTCAGCCGCGCGCCGGGGCCGACCGCGACGGTGATGCGCGTGCCGGACGGGGTATGGCGCACCGCATTGTCGATCAGGTTTTCGGCAGCGAGCGCGAGGGCGCCGGCGAAACCGGCGACGCGCGGCGCGCCATGATCGTCGAGGGCGATCGAGCGGCCGGAGGCGAGCACCGCCGGCGCCCGCTCCGCGACGACCCGCTCGGCGAGCATCGCCAGGTCGACGGGTTCGCATGCCTCGTCCAGCGGCCGTTCGAGATCGGCGAGCCCCAGCAATTGCGCGACGACCCGGGCGGCGCGGTCGACCTCGGCCAGCAGCGCCGCCCGCGCCGCAGGATCGGCGACGGCATCGGCGCGCAGCCGAATCGTCGCCAGCGGGGTGCGCAGCTCGTGCGCGACATCGGCGGCGAAGGCGGCCTGCGCGGCGAAGCTCTGCTCCAGCCGGTCGAGCGCGGCGTTGGTGGCGACGGCGAGCGGCTCGACCTCCGCCGGCAGCGTGCCGCGCGGCAGCCGGCGATCGAGCGTGCGCGGCCCGATCGCGGCAGCGATCGCCGCCGCCGCCGCCATCCGGCGGGTCAGCCGGCGGGTGAGCCACAGGCCGGCGAGCGGGATCAGCAGGGTGAGCGGCAGCAACAGCAGCGCGAACCGTTTGAGGAAGGTGCGCACGATATCGTCGGTCACCACTTCGGGTGCGGCATCGTCCTGCGAGACGACGACCCAGCGGCCAGGGCCGGCGGGCCAGCTGGCCGCGACCAACGGCCCGCGCCGCACGATCCGGGGCTGCGTGGCGAGCGGCACGATGCGGAGCATCGCCGGCCGGGACGGCCCGCGTTCGGCGAGCGGGCGGCAGGCGGCATCCACCACGTCCAGGGTCAGCCCGCCGGCGATGATGTCGACCGCGCCGACCGCCTGCGCGGGATCGCGGCCCGGCAATCGCGCGGCCACGGCCTGCGCCTGCTGGCGCAGCACGTTGCGCTGATAGTGATGCGCCACCCGGTGCAGCAGGATGGCGACGCCGAACGGCAGGGTCGCCGCCGCGACCAGCGCGACCAGGATGTGGAGCAGCGCGAACTGGCCGATCAGCGACCGGGACGCGCCGATCCTCATGCCGCGCTGCGCAGCATGTAGCCGACGCCGCGCACGGTATCGATCCGCGTGCCGGTCGCCGCCTCGTCCAGCCGCTTGCGCAGGCGATGGACATAGACCTCGACCGCATTGGAGCCGAGGTCGCCGCCCGCCCCGAACAATTGATCCTCGACCACCCGCTTGGGCACGACGTTGCCCGCCCGGCGCAGCAGCAATTCGAGCAGTTCCGTCTCCCGTACCGACAGGGTGAGCAGGGCATCGCCGACCCGCGCGACGCGGCTCTCGACGTCGAAGATCAGCCGCGCACAGGTGAGCGACACGCCCAGATAGCCGCCCTGACGGCGCAACACGGCGAGCAGGCGGGCGTGGAGCTCGTCGGGATCGAACGGCTTGACGATATAATCGTCCGCGCCGCCGTGCAGGCCGCGGATGCGCGCATCGACGCTGCCGCGCGCGGTCAGCACCAGCACCGGCCGGGTGTTGCCGTTGCTGCGCAGCCGGCGCAGCAGGGCGAGCCCGTCCTCGTCCGGCAGGCCCAGATCGAGCAGGATGGCGGCATGGTCGACGGCGGCGAGGTAGGCCTCCGCCTCCTCGGCGCTGCCGGCACGATCCACCGTCAGGCCGCGCTGCAACAGCGCCGCACAGAGCGCCTCGGCCAAGGCGTCGTCATCCTCCACCAGCAGAATCCGCAAAAACCCTCCCGCACCGCAACATCCGTCAGCCAGCTGTAAGCCAGCCCCCCTATCGGCTCCAAGCTTCATCGCATGCAGGGCCGACAATGCACGCCATCGACGAACACGAACCGCTTGCCCCCGCCACCACGCTGTCGCGGGCGGCGCAATGGCGCTGGCTGGGGATCGCCGCGGCGGTGCTGGTCGGCGTGGCGCTGCTGTTCGCGCTGCTCGGCCGGCTGACGCATCACGAGGAGACGCCGCCGCCCGCCTCGCCCGCCGGCACCTTCCGGCCCAGCCCTGAGCAGATGGAATCGCTGAAGACCATGCAGGTCGGCATGGGATCGTCCGCTACCCGCACGCTGGCGACCGGGGCGATCACCGTGGACGGCGACCAGAGCACGCCGGTGGTGATGCCCTATGCCGGGCAGATCGTGCGCGTGCTGGTGGATGCGGGCCAGCGGGTGACGCGCGGCCAGCCGCTGCTGCTGGTCCGCACCAGCGACTTCGTCGATGCGCGCAGCGGCCTGTTCGCGGCGCGCGCCGCCTATCAGAACGCGCAGGCGCAGCTCGCCACTGCCGCGCGGACCGCCGACCGCCAGAAGCAGATCTACCAGACCGCCGGTGGTGCGCTGAAGGATTACCAGCAGGCGCAGGCGGACCTCGCCGCCGCACAGGCGAGCGCGCGGACCGCCGCCGCATCGCTGGGTGCGGCGCGCGACAAGCTGGCGGTGCTCGGCAAATCGCCGGCCGAGATCAACCGGCTGGAGGGCGCAGGCGAGGTCAGCGGCATCCACGACGTGACGACGCTGCATGCGCCGATCAGCGGCCTCATCGCCTCCCGCGACGTGTCGGCGGGCCAGTATCTCGGCCAGGGTGGCGACAAGCCGGTGATGACGATCACCGACCCGTCGCGCGTATGGCTGGTCGCGCAGGTGGCGGAAGGCGATGCCGCCGCGATCCACGTCGGCGATCCGGTGACGGTGACCACGCCCGCCCTGCCCGGCCGCACCTTCAGCGCGCGCATCGACCTGGTCGGCGCGGCGCTCGATCCGCAGACGCGGCGCCTGCCGGTGCGCGCGACGATCGCCAATCCCGACGGCGCGCTGAAGCCGCAGATGTTCGCGAGCTTCGCGATCCGCCAGGCGCATGCCGGCAGCGCCCTGCGGGTGCCCGCCGCCGCGGTGATCCATGAAGGCGAGAGCGCGCGGGTTTGGGTGGTGCGCCCCGGCGGCCTGCTCGTCTCGCGCGATGTGACGGCGGGCGATGAACAGGACGGCATGGTGACGATCCTCAAAGGACTGGAGCCCGGCGAGCGTATCGTGACGGCGGGTGCCCTGTTCGTGAACGAGGCGGGGATCGGCGAATGAACCGCCTCGTCGCCTTTGCCCTGCGCCAGCGGCTGCTGATCGTCGGCGTCTTCGTCGCGATGCTGCTCGCCGGCGTGATCGGCTTCATGAACCTCAATATCGAGGCCTATCCCGACCCGGTGCCGCCGATGGTGGAGGTCATCACCCAGACGCAGGGGCTGTCGGCCGAGGAGATGGAGCGCAACGTCACCATCCCGATCGAGGTCGGCATGGCAGGCATCCCGCACCTCACCGCGATCCGCGCGATCAGCCTGTTCGGCCTGTCCGACATCAAGATCCAGTTCAGCTACGATTACACCAACGAACAGGCCAAGCAGCAGGTCATCAACCGCCTGTCGCAGCTGCCCCCGCTCGCCGGTGGCGCGCAGCCGACGCTGTCGCCGACCAGCCCGGTGGGCGAGATCTACCGCTACAAGATCACCGCGCCCAAGGGCTATTCGGTGATGGACCTCAAGACGTTGCAGGATTGGGTGCTGCAACGCCGCTTCAAGCGCATCCCCGGCGTGATCGACGTCACCGGCTGGGGTGGCAAGCTGCGCGCCTATGACGTGGTGATCGACAACCAGCGGCTTGCCGCCCACAACGTCACGGTCAGCCAGGTGCTCGCCGCGATCGCCAAGAGCGACGGCAACGTCGGCGGCCAGACGATCAACTTCGGATCGCAGGCCGCGATCGTCCGCGGCATCGGCCTGATCCAGTCGGTCGGCGGCATCGAGAACGTGCTCGTCGGCAGCGCCGCGGGCCAGCCGGTGCTGCTGAAGGACGTGGCGCACGTCACCATCGGCAACGCGCCGCGGCTCGGCATCGCCGGCTACAACGACCAGGACGACATCGTGCAGGGCATCGTGCTGATGCAGCGCGGCGCCCAGTCGATGCCGACGATCGAGCGCGTGCAGAAGGAGGTCGCCGACATCAACGCATCGGGGGTGCTGCCGCCGGGCGTGCAGCTCCAGCGCATCTACGACCGGTCGGACCTCATCCACCTGACCATCCACACCGTGCTCGAGAACATGGTGGTCGGCATCCTGCTGATCTTCGCGCTGCAATGGCTGTTCCTCGGCAACCTCAGGAGCGCGATCATCGTCGCGGCGACGATCCCGTTCGCGCTGGCCTTCGCGATCCTGATCCTCGTGTTGCAGGGGGAAAGCGCCAATCTGCTGTCCGTGGGCGCGCTCGACTTCGGCCTCGTCGTCGATGCCAGCGTCATCATGGTCGAGAACATCTTCCGCCACATGGTGGAGCGATCCGCGCATGTCGAAAGTGGGCGCGGGCACTACACCATCGCCAACCGCTTCTCGGCCGTGCTGGGCGCATCGAGCGAGGTCAGCCGGGGGATCTTCTTCGCCGCGGCGATCATCATCGCCAGCTTCCTGCCGCTGTTCACCCTGACCGGCGTCGAGGGCCACATCTTCGGGCCGATGGCGAAGACCTATGCCTATGCGATCACCGGCGGCCTGATCGCGACCTTCACCGTCGCGCCGGTGCTGGCGACGCTGCTGCTGCCGGACCGGTTGTCGGAGGTGGAGACGTGGATCGTCGGCAAGCTGCGCCGCGCCTACGAACCCGCCGCCGCCTTTGCGCTCGGCAACCGGGTGCTGGCGATCGGCGGCGCGGTGCTGATGCTGGGCCTTGCCGTGGCCGGCGTGCGCTCGCTCGGCATCGAATTCCTGCCGCATCTGGAGGAGGGCAACATGTACATCCGCGCCACCCTTCCCGGATCGATCAGCCTGGAGGCGGGGCAGCCGGTGGTGAACGGCGTCCGCCGGATCATCGCAGGTTATCCCGAGGTGACGGCGGTGCTCTCCGCCCACGGGCGGCCCGACGACGGCACCGATGCCACCGGATTCTTCAACGCCGAATTCTTCGTGCCGCTGAAGCCGTTCGACGACTGGCCGCATGGCGTCACCAAGGAAACGCTGATCGCCGAACTCTCCAAGAAACTCACCGCCCGCTATCCGGGGGTCGATTTCTCCTTCTCGCAGATCATCGAGGACAATGTGGAGGAGGCCGCCTCGGGCGTGAAGGGTGCCAATTCGATCAAGCTGTTCGGCCCCGACCTGCCGACGCTGGAAAAATATGCGGACCAGATCAAGAACCAGATGGCGAGGGTGCCGGGCATCGCCGACCTCGGCGTCTTCCAGTCGCTCGGCCAGCCGACGGTGCGCGTCGATGTCGACCGCGCCAGGGCCGCGCGCTACGGCCTGACGCCCGACGACATCAACCAGACGGTCGCCGCGGCGGTCGGCGGCAGCTCCAGCGCCGATCTGTACGAGGCGGGGACCGACCGCCACTTCCCGATCGTCGTCCGGCTGCAACCGCAGCAGCGCGATTCGATCGAGGCGATCCGCAACATCACGGTCGGCGCCCCCGCCACCGACGGCAGCGGCGGGACGATCCAGGTGCCGCTGTCGGAAGTCGCCGACGTGCGGCTGACCAGCGGTGCCTCGTTCATCTACCGCGAGCATCAGGAGCGCTACATCCCGATCAAATTTTCGGTGCGCGGCCGCGACCTGGGCGGCGCCGTGGACGAGGCGCGGGCACGGATCACCCGCAACGTGCATCTGCCCGCCGGCTATCACCTGGAATGGGCGGGCGAGCTCGACAACCTCAACAACGCCATCGCCCGGCTGGAGATCGTGGTGCCGATCAGCCTGCTGCTGATGCTGCTGCTGCTCTATGCCAATTTCGGCTCGATCCGCGACAGCCTACTCGCCTTCGCGGCGATCCCGATGGCGATCGTCGGCGGCGTGCTGGCGCTGGCGCTGACCGGTACGGCGTTCAGCATCTCGGCGGCGATCGGCTTCGTGGCGCTGTTCGGGATCGCGGTGATGGACGGGATCCTGGTGGTGACGACCTACAACAATGCGGTCGACGAGGGCGCGGACCGCGCCCGCGCGCTGGCGACGACGGTGCGGCACAGCCTGCGGCCGGTGGTGATGACCTGCCTGGTCGCGGCGATCGGCCTGCTGCCCGCGGCGCTGTCGCACGGCATCGGCAGCCAGGTGCAAAAGCCGCTGGCGCTGGTGGTGGTCGGCGGCATGGCGCTCGCCCCGGTGCTGATCCTGCTGGTGCTGCCGGTGCTGATCGACCGCTTCTCGAAGCGGGTGCCGCCCGAGGATCGCGGCGCGCACGGGCGCGACGTCGGGCATCACGCCCGCCCCGGCGGCGACGGGGAGGCACTGGCATGACCCGCACGCTCGCCCTGCTGCTCGCCTGCACCACCGCCGCCTGTGCCGCGGGGCCGCACGACCTCGACGCGCACGCGCCCCTGCCGCCGGTCGCAGCCCCGGCGGCGATCGCCCCCGCCACCGGCCCGGAGCAGGTCTTTGCCGCCACGCCGGCCCGCGCCGACTGGTGGAGCGCCTTCGCCAGCCCGCCACTCGATGCGCTGGTGGCGGAGGCGCTGGCCCACAATAACGACGTCGCCAGCGCCGATGCGTCGCTGCGCCAGGCGCGCGAGCTGGCCGGCAGCGCGGCGGGCGCGTTGCTGCCGCAGGTCGATGCGAGCTATCAGGCGGAGCGGACGCGCGTGTCCAACGCCCTCTCCCCCGCGGTCGCCGATCAGGACCAGCAACTCTATACGCTGCATACCGCGCAGGTGACCGTGAGCTATGCGCCCGACCTGTTCGGCGGCACCCGCTCGCGCCTCCGCTCGGCCCGTGCCGCGGCGGCGGTGCAGCGCTACCGGCGGGATGCGGCGCGGACCAGCGTGGTCGCCAACCTCGTCCAGGCGGTGATCCAGCGTGCGGCGCTCGCCGATCAGGTCGAGGCGACGAAGGTCAGCGTGGCCGTGAACCGCGACATCCTCGCCAGCCTGCAAAGGCGCCAGCAACTGGGCGCGGTCGGCCTGGCGGACGTCGCGACGCAGCAGACCGCGCTCGCCACCGCCGAAGGCGCGCTGCCGCCGCTGGTGCGGCAGGAGGCGCATCAGCGCGTGGTGATCGCAGCGCTGCTCGGCCGTCCGGCCGGCGCGCCGCTACCGATGCTGCCGACGCTGGCGTCGCTCGCGCTGCCGACGCAGCTGCCCGCGACGCTGCCGTCCGACCTCGTCGCGCGGCGGCCGGACGTGCTGGCGGCGCGCGCGCAGCTGGAGGGCGCCGGCGCCGACGTGCGCACCGCCATCGCCGCGCGCCTGCCGGCGATCACGCTCAGCGCCAATGCCGGCGGCGCCGCGCAGCGCTTCGGCGACATGTTCAGGAGCGGGAATCCGTTCTGGACGCTGGTCGGCGGCATCACCCAGCCGCTGTTCCACGCCGGCCAGCTGCGCCACCAGCAGCACGCCGCCGAGGCCGCGCTCGACGGCGCCAAGGCGCAATATCGCACCGCCGTGCTGACCGCGTTCGGCGACGTGGCCGATGCCCTGACCGGGTTGCACACCGATGCCGAGGCGCTGGACGCGGCGACGCGCGCCAGCGACGCCTCCGGCCGCGCGCTCGCCTTCGCCCGCCGGCAGCTGGCGCTCGGCGATGTCGGCACGCTGGCGCTGCTCAATGCCACGGCGGCGGACGCGCAGGCACGCGCGCAACTGGTGCAGGCGCGCGCCGCCCGGCTGACGGATACCGTCGCCCTGTTCCAGGCGAGCGGTGGCCCGATCGCGGTCCTGCCGTGACGGCGGATGATGGACGGTGGTGCCCCTGGCCGGACTCGAACCAGCATGCCTTGCGGCGTTCGATTTTGAGTCGAATGCGTCTACCAATTTCGCCACAGGGGCAGCGAGGTGCCGTCCGGTAGCCGCTCGATGGCGAGACTGCAAGCGGCGAGCGACGGGGAACCGGCGCAAGAAAGCTTAATCCATGTCGTTGCGACGAGGTGCCCAGCGTGGTTGGGTGGCCCATTCACAAATTTGGTGTTGCGGCTGGCATGATCGTCGAGCGGGATATCATGATCGTCGAGCGGGACAGGCTGCGCGAGCAGGTCGTTCGCACGCTGGAACTGGCCGATCGGTCGGGCGACTTCCTGATCGCCGCGCTGCTCAGCCAGTGCCTTGCACTGCTCGATGAACGGGACCTCGCTACGCACTGATAGAGTCTTGCGTGTGCTGCGACGGGCTCGGCCGGACGTTGCCGGGTGATGCCGCCCATCCCTAGTTCGCAGGCGTCCGGCGGCGGTAGCTCAGGGCCTCTGCGATGTGGACGCGGGTGACGGGGTCGC
Source organism: Sphingomonas sp. SP5 (assembly GCF_058313455.1). NCBI lineage: Bacteria > Pseudomonadati > Pseudomonadota > Alphaproteobacteria > Sphingomonadales > Sphingomonadaceae > Sphingomonas > Sphingomonas sp. SP5. The sequence continues at coordinate 120,705 of NZ_JBZFLF010000001.1, read as the reverse complement.
TGCCGGCGAGGTCCGCGATCGTGCGGGCGACGCGCAGGACCCGCGTGTAGCTGCGCGCCGACATGCGCATCGCCTCCGCCGCCTGGGCGAGGAGGGCGCGGCCGCCTTCCTCCGGTGTCGCCACCGCTTCGAGGACGGCTCCCTCCGCTTCGGCATTGGTACGCGCCGCGACGGTGCCATAGCGTGCCGTCTGGATCGCCCGCGCCGCGGCGACCCGCGCCGCCACCTCCGCCGATCCTTCGGCGGGCGGCGGCAGGACAAGATCGGCGGCGCTGACCGCGGCGACCTCGACATGGAGGTCGATGCGGTCGAGCAGTGGCCCGGACACCTTGGCCTGGTAGTCGGCGGCGCAGCGCGGCGCGCGGGCGCAGGCGAGGCTGGCGTCGCCGAGGTGGCCGCAGCGGCAGGGGTTCATGGCGGCGATCAGCTGCACGCGTGCCGGGAAGGTGACGTGCGCATTGGCGCGGGCGACGCTGACGGTGCCGGTTTCGAGCGGCTGGCGCAGCGAATCGAGGACGGCGCGCTGGAATTCGGGCAGTTCGTCGAGGAACAGCACACCCAGATGCGCGAGGCTGACCTCGCCCGGCTTCACCTTCAACCCGCCGCCGGTCAGCGCCGCCATCGAGGCGCTGTGATGCGGGCTGCGGAATGGCCGATTGCGGGTCAGGCGGCCGCCGGCAAGCGTGCCGGCCACCGACTGGACCATCGACACCTCCAGCGCCTCGGCGGCATCGAGCGGCGGCAGGATGCCGGGCAGGCAGGACGCCATCAGCGATTTGCCCGCGCCGGGCGGACCGACCATCAACAGGTTGTGGCCACCGGCGGCCGCGATCTCCAGCGCGCGCTTGGCGACCTCCTGCCCCTTCACCTGGCGCAGGTCGGGGCCGTGCAGCGCCGCCTCGACATCGCCCGGTTGCGGCGCGGAAAGCAGGCCATGGCCCTTGAAGTGGTTGATGAGCGCGAGAAGATCGGGCGCGGCAAGCACCTCGACCGAACCGGCCCAGGCCGCTTCCGATCCTTGCGCGGCGGGGCAGACGAGGCCCCTCCCCTCCGCGCCGGCATGCAGAGCGGCGAGCAGCACGCCGGGCGACGGCGCGATCCGTCCGTCGAGGCCGAGTTCGCCGACGACGACATAATCGGCGAGCGATTCGACATCGATGACGCCCATCGCACCGAGCAGCGCCAGCGCGATGGGAAGGTCGAAGTGCGACCCTTCTTTGGGCAGGTCGGCGGGCGACAGGTTGACGACGATGCGTTTGGGCGGGAGGGCGAGGCCGAGCGCCGATACCGCACCACGCACCCGCTCGCGGCTTTCGGCCACCGCCTTGTCGCCGAGGCCGACGAGGTTGAAGGCGGGAACGCCGGGGATGAGCTGCACCTGCACCTCCACCCCCCGCGCCTCCAGCCCGAGATACGCCACCGTCTGGACGATCGCCGCCATGTCACTCCCCCGCCTGATGCCGCCATAGCGGCTTTCCCGGTGCGGGGAATGGACCGAAACGAACTTTCTTTTGGTGCCTTGCAGATGCAATACACTACCACCATCTGCCGGGGCATGCGTGCGCTCGCGTTGACTTCCCCCCGTGGTGCCGGTAAGCGCGCCCCAGCAAGGCCGTCCTGCGTGGCGGCCGTTTTCTATTCAGACGATCAGGGAATGAATCATGAAGCGGACCTTTCAGCCGAGCAATCTGGTGCGTGCGCGTCGCCACGGTTTCCGCTCGCGGATGGCGACGGTGGGCGGTCGCGCGGTGATCCGCGCCCGTCGTGCGCGCGGCCGCAAGAAGCTGTCGGCGTAACCGGCATGACGGATGCCGGGGCGCCCGGCATCCGCATACCCGTCGGCGGAGCCGACATTCAGACGATGTCGCAGCGCCGCGATTTCCTCGCGGCCAATGCGGGACGGCGCGCGCCGATGCCGGGCTTCGTCCTGCTGGTGCGTGATCGCGCAGACGGCGACCCGACCATGCGCGTCGGCTTCACCGTCACCAAGAAAATCGGCAACGCCGTCGTCCGGAACCGCATGAAACGGCGCTTCCGGGCGCTGGCGCGCGAGCTGTTTCCGGCGAGCGGGATCCGCGGTGCCGATCATGTGCTGATCGGGCGCGACGGCGGCATCGAACGCGACCATGCGCTGCTGAAGAGCGAATTGGCGAAGGCGCTGGCGAAGATCGCCCGCGGCGAGGATTCGCCGGCGCGGCCGCGCGGGCCGCGCAACGCCAAGGGCAAGGACAAGGCGCCTGCCCAGGCACGGCCGGCGCGATGATCGCGCGGCTGATGATCCTGCTGGTGCGCGGCTGGCAACTCGGCCCGTCGGCGGTGATGCCGCCGACCTGCCGCTACCAGCCGTCGTGTTCGGCCTATGCAATCACCGCCATTCGCCGCTATGGCGCGGCCAAAGGGGGCTGGCTGGCGGTGAAGCGGATAGCGCGCTGCCATCCTTGGGGCGGGTACGGACCCGATCCCGTCCCTTGAGCTACGGGGCAAGACCTTGAACAAAGAACGTCAGAATTTCCTCATGTTCGCGGTGATCGCGGCGGTGATCCTGTTCGCCTGGCCGCTGATCCAGGGCAAGTTCTTCCCCGTGGCGAACCCGCCGGTGACCAAGATCGTCAACGGCAAGTCGCAGCCGATCCAGACCCGTAACACCGCCGATCCGACCGCCGACAATCCGGCCGCGATCCGCGACCGGCGCGTGGTGCTGGGCGAGACGCCGCGGGTGCGCATCCAGACGCCGACGCTGCAGGGTTCGATCAACCTGCGCGGCGCACGCATCGATGACCTGGTGCTGGTCAAGTACAAGGAAACGATCGCCAAGGATTCGCCGCCGATCCGCCTGCTGTCGCCCGCCGGTGCGCCCGATGCCTATTTCGCCGGCTTCGGCTGGCGCGACGACGGGCTGAAGCCGCCTGCCGCGGATGCGGTGTGGACCGCCTCGTCGACGCTGCTCGCGCCCGGCAAGCCGGTGACGCTGACCGCCGCCAACGCCACCGGCCAGCGCTTCGCGATCGAGCTGTCGGTCGATGACCAATATATGTTCACGGTGCGCCAGACCGTGCAGAACGGCGGCGGTGCGCCGGTGCCGGTCGCTCCTTATGGCTACGTCAACCGGGTCGGCGTGTCGAAGGATCCGGGCACTTGGCAGATCCATACCGGTCCGATGTCCGTCCATGACGGCGGCGCCGACTATGGCGTGAAGTTCAAGGACCTCGACAAGGCGCCGGAAAAGTTCACCACCACCGGCGGCTGGCTGGGCTTCACGGACAAATACTGGCTGACCGCGCTGGTGCCCGACCAGCAGGCGCAGTTCGACGGCCAGTTCCGTGCCGGCGCCAACACCGCCTACCAGGCCGATTACGCCTTCGCGCCCAAGCTGCTCCCGTCCGGTCGCGCGATCACCCAGGTGAGCCGCTTCTTCGCGGGCGCCAAGGAAGTGAAGGCGCTGCAGCATTACGAGAACGACCAAGGCGTCACCAAGCTCGACAAGGCGATCGACTGGGGCTGGTTCGAGATCGTCGAGAAGCCGATCTTCACCTACCTCGACTGGCTGTTCCGGATGATCGGCAACTTCGGCGTGGCGATCATCCTGCTGACCGTGACCATCCGCGGCCTGATGTTCCCGATTGCCCAGCGCCAATTCGCCAGCATGGCCAAGATGCGCGCGATCCAGCCCAAGATGAAGGCGATCCAGGAGCGCTACAAGGACGACAAGCCGCGGATGCAGCAAGAGGTGATGCAGCTGTACAAGACGGAGAAGGTCAATCCCGTCGCCGGCTGTCTGCCCACGCTTCTGCAGATCCCGATCTTCTATGCGCTCTACAAGGTGCTGATGCTGACGATCGAAATGCGGCACCAGCCGTTCGTCGCCTGGATCAAGGATCTCAGCGCGCCCGATCCGCTGACGCCGCTCAATCTGTTCGGCTTCCTGCACTTCACGCCGCCGCACATGATCGCGATCGGCGTGGTTCCCATCATCCTCGGCATTTCGATGTACTTCCAGTTCAAGATGAACCCGGCACCGATGGACGATACCCAGAAGCAGGTGTTCGCGGTGATCCCCTGGGTGCTGATGTTCGTGATGGCGAGCTATCCGGTGGGCCTGCAGGTCTACTGGATCGCGTCCAACTTCCTGGCGATCCTGCAGCAGCGCGTGCTCTATGCGCGGCACCCTGACCTCAAGACGGCGCCGGCGAAGTGAGCGAGGACGATCTGGCGGGTGAGGACGGCCTCACCCCGGAGTTGATCGAGGCGGCACGCAAGATGTTCGCGGGCCCGGTCGGCTTCCTCAAGTCTGCGCCGAGCCTCGAACACCTGCCGGCGCCGGTGGTGCCGGAGGTGGCGTTCGCCGGGCGATCCAATGTCGGCAAGTCGTCGCTGCTGAACGCGCTCACTGGGCGCAACGGGCTGGCGCGCACGTCGAACACGCCGGGGCGGACGCAGGAGCTGAACTTCTTCGACGTGGGTGCCCCCCTCGCCTTCCGGCTCGTCGACATGCCCGGCTATGGCTTCGCCAAGGCACCCAAGGACGTCGTCAGGAAGTGGCGCTTCCTGGTCAACGACTTCCTGCGCGGGCGCGACACGTTGAAGCGCGCGCTGGTGCTGATCGATTCGCGCCACGGCATCAAGGACGTGGATCGCGAGATCCTGGAAATGCTCGACAAGGCGGCGGTAAGCTACCGCCTGGTGCTCACCAAGGCGGACAAGGTGAAGGCGACGGACCTCGCCGCAGTGACGCAGGCGACCGCCGACGAGGCGCGCAAGCGCCCTGCCGCGCATCCCGACATCCTGGCGACGTCGAGCGAGGGCGGCATGGGCATCGCCGAACTGCGCGCCGCGGTGATCGAGGCGGTCGGCTGAACGACCTGCCACGGCGCGCATACAGTGGTCGGTCCTAGACCTCCCGCCCCCGCCCCGCTAACCCGGGGGCCATGAAGCTCATCATCGGCAACAAGGCCTATTCCAGCTGGAGCTTGCGCGGCTGGCTGGCGGCCAAGCAATCCGGCCTCCCGTTCGAGGAGGTGGTGGTGCCGCTCTACGATGCCGAATGGGACCGGCGGCGCGAGGGCGCCGAGTTCGCGCCGTCGAGCGGCAAGGTGCCGATCCTGTGGGACGGCGAAGCGGTGGTGTGGGACAGCCTAGCCATCGTCGACTATCTTGCGGACAAGGTCGGGCGCGACCGCTTCTGGCCGGCGGACGAGCCGGCGCGGGCGATGGCGCGATCGATGGCGGCGGAGATGCATTCAAGCTTTACCGCCTTGCGGCGCAAGCACCCGATGAACATCCGCCAGGTCTTTGCGGCCAAGCGGCCAGATGACGACGTGCTGGTCGATCTTGGCCGGATCATGGAATTGTGGGCACAGGCGCGCGCGCGTTGGGGCGGCGACGGGGCCTATCTGTTCGGCGATTTCGGCGCGGCGGACATCATGTTCGCGCCGGTCGTCACCCGCATCATCTCCTATCAACTGCCGATCGCGCGCTTCGCCGCCGCCTATATCGATGCGGTCATCCAGCATCCGTGGATGCAGGATTGGATCGCCGGCGCGCAGGAAGAGGATTGGGTGATCCAGCAATACGAGCAGCCGCCGGCGTGATCGACACGCTCGCGCTCGCGCAAGCCCTGCTGCGTGCCGACAGTGTGACGCCGGCGCGCGGCGCGGTGTTTGACGTGCTCGAATCCGCGCTAGTGCCGATCGGCTTCGCGGTCGATCGCTTCGTTACCGGCGAGGCGCCCGACGGGCCGGTCGAGAACATGATCGCGATCCGCGCGGGCGGCGAACGCCATCTCGCCTTCGCCGGCCATGTCGACGTGGTGCCGCCGGGCGAGGGCTGGACGGGCTCCCCCTGGTCGGGCGAGGTGCGTGGCGACCTGTTGTACGGTCGCGGCGCGGTCGACATGAAGGGTGCCGTCGCCGCCTTCGCCGCCGCCGCGTCGCGGTCGGCAGGGCCGACGCTGAGCCTGCTGATCACCGGCGACGAGGAAGGCCCGGCGACCTACGGCACGCCGGCATTGATCGCGCGCATGGCGGAACGCGGCATCGCGCCCGACCTGTGCCTGGTCGGCGAGCCGACCTCCGTCCACCGCCTGGGCGATATGGTGAAGATCGGCCGCCGCGGATCGGTGAACATCTGGATCGCGGTGCCGGGGCGGCAGGGGCATGTCGCCTATCCGCACCTCGCCGACAACCCGGCGGGCAAGCTCGCCAAGGCGCTCGCCGCGCTGGAGGATATGGCGCTGGATGCCGGCAATGCCTGGTTCCAGCCGTCCAATCTGGAGATCACCGATATCGCGATCGGCAATCCCGCGCACAACGTCATTCCCGCGCGCGCCGAGGCGCGGATCAACATCCGCTTCAACGACGAGCAGCAGGGGGATGCCTTGGCCGAGCGCGTCGCGGCGATCGTCCGCGACCATGCGCCCGGTGCCATCGTGACCGCCAAGGTATCCGGCGAGGCGTTCCTGACCGAACCGGGCGCCTTCACGGCGCTGGTCAGTGCGGCGATCGAGGCGGAAACCGGGCTGGTCCCCGAACTTTCGACCTCGGGCGGCACGTCCGATGCACGTTTCCTGTCAAAGCTTTGTCCGACGATGGAGTTCGGGCTGGTCAATGCGACGATGCATCAGGTCGACGAAGCGGTAGCGGTGGCGGATCTGGAAACGTTGACCGCGATCTATGCCGATGTGATCGCGCGGGCGGGGTGAGGACCCGCGCGGCGGCTTACCGCCCGCGTCTCAGCACGATATAGAGCGCGCCCTGTCCGCCGTGCCGGGGATGCGCGCCGCGGACGGCGGCGATGGCGTCGGCGTGGCGCGAGGCGGCGAGCCAGTCCGCGATCGCTGCGCGGATCGCGCCGCGCGCGTGGGGACGCTCGCTCTCGGGCCGCGGCGGCTTGCCGGTGACGAGCAGCAGTACGCGGTCGCCGCGGCCGATCGCACGCGACAGACCGTCGTCGAGCAGCGCATGGGCGGACGACAAGGTGTGGCCGTGCAGGTCGATCGCACTGTCGGGAATGACGATGCCGCGCGACAGCCGTTTGTCCCAGCCGCCATCCAGCGTGTTCTGCCGCGGCGAGGGTGCGCTCGGCGCAGGCCTTGCCGCCGCGACCGGTGCCGCGGCGATGGCGCGGGTCAACGCCTTCGATGGCTTGGTGGCCTTTGGCGGTGGCGCAGCAGCAGCGGCGGGGCGGGCCGGCGGTGTGACGGCGCGCAGCGGCTTCACCGTCGCCATCACCCGCGCCCAGAGGTCCGCCTCGTCAGGGTTGAGCTGGCGCACCGCTGGCCCCGTACGGATCGTAGCGCGTCGCGCCCGGCTGCAAGCGGGCCAGAGTGCCGATGGGCAGCAACAGGAAGGCGGTGCCGCGCGCCGCCATGCCACCGGCGGTCGCCTCCGCCACCGGCCCTGCGCCCCAGAAGGTGTCGAAGCGGTTGCTGCCCTTGATCGCGCCGCCGGTATCCTGCGCCACCCACAGGCCGGTCGCATCCTGCCGGTCCATCGACAGGAAGACGGGGGCGCCGAGCGGCACGTACTTGACGTCCGCCGCCGCACTGACGCCGCCGTTGACCACATAGCCCATCGCACCGACCGGCGGCGTGTTCAGTTCGCGGAAGAACACGAAGCTCTTGTTTTCCGCCATGATCGCCCTTCCCTCCTCGGGATGGGCGTGCAGCCAGGCGACGATCCCCTGCATCGAGGTCTGCCCCGGCTGGAGCAGGCCGCGCTGCTTCATCAGCGCGCCGATGCCGGTATAGTCGCGGCCGTTCTGCGTGTCGTAGCCGACCCGCATGATCTCTCCATTGGGCAGCCGCAGCCGGCCCGACCCCTGGATTTGGAGAAAGAACACCGCCGCCTCGTCGGCACCCCAGGCGAGCACGGGCGCCTTGTCGCGGATCGCGCCGGCGTCGATCGCCGCGCGATCGTAATAGGGCACGAGGTTGCTGCCGTCGACGCGGCCGCGAATCTTCTTGCCCTTCAGATCGGTGGTGAATTTGCCGAGATCGACATCGATCAGGCCGTCGGGACGCGCGTAGATCGGCACGTCATAGCCGGCGCGCCGATCGCGCGAGGCGGCGATCTCCGGCTCGTAATAGCCGGTGGCGAAGGCCTTGCCGTCGCCGACCTGCACCGCCTCGAAATTGGCGAGGAAGAAGGCGCGTGCGCCGCCGCGCGGGGTCGCCGCGGCCGCCGCGCAGGCCGGCTGCCAGTCCGCTCCGCGCGTGAGGCCGGAAGCATCGGTGCGCCGCATCAAGCCGGGGCAGCTGGTCAGGAACGCCTGTCGTGCCGCCTCCGCCTGCGCTTCGGTGATCGGCAGGGCGGCGAGCGCAGGGCCGGCGACGAGCCCCGCCGTAGCGGCCGTGCTGGCGCCGGGATTGACGCCGACGGGAGCGGCGAGCAGCGGCGTCGCGCCCTGTATGCGGCCATTGAAGGCACGGCCGCTGGCGATCTGCTGGCCGGCGCCGGTTGAGGGCCGTGCAGCGGGGCGCGGCGCGGGGCGGCCTGGTTGCGTGGCCGGCGCGCGTCCGGCCGCCACCGGCACGACGCGGCCGCCGCAGGCGCTAAGGGCGAGCGCCAGCGCGATGCTGGCCGTGGCACGATTACCGATCATCCGCATTCCCATCTGCCCGCCCATAGTGGCGGCCGGTTGAACGGCGGCTGTGCCGGAGCCGACGGATGGCGACAAGCGCGAAGCTCTTGTGGAAGCGGGAAACACGATGGTCTCGACGTCTGCCGGCGGCCGAGGATCGGGCCGCCGGCCGGCTCACGCTTCGTCGGTGTCGGCCAGCTTCCAGTTGGGATCGTTGCTCTTCAATGTGCGGGCGAAGGTCCACACGTCGTGGGTTTCGACCGCATCGGTCAGCGATCCCGCGACGACATGGCCCTCCGCATCGCGAGTAACGGCGGCGATATCGGCATCGAAGCGGACGGTGATCCGCGCTTCGCGACCGTCGAGCGCCGCATCGGCGATGGCGGCACGTTCGATCGAGATCAGGCGGTTCTCCAGCGTCTCGCCCGCCTCGCGCCGTGCGGCGATCGCCTCACCGAAAGCATGGGCGACATCGGGCTGGGCGAGTTCGGCGAGCGCCGTCTCGTCGCCGACCCAGAAGGCCTCGAGCGTCATCCGATATGCCGCCTGCGCGCCGCCCAGGAATTGCGCGACGTCGAAGCCCGGCTCACCGCCGATGATAGCACGCAAGCCGGCTTCGGCGCGCGGCTCGATATTACGGTTGACGGGTTCGCGCGTCTCCGCCGTCGCATCGACGGTGCGCGGCGTCACGATCGCGGCGGCCGGCCGGTCGTCGGCGGCGCGCGGCAACGGCTGCTGTTCGTGACCGGTCCGCTTGCCGAGCACGCTGTAGAGACGCAGCGCCAGGAAGGCCGCCACCATCGCGAGAAGAACTACGTAGAACACCGTGCCTCCGATCTTGATCGATACATAGGCCGAAAGCCCCTCTAGTTCAAACCGGGTGTTTCATGCGCCCGTTGAAACCGCATGCCGGCGCTGCTAGGCGCAGGCGCCATCGGCATCGAACGCTCGACGCGGCGCTTCGGTCCCCGCCCCTCCCTTCACTCGAGGAATTCCCCATGGCCGACCAGGACAACGGCACCACGATCGACATGCAGCCCGCGACCAACGGCGAGGATACCGCGCCGGCCGCCGGCCTGATCTCGCAATATGTGAAGGACCTGTCGTTCGAAAATCCGAACGCGCCGGCGATCTTCCAGAACCCCAATCCGCCCGCGATCGACGTGCAGTTCAACATCGGCACCGCCCAGGTCGGCGAAGAGGTGCACGAGGTGCTGCTGAAGATCGATGTGAAGGCCGAGGCCGAGGGCCAGACCGCGTTCATCGTCGACCTGACCTATGCCGGCCTGTTCGGGCTGCGCAACGTGCCGGCGGATGCGATCCAGCCGTTCCTGCTCGGCGAGGCACCGCGCCTGCTCTTCCCGTTCGCGCGCCGCGTGCTCGCCGATTGCGTGCGCGACGGCGGCTTCCCGCCGCTGCTGCTGGAGCCGATCGATTTCGGCCAGCTCTACCTCCAGCAGGCCAACCAGAATGGCGGTGCGTTCCAGGTGGGCGACGTCGGCCACGCCTGACACCTGACGCGGGGGGACACGGCGCAGTGAACCTGACCAAGGCGCTGGGCTCGGTCGGCGGGCTGACGCTCGCCAGCCGGGTGCTGGCGCTCGTCCGCGATACGTTACAGGCGACCTATGTCGGTGCGGGGTTCGCCTCGGACGCCTTCTTCGTCGCGTTCCGTCTGCCCAACATGTTTCGCGCCCTCTTTGCGGAGGGCGCGTTTTCCGCGGCGTTCATCCCGCTGTTCAACCGCAAGGTGGCGGAGGGTGGCGGTACGGCGGCGGGCGTGGACTTTGCGGAACGGGCACTGGCGGTGCTGTTTCCGGTGCTGCTCGTCTTCACCGCGGGGATGCTGCTCGCAGCCTATCCGATCACCTGGGGCCTGTCCGGCGGGTTCGACCGCCAGCATCCGAGCGCCGAGCAATTCGCCTTTGCGGTGATGCTGTCGCGCTTCACGATCCCGTATCTGATGCTGATATCGCTGGTGTCGCTGCTGGGTGGTATCCTCAATTCGCTGCATCGCTTCTGGGTCAATGCGGCGGCCCCGATCCTGCTCAACGTCGCGATGGTGGGTGCGCTGATCTTCTTCCACGGCGGCGATCCCTATGCGACGGCGCGCGCGCAGGCGCTGTCGGTGACGGCGGGCGGCGCCTTGCAGCTGGCGTGGCTGTGGCTTGCGTGTCGTCAGGCCGGCGTGCGGCTGCGGCTGCGGCGACCGCGCATCGACGACGACGTGAAGCAGATGCTGAAGCTGATCGTCCCCGCCGCAACCGGCGCAGGCGCGGCGCAGATCAACCTTGCCATTTCCACCGCCTTGGCCGGCGGATTGCTGTCGGCGGGGTCGATCTCTGCCATTTATTATGCCGATCGGCTGAACCAGCTGCCGCTCGGGTTGATCGGTATCGGGCTGGGAACGATCCTGCTCCCCGTCGTGTCGCGGCTTCTGTCGGAAGGCCGTGACGCCGAAGCGATGGAGACGCAGAACCGCGGGCTGGAGCTGGCGCTGTTCCTCACGCTGCCTGCCACCGCCGCCTTCGTCTTCGCCGCCGAACCGCTGGTGCGTGGCCTGTTCCAGCACGGCGCGTTCGGCCCCGCCGATACCATCCGCGCGGCGCAGGCGCTCGCGGCCTTTTCGCTCGGGTTGCCCAGCTATGTGCTGGTCAAGGTGCTGACGCCCGGCTTCTACGCCCGCGCCGATACCCGGACGCCGGTGCGCCTCGCCCTCTATTCGGTGGCGATCAACCTCATCGGCAATCTGGTGCTGATCCCGACGCTGGCGCAATGGAACATCGGCCAGATCGGCCCGCCGCTCTCGACGGCCATCGCCTCCACGGTGAATGTCATATCGCTGTACGTCGTGCTCGGGCGGCGCGGGCATTTCGCGCTCGATCCTGCACTGAAGCGCAAGGCGCCGCGGCTCGCCCTCTCGGCGCTGCTGATGGGTGCAGCGCTGCTGCTGGTGACGCCGTGGGTCGAACCCTATCTGACCCGTACGCTGATCGTGCGCGCGGTCGCTCTGGCCATCCTGGTCGGATCGGGCGTCGCGATCTACGCCCTCGCCTGTTTCGTTACCGGTGCCTTCCGCGTCGGCGACCTTCGTTCCCTCCTTCGTCGCAGAGCCTCGTCCCGATGACCACCAAGCGCGTCGTTTCCGGTATCAAGCCCACGGGCAACCTCCACCTCGGCAATTATCTGGGGGCGGTGAAGCAGTGGGTGGCGATGCAGGACGCGATCCAGGCCGAGGGCGGCGAGACGCTGTACTTCATCGCCGACCTGCATGGCCTGACCGAATGGATCGCGCCCGCCGACCTCACCGCCAACACGATCGAGATGACCGCGACGCTGGTCGCCGCGGGGATCGATCCCGACCGATCGATCCTGTTCAACCAGACGCGCGTGCCCGCGCATAGCGAGCTCAGCTGGCTGCTGAACAACGTCGCGCGGGTCGGCTGGCTCAACCGCATGACGCAGTTCAAGGACAAGGCGGGCAAGAACCGCGAGGGCGCCAGCGTCGGACTGTACGATTACCCGGTGCTGATGGCTGCCGACGTGCTGCTCTACAACACCACGCACGTGCCGGTCGGCGAGGACCAGAAGCAGCATCTGGAGCTCGCCCGCGATATCGCGACCAAGTTCAACACCGATTATGCGACGGACCTGTTCACCCTGCCCGAGCCGCTGATCAGCGCCGCCGCGCCGCGGATCATGTCGCTGCGCGATGCGTCGGCCAAGATGTCCAAGTCCAATCCGTCCGAACAATCGGTGGTCAAGCTGATCGATTCGGATGAGGTGATCGCCGACAAGTTCCGCAAGGCGAAGACCGATCCCGAGCTGCTGCCGGCGAGCATGGCGGAGCTGGCCGAGCGACCGGAGGCGCGCAACCTGCTGACGATCTTCGCCGCGCTGGCGGATCGTGCGCCGCAGGATGTGCTGACGGACTATGCCGGCAAGGGCTTCGGCGCGTTCAAGCCCGACCTCGCCGACCTGGCGGTCGCAACGCTCGGCCCGATCCGGAACGAGATGGTGCGGCTGCTCGACGACCGGGCCGCGATCGATGCGGTCCTGAACCGGGGTGCGGAGAAGGCGCGGGCGCTGTCGGCACCGGTGCTGCGTCGGGCGCAGGACGCGATGGGGCTGCTGGCGTAGGCCTTCATCGCCAAGGTGGCGGTGCATTCCAGAGTATCCGGGGTGCGGCCCTGGAATGCCCCCATGCTTGCAATGACGAGCTGAAGGACGCGTCCGGTGGGCGCAGCGGGGTTCCGGCGCTACGCTTCCAGTTCGCGCATCAGGGTGCGCACGGCTGCGTCGATGTCGCGGTCCTGGTCGCGCAGTTCCTCGATCTTGCGCACCGCGTGGATGACGGTGGAATGATCGCGGCCACCGAACTTGCGGCCGATTTCCGGCAGCGAGCGGGTGGTCAGGCGCTTGGCGAGATACATGGCGATCTGGCGCGGCCGCGCGACCGCACGGCTGCGGCGGGCGGAGACGAGGTCAAGCGGTTTCAGCTCGAAATGCTGGCTGACCAGCTTCTGGATTTCGTCGATCGTCACGCGCCGTTGCGCCCCGCGCAGGACGTCACCGAGCGTCGCCAGTGCGAAGTCGAGGTCGATGCTGTCGCCGGTCAGCTGCGCATAGGCGACGACGCGATTGAGCGCGCCTTCCAGCTCACGAATGTTGGCGTGGATGCGCGCGGCCAGCAGGTCGAGCACCTCGGCGGGGACGCGTGCCTCTGGCAGGTCTGCGAGTTTCCTGTCCAGTATAGTGCGGCGCAACGTGAGGTCGGGCGCCTTGATGTCGGCAACCAATCCGACCGACATGCGGCTGACGATCCGCGCCTCGACGCCATCCAGCGCCTGGGGGCAGCGATCGGCGGAGATGACGAGGCGCTTGCCCGCGCTCATGATCTCGTTGACGGTGTGGAAGAATTCCTCCTGCGTCGCATCCTTGCCGGCGATGAACTGGAGGTCGTCGATCAGCAGCAGGTCGGCACCGCGCAGGCGCTGTTTGAAGCTGTGCGTGTCGCGCGCGCGCATCGCCGCGACGAAATCGAACATGAAGCGCTCGGCCGACATGCACAGGACGGTGGCGTCCGGGTGCTGTGCCAGGAAGGCGTGGCCGATCGCGTGCATCAGATGGGTCTTGCCCTGCCCGGTTCCCGAATGGAGGAACAGCGGGCTGAAGCGCGGCACGCCCGGCTCGGCCAGCGCGCGGGCGGCGTTGAACGCGACGCGGTTGGCGGCATCGACGACGAACCGATCGAAGGTGAAGCGCGAATCGAGCGGCGGGCGCTCGGCAGCCGGCTGCGCGGCTGCGGCAGGCATGACTACGGCGGCGGGCGGGCTCGGCTGGGCCACGGGCGCAGGCACGGCGGCAGGCTCCGCCACCAGCTTGACCGCGGCGGGTGCGGCGACTCGCGTCTCGATCGACACGCCGCGCACCTGCGGCAGCAGCGCACGAAATTCGAGCAGCAGGCGGTCGGCGTAATGGTTGCGGACCCAGTTGGTCATGAACGCCGAAGGCAGGCCGAGACGGATGCTGTCGGGATCGCCGTCCTCGATCAGCTCCATCGGCTTCAGCCATTGTTCGAACAGGCGGGCGCCGGCGGATTCGCGCAGGTTGCCGCGGACGCGAGCCCAGGCGCGCTGCGCCTCGCTCTCCGTCACCGCCGCTGCCTGCCGATCGTTCAACACACACCTCTTCGTTGCCGGAATCGACGAAACGTCGCCCCGGCGGCCGGTTTCAAGACAGACAAGTTCCCCCTGACGGCCAACGGCCGTTCGGCATGCCCACGCTGTTCTGGTCCCGCGTGCGATGAACATCGCTGCGGTGGCGCCGAGTTATGAAGCCTCGGCCGAGTCGATCAAGCCCCCGGCGGGTCACATTCCTGAAATAAACGGGATTGACAGCCCCTGGGCCGCGGAAATGCGTGGGGAAATCTTACAAGCCGTTGTTTTAGTTGTATTTTCTCGGGAGAAGACGACATCGGCCCCACTCGAATCGTGGTGACTCCTGCATTCCCCCTGTTCGTTCTTTTTCCGCCCGATCCGGACATCAAAAAACCCGCCGGACGTGGCCCGGCGGGTTGAACTTTCCGACGTGAAAAGCGTGTCAGGCGAGGCCGCCGACCGCCTTCGTCAGGCGCGAGAACTTGCGGCTCGCGGTGTTCTTGTGCAGCACGCCCTTGGCGACGCCGCGCTGCAGCTCGGGCTGCACCGCTGCCAGCGCCGTGGTCGCCGCAGCCTTGTCACCCGAAGCAAGCGCCGCCTCGACCTTCTTGACGAAGGTGCGGATACGGCCGACGCGGTTGCCGTTGATCTCGGCGCGGCGTGCATTGCGACGGATGCGCTTCTTGGCTTGCGGCGTATTCGCCATTCGGTACGTCCTTGCGAGTAATGTGGTCGATAGGGAAGAGGCGCCGGTTCACCCTACGCCGTCTCGAAGGCAGCGCCCTTAGCGATTGCGGGCGGCGGGGTCAACCGTTCCACGGCCGCCTTCGTCATTCTCGCGCTGGCGGAATGACAATGCAACGGCATCAGCTCCGCTGGCATTTCGGACAATAGAAGGTCGAGCGGCCGCTATCCACCCGGCGCTGCACGGTGCCGCCGCAATGGCATGGCTCGCCCTCGCGGCCGTAGACGAGGAACTGCTTGGAGAAATAGCCGAGCTCACCGTCCGGCCGGGCATAGTCGCGCAGGGTCGATCCGCCGGCTTCGATCGCGGCGAGCAGGACCTCGCGCACCGCCACCGCCAGCCGTTCGAGTCGGGGCAGCGCGATCTGCCCCGCCGCGCGGGTGGGCGCGATGCGGGCGACGTGCAGCGCCTCACAGACGTAGATATTGCCGAGCCCCGCGACGATGCGCTGGTCGAGCAGCATCGCCTTGATGGTCGCGGCGCGGCCTTTCAGCGCGTCATACAGATAGGCGCCGGTGAACTCCTCACCCAAAGGCTCCGGCCCCATCGCCGCGAAGGGCGGATAGGCAGCGAGCGCTGCCGTCTCGACCAGATCGAGAAAGCCGAATCGGCGGGGATCGTTGAGCGCGAGGTGGCGCCCCTCCGCCGTTGCGATCAGCAGGTGATCGTGGGCGAGCGGCTCGGCGGGATCGACGCGCCAGCGGCCCGACATGCCGAGGTGGAAGATCAGGGTGTCGCCGCGATCGGTGTCGATCATCCCGTATTTCGCCCGCCGGCCGAGACGGGTGACGGTGGCGCCGGTCATTCGCTGGCGCAGGTCGACGGGAATCGCCTTGCGCAGGTCGGCGCGGCGCGGCTCGACCTGCGTCAGCCGCTGGCCGGCAAGGACGGGGGTGAGGCCGCGGACGGTGGTTTCGACTTCGGGAAGCTCTGGCACGCGTCAAGAGCTAGGTTGCGTTTGCCCCCGCCACAAGCCACCGCTAGGGGTCTCGGCATGACCGATACACCCGCGCCCGGCACCGTCTCCTTCGGCTATGAAGATGTCGCTCCCGACGAGAAGACCGCCCGCGTCGGCAGCGTCTTTTCCAGCGTCGCCAAGAACTACGACCTGATGAACGACGCCATGTCGGGCGGCATGCACCGATTGTGGAAGGACCGGTTCGTCCGCCGCGTGCAGCCACGCGAGGGCGAGCAGATCCTCGACATGGCCGGCGGCACCGGCGACATCGCCTTTCGCCTCGCCGCGTCGGGGGCTGCGGTGACGGTGGCCGACATCAACCCGGCGATGCTGGAGGTCGGCATGCAGCGCGCCGCCAAGCGCGGGCTGGACGGCCTCGTCTGGACGGAGGCCAATGCCGAGACGCTGACCTTTCCCGACCGGTTCTTCGACGCCTATACGATCGCCTTCGGCATCCGCAACGTCACCGACATCCCCAAGGCATTGGGCGAGGCGCATCGCGTGCTGCGGCGCGGTGGGCGCTTCTTCTGCCTGGAATTCTCGACCACGACCTGGCCGGGGTTCAAGGAGGTGTACGACGGCTATTCGCACCGGCTGGTGCCGAAGCTTGGCCAACTGCTGGCGCAGGATGCCGACAGTTACCGCTATCTGATCGAATCGATCCGGCGGTTTCCGGACATGCCGACCTTCAAGGGCATGATCGCCGATGCGGGCTTTGCGCGGACGCGGGTGGAGCCGATCCTGGGCGGGCTGGTCGCGATCCATTCGGGTTGGAAGATCTGATGGGGCGACGTCATCTCCCCTCCCGCTTGCGGGAGGGGCCGGGGGTGGGCCGGCCCGATAGCGCCGCTCATGATCGCGCCCACCCCCAACCCCTCCCGCGAGCGGGAGGGGAGCGACCATGACCGCCTCCGTCGTCCATATGTGGCGGCTCCTCCGATGGGGCCGCATCCTGGCGCGCCATGGGGCGCTGCGCGGGATCGAGCGCGATCCCAATACGCCGGCGCCCGTCCGCCGACTCGCGCGGGTCGCGCGGATCGGCGCGCGGGTGCCCAAGGTGCCGCGCTATGCCGATGCCTTCCAGGCGATCGGCCCCGCCGCGATCAAGCTGGGGCAGACGCTGGCGACGCGTCCCGACCTCGTCGGCGAGGTGGCGACCGCGGACCTGCTGCGCTTGCAGGACCAGCTGCCGCCCGTCCCCTATGCAACGATCGCGGCGGCGATGGAGGGCAGCTTCGGCCGTCCGCCCTCCGACCTGTTCACCGAGATCGAGGAAGTGCCGGTCGGCGCCGCATCGATCGCGCAGGTGCATCGGGCGGTGACGACCGACGGGCGGCGAGTAGCCGTGAAGGTGCTGCGCCCCGGCGTCGAGGCGGATTTCGCGCGGGCGATCGACACCTACCAATGGGCCGCCGCGCAGCTCGAAGGGATGAGCATCGAGGCGCGGCGGCTGCGCCCGCGGCTGACGGTGGAGAATTTCAAGCGCTGGACGGCGCGCGAGCTCAACTTCCGGCGCGAGGCGGCGTCCGCCTCCGAACTCGCCGAGGCGATGACCGCCGAGCCCGATTTCGTCGTCCCGGCGATCGACTGGCAGCGCTCCACCGCGCGGGTGCTGACGGTGGAGTGGATCGACGGCATCAAGCTGTCGGACCGACCGGCGCTGGTCGCCGCGGGCTACGACCTGCCGCACCTCGCCAACACCCTGGTGCAGGCGTTCCTGCGTCAGGCGATCGCCGAAGGCTTCTTCCACGCCGACATGCACCAGGGCAATCTGTTCGCCCTGCCCGGCAACAAGATCGCCGCGATCGATTTCGGCATCATGGGGCGGATCGACCGGCGCGCGCGGGTGTGGCTGGCGGAGATCCTGTACGGCCTCATCACCGGCAATTACCGCCGCGTCGCCGAGATTCATTTCGAGGCGGGTTACGTTCCCGCGCATCACAATGTCGCCGAGTTCGCGACGGCCTTGCGCGCGGTCGGCGAGCCGATGCGTGGGCTGCCGGTGAAGGACATGTCGATCGGCATGATGCTGGACGGCCTGTTCTCGATCACCCGCGACTTCGACATGGTGACGCAGCCGCACCTGCTGCTGCTCCAGAAGACGATGGTGATGGTGGAGGGCGTGGCGACCGGCCTCGATCCCAACATCAACCTGTGGGAGGCCGCCGCGCCGTTCGTGCGCGAATGGATCAGGACAGAATTGGGACCGGAGGCGGCGATCGCCGATCGCCTGATCCAGGACGTGCGCACGCTCGCCCGCCTGCCCGACCTCGTCCGCCGGATCGAGGCGCGTTATCCGGCACCGGGCGGCGAGCCCCCTGCCCCGCCGCTGCGCGAGATCGAGGTGGTGCGGATCGGCGGCGGCTGGCGCTATGCCGCGGTGGCGATCGGCACCGCGCTCGCCAGTGTCGGCGCGACCTGGCTGTTCGTCCACTGAGCCGGTGATGCACCGCCTGCCCGCCCCGGTCTGGCTCGCGCAGCCGTCGCGGTTCGCCGGTGCGGCGCCGCGCAATGCCTGGGCGGGGCTGGCGGCGCTCGCCGTGCTGCTGCTCGCCACCCTGCTCGTCTTCGCGACGCCGGCGCCGCCCGCGGCGAGCGGCGATGCCGCGCGGCGCGGCGACGATCAGGCGGACGTGGTGCTCTACGAGACGATCGTCGAGAGCGTGCGCCACGGCGGGTCCTATTATCCGGTCGCCGCCGATGCGATGCGGGCGGGCGATTACCCGCTCAAGCCCTTCGTCACTTTTCGCCTGCCGACGCTCGCCATGGTGCAGGCCTCGGTGCCGCATGGCGTGGTGGTGGTGCTGCTCTACCTGCTCGTCGCCGCCGTGGCGCTCGCCTGGTATGCGCGGCTCGCCCCCGCGTTCGCCCGCGCGCCGCCGCGGATCGTCGCCATGGCTCTGCTCGCGGGCGGACTGATGGCGTTCGTGCAGCGCGACCTCATCGCCTTTCACGAGATCTGGGCAGGGTTGTTCATCGCGCTGTCGCTCGCCGTCTATCGGCCGGCGGCGTGGCTACCCTCGGTCGCGTTCGGGCTTGCCGCCGCGCTGATCCGCGAGACGGCGGGGCTGTACCTCACGCTGATGGCGGTGATGGCACTGGCCGGCGGGCAGCGGCGCGAGGCGATCGGCTGGATCGTCGCGGGGCTGATCCTGGCACTGGCGCTGGTGGCGCATGCGCATGCGGTGGCGGGCGTCGTCCGGCCGCTCGATCCGGCATCGCCGGGCTGGTCGGGGCGGCTGGGCTTCGGCTTCTTCGTGCGGACGATGACCGTGTCGACCGCGCTGGCGCTGGCGCCGCTGTGGCTCGCGGCGCCGCTCGTCGGGCTGGCGCTGTTCGGCTGGCTCGGCTGGGCGGATGGGCTGGCCTTGCGCGTGCTGGTGCTGCTCGCGGCCTATGCCGCGGTGCTGAGCGTGTTCGGGCGGCTCGACACCTTTTACTGGGGCCTGCTGATCGCGCCGCTGCTGCTGGTCGGCCTCGCCTTCGTCCCCGACGGCCTGCGCGACCTCGTCGTCGCGGCGCGCGAGCGGCGGCGGATCACCGTCAGGAGGATCGTGCGATGAAGCGTGTGCTGCTGATCGTCGGCGGCGGCATCGCCGCCTACAAGGCGTGCGAACTGATCCGCCTGCTCAAGAAACGCGGCCATGCCGTGCGCTGCGTGCTGACCGAAGGCGCGAGCCATTTCGTCACGCCGATGACGCTCGCCGCGCTGAGCGAGGACAAGGTCTATACCACGCTCTGGGACCTCAAGGACGAGGCAGAAATGGGGCATATCCAGCTCAGCCGGCAGGCGGACCTGATCGTGATCGCCCCCGCCACCGCCGACCTGATCGCCCGCATGGCCGGCGGCATCGCCGACGATCTGGCGACGACGCTGCTGCTCGCCACCGATACGCCGGTGCTGGCGGCGCCGGCGATGAACGTGCGGATGTGGCAGCATCCCGCGACCCGCCGCAACGTCGCGCAGTTGCGGGCCGACGGCATCACGCTGCTGGAGCCCGACGAGGGCGCCATGGCCTGCGGCGAGTTCGGGCCGGGGCGCTTGCCCGAACCGGCCGCCATCGCCGATGCGGTCGAGCGCCTGCTTAGCCCCAAGGCGGGGCCACTTGCCGGACGGCATGTGCTCGTCACCGCCGGCCCGACGCACGAGGCGATCGATCCGGTCCGCTATATCGCCAACCGCTCGTCCGGGCGGCAGGGCTTCGCCATCGCCGACGCGCTGGCGGACCTCGGCGCGCGGGTGACGCTGATCGCCGGCCCGGTGACGCTGCCGACCCCGCAGGGCGTCGACCGCGTCGACGTGGTGAGCGCGCAGGAAATGGCGGATGCGACCTTCGCCGCGCTGCCGGCCGATGCCGCGGTGATGGTCGCCGCGGTCGCCGACTGGCGCGTCGCCGCCGCCCCGCACAAGGTCAAGAAGGGCGATGCTCCGCCGGCCCTGACGCTGACCGAGAACGTCGACATCCTCGCCAGCGTGGCGGGCGGCGCGCAGCGCCCGCGGCTGGTCGTCGGCTTTGCGGCGGAAACCGAGCATGTGGTCGAGCGTGCCGCCGCCAAGCGGCTGCGCAAGGGCGCCGACTGGATCGTCGCCAACGACGTGTCGGGCGACGTGTTCGGCGGCGACGCCAATCGCGTCGCGATCGCGACGGCCGATGGGATCGAGGCGTGGGACCGCCTGCCCAAGGCGGAGGTCGCCCGGCGGCTGGCGGCACGGATCGCGGACGCGCTGGCGAGTTCTTGATCCGTTCGCCTATCGCGGGTAGCAATCGGGGATGACCGATCCGATCGCCATCCGCCTGCTCCGCCTGCCGCATGGCGAGGGGTTGCCGCTGCCGGCCTATGCCACGGCTGGCGCGGCGGGCATGGATGTGGTCGCGGCGGAGGCGCTGACCCTCGCGCCCGGCGCGCGTGGTGCGGTGGCGACCGGCTTCGCGCTTGCCATCCCGGAAGGGTATGAGGTTCAGGTGCGACCGCGATCGGGGCTGGCGCTGAAGCATGGCATCACCTGCCTCAACACGCCCGGCACGATCGATTCGGACTATCGCGGCGAGGTGAAGGTGATCCTCATCAACCTGGGCGATGCGCCCTTTCCCATCGCCCGCGGCGAGCGGATCGCTCAGCTTGTCCCTGCCCCGGTTCAGCGCGCGACGATGGAAATCGTGGCGGACCTGGACGATACGCAGCGTGGCTGCGGAGGGTTCGGATCGACCGGGCGATGATAGCGACACTGATTCTGGCCGCGCAACTGGCCGGCGCATCGGCGGCCCCGATGCCGCCGCAGGACTGGAGCGAGCTGCGTCCGCTGCCCTATGCGCGCGGCACCGAAGACAATGCCGATCCGTCGGACGCCAATCTGTCCAGCTTCGTGCGGGCCGAGGTGAAGGCCGGCCGCTGCGCGGCGGCGATTGCCGCAGGGCAAAGCTGGGTGCTGAAGATCGACCTGGCGGTGCTGATCGGCCCGGCTGGACAGCCGCGGCGGATCGTGCCGCGCGCCATCGCCTGCCCCTCCGTCGAACAATATGCCGCCGGGCTCGTCTCCAGCATGGTGCGCGGCAATGTCGCGGCGCCGGCGGCCGAGACCTGGTACCGCACCAGCCTCACCTTTTCCTGGCCGGCGTGATCCTTTCCGACGACGAACTGGTCCGCTACGCCCGCCACATCGTCCTGAAGGAAGTCGGCGGTGACGGCCAGCAGCGCTTCATGGCCGCGCATCTGGTGGTGATCGGCGCGGGCGGGATCGGTTCGCCCGCCATCCAATATTGCGCGGCGGCGGGCATCGGCCGGATGACGATCATCGACGACGATGTCGTGGACCTCTCCAACCTCCAGCGCCAGACGATCTACCGCACCGACGATCTCGGCTCGGGCAAGGCGGATACCGCCGCCGCCGCGGCACGGCGGATCAATCCGCACATCGTCGTCACACCGCGTCGATTGCGGGTCGATGCCGACACGCTACCCGCGTTGCTCGCCGATGCGGACGTGGTGCTCGACGGGTGCGACAATTTCGCCACCCGGCTGTCCGTGGCCGATGCGACGCATGCGGCGCGCGTGCCGCTGGTATCGGCGGCAATCGGCCAGTTCGACGGGCAATTGGGCGTGTTCCGCGGATGGGAGGCGGACAAGCCCTGCTATCGCTGCTTCGTCGGCGACGACCCCGAACGGGCCGGCGCAAGCTGTGCCGAGGATGGCGTGCTCGGGCCGATGGCGGGTGCGATCGGCAGCCTCGCCGCACTCGAGGTGCTGCGCGCGATCCATCCGTTCGGCGACGACAGCGCGGGCAAGCTGTTGCTCGCCGACACGCTGTCGCTGCGCTTCCGCACGCTGCGCCTGCCCAAGGATCCCGGCTGCCGCACCTGCGGGGGCTGACCGGCCGATCAGCGGTCGCCGAGCAACCCGCGCGCGAAGTCGCGCACCGCCGGGCCGATGTCCGGCCGTGCCAGCGCCAGCGCGAGATTGGCCTGGATATATCCCGCCTTGTCGCCGCAGTCGAAGCGCTGCCCGTCGAAGGTGAAGCCGTGGAACGCCTGCTTGCCGATCAGCTGCGCCATCGCATCGGTCAGCTGGATCTCGCCGCCGGCGCCCTTTTCCTGCCGCTCCAGGATGCGCATCACTTCGGGCTGCAGAATGTAGCGGCCGGGGATCATCAGGTTGGACGGCGCGGTCCCCTGCCTGGGCTTCTCGACCAGAGCGGTCACCTCGGTCAGGCGTCCGTCCACCGCGCCGGGCGAGATGATGCCGTATTTGTCCGTCTCGCTATCCGCCACCTCCAGCGCGCCGACGATGTTGCCGCCGACCTGGTTGTAGGCCTCGACCATCTGCGCGACAAAGCCGGGCGTGCCGACCATCAGTTCGTCGGGCAGCAGCACCGCAAACGGCTCGTCGCCGACGATCTCACGCGCGCACCATACGGCATGGCCCAGCCCCAGCGGCTCCTGCTGGCGGACGTAGACGGGCGATCCCGGCTTCTGGCGGATGCCCTCGATCGCATCCAGGCTCTTGCCCCGGCTGCGCATCGTGTCCTCCAGCTCGTAGGAGATATCGAAATGATCCTCCAGCGCGCCCTTGCCGCGGCCGGTGACGAAGATGATCTGCTCGATGCCCGCTTCCAGCGCCTCTTCGACGGCATATTGGATCAGCGGCTTGTCGACGACGGTCAGCATTTCCTTCGGCATCGCCTTGGTCGCCGGCAGAAACCGCGTGCCGAGGCCCGCCACCGGAAACACTGCCTTGCGTACGCGCTTGATCGTCATGGTCGTCCTTCACTGGTGCCGGCGTGTCAGCGGCACGGGGCTTAGCCCGAAATTAAGCGGGCCGCAGTAACGCGGCAGCATGGCCGCCACAACTCATCACAAGGTCTTGATCGTTTTCGGGACACGTCCGGAAGCCATCAAGCTGTTCCCCGTCGTGCGGGCGTTGCAGGCGGTGGATGGTATCGAGCCCGTCACCTGCGTGACGGCGCAGCATCGCGGCTTGCTGGATCAGGTACTCGCCATCGCCGGATTGACGCCGGACGTGGACCTCGACCTGATGGAGCCGGGCCAGTCGCTCGACCGCCTCACCGCGCGGCTGCTCACCGGGCTGGGCGAGGTGATGGACCGGGTCGCGCCCGACCGCGTGATCGTGCAGGGCGACACCGCGACCGCGATGGTGGGGGCGCTCGCCGCTTATTACCGCAAGATCCCGGTCGCGCATGTCGAGGCCGGCCTGCGCTCCGGCCATATCTACCACCCGTGGCCCGAAGAGGTGAACCGCCGCATCGTCGCGCCGATCGCCGACCTGCATTTCGCGCCGACCGATACCGCCGCCGCCGCGCTGACGCGTGAGAACGTGACGGCGGGCGTCCATGTCACCGGCAACACCGTGATCGACGCGCTGCATTGGACGCGCGGGCGGATCGCCGCAGAGCCTGCTCTCGCCGAAAGCCTCGATGCCCTAGCCCGGCGGTTCGCGGGCAAGCGCGTCGTGCTGGTGACGACGCACCGGCGCGAGAATTTCGGCGATGGGATGGCGGCGATCGCCGAGGGGATCGCCCGTATCGCCCGGCGCGACGACGTGGCCGTCCTCTTCCCGATGCATCCCAATCCCAATGTCGGCGCGGTGATGGACCGGGTGCTGGGCGATGCCGACAATATCGCGCGGGTGCCGCCGCTCGACTATCCCCACTTCATCCGCGCGCTGGAAATGTGCGACCTCGCGCTCACCGACTCGGGCGGCGTGCAGGAAGAGGCGCCGGCGCTCGGCAAGCCGGTGCTGGTGATGCGCGACACCACCGAACGTCCCGAGGGTGTCGCCGCGGGCACCGCCCAGCTGATCGGCACCGACGCGGATCGCATCGTTTCCGAAGTCTTCACGCTTCTCGACGACAAGGCGGCCTATTCGGCCATGGCGCGTGCCCACAACCCGTTCGGCGACGGCCAGGCCAGCACACGGATCGCGAGGATCGTCGCCGATGGTTTCCGACTCTGAGCTGAAGGTCGCCGTGCTCGGCCTCGGCTATATCGGCCTGCCGACCGCGGCGGTGATCGCCAGGACGGGCGCCAGGGTGCTCGGCGTTGACGTGACGCCCGCGGTGGTCGAGACGGTCAATTCGGGGCGCGTGCATATCGAGGAGGTGGACCTCGACGGGCTCGTCTCCGGCGTCGTCGCGCGGGGATCGCTGCGCGCGTCGACCACCATCGAGCCGGCCGACGTGTTCGTCATCGCGGTGCCGACCCCCTTCGCCGACGATCATGCGCCGAACATCGGCTATGTGCTGCAGGCCGCCACGACGATCGCCGCGGTGCTGAAGGCGGGTGATACGGTGATCCTCGAATCGACCTCCCCCGTCGGCACGACGGAGAAGGTGCGCGACCTGCTCGCCCAGCTGCGTCCCGATCTGCGCGTGCCCGGCCGGACCGGAGAGGCGGCGGACGTCGCCATCGCTTATTGCCCGGAGCGCGTGCTGCCCGGGCGCATCCTGGTCGAGCTGATCGACAACGACCGGGTGATCGGCGGCATCACGCCCCGCTGCGCGCGCAAGGCGCTCGCCTTCTACCGCCGGTTCGTGCGGGGCGCCTGCGTCACCACCAACGCGCGCGCCGCGGAGATGACCAAGCTGACCGAGAATGCGTTCCGCGACGTCAACATCGCCTTCGCCAACGAACTGAGCTTGGTCGCGGATACGATGGGTGTCGACGTGTGGGAGGTGATCCGCCTCGCCAACCGGCATCCGCGCGTCAACATCCTGCAACCCGGCCCCGGCGTCGGTGGCCATTGCATCGCGGTCGACCCGTGGTTCCTGGTCCATGCCGATCCCGCCAACACGCCGCTGATCCGCACCGCGCGGCTGGTCAACGACGGCAAGACCGATCACGTCGTCGCGCAGGCCGCAGCGTTGATCGAGGCCTGGCCGGGCGCGCCGGTCGCCTGCCTCGGCCTTGCCTTCAAGGCGAACATCGACGACTTCCGCGAGAGCCCGGCGCTGAAGGTCGCGCAGGCGCTGGCCGGCCGCTTCGGTGAACGGGTGCGGATCGTCGAGCCCTATGCCAACGCCCTGCCCGCCGCATTCGACGGCAGCGGCGCGACGCTGATCGATATCGACCAAGCAATCGAAACCTGCTCGATCATGATCGTGCTGGTCGACCATGACGTGTTCCGATCGGTGCCGCTGGAGGAGCGGCGGACCAAGGCGGTGCTCGACACGCGCGGCATCTGGTCGGACCAGCCGGCGATCCGGCCGGCGGCGGAAGCCCTGCGCCTCGCCAGCTAAGGCGTTTCACGCGCGGTTCAGGGTGTTGCCGCCAGGAGCGGGGCGACGTATCTGAACCCCTTCCGATCGATCGACAGGATGTCATGCTCAAGAAGCTGCTCAGGGCGCGCCGTGCGTCGGCACCGCCCGCTGCCGCTGTTCCCGATGGCGAACGCGTCTATGCGATAGGCGACATACACGGCTGCGCCGATCTGCTCGACCAGTTGCTGCGCCGGATCGCCGACGACGATGCGGCGCGCGGCCCCGCCAGGACGATCCTGGTGTTCCTCGGCGACCTGGTCGATCGCGGTCCGGCGTCAGCGGCGGTGATCGAGCGGCTGCGGCTGCTCGGCGAGGAGCGCGCGGACACCCACTTCCTGCTCGGCAACCACGAGGAGGTGTTCCTCGAATCGCTGAAGGGCGAGCCCAAGGCGCTGCGTATGTTCTGCCGCATCGGTGGCCGCGAGACGATCATGAGCTATGGCGTCGATGCCGCCGACTATGACCGGATGGACTATGAGGAACTGCACGCGGCGATGCAGGTTCGGGTGCCGGCCGAGCATCGCGCCTTCCTCGACCGGTTCGAGGATATGGTGATCGTCGGTGACTATGTGTTCGTACATGCCGGCATCCGGCCGGGCACCGATCTTGCCGACCAGCGTACGTCCGATCTGCGTTGGATCCGCAACCCTTTTCTCAGTCACGATCGACCTTTGGAAAAGATCGTCGTGCATGGACATACCATCAGCGAAGATTTGGACGTGCAGCCGCATCGCATCGGCGTAGATACCGGTGCCTATGAGACCGGACGCTTAACTGCCCTGGGCCTCCAGGGAACGGAGCGCTGGACGCTGCAGACCGGCTGAAGCGGATGCGCCGTGCCGCCTTAGTCATGCGATAATCGGGCTTCACAGCATCGCCCGGCATGCTATGGCTGCGGCGGCGGTGCCATGTTGCATTGCCGCAACGGTTGTGGGCGGATTCGCGTTCGCGGCCGATAAGCGGTTGTCGTGCTGACCTTGTTCTGGCATGGCGCCGAGTGACGAGCACAAGAGGGAGTTCATTATGCGTCTTGGGAAGTATCTCATGGCCGCCGCTGCCGCCACCATGGCGGTTGCTCCGGCCGTTGCCGCTCCGGCGAACCCGGCTGCGAGCCTGTCGGTGTCGAAGTCGGTGCGTACCGGCTCGGCTTCGAGCAAGAAGAACGAGCTCGCCGGTGGCGGGATCATCATCGCGGTTCTCGCGGCTGCCGCCGTGGTCGCGGGCATCGTCGTCGTTGCCGACAGCGATGACAACGCGGACAGCAACTAAGCTGACCATAGCTTCGGCTAGGGAATAGCGGCCTTCGGGCCGCTATTTTTTTGCCTGCCGCAGATCGGAGCGGTGGTGCTCACGGGCCGTACGGGGATGGTGGCGTGGGTCGACGGGTGTGCGACTCACCTGTGCTTCGACAGGCTCAGCACGAACGGGTCGGGTGGAGATCGCCTGCCCGTGCCGGGTTTATGTTCCCCCGGCCATGCCATTCGGCCCGGACATGAAAAAGGCCGGCGCTGTGATCCAGCGCCGGCCTTTTCGTTGGTCGGTAGACCTATCGGGTCAGCGGCCGCCGGCGGCCTCCGGCAGTGCCGCACCCGGCGGGGGCATCGAACCCGGGGGCATCGCGCCGGGCATGCCGCCCTGCTGGGCCTGCATCTGCATCTGGCGAACCACCGCCTCGGGCAGGAAGTCGATCAGGTCGATGTCGAACACCAGGGTGGAGTTGGCGGGGATCGGCCCCTTCTCTTCGGCGCCATAGCCCAGGTCGGGCTTGATCCAGACGCGGTACTTGGACCCCTTGGGCATCAGCTTGAGAGCTTCGGAGAAGCCGGGGACGACGCCGGCGACGGGCATCGGCGTCGGCTGCTGCGACTTGTCGAAGACGGTGCCGTTGAGCAGCTTGCCTTCATAGGTGATGAGGGCGACGTCGGCGTCGGTCGGCTTGGCCGCACCGGGAACACCGGGTTTCAGCACCTTGTACTGGAGGCCGGAGGCGGTCGTCACGACGCCCTTGGCGCGGGCATTGCGGGTGAGGAAATCATCGCCTTGACGCGCCAGCGCAAAGGCGGCGATGCAGGCCAGGACGATGCCGACCCACAGATAGACGAGATAGCTGCGCTTGACGGGCTGCAGCGGAACGGCGGTGACGGTCGACATCAAGGCACCTGGAGCTATGGTGCCGGGCCGGCCGTCACCGGTTCAAAAGTCACAGCAAGTCACACCGAAGAGCATGATCCCCGACCATGCTCTAGTGCGATTACAATGCCTTAGCGTGCACCGTCACGCTCGGCGCGCTTGCGCTCGAGCTTGCGGGCGCGGCGGACGGCAGCGGCACGCTCGCGCGCGCGCTTTTCCGACGGCTTCTCGTAGTGACGGCGCAGCTTCATCTCGCGATACACACCCTCACGCTGCAGCTTCTTCTTGAGCGCGCGAAGAGCCTGGTCGACATTGTTGTCGCGGACGACGATCTGCATAAAACCCAATCACTCCGGTAAATAGCGAATGCGGCCGCGAGCCATGGCCCGCGCCGTGCGAACGCCGCCCCTAGCAGCGTCTCCATGGGTTGGCAACCATGTTGACGGCACTCGGCATCCTACGACGTTGACAGCGTCGGAACGACTGGGCAGTGGTATCGCTAACAAGAAATCGGGGCCAGAGGACAGGATCGATCGCATGACCGCCGCCCGCAGGGATGCCCTGGCCATGCCGATCGGCGGCGTCGCGGTGCCGGTGGGGCCGGATCGTCGTGCCGCTGCGCGGCGCACGCGCCGCCATTCGTCCGGTTCCTGGCTTGCGTGCGGCTCCCCTGCCGACGGAGCCTGTGCGGCGGAGTTCGAGCCATGACCCGTCTGCAGTCCCTCGGTCGCATCGTTGCGCTGGCCGCCGCCCTGTTCGCGATGGCAGGTACCGAAGCGCAGCACGAACGGGCGGAGGCACCGGCCATCGCCTTCACCTTCGACGATATTCCTGCGCACGGGCCGCTGCCCCCGGGCGTGTCGCGCAGCGATGTGATCCGCAGCCTGACCACGACGCTGAAACGCGCGCAGGTGCCGGCGTTCGGCTTCTTCAACGGTGGCTTCGAGGCGGGCGATGCGGATGGCCCGGCGGCGACGGCGGCATGGCGGGCCGCGGGCTTCCCGCTCGGCAACCACGGCTATTTGCACCTCAATCTCGATCGTGTCGGCACGGACGCCCTCACCGCCGACACAATCCGCAACGAAGCGCCGCTTGCCGCTGCCGCGGCGCGCGGTGCGGACTGGCACTGGTTTCGCTATCCCTTCCTTGCCGAGGGCAGCACGCCGGCGACGCGCGATCCGATCCGGGCGATGCTGGCCGCGCGCGGCTATCGCGCCGCGGCGGTGACGATGGGGTTCGGCGACTTCCTGTGGAACCCGCCTTATGCCGCCTGCGCCGCCCGGCACGATGCGGCGGCGATCGCGCGGCTGGAAGACAGCTTCCTCGCCGATGCGCGCGCCGCGGCGGTCGCCGCGCGGGCACGGGCCAAGGCGCAGGTGGGGCGCGACATACCCTATGTGCTGCTGATGCACGTCGGCGCGTTCGACGCGCATATGCTGCCGCGCCTCATCGCCCTCTATCGATCGATGGGCTTCCGCTTCGTCACGCTGCAAGAGGCCGAGCGCGATCCCTTCTATGCCGCGGCGACCGACCTGTCGCGCCCCGGCCCGACCCCTTCCCTGCCCACACCCGCGCTGCCCGGCCCACCCGCTGGCCTGTGCGCCTGATCCGGAGTGACACGCCTATGTCCATCCCCTTCGATCCCGCCGACGCCCTGGGCGCCGAATGGCGCACGGGCCGCTGGCTCGGCCGCATCGATCGCGGCGAAGGCCCCTGCCCGGTGCTTGTCGCCGACGGCATCGCCTATGACATGGTGCGTGTCGCCCCGACCGTCGCCGAACTGGTCGCCGAGGGTGCGTTCGATCCGGCCGCCGGCGAGGCGATCGGGGCGCTGGACTCGATTGGCCTGTCGGTCGACGGCGACGTGCGCCTGCTGAGCCCGGTCGACCTGCAATGCGTCAAGGCGGCGGGCGTCACCTTCGCCGTCTCCGCAATGGAGCGCGTCATCGAGGAGCGCGCACGCGGCGATGCCGGCGCGGCCGCCGATGTGCGCGCGCGGCTGGAGGGGCGAATCGGCGGCAGCATGCGTGCGGTGGTGCCCGGATCGCCCGAAGCCGCGGCGCTGAAGCAGGCGCTGATCGACGAGGGTTTGTGGTCGCAATATCTTGAGGTCGCGATCGGCCCGGATGCGGAGATCTTCACCAAGGGGCCGCCGCTGTCGACGGTCGGCTGGGGCGCGGAGGTCGGCATCCGGTCCGATTCGACCTGGAACAACCCGGAGCCCGAGGTCGTGCTGCTGGTCGACCCCAATGGCCAGGCAGTCGGCGCGACGCTGGGCAACGACGTCAACCTGCGCGATTTCGAGGGACGTTCGGCGCTGCTGCTCGGCAAGGCCAAGGACAATAATGCGTCCTGCTCGCTGGGCGCGTTCGTGCGATTGTTCGATGCCGACTTCACGATGGACGATGTGCGCGCCGTGGAGATCACGCTGCGGATCGAGGGCGCCGACGGCTATACGCTCGACGGCGCGAGCTCGATGAACCAGATCAGCCGCGATCCCGAGGAACTGAAGCGCCAGGCGCTGAGCGAGCATCAGTATCCCGACGGCTTCGTCCTGTTCCTGGGCACGCTGTTCGCCCCGACGCAGGACCGCGACGTGCCCGGCCAGGGCTTCACCCACAAGGTCGGCGACACGGTGGCGGTGGCGACGCCGCGGCTCGGCCGGCTGGTCAACACCGTCACCACGTCCAAGGCGGCAGCGCCCTGGACCTTCGGCGCGACCGCGCTGATCCGCAATCTCGCCGGCCGTGGACTGCTGTCGGCATGACATCCGTTCTGGAGACCTATGTGAGCGATACGAACACCGGCGATGCGGCGGACGACCGGCGCGCCCGCTACCCCTCGCTGCGCGACAAGCGGGTCATCGTCACCGGCGGCGGATCGGGGATCGGCGCCGGACTGGTCGAGGCGTTCGTCCGCCAGGGCGCGCGGGTCGCCTTCGTCGACGTGGCGGAGGCGGACAGCCGGGCGCTGGTGGAGCGGCTCGACGGGGCGGTGCACGTGCCGGTGTTCCGGCGGCTCGACCTGACCGACCTCGATGCGCTGGGCGCGGTATTCGCCGATTTGCAGGCGGAGCTGGGCGGCGTCGACGTGCTGGTCAACAACGCCGCCAACGACGATCGCCACACCGTCGCGGACGTGACGCCCGCCTATTGGGACGAGCGGATGAACGTCAACCTGCGCCATCAGTTCTTCGCGGCGCAGGCGGTGATCCCGGCGATGAAGGCGGCAGGCGGCGGATCGATCCTCAACTTCGGGTCGATCAGCTGGCATCTCGGCCTCGAAGACCTGATCCTGTACCAGACCGCCAAGGCGGCGATCGAGGGGCTGACCCGCAGCCTCGCCCGCGATCTCGGCCGCGACAACATCCGCGTCAACGCGGTCATCCCGGGCAACGTCAAGACGCCGCGGCAGGAGAAATGGTACACGCCCGAGGGCGAGGCGGAGATCGTCGCGGCGCAGTGCCTCGACGGGCGCATCCTGCCGGCGGACGTCGCCGCGCTGGCGCTGTTCCTTGCGTCCGACGATGCCCGCATGTGCACCGGCCACAATTACTGGATGGATGCCGGCTGGCGCTGAGGGCGTTGTTTGGGAATTGGCGAAAGAGCCAATTCCAAGCGGTGCCGGCCCGCTCCCCTCCCGGCCACCCACTGGTATTCTGATGGGTGGCCGGCGGATCCCAGCAAAGTAATACTTTGCTGGGCGCCTTTGGGAGGGGGAGCGGGCCGGCACCGCCGAAATGCGCCTTCAGCGCATTTTCAAACGAGCCTTCATCCGGCCATATCCTCCAGTTCGCGGCCGCGGGTTTCGTTGACCATGGCGCGGACGAAGAGGAAGGAGATGGCGGCGAAGGCGGCATAGCCGAAGTAGGTTGCGGCGAGCCCCGGCGAGACGGCGAGCGCGGGGAAGCTGACCGAGATGGCGGCATTGGCGATCCACTGCGCAAAGCCCGACACGGCAAGGCCCGAACCGCGGATCTGGTTGGGAAACATCTCGCCCAGCATCACCCACATCACCGGGCCCCAGCTGGCGTTGAAGAAGATCACGTACAGATTGGCCGCGACCAGCGCGACGAGGCCGTTGTGCCCGGGCAGGCTCACCGCCCCGCCGGGCGCAGTGACCGCGGTCGAGAACGCCCAGGCGACCACCGCCAGCGTCACCGCCATGCCGGCCGATCCGACCAGCAGCAGCGGCTTTCGGCCGATGCGGTCGACGGTGGCGATGGTGAACAGGCAGGCGCCGATCGACAGCACGCCCGACAGGATGTTGATCTGGAGCGCATTGTCCTCGGTGAAGCCGACCGCCTCCCACAGCACCGCGCCATAATAGAAGACGACGTTGATGCCGACGAGCTGCTGGAACACGGCAAGGCCGATGCCTGCCCACAGGATCGGGCGGATGCGCCCGGTCGCCGTGTCGACGAGGTCGGACAGCTTGGGCCGGTGGTGGTCGGCGGCAAGGCTGCGGCGGATCTCGGCGACCTTGCGGTCCGCCTCGGCCGTGCCGAACAGGCGGACGAGCACGGCATGCGCCTCCGCATCGCGCGCCTTGGCGACGAGGTAGCGCGGGCTTTCCGGGATCACCAGCAGCGCGACGAGGTAGATGGCGGCGGGGATCGCCTGCAGCCAGAACATCCAGCGCCAGGCGGGAAAGCCCGCCCAGAAGGTCGCGGTGGAGCCGCCGGCATAGCGGGCGATGACGAAGTTCGCGACGAAGGCGCCGGTGAGGCCGGTGATGATCATCACCTGCTGCACGCTGGACAGGCGCCCGCGGATCGCGGCGGGCGTGACTTCGGAGATGTAGACCGGCGAGATGACGCTCGCCGCGCCGACGCCCAGGCCGCCGATGATGCGCGCGACGATGAACACCGCCGAGCCGCTCGCCGCCCCCGCGAGCAGCGCGCTGACGAGGAACAGCACCGCGGCCAGCATCATCACCCGCCGCCGGCCGATCGCATCGGCGAGCCGCCCGGCGCCGAACGCGCCGATCGCCGAGCCGAGCAGGATTGCGCCGACATTGACGCCGATGCCGAGCCGGCCGAGCCCGAACGCCGCCTCCAGCCCCTTTTGCGTGCCGTTGATGACGCCCGAATCATAGCCGAACATGAAGCCGCCGATCGTCGCCACCGCCACGATCGCGGCGATGAACCCGTGGTTCACGCTCCCGCCCGCGCCTGTCGCGCCGCCACCTGTCCTGCCCATGTCGCTCATCATCCCTCCCTCACCGCCGGTCAGCGCCGGTCGGCTCATCTGGTAACGCTAACGCCTGACCCTCGGGCGTCAAGCGCCGGCCGGTCGCCGACGCGGCGCGGCATCGGACTGGCGGCGGATGAGCAGGAAATTGAGCACACGGTGTGGTGCGCCCTCCGCATCGCCCTGTCCGCGGATCGTCGCGACGAGCAGGTCGACCGCGGCCCGCGCCATGTCGGCGATCGGCTGATGGATGGTGGTGAGTTCCGGCCAGATCGCCGTCGCCAGCGTGGTGTCGTCGAAGCCGCAGACGGTGAGATCGGCCGGCACGCCCAGCCCGCGACGATGCGCCACCGCGACCGTCGCTGCCGCCATGTCGTCGTTGGACGAGAAGATCGCGGTCGGCGGCTCGGCGAGGTCGAGCAGCCGCTCGGCCGCATCGAGGCCGGAGCGATAGGTGAACAGGCCCGGTACGATTAACGCGGGGTCCTCGGCGATCCCCGCCGCGGCGAGAGCGGCGCGATAGCCCTCCAGCCGTTCGGCGCTCGCGGTCAGATTGGGATTGCCGGCGATGAAGCCGATGCGGCGGTGGCCCAGGCCCATGATGTGCCGCGTCATCGTCGCCGCGGCCTCGCGATCGTCGATACGGATCGCCGGCTGGTCGGCGGGCGGCAGGCTGGCGGCGACGGCGACGCACGGCACGCCGGCGGAGCGCAACAGCGCGAGCAGCGCCGGCGCCTCGCACAGGGGCGGCGGCAGGACGATGCCGTCGATGCCGCCGGCGATCAGATGCTGCACCGCCTCCAGCTCGTGGTCGCCGAGCTCGCACTTTTCGATGACCATCTGCACGTCGCTGCGGCTCGCCTGTTCGAGACTGCCGAGCAGGAATTCGCTCAAGTAACCGCTGGACGGATTGCTGTAGAGCAAACCGATCCTGATCTGCCCCGCCCCCGCCAGGCTCCGCGCGGCGCGATTGGGCGCATAGTTCAGCGCGGCGATGGCGGTCTTCACCGCATCGCGCGTCTCCGGCCGGACATTGCGTTCGGCGTTGATGACGCGAGACACGGTCATCGGCGACACGCCTGCCGCGCGCGCCACGTCGGCGATGGTCGGCGCGCCTCCCGAACGGCGCGAGACACGCGGCGCTGATCCTTCATTCCCCATGGCGATACGCATAGGCCGCTGCGCCCGCGCCGCAAGAGCAGCGCTCGCTTTGTCGCGCGCCAGCGCCTAACCGGGCGGCGGACGGACGAGCGAAGAGGATCGCGGGGATGACGACGATGCGCCGGTGGCTGGGGATGCTGCTCATCCTGCTCTGCATCGGCGCGACCGCCACCGCCCAGCCCTCCCCCACCGTCACCGCGACGCAGCAGCTGGCGCAGGCCGAATCGGATCTCAACAGCGTCGACGGCGCGCTCGACGACAAGGTCGACCGCGACACCCGCTCGCAGCTGCGCGACCAGGCGCTGTCCGCGCAGAACGACGCCAAGGCCGCGGCCGACCAGCTTCGCGCGCAGCTGGCGCTGGTGGATGCGCAGATCGCCGGGCTGGGGCCGCCGGTCGCGGGCGTGGTGGAGGCACCCGATATCCGCGCCGAACGCCGCGACCTCGCCACGGCGCGCAGCACGCTCGATTCCAAGGTGAAGCGCGGCCAGTTGATCGTGGTGGAGGCGGGGCAGCTGATCGCCGAGATCGACCGCATCCAGGCGGCCGAGATCAGCCAGCGGATTTCCGTACGCGCGGCCTCGCCACTGTCGCCGCGGTTCTGGAACGCGGTGCTCGTCGCCTTTCCGCGCGACATGCGCCGCGTCACCACGCTGATGAGCCGCGAGAGCATCCAGATCAACCGCGGCCTGCTGAGCGGCTTTCCCTCCGGCGCGCTGTTCGGCGGCGTGCTGGCGCTCGCCCTTCTGTTTCCGGTGCGGCAGATGCTGCGCCGCGCCGGCCAGCGCTATCTCATCACCGATGCGCCGGGCCATCGCGTGCGCCGGTCCGCCAATGCGCTGTGGCGTGTGTTCGTGGGCACGGCGATGCCGACGGCGGCGGCGTTTCTGTTTGTCCAGGGCCTTCGATGGTCGGCATTGCTCGCCCCGACATGGGAGCCGCTGGCGAGCGCGCTGATCCTCGCGGCGGGCTTTGCCGGCTTCACCGTCGCGGTCGGCGGCGCCTTCCTGATGGCGAACCAGCCGTCGTGGCGGATCGCGCCGCTGACCGACGATTCGGCGACGGCGCTGCGGCCGGTCAGCTGGGCGCTCGCCTTCGTCGCCTTTGCGGTCATCCTCATCGACGCGTTCAACGCCACCGTCGGCGCGAGCGCCGCAGCGCAGCTGGGGCTGGAGGCAGCGGAGGTCGTCGTCCAGCTTGGCCTGATCTGCGGCACGCTGCTGATCGTCGGTCGCCTGCGCAGCCGCGCCGCGCAGACCGACACGAGCGAGAGCGGCGCGGCGACCAGCGCAAGCGTCGGCGCGGTGACGCTGGCCTTGTGGCTGGTCGCCGCGGGCTCCGCGCTTGCGCTGCTGATCGGCTATATCGGGCTGGCGATCACCGTGGTGCAATTCGTGTTGTGGGCGACGCTGCTCGCGGTGTGCACCTATCTGCTGATGGTGGTGATCGACGATGTCGCCACCAGCCTGTTCCAGCGCGACAGCCGCATCGGCCTGACGCTGCGACACGGCATGGGGATCGGCGGCAGCGCGGTGGACCAGTTCGGCGTGCTGCTGTCGGCGTTGCTGAGGCTGGTGGTGATCGTCATCGCGCTGGGCCTGCTGCTGTATCCGTTCGGCGCCGGCTTCGGATCGTTCCTCGACCGGGTCGGCGCGCTCGCCCGCGGCGTGCAGGTCGGCGGCGTCGCGATCTCGCCCGGCACGATCCTGCAATTCGTCGCGGTGCTGGCGCTGGGGCTGTTCCTGGTCCGGCAGTTCACCGGCTGGCTCGACACGCGCTACCTGCCGAGCACCGACCTCGATGCGGGTGTGCGCAATTCGGTTCGGATGGTGGCGCGCTATCTGGCCATCGCGCTGGCGGTGGTGTGGGCGCTCGCCTCGCTCGGCATCGGGATGGAACGGATCGCGCTGCTGCTGTCCGCCTTGTCGGTCGGCATCGGTTTCGGTTTGCAGGCGATCACATCCAACTTCGTCTCAGGGCTGATCCTGCTCGCCGAGCGGCCGATCAAGATCGGCGACCTGATCCGCGTCGGCACCGATGAAGGCGACGTCAAGCGGATCAGCGTGCGGTCGACCGAGATCGAACTGGGCGACCATTCGACGCTGATCGTGCCCAATTCGGAGCTCATCACGAAATCGGTGCTGAACAAGACGCTGGCCGGGCCGCTCGGGCGCATCCAGGTGCAGTTCTCCGTGCCGATCGCCACCGATGCCGACCGGGTGCGGGCGATCGTGCTGGAGACCTTCACCGCCGAGCCGGCGGTGCTGGATGCGCCGGCGCCATCGGCGATGGTCGACCAGATCGCCGACGGGCGCATCCATTTCAATTGCTTCGCGCATGTCGCCAGTCCGCGCGGGACCGGCGATGCCCGCAGCAACGTGCTGCTGACGCTGCTGCGGCGGATGCGCGAGGAGGGGATCGAACTGGGGACGGTGCCGCAGCAGATGCAGCTGATCGGCCCCGCCCCCTCGTCGTCCGACCTGCCGCCTACCAGTTGATGCCGACGCGGGCGTAGAGATAGCGCCCGTTGAAGCCGAACGGCGAGTAATACGGGAAGCCGAGCACGCCGGTGGAGTTGTTCGCGGCGATCTGGCGATCCGGATAGACGTCGAACAGGTTGCTCACCCCGAGGCCGATCTGCGCGCCCTTGGGAGCGGAATAGCGCAGTTCGAGGTCGGTGATCGCGTGCTTGCCCGTATGGACGTCGGCGGCCGGCGTGGTGCCGGGCTGGTTGACGTCGCCGTAATAGGTGACGCGGGCGAGCGCGCCGAGCCGGTCGAGCGACCAGTCGATCGTGCCGGTGACCTTCTGCTGCGGCGTGCCATCCTCCAGCGTTAGGATGCGGCTGCGCGCGAACAGGGTCGGTGCCGGGTTGAGCGTGGCGGTGGAGGTGGGCACGCGCGTCACCTTCACATCGTTGATGTTGCCGGCGACGGTGAAGTCGAACGCGCCGGCGCTCTCCGTCCGCAGCCGGTAGTGGGCGACCGCGTCGATGCCCTTGGTGGTCGAAGCGAGGCCATTGATGAAGAAGCGCGCGGCCGAAACGTTGAACGGCGCCAGCAGCGCCGCGACCTGCGGGCTGAAGCTTGCGGCGATATTCTCCGACAGGCCGATCTGGTTGCGGATGTGGATGCGATAGGCGTCCACCGTCAGGTCGAAACCGCCGGCGCGGATCACCGTACCGACCGACAGGTTGGTCGACTTTTCGGGTTCGAGCGGCAGGCCGCCGAGCGCGGTGCCGACCGGGCTGACCGAGGGATAGGTGCCGGTGAGGATCGGCACGCCGTTGGTCACGACCGAGGCGACCTGGGTGAAATATTGCTGCTGGAGCGAGGGCGCGCGGAAGCCGGTGGAGGCGGTGCCGCGCAGCGCGAACCACGGCGCGAAGTCGTAGCGCGCCGACAGCTTGCCGTTGGCGGTGCTGCCGAAATCCGAATAATGTTCGCCGCGGCCGGCGATGCCGAGCAGCAGCTTGTCGGTCAGCTGCGCTTCGAGATCGACGTAGATGCTGCCGCTGCGGCGGGCGCGCTCGATCGCGTTGCGCGGGGCGAAGCCGCCGAAGCCTTGCGCACCGGGCGCGGAGCCCGCGATCGCATCGGTGGCGCCGGCGGGATAATCGTAGGAGGCGCGCTCGCCCGGGCTGATCTTGTAGCCCTCACGCCGCCCTTCGATGCCGAAGGCGAGGTTGAGCGACTGGAACACGTCGAACTTGCGCGTTACGTCGAGGCCGGCGACATATTGGTCGTAGGCGACGGCGCCGTCGTAGAAGTTGCGCGGGGTGGCGGAGCCGTAGGCGTAATTGGCCGAATTGAGCGTGCGGAAATCGACTGTGTTGCGGCCGTAGCTGACAGACAGATCGATGTCGAAGCCCGACACGTCACCACGCAGGCCGACGGCGGAATTGATATCCTTCGACTTGGTGTTGATGATCGGCAGGAAGCCGTCGGGATAGCCGGCCAGTGCGAGCTGCTGGCGGGTGACCGCGTTGGCGGCGGTCTGCGCGGCGGGATTGATCCGCGGGAAGGCCGCGCCGCGGGTGTCGCGGTCCTGATAGCCGCCGAACGCATAGAGGCTGAGGTTGTCGGTCAGCGAGGTGCCGGCGTTGACGAAGCCGGTGTACTGCTCGACCTCCGGGTCGCCGTAGCGGCCGGTAACGCGGGTCGGCGACACGCGCGGATCGAAGTCCGCGCGGTTGGTCGGTCGGCGGTTCAGATATTCGCCGGAAATGGTGATGTAGCCGTCGCTGCCGAAGCCGATGCCCTGCCATGCCGAGGCGGTGACGGTGTGTTCGCCGGTGACGTGGCGGCTGCCGCGCGCGGTATCGACCTGCGTGTCGTAGAAGCCGTAATTGACCTGCGCGCCGCCACCCGAGCGGGCTTGGCGCAGGCGCAGGTTGATGACGCCGGCGATCGCGTCCGAGCCGTATTGCGCCGAGGCGCCGTCGCGCAGCACCTCGATCCGGTCGAGCGCGACGGTCGGGATCGTGTTGAGGTCGACCGCTGCCGAGCCGCGGCCGACGGTGCCGTTGGTGTTGAGGTTGGCGGACGTGTGGCCGCGGATGCCGTTGATGAGCACCAAGGTCTGGTCGGGCGACAGGCCGCGCAGCGTCGCCGGGCGGATCGCGTCGGTGGCATCGTTCGCCGAGGGTCGCGGGAAGTCGATCGACGGCGCGATGGTGGCGAGCGCCGAGGCGAGCTCGGTCGTCCCCTGCCGCTGCAGGCTGGCGCCGCTCAGCACGTCGACCGGCGACACGCTGTCGAGGCGGCTGCGCCCTTGCGTGCGGGTGCCGGTGACGATGATGTCCTCGCCCTCGTTGCCGGTGGTGGCGGCGTCGGCGACGGGCGCGGCCTGCGCCGGTTCGGTTACGGCGGGAGGCTGGTCTTGCTGGGCGGGAGCAGGGGCCGGCGCGGGCGCCACGGTCGCTTGGGCCGCAAGCGCGGCGGAGCTTGCCGCGAGCAGGAGTTCGCTGATGATCGTCACGGGGTCACCCTTTGATGTCGTTGCGCTTGGATAGCGGACGGAGGGGTATAGCCCATTAACTTAGGGGATGATCTCCAAGAAAAACTTTGCTGCGGCGCAGCGGGAATGGGGGATCTCCGTGGTCGCGCACGACTGAGGCGGTGGAGGGCATTGAGCGGATTGGCATGCGTCGCCGTCGAACCGTCATTGCGAGCGTAGCGAAGCAACCCAGAGCGTCCTGATCCGGCTCTGGATTGCTTCGCTGCGCTCGCAATGACGAGGTGGGCGGCCGTCCTCACACGCTAGCTTCCACTCCGCTTGAGCAAGGCCGTGCGCAGGCATTGGCAGACCGTCTCGTCGCGCTGGTTGAGCATGACGTGGCGGAAGGTGACGAGGCCGGCGTCGGGGCGCGACTTGCTGTCGCGCAGTTCCACCACCTCGCTTTCCGCGCGTAGCGTGTCGCCGAGGAACACGGGCTTGGGCATCACCAGCTTGTCGTAGCCGAGATTGGCGACGAGCGTGCCCAATGTCGTGTCGCCGACCGACAGGCCGACCATCAGCGCGAAGGTGAAGGTGCCGTTGACCAGGATCTGCCCGAACTCGCTCGCCCGCGCTGCCTCGGCATCGAGGTGCAGCGGCTGCGGATTATGGGTCATGGTGGAGAAGAGGAGGTTGTCCGTCTCCGTCACCGTGCGGCGGATGTCATGGACCAGCCGGTCGCCGACCTGCCATTGATCGTAGCAGCGTCCGGCCATCAGCCCTCTCCCCCCGGCGCTTCGATACGGACGAGCAGCGCGCCTTCGGTCACCTGGCCTTCGGGCGTTGCGGCAAGTTCGGCGACCACGCCGTCGAAGGGAGCGACGAGGCTGTGTTCCATCTTCATCGCCTCCAGCGTGACGAGGCGCTGGCCCTTGCTGACGGTGTCGCCTGCGGCCACGTCGACGGCGATGATGCGGCCGGGCATCGGCGACAGGATCGCGCCGTCCCCTGCCCCGCCCTGCGCGGCACCGGCGGCGCGCCAGGGCGTGACCTCCCACGTCTGGCCGCCTTCGGTGACGAGCAGCCTGCCGACAGGCTCAGCCCTGACGGAGGCCGTGAAATCCACCGCCACCCGTTCGCCGCCGACCGACAGCGTCGCCATGCTGCGAGGGGCCGCGTTGAGGCGGAAGCCGGCGAGCGGCTGGGCGCCGGCGAGCGCCGCGGCGGCGTCGGCCAGCACCTCCTCGCTCGGCAGCGGCGGGGGCAGCAGCGCCTCGCCCTCGCGCGCGATCAGGCCGGTGTCGAGCGTGCCGGCGACGAAGGCGGGATGATCGAGCGCCTCGACGAGGAAGCCCGCATTGCTGCGCAGCGGCCAGACGACCGCGGCATCGAGCGTGTCAGCGAGCGTCTCGCGCGCCTCCTCGCGCGTGGCGCCATGGGCGATGACCTTGGCGATCATCGGATCGTAGAAGGGGGTGATCGTCGCACCCTGCTCGACGCCGGTGTCGACGCGCGCGGCGCTGCCGAGATCGAACGCGTCGAGCCGGCCGATGCTGGGCAGGAAGCCGCGTGCCGGGTCCTCGGCATAGAGCCGCGCCTCGATCGCATGGCCGGTGATGGCGAGCTCGTCCTGCGTGCAGGGCAAGGCCTCGCCGCTGGCGACGCGCAGCTGCCATTCAACCAGATCCTGGCCGGTAATCATCTCGGTCACCGGATGCTCCACCTGGAGGCGGGTGTTCATCTCCATGAACCAGATGCGGTCGGCGCGCAGGCCTTCGGAGGCGTCGGCGATGAATTCGATGGTGCCAGCGCCGACATAGTCGACCGCCTGCGCGGCGCGGACCGCGGCGGCGCAGACCGCCTCTCGCGTCGCAGCGTCCATGCCGGGCGCGGGCGCTTCCTCGATCACCTTCTGGTGGCGGCGCTGGAGCGAGCAATCGCGTTCGAACAGGTGGACGACATGGCCGTGGGTGTCGCCGAACACCTGCACCTCGATGTGGCGGGGCGAGAGGATGTATTTCTCGATCAGCACCTTGTCGTCGCCGAACGCCGAGGCCGCCTCGCGCCGGCACGAGGCGAGCGCTTCGGCGAAGTCGGCGGCCGCATCGACGCGGCGCATGCCCTTGCCGCCGCCGCCGGCCACCGCCTTGATGAGCACGGGATAACCGATCGCGTCCGCCTCCGCCCGGAGCCGCGCCTCGCCCTGGTCGTCGCCGAGATAGCCGGGGGTGACGAGCACGCCGGCGGCGATCATCCGCGCCTTGGCGGCATCCTTCAGCCCCATCGCGCGGATGCTGGCGGGGCGCGGGCCGACCCAGACGAGGCCGGCGTCGATGACGGCCTGCGCGAAATCGGCATTCTCGCTGAGGAAGCCGTAGCCGGGGTGGATCGCCTGCGCGCCGGTCTCGCGCGCGGCGGCGATGATGCGGTCGCCGATCAGATAGCTGTCGGCCGGGCGGGCGCCGCCGATCGCCACCGCCTGGTCGGCCTCGCGGACGTGGAGCGCGCCGGCATCGGCATCGGAATGGACCGCGATCGTGCGCACGCCGAGCGCGCGCGCGGTGCGGATGATGCGGCAGGCGATCTCGCCGCGGTTGGCGATGAGCAGCGATTCGATCATGCGGCGTTCCGGTCGGATGAGGCGTGGAAGTTGGCGAAGTTTACGGCACGTGCGCGTCGGAATCGGGGTCCGGCGGGCTGCGGCGCGGGGATCGGGAGGCGTGCGGCGGGGGCGTGAAGCGCGGCCATGCCCCCGCGGTATAGCCGAGGTGCCGCGGTGTAGGACAGGCGCATCAGGCGGGGCATCCGGTGGTGCGGTGCGAATAGGTGACGTTGAGGATCCTCCACCCGCCTGCCCCTGCTGGTCCGCGGACGAGATCGAACAGATTGTAGCCGCAGTGCGACAGCTTGCCGTCCACGGTGACCGTATAGGATGCCCAGACCATGGCGACATCGCCGTCGACCTCGATCGCCGGTTCGCCGAGGCGTTCGCTGACCCTGGCGGCATCGGGCCTCAGCGCAGCGGCGAAATCCGCCCAGCGCTGGGTGCGGCGCTGGGGCGTGCCGTCGGGCGCGGTGCGGGCGGCGGTGACGGTGCCTTCGGGCAGCGTCGCGGCGAGCACGGCGGCGCCATCGTTGCGCTCCAGCGCGGCGAGCAGCGCGTTAACCGGCGCCATCACCGCCACCGCATCGGGATCGGCATAGGGCAACGGGTTGGCCGGCGGCAGCGTGTCCGCCGATTGCAGGGCGAGGAGAAGGGGGAGAGAGGCGG
This sequence comes from Sphingomonas sp. SP5, assembly GCF_058313455.1. Lineage (NCBI taxonomy): Bacteria > Pseudomonadati > Pseudomonadota > Alphaproteobacteria > Sphingomonadales > Sphingomonadaceae > Sphingomonas > Sphingomonas sp. SP5. The sequence goes on along the minus strand of NZ_JBZFLF010000001.1, from coordinate 78,301 downwards.
CGGGCATCATGAAACGGCCTTTCGTGCTATCGTCCTCCCTGCGCGCAGCGCGGGGAGGGGGACCGCCCGGCGAAGTCGGGTGGTGGAGGGGCCATGGCGATACCGAGGAAACCAGGCGCGACGGTGCGACGGTCGCGTCGATTGCGACGCGAAATGTCTCCCGCGGAAGTCGCTTTGTGGTGCGAACTGCGCCAGCGGCCCGCAGGACTCAAATTCCGGCGACAGCATCCCGCCGGTCGTTTTTCCATCGATTTCTTCTGTGCGGCGGCGAGGCTGGCGATCGAAGTGGACGGCGAAGCGCATGATCGTGGAGAGCAACCCGCACGTGACGTCGAACGAGACCGGTGGCTCGCGGAACACGGCATCCAAACAATGCGCGTGCCAGCTGCGCTGGTGTTTCGGGAGATGGTGAATGTGGTGGCGGGTATAGTGGCCGCCGCAAATGCGCGGCTGCCCCTCCACCACCGGCCTGCGGCCGGCGGTCCCCCTCCCCAAGCGGAGCTTGGGGAGGAATAGGCGCGCGGCCCCTCCCCTCACATCCGGAACAGGCCGAAGGACGGCCGTTCGGGGATTGGGGCGTTGTGGCAGGCGGCGAGCGACAGGCCGAGGACGTCGCGGGTCTGGGCGGGGTCGATGATGCCGTCGTCCCACAGGCGCGCGGTCGCGTACCAGGGGTTGCCCTCGTCCTCATACTTGGCGCGGACGGGGGCCTTGAAGGCTTCGGCTTCCTCCGGCGTCCAGCGGTCGGCTTCGCGGTGGACGGTGGCGAGGACGCTGGCCGCTTGCTCTCCGCCCATCACGCTGATCCGGCTGTTGGGCCAGGTGAAGAGGAAGCGGGGCGAATAGGCGCGGCCGCACATGCCGTAATTGCCCGCGCCGAAGCTGCCGCCGATCAGCACGGTGATCTTGGGCACGCTGGCGGTGGCGACCGCGGTGACGAGCTTGGCGCCGTGCTTGGCGATCCCCTCCGCCTCGTAGCGGCCGCCGACCATGAAGCCCGAGATGTTCTGGAGGAACAGCAGCGGCACGCGGCGCTGGCAGGCGAGCTCGATGAAATGCGCGCCCTTCTGTGCGCTCTCGCTGAACAGCACGCCGTTGTTGGCGAGGATGGCGACGGGCAGGCCGTGGATGGTCGCGAAGCCGCAGACGAGCGACGCGCCGTACAAGGCCTTGAACTCGTGAAATTCCGACCCGTCGACCAGCCGGGCGATCACCTCGTGCACGTCATAGGGCGCGCGCACGTCGTCGGGGACGATGCCGTAGAGGTCCTCCGCCGGATAGAGCGGCGCGCGCGCGGGCGCGATACCGGGCCCGGTCTGTTCGGGCAGCGTCGCGACGATGTCGCGGACGATGGTGAGCGCATGATCGTCGTTTTCGGCGACGTGGTCGACAACGCCCGAGCGGCGGCCGTGCGTCTCCGCGCCGCCCAGGTCCTCCGCCGAGATGACCTCGCCCGTCGCGGCCTTCACCAGGGGCGGGCCGGCGAGAAAGATCGTCCCCTGCCCGCGCACGATGATCGTCTCGTCCGACATCGCCGGGACATAGGCGCCGCCGGCGGTGCAGCTGCCCATCACGCAGGCGATCTGCGGGATGCCAGCTGCGGACATGTTCGCCTGGTTGAAGAAGATGCGGCCGAAATGCTCGCGATCGGGGAATACCTCCGCCTGGTGCGGCAGGTTGGCGCCGCCGCTGTCGACGAGGTAGATGCAGGGCAGCCGGTTTTCCTGCGCGATCTCCTGCGCGCGCAGGTGCTTCTTGACGGTCAGGGGGTAATAGGTGCCGCCCTTCACCGTCGCGTCGTTGCAGACGATCATCACCTGCCGGCCGGAGACGCGGCCGATGCCGGCGATGACGCCGGCGCCGGGGACCTCATCGTCGTAGAGGCCGTGGGCGGCGAGCTGGCCGATCTCGAGCAAGGCGCTGCCGGGATCGAGCAGGCGTTCGACGCGCATCCGGGGGAGCAATTTGCCGCGCGCGGTGTGGCGGTCGCGTGATGCCTCGCTGCCGCCGCGGGCGGCGCGGGCGACATCGCTGCGCAGGTGCTCGGCGAGCGCGCGGTTGTGCGCGGCGTTGCGCTGGAAGGCCTCGCCGTCGCGGGTGACGGTGGTGGCGAGAGCGGGGCCGATCAGATCCTCCCCGGCACGGGGAGGTGGCACGGCGCAGCCGTGACGGAGGGGGGCTTCCGCAGGCATTGCGCTTGCGGCACGCCCCCTCCACCATTCGCTGCGCGAACGGTCCCCCTCCCCGTGCCGGGGAGGAATGCAAGGCCCCCCCCTCACTGTGCCACCTTCGGCGCGGCGCCGATGAGTTCGCGGCCGATCAGCATGCGGCGGATTTCGTTGGTGCCGGCGCCGATGTCGAGCAGCTTGGCATCGCGCATGAAGCGTTCGACCGGCCAGTCCTTGGTATAGCCGGCGCCGCCCAGCGCCTGGATCGCCTCCAGCGCGACCTTCACCGCATTCTCGCTCGCGTAAAGGATCGCACCCGCCGCGTCGAAGCGGGTGGTGCGGCCGGCGTCGCAGCTTTTCGCCACCGCATAGACATAGGCGCGCGCCGAATTGAGCGCGACGTACATGTCGGCGATCTTGGCCTGCATGAGCTGGAACTGGCCGATCGGCTGACCGAACTGCTTGCGCTCGCGCACGAAGGGGACGACGACGTCGAGGCAGGCCTGCATGATGCCCAATTGGATGCCGGCGAGCACCGCGCGCTCGTAGTCGAGGCCGCTCATCAGCACGCCGACGCCGCCGTTTTCCGGACCCATGACGTTTTCGGCCGGCACATGGCAGTCGTCGAACACCAGTTCCGCGGTCGGCGAGCCGCGCATGCCCATCTTGTCGATCTTCTGCCCGATGCCGAAGCCGGGCATGTCGCGCTCGATCAGGAAGGCGGTGATGCCGCGGCTCCCTTCTCCGGTCTTGGCATAGACGACCAACGTATCGGCGTAGGCGGCGTTGGTAATCCAGAACTTGGTGCCGTTGAGGATGTAGCCGCTGTCGGTCTTCGCCGCGCGCAGCTTCATCGACACGACATCGGAGCCGGCGCCGGCTTCCGACATGGCGAGGCTGCCGACGTGTTCGCCGCTGACCAGCTTGGGCAGGTACTTCGCCTTCTGCTCGGGGTTGCCCCAGCGGCGGATCTGGTTGACGCAGAGGTTGGAATGCGCGCCGTAGCTGAGGCCGATCGAAGCCGACGCGCGGCTGACCTCCTCGACCGCGACGACATGTTCGAGATAACCGAGGCCGAGACCGCCGTATTCCTCCTCGACGGTGATGCCGTGGAGGCCGAGCTCGCCCATCGCCGGCCACAGTTCGTCGCGCGGGAACCAGTCGTCGGCGTCGATTCTGGCCGCCAGCGGGGCGATGCGGTCGGTGGCGAAGCGCCGCGTGCTCTCGCGGATCATGTCCGCCGCCTCGCCCAAGGCGAAATCGAAATCGTTCAAGGCATCCGCTCCTGTCTTTGACCAGTGCGATAGCACAGCGGGGCGGTTGGGTAAAAATCGACAGCGCGCGCGGCGACCTATAGATGGCATCTATGATCGACCGCTATCTGATCCGCTATTGCCTGGCCATCGTCGATCACGGCAGCTTTTCCGCGGCGGCGGCGCAGTGCCGGGTCACGCAGCCGACGCTGTCGGCGGGCATCGCCAAGCTGGAGGCGGCGCTGGGCCAGCGGTTGTTCGATCGCAGCACGCGGCGGGTGCGGCTGACCGACGCGGGCGCGCAGTTCGCGCAGCATGCGCGCGGCATCGAGGCGGGCTTCGTCGCCGCCGAGCGCGCCGTCGCCGCGGCGCCGCCGCATATGCTGATCCGCATCGGCGTCGCCCCGACGCTGCCGACGCGCTGGCTGGCGGCGGCGCTGCGCGCGGCGCGCGGCGCGGGCGGCGACGAGCGGATCGAGATCGTCGAGGGCCGGACGAGCGAATTGCAGGCGAAGCTGGACCGCGGGCGGATCGACGCCCTGCTGGTGGCGACGGCGGACGACGGCGGCCTGGCGGAGGTGATCGGCCGCGACCGCTATGGCGTGGCGATGGCGCAGGACCATCCGCTCGGCCGTGGCACGGCGGTGTCGGCGGAGGAGATCGGCGCGGAGACGATGATCGTCCGGCGCCATTGCGAGGTGCTGCCGCTGGTCAGCCGCTTCTTCACCGCGCGCGGCATCCGCCCGTTCATGGCCGCGCGCACGGTGAGCGAGGATCGCGCCGCCGCCTATGTCGCGGCGGGGCTGGGCATCACCGTGATGCCGCGCAGCCTGGCTGGGCCGGGGATCGCAATGCTCGACCTGCGCGGTTTCGACCCGGTGCGGCGCATCGGCCTCAGCGTGCCCGAAGCGGCGCTGCCGCGGCTGCGGCGCAGCGCCGGGTATGCCGCGCTGCTCGATACGCTGCGCCGACACGCGGCCGACTTGGATTCATGCTGCAAAGCGGCATAATCACCCGCCATGCGGATCGCGATCATCGACACCAGCACGACGCGCGCGGCGATCATCTCCGACGGCCTGCGCGAGGCGGGGCTCGGCGACCTCGCGCTGATCGATCCCGGCGGGCCGCTGCTGGCGCAGCTGGAGGCGGCGCGGCCCGAGGTGGTGCTGGTCAACCTCGAAAATCCCAGCCGTGACGTGCTGGAGGATTTCTTCGCGATGAGCCGCGCGCTCGCCCGCCCGATCGCGATGTTCGTCGACCAGAGCGATGCCGAAGCGACGGCGGCGGCGGTGGATGCGGGCGTCTCCGCCTATATCGTCGACGGCCTTGCCAAGCAGCGGATCAAGCCGGTGCTCGACCTGGCCGTCCGCCGCTTCCAGGCCTTTGCGCGGTTGCAGAGCGAGTTGGCCGAGGCGAAGAGCGCGCTCGCCGACCGGCAGGCGGTGGACCGTGCCAAGGCGATCCTGATGAAGCGGCGCGGCCTCGACGAGCCTGCCGCCTATGCGCTGCTGCGCAGCCATGCGATGCGATCCAACCGGCGCATCGCCGAGATCGCCGAGGCGATCGTCACCAGCGACGCGCTGATGGGAGAACTGCCGTGACGCTCCCCCCCGATCGGCCGACGTTCCGCATCGGCTTCCTGCCGCTGGTCGATGCCGCGCTGCCGATCCTGGCGCGCGAGCAGGGCTTCGCCGCCGCGGAAGGCATCGCCATCGCGCCGGTGCGCGACATGACCTGGGCGACAGTGCGCGACCGGCTGCTGTATGGCCATACCGATGCCGCGCACCTGATCGCGCCGCTCGCCATCGCGACGACGCTGGGACGCGGGCGGCCGGCGGTGCCGCTGGCCGTGCCGTTCGTGCTGGGGCTGAACGGCAATGCGGTGACGCTGTCAACGGCGCTGGCCGAGGCGGTGGCGCTGGATGCGGAACTCGCCGATCCGGTGGCGCTGGGCGCGCGGCTGCGCGCCGTGGCGCTGGCGCGGGCCGCGGCGGGCGCGCGGCTGCGCTTCGGCGTGGTGCATCGCTATTCGAGCCACAATTACATGCTGCGCTATTGGCTGGCGGCGGTCGGCATCCGGCCCGATCGCGACGTGGAGATCGTCGTCACCAGCCCGCCCTTCGCCGCCGACGCGCTGGCGGCGGGCGAGGTCGACGGCATCTGCGTCGGCGAGCCATGGAACAGCATTGCGGTGGATCGCGGCGTCGGCCGGATCGCGCTGGTGACCGCGCAGATCTGGCGGCGCGGGGTGGAGAAGGTGCTGGCCCTGCGCGCCGACACGGCGGCGGAGCGCGGCGACGAGGTGGCGGCGCTGATCCGCGCGCTGCACCGGGCGGCCGCGCATTTCGTCGCGCCCGATACGGCGGAGGAGAGCGCGGCGATCCTGTCGCGGCCGGAATATTGCGATGCCCCGGCGGCAACGATCCTGCGCGCGATCACCGACCGCGTGCGGCTGATGCGGGCGGGCGCGGCGCTGCACGTCCCCGACTTCATGTTCCAGTATCGCGAGGCGGCGAACTTCCCGTGGCGCAGCCAGGCGGCGTGGCTCTATTCGCAAATGACGCGCTGGGACGGGACGCCGTTTTCGGCCGAGGAGGCGAAGGCGGCGGAGGGGGTGTTCCGGCCGGACCTGTATCGCGCGGCGCTGGCGGGATCGTCGGCGACGCTGCCGGGGGCGAGTTCGAAGCTGGAAGGGTCGATCGCCGCGGCGACGGGTGTCGGGGCGACGCAGGGGCGGCTGATTTTGGGAAGCGACCGGTTCTTCGACGGGCGGGCGTTCGATCCGGATGAGATACCGGGGTATCTGCGGGGGTTGGAGGGGTAGGTCCGTTCGCCCTGGTGTTTTGACGCTTCTGCTTCCAGTCCGTCATCCCGGCGAACGCCGGGACCCATGGAGGCACGCGGCTGATGGTGTGCGACTCACGGGCCGCTGGCGTCCATGGGTCCCGGCGTTCGCCGGGATGACGGTGGAGGGGTCAACTTTGCTGCGGGTGCGAAATGGGCTTGCGCCTTGCTCGCGAATCAGGCAGCTTCCCATGCGTCGGGCAAGGGTGCCGGACATGAGATAGACGCGGTGCCGGTCCAACGGGGGGCCGGTATCGCGACGACGGATCTGGCGTGAAGCCGGTCCGCCGACGGCAACGAAGCCGCCAGGATGCTGCCAGCGATGGCCGTCGTCCTGGCGGCTTTTTCTTTGTCTTTTCGCCAAGGGGACACGCGGGCATGGCAACGGCATTTTGGGACGGCAAGAGCGAGGCACGCAGCGGCTTCTGGGCGAGCGGGCACACGCCGACGCTGATCGCCGCATTCCTGTATTTCGACCTCGCCTTCATGGTGTGGGTGCTGCTCGGGCCGCTGGCGCCGGAGATCGCGCGGACGCTGGCGCTGACGCCCGCCGAAAAGGGGCTGATGGTGGCGACGCCGACGCTGGCGGGTGCGGTGCTGCGCGTCGTCAACGGGCTGCTGGTCGACCGGATCGGGCCGAAGACGGCGGGGGCGATCAGCCAGGTGATCGTCATCGCCGGCCTCGCCGCCGCCTGGGCGCTGGGAGTGAACAGCTTCGGCGGCACGCTGGCGCTGGGGGTGATCCTGGGCTTTGCCGGCGCTTCCTTCGCGATCGCGCTGCCGCTCGCCAGCCGCTGGTATCCGCCCGAACACCAAGGCAAGGCGATGGGCCTTGCCGGCATGGGCAATTCGGGAACGGTGCTCGCCGCGCTGTTCGCCCCTGCCCTCGCCAAGGTCTTCGGCTGGAATGCGGTGCTGGGCCTTGCCTGCCTGCCGCTCACCGCAGTGCTGGTCGCCTATTGGCTGATGGCGAAGGATGCGCCCAATCCGCCGGCGCCCAAGAGCTTCGGCCAGTATCTGACGCCGCTCGGGAGCGCCGATGCCTGGTGGCTGATGGGCTTCTACGCGGTCACCTTCGGCGGGTTCGTCGGGCTGGCGGCCAGCCTGCCGATCTATTTCACCGACCGCTTCGGGCTGACGACGATCCAGGCGGGCTATTGCACCGCGGCCTGCGTGTTCGCGGGGTCGCTGGTGCGGCCGATGGGCGGCGCGCTCGCCGATGCGGTCGGCGGGGTGAAGGCGCTGACCGCGGTGTTCGCCATCGCCGCGCTGGCGCTGGTCGGCGTCAGCATGGCGGGAAGCGTCGAGGCGGCGCTTGGCTGTTTCGTGCTGGCGATGCTCGCGCTCGGCACGGGCAATGGCGCGGTGTTCCAGCTGGTGCCGCAGCGCTTCGCCCAGGAGATCGGGGTGATGACCGGGCTGGTCGGCTTTGCGGGCGGTATCGGCGGCTTCTATCTCGCCTCGTCGCTCGGCCTTGCCAAGCAATGGACGGGCAGCTTCGCGCCCGGGTTCCTGATCTTCGCCGGTCTCGCACTGGCGGCGCTCGCCGGCCTCACGCTAGTGAAGCGGGGATGGCGTGCGCGCTGGGGCGCCGCCGCGACCGTACGGATCTGAACCACCATGCGTCTGACTTACGCCACCCTCCTGCCCGTCCTCACCTGCGCCGCGGTTCCCGCTGCGGCGCAGACGATCACGCCGCTGGTCGAGGCGCGGCTGCGCCACGAGCATGTCGAGCAGGGCGGCCTGCCCGAGGATAGCGATGCGGTGACGGCGCGCATCCGCAGCGGCGTGCAGGTGACCGACGGGCGCTGGTCGGCGCTGGCCGAGGCGCAGGGCAACCTTGCCATCGTGCCCGACTATTTCGACGGGCTACACGGATCGGCGACGCAGCGGCCGCTGATCGCCGATCCGCAGAACATCGCGCTCTATCGCGCGCAGCTGCAATATCGCAGCCCGGCGCTGACCGTCACCGCCGGGCGGCAGCGGATCGCGCTGGAGGACGAACGCTTCGTCGGCGCGGCCGGCATCCGCAACAACGGCCAGACCTTCGACGCGGTGCGGGCGGAGGTGACGCCGGTGAAGGGCGTCAGGGCGGACGTGACCTATGCCTGGGGCGTCCGCACTGTCTGGGGCATCGACGGCGCCGGCACGCGCCAGCAGGCGGTGAGCGGCAACAACGTGTTCGCGACGCTGGGCGTGGCGACCCCGGTGGGGACGCTGACCGGCTTCGCCTACCTCGTCGACCAGGACGAGGCGATCGTGCAGGGCTATCGCCTGTCGAGCCAGAGCTATGGCGCGCGGCTCGCCGGGAGCCGCGCATTCGGCCGGACGGTGGTGACGTGGCAGGCGAGCCATGCCCGCCAGTCCGACTATCACCGCAACCCCAACGAGTATGCCGCGAGCTACTGGCTGGCGGACGCCGGCGTCGATTTCGGCGGGCCGCGGCTCGGCGGCGGCTACGAGGTGCTGGGCGCCAGCAAGGGCATCGCGCTCACCAGCTTCCAGACGCCGCTCGCCGCGGTGTTCAAGTTCCAGGGCTGGACCGACCGGTTCAACCCGACGCCGCCCGACGGGGTGCGCGACCTCTACGCCAGCGCGGGCTGGGGCTGGAAGCAGCTCGGGCCGCTACAGGCCGTGACGCTGGTCGCCGCCTATCATCGCATGGAGAGCGACCGGCTGGTCCGCCACTATGGCGACACGCTGAACCTGCTCGCGCAGGCCAGGGTCGGCCGCCGCACCACCGCAAGCATCCGCTACGCCGATTACCAGGCCGACCGCCTGTTCACCGACGTGCGCAAACTCTGGCTCCAACTGGACTGGACCCTATGACGCAACACTCGCCCATCACACCCGACGCCACCGTGCGGGAGCATCTCGTCGTCATCGGCAACGGCATGGCCGGCTGCCGCGCGGTGGAGGAGCTGATCGCGCGCGATCCGCACCGCTATCGCGTGACGATCTTCGGTGCCGAACCGCATGTGAACTACAACCGTATCATGCTGTCACCGGTGCTGGCGGGCGAGAAGAGCTTCGACGACATCGTCATCAACGACCTCGCCTGGTATGCGGGCAACGGCATCGAGCTGATCGCGAGCGACCCGGTCGAGGCCATCGACCGGACGGCGCGGACGGTGACCGCGCGGTCGGGGCGGACGGTCGGCTACGACCGGCTGCTGATCGCGACCGGGTCCGACCCCTTCATCATCCCGGTGCCGGGCAAGGACCTGCCCGGCGTCATCAGCTTTCGCGACATGGCCGACGTCGACCACATGCTGGGCGCCGCCGAGCGGGGCGGCGATGCGGTGGTGATCGGCGGCGGGCTGCTCGGGCTGGAGGCGGCGCACGGGCTGACCCTGCGCGGCATGAAGGTGACGGTGATCCACCTGATGCCGACGTTGATGGAGCGGCAGCTGGACGAAGCGGCGGGCTGGCTGCTGAAGCAGGCGCTGGAGGCGCGCGGGCAGACGATCCTGACCGAGGCACATACCGCCGCGATCCTAGGCGATACCAGGGTCCAGGGCGTCCAACTGAAGGATGGCACGGTGATCCCGGCGAGCCTCGTCGTCATGGCGGTCGGCATCCGCCCGTCGGTGGCGCTGGCGCGCAGCGCGGGGATCGAGGTGGGACGCGGCATCACGGTCGACGACCATATGGTGACCAGCGATCCGCGCGTGCTGGCGGTCGGCGAATGCGTCGAGCATGACGGCACCGTCTATGGCCTCGTCGCGCCGCTGTGGGACATGTGCCGGGCGCTCGCCGACGGCCTGACCGAACGGCACAGCGGCTATCGCGGGTCGGTCACCTCGACCAAGCTGAAGGTCGCCGGGCTCGACGTCTTCTCGGCGGGCGACTTCGCCGGCGGCGACGGGGCGGAGGACATCGTGCTGCGCGACGCATCGCGCGGGGTCTACAAGCGCGTGGTGGTGCGCGGCGACAAGGTGGTCGGCGCGGTGCTGTATGGCGATACCGCGGACGGCGGCTGGTATTTCGACCTGCTGAGGCGCGGCGAAGACGTGTCCGCCATCCGCGACATGCTGATCTTCGGCCAGGCCTTCGCCGCGGGAGGCGGCGCGGCGGACCCTAAGGCGGCCGTTGCGGCGCTCTCCGACGAGGTGGAGATCTGCGGCTGCAACGGCGTCAGCAAGGGGCAGGTCGTCGCCTGCATCGCCAGGGGCGCGCACAGCCTGGATGCGGTGCGGGCCGGGTGCAAGGCGTCGGCGAGCTGCGGGTCGTGCACCGGGCTGGTCGAAAGCATCCTCGCGCTCACGCTCGGCGACGAGGTGCAGGCAGGACCGAAGACGCTGTGCAAATGCACCAGCTTCGGCCACGACGACGTGCGGCGCGAGATCGTCGCGCAGGGCATGCGATCGATCCCCGAGGTGATGCAGCGGCTGCACTGGACGACGCCCGACGGCTGTTCGTCGTGCCGGCCGGCGCTCAATTACTATCTGCTCTGCGCGCTGCCCGGCGACTACAAGGACGACCAGCAGAGCCGCTTCGTCAACGAGCGGCTGCACGCCAACATCCAGAAGGACGGCACCTATTCGGTGATGCCGCGGATGTGGGGCGGCCTGACCAACCCCAAGGAGCTGCGGGCGATCGCCGACGTGGTCGAGAAGTTCAACGCGCCGATGGTCAAGGTGACCGGCGGCCAGCGGCTCGATATCTTCGGGATCAAAAAGGAGGATCTGCCCGCGGTCTGGGCGGACCTCAACGCCGCCGGGATGGTGTCGGGCCACGCCTATGGCAAGTCGCTGCGCACGGTGAAGACCTGCGTCGGATCGGAATGGTGCCGGTTCGGCACGCAGGATTCGACCGGGCTGGGCGTCAAGGTCGAGCGGATGACCTGGGGCAGCTGGATGCCGCACAAGTTCAAGATCGCGGTCAGCGGCTGCCCGCGCAATTGCGCCGAGGCGACGATCAAGGATTTCGGGATCGTCTGCGTCGACAGCGGCTACGAGCTGCACGTCGGCGGCAATGGCGGCATCAAGGTGCGCGCCACCGACCTGCTCTGCCGCGTCGCCACCGAGGCGGAGGCGATGCATTACTGCGCCGCCTTCATCCAGCTGTACCGCGAGGAGGCGCGCTATCTGGAGCGCACCGCGCCGTGGATCGAGCGGGTCGGGGTGGATTATATCCGCGAACGCATCGCCGACGATGCCGAGGGCCGCGATGCGCTGGCGGCGCGCTTCCTCCATTCCCAGTCCTTTTCGCAGGACGACCCCTGGGCGGCGCGTGTCGGCGGCGTGGATCGCGAACAGCATGCGCCGATGGCGGTGTTCACTCCCAGGGAAGAGGTGCTGGCATGATCGGCGAATGGCTCGATATCGGCTGGATCGACGAGATCCCGGTGCGCGGCAGCCGCACGGTGCAGGTGGCGGGCGGCGACGACATCGCCGTGTTCCGCACCGGCGAGGGCAAGGTGTTCGCGTTGCTGGACCGCTGCCCGCACAAGCACGGGCGCCTCAGCCAGGGGATCGTACACGGCGGCGCCGTGGCGTGTCCGCTGCATAACTGGAGGATATCGCTCACCACCGGCGAGGCGCTGGGCGAGGACAAGGGCTGCACGCCGGTGGTGCCGGTGAAGGTGAGCGGCGGGCGGGTGCTGATCTGCCGGACCAGCGTGCTGCAGGCGGCGGCGTGAGGTGCGGCGCGATCCTCCCCGGCTTGGGGAGGGGGACCGCGACGCGCAGCGGCGTGGTGGAGGGGGCGATCCACAAGAGGCATCGCTCGCGGAAGCCCCCCTCCACCAGCTTCGCTGGTCCCCCTCCCCGTGCCGGGGAGGAATGATGAGCACGCGCACCACCTGTGCCTATTGCGGTGTCGGCTGCGGGATCGTCGCGACGCCGACCGGCGCGCGGACGGCGACCATCGCCGGCGATCCCGACCATCCGGCCAACCGCGGCCGGCTGTGTTCGAAGGGCACGCACCTCGGCGAGACGATCGCGCTCGACGGGCGTTTGCTGACGCCGATGATCGGGCGCAAGCGCGCGTCCTGGGACAAGGCGCTCGATCTCGTCGCCCGCCGCTTTCGCGAAACGATCGCGCGGCATGGGCCGAACAGCGTCGCCTTCTACGTATCGGGCCAGTTGCTGACCGAGGATTATTACGTCGCCAACAAGCTGATGAAGGGGTTCATCGGCTCGGCCAACATCGACACCAATTCGCGGCTCTGCATGGCGAGCGCGGTCGCCGGTCATGTGCGGGCGTTCGGCGAGGACGTGGTGCCGGCGAGCTACGACGATCTCGATGCCGCCGACCTGATCGTGCTGGTCGGCAGCAACACCGCCTGGTGCCACCCGATCGTCTACCAGCGCATCCGCGCGCGGTGCGCGGCGGGGGCGAAGCTGGTCGTCATCGATCCGCGCCGCACCGAAACGGCGGAGGAAGCGGACCTGCACCTTGCCATCCGGCCGGGCAGCGACGTCGCGCTGATGCAGGGGCTGCTCGCCTGGTGTCGTGCCGCCGGGGTGGTGGATGACGCCTATCTGGCGCGCCATGTCGCCGTGCCGGAGGATTTCTGGGCGTTTGCCGGGGGCAGCGACCTGTGGTCGACGGCGCGCGCCTGCGACGTGGCGGCGGATGACCTGCGGCGCTTCTTCGACCTGTTCGTCGCCAATCCGCGGACGGTGACGCTGTTCAGCCAGGGGGTGAACCAGTCGCTGGCCGGCACCGATCAGGTCAATGCGATCCTCAACGTCCATCTCGCGACGGCGCGGATCGGCACGCCGGGTGCGGCGCCCTTCTCGATCACCGGCCAGCCCAATGCGATGGGCGGACGCGAGGTCGGCGGGCTCGCCTCGTCGCTGGCGGCGCATATGGATTTCGCGCCGGAGAACGTCGCGCGCGTCGGCCGGTTCTGGGCGGCGCCGAACATGGCGACGAAGCCGGGACTGAAGGCGGTCGACCTGTTCCGCGAACTGGGCCGCGGCCGGATCAAGGCTTTGTGGGTGATGGCGACCAATCCCGCCGTGTCGATGCCCGATGCCAGCCGGGTGCGCGAGGCGCTGTCCGCCTGCCCCTTCGTCGTGGTCAGCGACGTGATAGAGACGACCGACACCAGCGTCCACGCGCACGTCCGGCTGCCCGCCGCCGCCTGGGGCGAGAAGGACGGGACCGTCACCAATTCCGATCGCACGATCAGCCGCCAGCGTGCCTTTCTGGCGCTGCCCGGCGAGGCGAAGCCCGACTGGTGGATCGTCAGCGAGGTCGGCCGGCGGATGGGGTGGAAGACCGCCTTTCCCTATGAGCGGGCCGCCGACGTGTGGCGCGAGCATTGCCGGCTGTCGACCTATGAGAACGAGAGTACGCGCCTGTTTGCGTTGCCGGGCCAGGCCGCGATCGGCAATGCCGCCTACGATGCGATGCCGCCGTTCCGCTGGGGTGGCACGCCGTTCGCCGACGGACGCTTCGCGACGCCCGATGGCCGCGCGCGGCTGGTGGCGGTGGCGCAGAAACCGCTGGCCCCGCCCCTGTCCGATTGGCCGATGACGCTGAACACCGGACGCTATCGCGACCAGTGGCACAGCATGACGCGGACCGGCCTGTCGCCCAAGCTCGCGCGCCATCGCGAGGAGCCGCTGGTCGAGGTGCATCCCGACGATGCCGCCGCGCTGGCGCTGACCGACGGCGGCCTGGCGCGGGTGGCGACGCCGCAGGGCGGCAGCCTGTTCCGGGTGCGAGTCACCGATGCGCAGCGGCGCGGCGAACTGTTTACGCCGATCCACTGGACCGATCGGACGTCGACCGGCGGGCGCACCGGCCTGCTGCCGCGCCCGCTGGCCGACCCGATCTCCGGCCAGCCCGGCTTCAAGGCGACGCCGGCACGGATCGCGGCGGTGGCGACGACGTGGCGCGGCTTCGCGATCCTGGCGGACGAGGTGGCGGCGCGGCCCGACTGCCTGTGGGCGACGCGCATCGCGGTGCCGTGCGGAACGCTGTGGGACCTGGCGGGCGACGGCGATCCGGCGGCGCTCGATGCGCTGCTGCCGGCGGGCGAACGGCTGGAGGCGATCGACGCCGCCCGCGGCACGCGGCGGATCGCGACCTTGCGCGACGGCCGCCTCGCCGCCGCGCTGTTCGTCACCCGCGACGGCAGCCTGCCGCCGCGCGACTGGCTGGTGGCGCAGCTTGCCGAGGCGCAGGCGGCGCCCACGCTGCTCGCCGGGCGCGCGCCGGGGGTGCAGGTGGACCGCGGGCCGATCGTCTGCGCCTGTTTCGATGTCGGACTGACGACGATCCTCGCCGCGATCGCCGAACAGCGGCTGACCGATGTCGCCGCGATCGGCGGCGCGCTGAAGGCGGGCACCAACTGCGGGTCGTGCCGGCCGGCACTCGCCCGCATCCTGCAGGACGGACGCACCCATGCCGCATGACGTCATCGCACCCGGTACGGTCTGGCTGGTCGGCGCCGGGCCGGGCGATCCCGATCTGCTGACCCGCAAGGCGGAACGGTTGATCGCCGCCGCCGATATCGTCTTCTACGACGCTCTGGTGGGGCCGGGCGTGCTGGCGCTGATCCCGGATCGTGCCGAACGCGTCGGGGTCGGCAAGCGGTCGGGCCGCCATTCCAAGGACCAGGGCGCGATCGACCGGCTGATCGTCGCGGCGGCGGTGGCGGGCAAGCGCGTCGTGCGGCTAAAGGGCGGCGACCCCGCGGTGTTCGGCCGCGCGACCGAGGAGATCCACGCCTGCGCGGCGCAGGACATTCCGGTGCACGTCTGCCCCGGCATCACCGCGGCAAGTGCGGCTGCGGCGTCGGGCACCCTCTCACTGACGTTGCGCGGCCAGGCCCGTACGCTGACGCTGGTGACCGCGCATGCACGCGGGGCGGAGTCGCTCGATCTCGACTGGCAAGCGCTGGCGCGGCCCGACGCGACGCTGGCGGTCTACATGGGCCGCGCGGCGGCGGGCGAGGTGTCGGGCCAGCTGATCCGCGCCGGCCTGGCGGCGGATACGCCGGTGGTGGTGGCGGTCAACGTGTCGCTGCCCGACGAGCGGCTGATCCATGGGCGGCTGGATGCGCTCGCCTTCCTCGTGCGGGCGATCGGTGAGCGCGATCCCGCGCTGCTGCTGATCGGCGCGGCGATGGGGCAGCGCCCGCCCGCCTACGACCGCTCCGCCGGCGCCGCCGCCCTCCAGAAGATCGCATAGCCGAACAGGCCGGAGATCAGCGAGGCGACGAGGATGGCGAGCCCCGCCTGCTCGGTCTGGACCGGATCGGCGAAGGCGAGTTCGGCGATGAACAGCGAGATGGTGAAGCCGATGCCGGCGACCCCGCCGATGCCGAGCACCATCCGCCAGGTGACGCCTTCGGGCAATTCGGCATGGCCGATCCGCGTCGCCGCCCAGGTCGCGCCGAGGAACCCCAGCGGCTTGCCGAGCGCCAGGCCGGCGACCACGCCGAGCGCGAGCGGCGAATGCACCGCCTCGCCGATCAGGTCCGCCGAGAAATGGATGCGCACGTTCGACAGCGCGAACAGCGGCAGCACCACATAGGATACCCAGGGCGTCAGGACGCGGACCAGCCGCTCCGCCGCCTCGTCGGTCGCCGCCGCCATCTCGTGGATATAGCCCAGCCGGACCTGCGCCTCTTCGCGCGCCTCTTCGGCCGCGGTCGGATCGGGCGCATCTTCGGCGGCAGCGTGCGCGGCCTTGAACTCGTCGACCGGGCGCTGGACGCGCTCGGCGAAACGCCCTTCCGACAGGCGCGAACTGGTCGGCAGCAGCAGGCCGACGGCGACGCCTGCTATGGTCGGGTGGATGCCCGATCCGAACACGCCGATCCACACGATCACCCCCAGCAGCACATAGGGGATCGGCGCCACCCAACGCACCCGCAGCAGCGCCAGGATGCAGGCGTAGGCGATCCCCGCCGCGAGCAGAAACCACAGGTGGATTTCCGCCGTATAGGCGACGGCGATGACGAGCAGGCCGAAGACATCGTCGATCGCGGCGAAGGCGAGCAGCACCGCCCGCACCGCAGCGGGCAGGCGCGTGGTGAACATCGCGACGATCGCCAGGCTGAACGCGGTATCCATCGCCGCGACGACGCCCCAGCCATGCTGCGTCGGCGTGCCGTAGTTGAAGGCGAGGTAGATGCCGACCGGCACCACCAGCCCACCGATCGCGCCGGCGACCGGGAACACCGCGGTGCGCAGCGAGGCGAGCGAGCCCTTGACGAATTCGCGCTTCACCTCCGTACCGATGATGAGGAAGAACAGCGGCATCAGCGCATCGTTGATCCATTCCGCGGCCGGTCGTGCGATCGCCCACGCGCCGTAGCTCACCCGCACCGGCCGATCCCACAGCCGGATATAGTCGGCGCCCCAGGGCGAATTGACGATGACCAGCGCGATCACCGTGGCGATGAGCAGCGGACCGCCCGACACCTGGCCGATGGCGAAGAACGGCTCGATCTTCTGCAACAGCTTCGCCGCCGGGGAATGGTGCGCCCGCGCCGCAACACGCCCGGACAGGCGGGGGGTGAGCGCCATGATCGTGTATTCTCCTGCGATTCGATCAGCATACGGTCGAGCGAGCGCGACGTTCCGCGGGGCTGAAGATCACCGATAACTATGTCAGCATCGGACGGGAAGCCACTGCCGCGGCCGTTCTTCACTATAGAACGATCACGTTCTCGATCACTGCGTTTCGAAATAGCGCTTTGACTTTCTCGCTCATGCAATCCTTTAGTGTGGTGCCGGCCGCTCCGACTATGGTTGGCAGAACCCCCGTACGATAAAGCGAGTGCCCATGAATACCGAGATCAATACGGTCGAGCTTGCCACCGAACTCACCATTGCCTGGTTGAGCAACCCCAATACACGTACCTCGGCCGACGACGTGCCGGCCTTTCTCCAATCGATGCATGCCGCGGTCGGCAAGCTGGCGAGCCCCGATGCCGCGGAGCCCGACCAGGGCACGCAGGAGCACACGCCCGCCGTGTCGGTGCGCAAGTCGCTGGCGTCGCGCGATCACATCATCTCGCTGATCGACGGCAAGCCCTACCGCACGCTGCGTCGCCACCTGTCGACGCACGGCCTGAGCCCCGACGACTATCGCCAGCGCTACGGCCTGCGTCCGGACTATCCGATGGTGGCGCCGTCCTATAGCGAGAGCCGCAGCGCGATGGCCAAGACTATCGGCCTCGGTCGCAAGGCCGGGCAGAAGGTCGAGCGCGCGGCCGGCGACGCCGCCAAGACGGCGCGCAAGGGCGGCAAGGCCGCATTGCAGGCCGCCAAGGACACGCTCGGCTCGGCCGAGTAACTGCGGTCGGGCGGCGCGTGCATCCGACGGTTCGCGCCGCCCTTCCCCCCTTCGTTCAGCGGTCGGCGGCGCGATGTTGCAGGCGGGTCATCGCCGCCGCGATGCGCCGGCCGAGCGCACGCTGTGCCGCGGTATCGAGATGCAGGCCGTCCGCCAATAGCGGCAGCCCCGCGGCGGGCACCAGCGCGACGCCCGGCAGATCGAGGCCGGCCTGCTGGCCCTGCACCGCCGCCCAGGCAGGAAAGCGCGCCGCGTTGCGATCGGGCCGATCGGCCAGCGTGACGACGACCGTCGGCAGCCGTGCAGCGCTCAGGTCGCGGCGGAATGCGGCGATCAGGGTCCGCATCCGGCCCGACCATCTGGCCGCCTGCGCCATATCCTGCGCATCCGTTTCCCCCTGATACCAGAGCAGCCCGGCCACCCGGCCGCCGGCCTGCCGGACGCGCTGCATGCAGGAGCCGTACAGCGTGTCGCGGCCCGGCGCCGGCGTCCATTGCGCCATGGATGATCCGCCCTTGGCGCAGGGCAGCAGCGCGATGCGCCGTCCCGGCACGCGCGGCAGGGCGCGAGCGAAGAACAGGCCGGGGCCGACCGCCGCCTTCGCGTCCGCCGACACCGGATCGCTCTGGCCGGCCGCATCGTCGAGCGGCTCGCGTGCCGGTTTCCACCGGCCGTCGTTGCCGTAGAGCAGGATGGCGGGGTCGACCGCGCGCTCTGCCTCCGTCAGATCGGCCAGCGCGCCGCGGCCCGACATGTTGGATTGGCCGGCAAGGATGTAGACGTCGACCGGCG
This sequence comes from Sphingomonas sp. SP5, assembly GCF_058313455.1. Classification (NCBI taxonomy): domain Bacteria; kingdom Pseudomonadati; phylum Pseudomonadota; class Alphaproteobacteria; order Sphingomonadales; family Sphingomonadaceae; genus Sphingomonas; species Sphingomonas sp. SP5. The sequence goes on along the minus strand of NZ_JBZFLF010000001.1, from coordinate 59,976 downwards.
GTCCGGCGGGGACCGGCGCGGCGCCGGCGAGCAGCACGGCAGCGCCGAGCGCGAACGGGAATGGCAGATGCGTCACCCGGGCGATAATTCCATATCGGCGATCGATCGGGAAGCCATGCTTGCCGAACGCCCCGCGCCCGGGGTAACGGCGCGCTGCGGCGACCATGTTCCCGCCTCCCCTGTGGAGCGTCAAGACCGGGACGGCCCGGCAGCACTCGCAATCCGTGGAGGCTGCCGTCATGGCATGGATCGTTCTCATCATCGCCGGCCTGTTCGAAATCGTCTGGGCGACCGCGATGAAACAGTCGCACGGCTTCACCCGGCTCTGGCCGAGCGTCATCACCATCGCCGGCATGCTGGTAAGCTTTGGCCTGTTGTCCTGGGCGATGCGCGCGTTGCCGCTGGGCACCGCCTATACCGTCTGGACCGGCGTCGGCGCGGTCGGTGCCTTTACGGTCGGCGTGCTGATACTGGGCGAGGCGATGACGCCGCTGCGGCTGGTCGCGGCGCTGCTGATCGTCGGCGGCCTGGTGCTGATGAAGCTCACCGCCCCCTGAAAAAAAGGGGCGGCCTCCCGCGCACGTGAGGCCGCCCCCAGGTGGGAGGAAGGGGTCAGGAGATCAGAAGCGGACGCGGGCGCCGAATGCGTAGCGGCGTCCGGTGGTGCGATATTCCTTGGTCCGGCTTTCGACCGTCGAATAGATGAACTCGTTGGTATCGGTAAGGTTGAGCGCCTCCGCCATCAGTGAGACATTGTCGGTGAGCGCGAAGGAGATGCTGCCGTCGAGCTGGCCATAAGGGGCGAAATATTCGGGGTCGCCGTTGCGCCCGCTCGCCACCTGCAGGAACCGGTCGCGCCAGGTATAGGCGAGCCGCGCCTGCAACAGCCCCTTTTCGTAGAAGCCGACGATCGTGTAGCTGTTCTTCGACAGCCCTTCGAGGCCGTAGCTGACGCCGGTCACCGCGTTGGTGTAATTGGCGCTGCTTTCGGTGCGGGTATAGCTTGCTTCCGTGCCGAAGCCGCTGAGCAGGCCGGGCAGGAAATCGAACACCTGGCGATAGCCGACCTCGACGCCCTTCACCGTCGCGCCCTGCCCGTTGGTCGGCTGCGTCACCTGGAAGGTGACCTGATCCACCCGCTGCGGCGTGGTGCGCAGGCTGACGAAGGAGTCGATCGACTTGTAGAAGGCGGTCGCCGACAGCAGGCCGAGACGCGAGAAATAATATTCGAGGCCGAATTCCGCCTGCGAGGCGCGGAAGGGCAGCAGGTCGGGGTTGCCGCGGCGGATCGTCTCGTTGCCGGGATTGGTCTGGATGCTCTGCGCCGGCGACAAATCGGTGAGCGTCGGCCGCGTCATCACGCGCGAGGCGGCGAAACGGGCGACGAGCTTGGCGGTGAGGTCGAGCCGGATGTTCACCGAGGGCAGGAAGTCGGTGTAATGGCCGGCGAAGCTGACCGGGACGACCGGGCTGACCTGGATGATGTTCTGCCCGAGGCCATTGGGCCGTGCGCTGATGATCGTGCGCGCGGCGCCCGATGAGGTGAAGCGGGTGTCCTCCACCCGCAGGCCGGCGTTGGCGGCGATCGGCAGGCCGAGGAATTCACCCTTCATGTCGAGCATCGCATAGCCCAGCCACACCCGCTCGCTGACCCGCGAGCTCTGCGAGGGATCGTAGGTCGGGTCGACGAACAGCGAGCGGCCGTCGGCGGTGCGATAGTCGCGCAGCGCCTGCACCAGCGCGGCGGGATCGTAGTCGATCCAGTCGCGCACGATGTTCGCCTCCTGCTTGGCGAAGAAGCCGAGGCTGGTCGGACGGAACAGCGACGAGGGCAGCGGGTAGTAGATCGTGCCGCCGCAGAAGGCGCATTGCCCGGCGAATGATTGCGCGGTGGTATCCACCGTCTTGATGCGGCGCTGGCGCGACGCGCCGACGCTGATCGCGACCGGGCCGCCATTGTCCCACTTGCCGTCCAGCTTGTATTCGAGCGTATCATCCTTGCGCTTGTCGCCGCCGACGATGAAGTAATGCGCGCCGATATGCGTCGTATCGACCGGCGCGTTGGGATAGGCGGGGCTGGAGAAATCGTAATCGTACAGCGGGCTGCCCGAGCGCCGGTCATAGGACATGGTCATGCCGGTGCGGCGGATCGTCGTGAAGTAATTGTCGTCGCGCACGTTGGTCTTCGCCGCCGAATAGGAAGCGTCGAAGGCGATACGAAAATCGCCCGTCTTCCATTCGAGGTTGGAGCCGATCTGATAGGTGTCGGAACGGCGCGGCGTCTGCTGGATGATCTCGTCGACGAAGCCGCCCTCGATCTTCTGATAGACCGCCGATCCGTTCTGCACGACCTGGTCGACGATGCGGCCGCCGCTGAAATCATAGGCGAGGCCGACGTAGCGATCGACCTGCCGCAGCCGCGAATAGAGGCCATCGACGGTCAGCGTCAGGTTCTCGACCGGGCGATATTGCGCGGTGCCGTTGAGGCCGAGGCGCTCGCGGTCGCGGAAGACGAAGAACGGCGACAGGTTGGACGGCATGTCGACGTTGGCGAACGGTGCGACGCCCGGGCCGGTGCGATTGTAGAAATAGTCGCCCGGGTTGATGCTGCTGCGCTTCACGTGGCCGGCACCGATGGTGAATTCGTCGCTGCGCTGCTTGCGGTTCTCGTAGGAGGCGACGAGCGCCAGGCCGAAGGTGCCGGCGGCATTGTGATAGCTGGCAAGGCCCGACAGCTCCGGCCCGACGTTGCCCGACATTTCGTTGTAGAAGCCACGCGCGCTGCCGGCGATCACCAGCGGCTTCTGGTCGAGCGGGCGGATGGTGCGGATGTTGACGGTGGCGCCGATGCTGGCGCCGTTGATCGCCGCGGTCGGGCTCTTGTAGACGTCGGCGCCGACGATCAGTTCGGAGGGGACGATATCGAAGCTGAAGCGGCGACCGGGATTGTCCGTCGCGATGACGCGGCCGTTGACGGTCACCGCGTTGAAATCGGGGCCGAGGCCGCGGACCGAGACGAACTGGCCGTCGCCGCGGTTGCGCTCGATCGTCACGCCCGGCACGCGTTGCAAGGATTCCGCGACATTCTGGTCGGGCAGCTTGCCGATATCCTCGGTAGTGATCGAATCGACCGAGTTGATGCTGTTGCGCTTGATATCGATCGACTGCTGGATGGTGCGGCGGATGCCGGTGACGACGATATCCTCGCCTTCCTGAGCCGCCGTGTCGATCGAGGACGGCGGCGAGGTGGGGTCGGCGGCAGGTGGCGTGGTCGTGGCCGGCACCTCCTGATTGGCCGGGCTGGTCTGTGCCGCTGCCGGCATCGCCAGCACCTGGGCCAGAACCCCGGTCGCGATCCCCGCCAGGATGTGGAGCGTCCTCGCCTTCATCGTCTATCCCCTCGTAGCGGCCGTCTTTGACTTGACCAAGAAATGCCAAAAGCACTATCTGATATCTCATCATAGACTTGTGAGATTTATGGTCAAGAGCCCTGTTTAATCGAGGGCGCGAGAGGAGTTCGGGAGTGTCTGGAATCATGCGTGAAATGCAGGCGGACGGCGTCGACCGGCGGCTGGTGACGGCCGGGCTGTTCGGATTATTGGCGCCCCTGCCCGCCTGGGCGCAGCGTGCCTCGCCCCTGCTGTACGATGTGCGGACCTATGGCGCGCGTGGCGACGGCAGGACGATCGACAGCGCGGCAATCAATCGGGCCATCAAGGCGGCGCATGCGGCGGGCGGCGGCACCGTCGTCGTGCCCGCCGGACGCTATCTGTGCTTCTCGATCCGCCTGCTCGACCGCGTCACCTTGTACCTGGGCGCGGGCGCGGTGGTCGAGGCGGCCGATCCGGCGACGCACGGCGCGCGCTACGACCTGCCGGAGAACGACCTGGACGAGCAATTCCAGGATTTCGGCATCACCCACATCCACAACAGCCTGGTCTATGCCGATGGCGCCACCAACATCGGCATCGTCGGACCGGGCATGTTCCACGGCCTGGGGCTCGACCGCGAGGGGCCGGGCGATCGCTGGCACAAGCGCGAGGGCTGGCAATCCCCGGCCGCGCTCGGCGTCAGCGCCCGCGAACTGCGGCTGCGCGACCCCAAGGAGCGCGCGCAGAACGGCCGCGCCAACAAGACGATCGGCATGCGCAACTGCCGCAATGTGCTGCTCCGCGATTTCACCGTGTTGCAGGGCGGGCATTTCTGCGTGATCGTGCACGGCGTGACCAACCTCGCCATCGACAATCTGACGATCGACACCGATCGCGACGGCATCGACGTCGATTGCAGCCGCGACGTGCGCATCACCAACTGCCTGGTCAACGCCCCCAAGGACGACGCCATCGTGCTGAAGAGCAGCTATGCGCTGGGCCGCAAGGTGGGTTGCGAGGATGTGACGATCACCGGCTGCAAGACCAGCGGCTATCGCCTGGGCAGCCTGCTCGACGGCAGCTACCAGCCGTCCGACTATGTCGGGCCGGATCGCACCGGGCCGCTGGGGCGGATCAAGCTCGGCACCGAGAGCAACGGCGGCTTTCGCAACATCCGGATCAGCGACTGCACCTGCACCAACAGCCGCGGCATCCTGATCGGCACCGTCGACGGCGGCACGCTGGAGGATGTCAGCATTTCCGGCATCGTGCTGCGCGACCCGGTCAACCATCCGCTGTTCGTGCACCAGGCGGCACGGCTGCGCGCGCCCGCCGGCACGCCGGTCGGCCGCTGCCGCCGGGTGCGGTTCAGCGATATCACCGTCTCCGGCGCCGATCCGCGCTACCCGTGCGGCGTCGCCGGCATCGCCGATGCGCCGGTGGAGGATATCAGCTTCGATGGCATCCACGTCCAGCATCGCGGCGGCGGCACCGCGGCCGATGCGGCGCGCGTGCCGGAGGACCGGCGCGAGACCAGCTTGGAGGTGAGCTTCATGGGGACGCTGCCCGCCTTCGGCTTCTTCGGGCGGCATGCGCGCGGGCTTGCCTTGCGCGACGTGACGGTCACCACCGATGCCGCGGATGCGCGGCCGGCGGTGGTGCTGGAGGACGTGCGCGGGGCGATCGTCGACGGACTCGCGACGCAGCGCGATCGGGCGAGCGCGGTGGTGACGCGCGACGGCAGCGGCATCAGCATCGGCCGCATCGAGCGGACCGCATGAGCGCGCGCCCGCGCCTGCTCGTCACCCGCCGCCTGCCCGACACGGTCGAGCAGGCGATGGCGAAGCGCTACGACGCCACGTTCAACCGCGACGATCGCGCGCTGTCGGGCGACGTGCTGCACGCGGCGCTGGCCGACTACGACGCCGTCGCGACGACGATCACCGATCGCATCGACGCCGCCGTGCTGGCGCATGAGGCGCCGCGCACGCGCATCATCGCCAATTACGGTGCGGGCTTCGAACATATCGACCGCGACGCCGCCGCGGCGGCGCGGATCGCGGTCACCAACACGCCGGACGTGCTGACCGATGCGACGGCGGAGCTTGCGATCCTGCTGATGCTCGCCGCCGCCCGCCGCGCCGGCGAGGGCGAACGGCAGCTGCGCGCCGGCGGCTGGCCGGGCTGGCATCCGACGCACCTCGTCGGGCGCAGCATCACCGGCAAGACGCTGGGCCTGATCGGCTTCGGCCGGATCGCGCAGGCGACCGCCGACCGTGCGCGCGGCGGCTTCGGCATGACGATCCTCTATACCAGCCGCACGCGCGCCGCGCCCGAGGTGGAGGCGCGGCATGCCGCGACCTGGGTGGCGTCGGCAGAGGACTTGGCGGAGCGGTGCGACGTGCTGTCGCTGCACGTGCCGGGCGGCGCGGCGACGCATCATCTGGTCGATGCGGCGTTGCTACGGCGGATGCAGCGCGATGCCGTGCTGGTCAACACCGCACGCGGATCGGTGATCGACGAAGCGGCGCTGGCCGCGGCGCTGGCCGAGGGGCGGATCGGGGCGGCGGGGCTCGACGTCTACGAAGGCGAGCCCGCCGTCGCGCCGGCCCTGCTCGCCTGCGAGAATGCGGTGCTGCTGCCGCACCTGGGCAGCGCGACGATCGAGGCACGGACCGCCATGGGCATGCGTGTGCTGGCGAACCTCGATGCCTTTTTCGCCGGCGAGCCGCTGCCCGACCGGGTCGCCTGAGCGTGGAGGCCGCGGCGATCCTGTCGGCGGTGGCGCGCGACGCTGCTGCCGGATGCGCGCGGCCCGTCGTGATCGGCCTGTGCGGCGCGCAGGGCAGCGGCAAGAGCACCGCCGCCGCCCGCGCCGCCGAACGGCTGACGGCGGAGGGGCTGGCGACCGCGATCCTGTCGCTCGACGACCTGTATCTGACGCTCGCCGAGCGGGTGAGCCTCGCCGCGACGGTGCACCCGCTGCTCCGCACGCGCGGTGTGCCGGGGACACATGATGTGGGCCTCGGGCTCGCGTTGCTCGACGGACTCGTACAGGGCGGGACGGTGCGCCTGCCTCGCTTCGACAAGGCGGTGGACGATCGTGCGCCGGCCGACGCGTGGCCACTGACCCCGCCGGACCTGCGCGTGTTGCTGTTCGAGGGCTGGTGCGTCGGCGCGGTGCCGCAGGCCGACGCCGCGCTTGCCGAACCGGTCAATGCGCTGGAGGCGAACGAGGACGGTGACGGCCGCTGGCGGCGTTACGTCAACGATCAACTCGCCGGGCCATATCGGGCGCTGTTCGCGCGGCTCGACCGGCTGGTGCTGCTCCGCGCGCCCGATTTCGGCGTCGTGCGCGGCTGGCGGATCGAACAGGAACAGGCGCTGCGCCGCGCCACCGGTGGCGGGATGAGCGATGCCGGCATCGATCGCTTCATTCGGCACTACGAGCGGCTGACCCGCCATATCCTGGCGGAGTTGCCGGACCGGGCGGACGCGACGATCGCGCTCGATCCGAACCGCACGATCATCTGATATTTCTGTTGCCACTACTGATCTATCGACGTACATTCTCGCCAACCGTCGATCGAGAGGAGCCGCAGCCATGGTCGCGCTGTACGACCGCAGCTATTCGCCGCGCGAGCTGGCCGAACATGCCGGCAGCCTGAGCCAGTTCGCGGGCGTCCGGCTGATGACGCTGGGCGAGGGCGTGGAACGCGGCATCCGCTGTCTCGAATTCCGCACCGGCACGGGCTTGCGCTTCACCGTGCTGGTCGATCGCTGCATGGACATCGCCGATTGCGAACACCGCGGCCGCGCGATCGGCTGGCATTCGCCGACCGGCTTCCGCCACCCCGGCCTGCACGAATATGAGGGCGAAGGCGGGCTTGCCTGGCTGCGCTCGTTTTCGGGACTGATGGTGACCGCCGGGCTCGATCACACGCTCTTCATGCACGACGACGAGGCCGGCCATTACAATTACGGGCCGCGCCAGCGCGTTGCCTCGTCGCTGCACGGCCGCGTCGGCACCATCCCCGCCCGGCTGACCGGCTATGGCGAGCGCTGGGAGGGCGACCGCTGCATCCTGTGGTGCGAGGGCGTGGTGCAGCAGGCAACGATGTTCGGCGAGGACCTGCACCTCGTCCGCCGGATCGAGGCGGATGTCGGCGACGATGCGATCCGGTTGTACGACCGCGTGGTCAACCACGGCTTCTACCGCACGCCGCACATGCTGCTCTACCACATCAACGTCGGCCACCCGGTGCTGGCGGAGGGCGCGCGCTACCTCGCGCCGATCCGCGACGTGGTGTGGGCGGCGCACGCCGGCGAGGGCTATCAGGCGAGCGGCGTCGGCTATGCGGCGATCCCGGCGCCGCAAGCCGCCTTCCACGAACAGGTGTGGCAGCATGAGATGGCTGCCGATGCCGACGGCCGGGTGCCGGTGGCACTGGTCAACGACGCGCTCGGCTTCGGCTTCCAGGTCGAGACGGCGAAGGCGCAATTCCCCTGCCAGTACGAATGGCAGGCGTTGCAGGCCGGGCAATATGCGCTGGGCATCGAACCCTCGACCAACCACGTGCTCGGCAAGGGCTTCGCGCGCGAGCGGGGCGAGTTGATCGAACTGGAGCATGGCGAGGAGCGGCGCTACGACACGATCTTCACCGTGCTCGACGGCCGCGACGCTATCGCCGCGGCGGAGGCGCGCATCCGCGGCATCGCGGAGCAGCCCGCCGATCCCTTTCCGGAGCCGAGCGGCGACTATCCGGCGATCGTGCGATGAGCATGGCGGGCAAGCGTATCCTGCTCACCGGTGCCGCGGGTGGCCTCGGTGCGCCGACGACGCGGCACTTCCTCGGCCTCGGCGCGCAGGTGATAGCCGCCGATCGCGGCAGCGACCGGCTGGCGGCGCTGATCGACGACACGCCCGCCGGGGATCGCGAGCGGCTGGTCGCGCTCGACACCGACCTGTCCGACCTCCCCCGCTTCCGCGCCGATCTGGAGCGGGTCCGCGATGCGCTGGGCGGGATCGACGTGGTCATCAACAACGCCGCGATCTACCCCTCGCGCGCGTTCGAGGATTACACGATCGAGGAGCATCAGGCGGTGCAGCGCGTCAATGTCGACGCCGGCATCGTCGCGGTGCAGGCGGCACTGCCCGGCATGAAGGCGCGTGGCTGGGGGCGCATCGTCAACATCGCCAGCGTCACCTTCTACGGCGGCTGGGCGTCGCTTTCCCCCTACGTCGCGTCCAAGGGCGCGCTGGTCGGGCTGACGCGGGCCTGGGCACGCGAGTTCGGCGGCGACGGCATCACCGTCAACGCAGTCGCGCCCGGCGCCTTCCCGACCGATGCCGAAACGATCCATCCCGACCCGGAGGGCTATACCCGGTTCGTGCTGGATCATCAGGCGGTGAAGCGGCGCGGCACGCCCGCCGACATCGCCACCGCCCTCGCCTTCCTCGCGTCCGACGATGCGGGGTTCATCACCGGCCAGACGCTGAACGTCGATGGCGGCTGGGTCATGCACTGAAGGGATACACCCGTGGGAATCTTGAGCGGCTATCGCGTGCTCGACTGTTCGATCGCGATGGCGGGGCCGTTTGCGGCGCAGCGCATGGGCGATCTCGGCGCCGATGTGGTGAAGGTGGAACCGACCGCGGGCGAATGGCAGCGCTTTCGCTCGGCGGGCGGGGCCAACGGCAACCGCATCAACACCTCGTTCCTGTCGCTGAACCGCAACAAGCGTTCGCTGGCGATCGACCTCAAGAGCGACGAGGGCAAGGCGATCCTGCTCGAACTGGTGAAGACGGCGGACGTCTTCATCCAGAATTACCGGCCCGGCGTCGCCAAGCGCCTGGGTGTCGACTACGCCACCCTGTCGGCGATCAACCCGCGGCTGGTCTATGTCTCGATGTCCGGGTTCGGCGAGAGCGGCCCCTATGTCGACCGGCCGGGGCAGGACCTGATCCTGCAGGCGATGTCGGGCGCGATGCTGTCGGCAGGGCGTGCGGGCGATCCCCCTGCCCCGGCGGGCCAGTTCCTCGCCGATGCGGTGACCGCCTATTCCGCGTTCGAAGGCGCGCTCGCCGCCTTGCTGCACCGCGAGCGCACCGGCGAGGGGCAATTGGTCGAGGTCAACATGCTCGACGCGGTGGTCGCCTTCCAGATGCAGGAGATGTCGGTCTTCACCGCCGGCGGCAAGCCGCAGACGCGCTCGGCCGAGCCGCATGCGCACAGCTACATCCGCTCGCCTTATGGGGTGTTCGCGACGGCCGACGGGTTCATCGTCGTCGCCTTCGCCAACCTCAAGACGTTCGGCGAGCTGATCGGCGAGCCGAGCTTCGCCGACATGGATGACGAGGCGGACAGCTGGGTGCATCGCGACGCGATCTTCGCCGCCACGCGCGAGCGGCTGGCGACGCGGACGAGTGCGGAGTGGCTCGACCTGTTCCGCACGCAGGATGTCTGGTCCGGCCCGGTCTACGGCTATGCCGACGTCGTCGCCGATCCGCAGATCGCGCATAACGGCACCTTCGTCGAATACGACCACCCCAGCGAAGGCCGGGTCAAGACGCCCGGCTTCCCCATCCGCTTCGCCGCGACCCCGGCAGGCGTGACGCGCGGCGCACCGCAGATCGGCGAGCACAGCCGCGAAATCCTGGGCGAGGCGGGGATGGATGCCGAAGCGATCGACCGGCTGATCGCGTCGGGCGCGGTGCGGCAGGACTGATGCGCTATCGCGGCCTGACCTGGGATCACCCGCGCGGCTATGCGGCGCTGACTGCGGCGGCGGGCGAGCTGATCGCCTGGGATCGGCAGCCGCTCGAAGGGTTCGAGGCGCATCCGATCGCCGACCTCACCGCGCGCTACGACCTGGTGGTGCTCGATCATCCGCATGTCGGCGAAGCGGTGGCGGGCGATTGCCTGCTGGCGCTGGAGGAGGTGTTCGCGCCGCAGGAGATCGCCGCCTGGGGCGAGGCGGCGATCGGGCCGTCGCTGGCGAGCTACCGGTACGGCGGTCGGCATTGGGCGCTGCCGCTCGACGCCGCGACGCAGGTGATGGCGGCGCGGGCCGACCTGATCGACGGGCCGCTGCCCGATACGTGGGACGCGGTGCTCGCGTTGCGCGAACCGGTGGCGCTGTCGCTGGCCGGGCCGCACGCCGCCTTGTCGTTCCAGTCGATCGCCGCGGCGATCGACGCCGGTGCGCCGCGCGATCCGGAGCGGTTCGTCGATGCGGATACCGGGCGTGCCGTGCTGGCGATCATGGCGCCGCTCGCCGCGGCGACACCGGAGCCGGTGCGTGCGCTCAATCCGATCGGGCTGCTGGAGGCGATGACGCAGGGCGATGCGGTTGCGCTGTGTCCGCTGGTCTACGGCTATGTGAATTATGCCACGGCCAAACGGCCGATCCGCTTCGCCGACGCACCGGCTGCGCACACCGGCGGCCGCCGGGGATCGACGCTCGGCGGCACCGGCATCGGCCTGTCCCGGCGCGCGGCGGTGACGCCCGACCTGCTCGATCACCTGCGCTGGCTGATGGGTCCGCAGGCGCAGTCCGGCTTCATCCCCGATCACGCCGGGCAGCCGAGCCGCCGCGATGCCTGGGCGGACAAACGCGTGAACGCCGCATCGGGCGATTTCTACCGCAACACCGCCGCTACGATCGAGCACGCTTATGTGCGCCCGCGGTTCGACGGCGCCATCGCCTTCCAGAAGGAAGCGTCGGCGTTGATCCGCGACGGCCTTGGCGCCGGCACCGCTCACGCCGCGATCCTTGCCGGACTGGAGGACGCCTGGCGCCGCCACCGCCCGGCCGGCGCCGAACTGTAGAAGGACCTTCCATGACCGATACCCTGCTGTTCGCCGTCGACGGAGCGGTCGCCACGATCACGCTCAACCGGCCCGAGAAGCTCAACGCCGCCACCCCCGCCATGTCCAAGGCGATCGTCGCCGCGGTGGAGGAATGCAACCGCAGCACGACCATCCGCTGCGTCATCATCACCGGCGCCGGGCCGAAGGCGTTCTGCGCCGGATCGGACATCGCGACGCTCGACAGCTATGCGACGGCGTGGGACTTCCGCAACCGCGACGATTATTGCGACGCGATCCATGCGCTGTCCAAGCCGAGCATCGCCGCGGTCAACGGCTATGCGCTCGGCGGCGGGCTGGAGACGGCGCTGTCGTGCGACATCCGCATCGCGTCCGACACCGCGAAGTTCGCCGCGCCGGAGATCAAGCTCGGCTGGATCGGCGGCGGGGGAATGGCGGCGATGCTCGCCCATTCGATCGGCATGTCGAATGCGGCGCTGATGGTGATGACGGGCGATGCGATCGATGCGCAGACCGCGCTGCACTGGGGCCTCGTCAGCGAAGTCGTCGCGGCAGACGGGTTGATGGAGCGCGCCTCCGCCATTGCCACCGCCATCGCATCGCGCGCGCCGATCGCGGCGGAGACGGCCAAGCTCAACCTGCGCGCCGCAGTGTCGATGCCGCTCGACAAGGCGATGGAATATGAGCGCGACCTCCAGGCGATCTGCTTCGCCACCGAGGACGCCCGCGAAGGCCGCGCCGCCTTCGCCGAGAAGCGCGCGCCGGTCTTCCGGCGGCGCTGATCTAACACTAAACCGTTCGTGCTGAGCCTGTCGAAGCACAGGTGAGGCTTGAGGCCCTTCGACAAGCTCAGGGCGAACGGTGTCTGTTTATCGCACGGAGCGGATCGGCAGCACGAACAGCGATCCGGCGAACACGAAGGCGATCGCCGCGACGAACAGCACGCGATAGTCGTTGCCGGAGATGCCGAGCAGCCACGCCGCCATCACCGGGCTGAGGATCTGCGGGATGTTGACCGCAGTCGTCAGGATGCCGAGGTCCTTGCCGGTGGCGTCCGCCGCATCCTTGCCGGTGCGCTTGGGCAGCACCTGCGTCATCAGCGCCATGTCGACCGACATGAAGGCGCCGTAGCCGAGGCCGATCAGCACGGCATAGCCGTACATCCCCTGCAACGTCGGCAGCAGCAGCGGCACGACCAACGCGACGCCCATCGTCAGGCTGGAGAGGAACACCAAGGGCTTGCGCCGCCCGATTCGGTCGGAGATCAGCCCCGATCCGAACGCCGAGATCACCAGCGCGACGAAGGTGATCGACGACAGCGTCGCGATCGTCCGGTTGGCGTCGGCGGTGCTGAGGTGGATATGATCCTGCAGGATGTAGAGCAGGTAGGTGACGATCCCCTGGTAGCCCATGTAGATGGTGAAGCGGCCGAGGAACGCCCAGGCGAAATCGGGATGATCGCGCGGCGAAATCCAGAAGGAAGACAGGAAACCGCGCAGCGAGAACCGGCGGCGCATCACGGGTGCATGCACCGGCGGTTCGGGGTTGAGGATCACGAAGGCGATGCAGACCAGCGCGATGCCGCCGGCGAACAGCGCATAGGCGAGCGTCAGGTGCGCCGCGATCGATCCCGCCAGCACGATGCCGACCGTGCCGCCCGCGGTCATCCCCGCGCCGACGAAGCCCGAGGCGGTGCCGCGTTCCTCGACGCGGAAGCGATCGGCGACGACGGTGGTGATCGCCGCCTGCATGGCATTGAGCGCGATCGCCGCGCCGACCCACAAGGTAGTGATGAGCCACAGGTCCTCGACCTGCGACACCGCGAACAGGCAGGCGGCGCCGGCGAGCGAGCCCAGCACGATCCACGGCGTCCGCCGGCCCCAGCGCGTCCGCGTCCCGTCCGACAGCGCTCCCGCGATCGGCGTCGCCAGCGTGCTGAACACGGAGGTGACGGCAAAGACGATGGCGAGGTCGCGCGCCTTGTGCGCCGGATCGAGCGCGGCGATCTGGTTGGGCAGCAGCACCGACAGCACGCCGCAATAAAGCGCCAGCAGCACGAAGAAGACCGCGGTCAGCGATCCGAGCAGCAGCCATTTGGCGCGCCCGACGGCATGCCCCTCGCCCGCGATCAGCGCGGCGGCATCGTCGGCGTGGATCGCCATCGCCTCGTCCATGTCAGCGGGTCAGCCGCGGCGGCTGCGGCGCCGCGCCGAGGGCGTCGCGCGCAACGAGCGTCGGCCTGTGCCAGTCACGCCGTGCCGTGTCCGCCAGCACCAGGCCATGGCCGGGCGCGTCCGATCCCCAGATGAAGCCATCCTCCATGCGATAGGTCGTCTCCACCAGATGGTCGAAATTCTGGTAGCTGTATTCCAGCCAGTCGACCTCCGGCAGGGCGAGCGCCATGTTGACGCCGATCTCGAGGAAGCTGTTGCCGAGCGACACCGGCACGCCCATGTCGGCGGCCAGCCAGCCGATCCGCATCACGTCGGTGACATGGCCGTGGACGTTCAGCATGTCGGTCGCCCCCGCCTGCATCAGCGAGCGCTTGCCCGAGGCGTCGAGATATTCGCCCGAGTTGACGAGCGTCGGCCCCGCCGTCTCCCGCAGGATGCGCAGGCCGTCGAAATCGTGGCGCAGCACCGGGTCCTCGACCCAGAAGATCGGGTGCCCGGCGCGGCGGAAGGCATCGAGGTTGGCGATCGTCTGCTTGGGGCTCCACGCCTCGTTGGCATCGACCATCACCAGCGCCGTGTCGCCGACTGCCTGTTTCAGCAGATCGAGCCGGTGGATGTCGCGATCGAGGTCGGGATGCCCGACCTTGATCTTGAACGCGGTGAAGCCCTGCGATGCCGCGATGCCGAACAGCTCGCAGAAATCATGGTCGGAGAGGTGGAAATCGAGGCCGCTCGCATAGGCGCGCACCCGATCCCGCCGGGCGCCGAGCAGACGCCACAGCGGCTGGCCGACCGACTTGGCGAACAGATCCCACACCGCCTGTTGCAGCGCCTCCTCGAACGGCATCGACAGCCGGCGGATATTGCCGCCGCGCGGCCGCGACACGCGATGCGCCGCCGCGCCGGCGAGATCGCCCTCCAGCCCCGGCCATACTTCGGTGGCGAAGCAGTGCATCATCTCCGCCTCGGCGGGCAGCGGATGAAACAGGCTCTGGACGAAGCCCAGCCCGGTGCTGCCGTCCTCGCCGACCAGTTCGAGCGCGGCGACGTGGACGTCGTCGGCGCGGACCTGGCTATCGCCGATCACGCGGTCGCGCAGGAACTGGAAGCGCGTGATTCGGAAGTCGACTATACGCATGATCGGCGGTACACTCTTCCCAGATGGCGAATTTGATATATCAGTCAAATTTGTAGATATGGCAGGTGGAAAAGTGGTGCAAGCGCAATCTTCGGCCGTGGATACCCGCAGCGGCACCGTCCCCGAAACGGTCCGGCTGAGCGATATCGCCTATCGCAAGGTGCTGGAGGGATTGTTCGACCGCACCGTCCCTGCCGGCGCGTTCGTGTCGCAGAACGAGCTGGTCAACCTGCTCGACATTCCCGTGCAGCCCCTGCGCGATGCGCTGCGCGTGCTGGAGGCGGAGGGGGTGCTGACCATCCACCCGCGCTCGGGCATCCAGTTCCTGAAGCCGGACCTGGAGCTTGCCCGCAGCACCTATCAGTTTCGCGCCTTCATTGAACGGCCCGCCGCGCGCGCCTTTGCCGAAACCGGCGACGCGGCCGATGTCGCGGCGATGATCGACGAGCATCGCACGCTGATGACCCGTATCGAGCAGGGGAGCTTCGATGCCGAGATCCAGGCGCAGCTCGGCCGGCTGGAGGAGCGGCTGCACGCCGGCATGATCGCCAGCCTGCGCAACCCGCTGGTCGAGACGACGGCGCGGCGCCTCAACAATTACCTGACGCTGATCCGCCTCGACCGGCTGATGACGCAACCGCTGGCGCTGCGCACGCTGCGCGAGCATCTCGACATCCTCGAAGCGGCGGCGGCGCGCGATGCCGACGCCACCGAGGCGGCGATCGTGACGCATTTCCAGAACGCGCTACAGCGCATCCTAGGGATGTTCTGACGCGATGCGGGTGTTCGATTCTCACGTCCACGTCTGGCGGATCGATGCGCCGGGGCATCAATGGCCGGACGCCGACTGGCCGCTGATCCACCGCGACTTCGCGATCGACGACCTGCGGGCGGAGGCGCGGGACGTCGACCTTGCCGGCGTGATCCTGGTGCAATCGCAGCCCGACGATCGCGATACCGACTGGCTGCTCGCCGACGCGGCGAACGACGCGCTGGTCGCTGGTGTCGTCGGCTGGGTCGACTTCACCAGTCCGCAGGCGCCCGACCGCATCGCCACGCTGGCGCGCAATCCACGGCTGCGTGGGCTCAGGCCGATGTTGCAGGGGATTGCGGATACCCACTGGATCCTCGACCGGGCGCTCGATCCGGTCATCGCCGCGATGATCGAGCATGGGCTGCGCTTCGATGCGCTGATCCAGCCGCGGCACCTTCCGGTCCTGCACGCCTTCGCCACGCGCTGGCCCGACCTGCCGATCGTCATCGATCATGGCGCCAAGCCCGCCGCGGCGGACGGGACGCTCGATCCGTGGCGCGACGATATGGCGGCGGTGGCGGCGCTGCCGCAGGTGCATTGCAAGCTGTCGGGCCTGCGCACCGAGCAGGCGCAGGGGCAGGCGGCGGACGAACTCGCCCCCTATGTCGCGCACCTCGTCAGCTGTTTCGGTGACCGGCTGATGTGGGGCAGCGACTGGCCGGTGCTGCGGCATGCCGGCGATCGCTACACCGACTGGATCGCGACGGCGCAGGCGCTGACCGGCCTGACCGGCGATGCTGCGGCCAGCCTGTTCGAAGGCGCCGCGCGGCGCTTCTATGGCGTCGCCGCAGCATGATGCGGTGAGTTGAACGCGCAGCCCGAAAGGCTCCACACCAACGGCGTGGCTGTCAGTCGCGCAGAGGCTCGACGTCGATGGCCGAGACGATCGCCTCGCCCCCCTGCCCGTGGAAATCTAGCCGCAGCACGCCGTTCCGCGCCGGCCCCGTCAGCTCGACGGTGGTCGCCTTCAGCACGCCACCCGCCAGCGAAGCCACGTCGATGGCATTGCGCTGCATGCCGCCGGAGATACCGGCCGCGAAGCGATGCGCGCCGGCCTTGTCCGGTTCGAACAGGTGCAGCCGCACGCGATAGCGCCCATCGGGCACAGGCAAGGCATAGGAGAAGGCATCACCGGCACGCCAGCTGGCATACAGGTCGGCGTGATCGGTGCCGGTCACGATCTTGCGCGCCTTGGCCGGGCCGCCGCCCGCCGCATACAGTTCCCGCTGGAATGGATTGAGCGTCGATCCGGTGCCGCCGTCGAAGAAGGTGTCGGAGCCGTAGCGCGTGCCGTCCGCCAGCGTGACGCCGGTCAGCGAACCGGTGCGGACGTGCAGCGCCCGCGCCGGGCCAGCATAGGTCACGGTCGCCGCATCGCCGATCGCCTTGCCGTTCAAGCTGGCGCTGACCGACAGGCGGTTGCTTCCACGGTGCAGGCGCACGCCCGGCCAGCGGCAGATCCGGTTGACGCAGGCGGCGCTGCCGATCCGGCGGCCGTCGAGCGACAGGTCGGCGGCGGCGGCATTGCTGTAGGCCGTCACGTCGATCACCGGATAGGCGCGGTCGACGTAGCGCTTGCCGGTGAGGTGGATCATCGGCGCCGGGCTCCAAGCCGCCTTGTAGAAGTAGAAGGCGTCCTTGCGCGTCGCGCGGTCGAAGGTGACGAGGCCCTTGGTGTTGATATCGCTGCTGTCGCCCTCCTCGCGCAGGTCGCTGGTGGCGTCGAACATCTGCCAGATGAAGCTGCCCCACAGGAACCCGAGCGGCGCGATGCCGCGCCACGACAGTTCGTGGACGGCGCTCTGCACCTCTTCGGGCTGCGGGCGGTAGATGCTTTCGATCCGGCCGCCGAAGGGATTGTCGGTGTGCTGCGAGGTGGCGCCGCCCGCGCCATATTCGCCGACCGCGATCGGCAGCTTCGGGCGTTCGCGATGCAGCCCGCTCAACACAGTGCCGAGCGTCGCCGCCTCCTCGGCATGGCCCGATCCGTACCAGCCCAAGTACAGATTGTAGGCGACGGTGTCGGCGGTGCCGGAGGTGCGGTCGACGCCCGTATCGGGCTGGCCGGGCAGCGGCTCGCAGCAGACCGCGATCGTCGTCGCGCGGGTCGGATCCTCGGCATGCGCCAGCCGGTCGAGCGTGGTCATCAGCGGCCGGGCGTTGGAGGGGGTGAGCCCCTTGCTCGTCCAGTTGGTGATCTCGTTGCCGATAGACCAGACCGCCACCGACGGGTGGTTGTAGTTCTGGCGGATCAGTTCGGACAATTGCTGCTTCGCGCTGGCGACCATCTCCGGCCGCGCGTCGCGCTCTCCGGGCAGCGCGGCGAGATTGACCAGCCCCAGTTCCGCCCACAGCACCATGCCGTTGCGATCGGCGAGGTCGTAGAAGGGCTTGGCATGATTGTAGTGCGACAGGCGCACGGCATTGGCGCCCATCTCCTCGATAATCGCCATATCCTGCGCGTGATCGGCATCGGCGAGCGCCCAGCCCTTGTCCTGCCGGTCCTGGTGGCGGGTGACGCCGTGCAGCGGCAGCGGCTTGCCGTTGAGCAGGAAACCGTGCGCCGCGTCGAACGCCATCTCGCGCAGGCCGAGCGGTTCGCTGGCGCGGTCGAGCAGCCGGCCGTCGGCGCCGATCACCTCGACGGTGGTGCGGTAGAGATAGGGATCGGCGCGGCCGTTCCAGCGGCGGGGATTGGCGATCGTCAGGCTGGCGGTCGCCTCCGCGCCGGCTGATGCGGGCAGCGACACCCGGCGCTCGTCGCGCGCGACCTGTCGCCCGCTCGCATCGGCGATGGTGGTGCGCAGCGTCACCGGCGCCGGCCGCGCGGCATCGTTGCGCAGCAAGGTCCGCACGCTCACGCTCGCGCGGGCGGCATCGAGCGTGGTCGTGCGTTCGTAGATGCCGGCGCTGCCCATGTCGGCAAGGTCGATATGCTGCGGCCCGACGACGATCATGCTCGCCGGCCGGTAAAGGCCGCCATACATGAAGAAGTCGCCGGAGATCGGCACGACGTAGCGCGTCGCGCTGCCCGCGTCGGGCTTGGAATTGTCGACGCGCACGGCGAGGACGTTGTCGCCGCCGGCCTTCAGCGCCTCGGTCGCATCGAAGCGGAAGCGGGAAAAAGCGCCCTCGTGCCGCCCGAGCCGGACGCCGTTGAGCCACACGTCGGCGACGATGCTCGCCGCGTCGAACTGGAGGTAGAGCCGCTCGCCCGCGGCCATCTGCGGCGCGGCGAAGCGCAGGCGGTACCAGCCGATGCCGCGCACCGTGTTGGCATCCTTGCGCCGGGTGACGCCGTAATTGCCCAGCCGGTTCCAGGTATGTGGCACCGCCACCCGTTGCCAGCCCGCGTCGTCGAAGCGCGGTTCGGCGGTGGCCGGGCCGGGATCGCCGAGGTGGAAGCGCCAGCCGCCCGCCAGCGCCGTCTCGCGCCGGTCGGCGCCGGCCGTGCTCGCCAGCAGCGATGCGAGCGCCAGCGCCACGCCTGCGATCCGGTTGCGGTTGTGGGCCATCATGGCGTTCCTTCGGGATGATGCGGGAGGTAGCGGTCGGCAAAGGCGATGTAGCTCGCCCAATCCCGATCGGTGATGCCGTGCGGGCCGGTGCGCAGGTGATAGGCGATGCGCGAGAGCACCGGCCGGTCGGGCGGCGGCATCGCCGCGGCATCGAGGCCGCCGACGCCGAGCAGGCGATAGACCGGGTCGGCGCCTTTGGCGGCGAGGAATTCGCCGCGGGGATCGGACCACCAGTCGTCGCTGGCACTGGCGATGAAGACAGGCCGCGGCGCGATCAGCGCGACCAGTTCGTGCGCATCGACCGGTAGGTCCGCCTCACGCTCGGCATAGGTCTTGAAGACGGGGGCGAACCAGTAATCGTTCATCACCCGGATCGTCTCGCCGAAGCGGCGGCGGTAGAGCGAGGCGCCGCCCTCGCCCGAATCGTTGGCGATTACCGCGGCGAAGCGGGTGTCGCTCGCCCCTGCCCACAATGCCGCCTTGCCATAGCGCGAATGGCCGATGACGATCATCCGCCGCGGGTCGACGTGTGGATCGGTGGCGAGATAGTCGGCGACGCGGCTCAGCCCCCAAGCCCAGGTGGCGATCGCGCCCCAGCGGTCGGGCGCGCCGAACGCGGTCCGATACCAGGGCTGGATGCTCTCGGCGAACTTGCCGCGTTCATCGGCATAGAGGTCGCCGGTGAAATAGGTGGCGACGCCATAGCCGGCGCGGAGCAGCGTCGCCACCGGCCATTCAGCCGCGTCGATGCCGCGCGAGGCCGCCGAGGCGCTGCCCTTGGCGATGCCGGTCGCCGGCGTCACCCAATTGTGGGTGATGCGGATCCCGGGGTCGGTATTTACCGCCTGGTTGCCGTGGAAATTGGGAGCGACGAACACCGGCACCCGCCCCCTCGCCTGCGCCGGCAGGTAGAGCAGCACGGCGATCTGCGGCCCCTGTTCGGTCCCGTCGAGCAGCACCGTCACCTGGCGGCGGATCGCCAGGCCGCCGAGCGCGGCGGGATCGTCGTCGGTGACGCGGAACCGCATGTGCCGCGGCGGCGGCGGGCTGACGCCGTAGATCGCGTGCGTGAAGGCGGCGAGCAGTTCCGGCCGCCGCTCCTGCCGCCACATCGCGGCACTCGTCACCCGCCGCCCGTCCGCCATCACCAGCGGATCGGGCAGCGTATAGGCCGGCACCTTCGCCTCGTCGCGATTGCCGTCGAGCTGCGCCGCCGCCGGGGCGGCGAGCGCGAGGGCGAGAAGCGCGGCGCCGATCCGCATCAAAAGTTGAGATGAAAGCCGAGCTGGTAGCTGCGATCGAGCTGGTTCGACAGCGTCGGGATATCGGGCGTGCCGTAATATTGCACCTGATAGGCCGACGACAGGTTCACCGCATCGAACTTGATCGCGACATGCTCGTTGAGATTGTACGTCGCCGAGAAATCGAGCGATTCCTGCGGCGCGTTCCACAAGGTCCGCCCCGCCGTATCGGCGAAGTTGGTCTGCACGCTGCGCGAGCGCCAGTTGTACGAGGCGTGCAGCGATACTGGTCCCTTTTCGTAGATGCCGGTGATGTTGTAGGCATCCTTGGACAGGAGATCGGCCGGCACCTGCACCGGCTGTCCGACCACCGGCAACGAGCTGTAGACGTGGGTGTAATTGCCCTGCACGCCGAACCCGCTGAGCAGCCCGGGCAGGAAGTCGAAGAACTGCTGCAGCGTGACTTCCACGCCCTTGATCGTGCCTGCCCCGGTGTTGCGCGGCCGGGTGATCTGGTACGGCAGGCCATCGATCTGCTCGGTCACCGCGAACTTCTGGGTGAAGCCGGTGACATCCTTCTGGAATGCCGCGACCGCCGCGTAATTCGACCGGCCGTAGTAATATTCCAGCGAGGCGTCATACTGATCCGCCCTGGTCGGCGACAGGTTCGGGTTGCCGCCGCTGCCGGTCTGCGACTGGACGTTGAGCACCAGCGCGGGCGACAGGTTGCCGAATTCCGGCCGGGTGATCGCCTTCGAATAGGCGAGGCGCAGGAACAGATCGGGCGTCAGCTTGGCGCGGACGTTCACGCTCGGCAGCCAATTGTCGTAGGTCGTGCTGCCCTGCACCGGCGTGAAGGTGGAGCCGGTCTGCGCATAGACCGCCTGCTTGTTGCGCGTGGAGACGTAGCGCAGGCCGACGTTGCCGTCGATCGGCAGGCCGAGGTCGAAGGCGAATTGCGCCTGCGCATAGCCCGCCCAGACCGCTTCGCGATATTCGTAATGGTTGTTCAGCGGATAGGCGGGATCGCCATAGGTCGCGCCGACGAGGTAGCGGGTACGATGCATGTCCTCCAGGAAGCTGTTCTGGATCTGCACCCACTGGTTGATCGGCACGTCCTTGTTGGTGAACAGGTCGTCGGGCGTCAGCTGCGTCACCGCACCGAGCGGCTGCGCCAGCGTCACCGTCCGGCTGATGCTGTAGACGTCGTTGATGACGGTGTGATGCGCATAGCGCGCGCCGACCAGCAGCGCGGTGATCGGGCCGCCGGTCAGCTCGTACTTGCCGTCGAGCCGGAACGAGGGTTCGCGCCCGAGGCTCTGCTGGCCGAGATCGGAATAGCTGACCGCGCCGGTATAGGAGGCGGGGTTGGCGAGATCGACACCGGTCACCCCGACGATCGGCGTCGAACCCGAAAGGTCGACCGTCGCGCGTGGCGCCCGCGTCTGGATCACGACGCTGCGCGAATAGAACGGCCCTTCGCTCTTCATATAGGCCGCCTCGCCAGCGAGCGAGAAGGCGCCCGCCGACCAGTTGAAGCCGAGCGACGCGGACAGATTGTGATAGGGATTGTCCGACGCGCCGGTCGAGGAGCGGACCAGTGCGTTGGCGAGCGTATATTGATCCGGGATGTTGCTGTTGGGCGCCTGCTTGAAGGTGAACGGCCCGACGCCCGTCGCGCCGTCGGTCTGCACCGACAATTGCTGCGTATAGCTGCGGCCGCCCGAATAGCTGTAGGTCAGGTCGCCGTGGACCTCCAGGTTCGACGACGGCTTCCACTGCACCGCGCCATAGGCGGTCGAGCGGACGCGGTTGCCCGTCTCGTAGCGCGGGCGCACCTGGCTCGGCAGCGTCACCGTGTCGCCGGCATCGTTGGGGAACACGCCGTCGCCGTCGCGGTTGTAGAGGTTGCGGTTGTCGGCATAGGCGTTGGTCGACACCTGATAGCCCGCCGAATAGACGCGTTCGAACTGGCCGCCGAACAGCAGGCCGACCTCACCCACCGGCGTATCCCAGCGATTGCTGACCACGCCCGAGATGCGCGGCGAGGCGCGATCCTGGAAGTCGCTGTAATTGCCCGACGCGGTGAGCGCGAAATGCGGCCCCTTGAAGTCGAACGGGCGCGCGGTGTGGATGTTGATGAGGCCGCCCAGCCCGCCCTCGATCTGGTCGGAGGTCGCCGTCTTGTAGACGTCGAGGCCGGACAGGATGTCGGAGGAGAAATCGAGGAGATTGGCGCTGCGGTTGGTGGTGGTGAACAGCTGGCGACCGTTGACCGTGGTCAGCACCTGCTTCAATCCGTGAACGACATAGCTGTTGCCTTCGCCGCGGGTGTTGCGGGAGATCTGCACGCCGGGGATGCGTTGCAGCGTCTCGGCGATGTTGGTGTCGGGCAGCTTGCCGATATCCTCGGCGACGATCGAGTCCTGGATCTGGTTGGAATTGCGCTTGAGGTTGGCGGCATTCTGCAAGGTCGCGCGCAGGCCGGTGACGACGATGTCGCCATCGGGCTCCGGATCGCCCGCCGCGGCCTGCGTTCCCGCCGCGCCGCCGGCCAGCGCCTTCTGCGCCGGATCGGTCTGGGCCGCGGTGCTGGACGCCGGGGTGTCCTGCGCCTGCGCGGTGCTCGCGAACAGCGCCACCGCGCCCACCGACACCAGAAGCTGCAACTTGCTCGTCATCGACCTCTCTCCTGACACGACCCGTACGGCCGGCCGATTATCGGGATATCAATGGACACTCTTGATATCTCAGTCAATGATAATGTCAGGCCACTTGTCGTTTCCGGTCAGTCCACACGCAGCGAGTCGATAGCGACGGGCGCGTCGGTCGCCAGCGTCAGGCGATAGGTGCCGGCGTTGATCATGCCGGGGGTTGCGACCGTCACCTCCTGCCACCCGCTTGCCTCGGCGAAGGCGACGGGTATGCGTGCGGTGACGAAGCCGCTGGCGTCTTGGAGGCGCAGTTCCGCCTTGCCCGCCGCCATCGCCCAATAGCGCAGGCGGAAGCGGTGTTGCCCGGCGACATCGGTCTGGACGCTCCAGCCGATCGTCGCCGGCCCCTGCCCGGTGGCGACATAGCCCTGCCCGCCATAGCCCTTCAGCTGGGTGGCCACCGTCGCCCCGGTCAGCGCCGCCGCCTCGGCCTCCTTCAGCCCGGCATCGCGCGCGAAGCTGAACTGGCCAGGCGCATAAGGCGAGACAAGGTCACGCCTGACCAGCATCGCGGCGCCCGCCGGTATCGCCAGCGTGGCACCGGCGGCGATGCTGCGCGTCGCGAGGCGGACGGGCGTCACGCCGCCGTTCGCCGCCAGCGCCGCCGCGTCCCCGGCGTCATGCCAGCCGGCCGGCACCGCGGCACCCGCATCCAGCATCAGCGCGGCGATCACCGGCACCCGCGCGCGGACGCTACCGGCGGCAGCGCTCGTCAGCATGTCGGCATCCAGCCAGGCATGCGGCAATCGGGTCCACCGCGCTGCCCCGCGCACCGGCACCGCATCGCCATTGTCGATGTACGTGCGGATCGCGACCGCGCCGGCGAGTGGCGCGACCAGATCGCTGGCGGGATCGGCGGGGATCGCCTGCGCACCCGTGCCCGGCTCGGCGGCGATGGCGATTCCGGCAAGCACCGCCTGCCCGGCGTCGATCCGCGGGAAGCTCACCTCCATCTCGCCGCCGGTCGACGTCACGCTCACCACCTTGCGGAGCGCGGTGTCGAAGCCCGCCTCGGCGAAGATGTCGAGATCGCGCAGCACCGTCCGCCCGTCAATCGCCACATCGAACCGGCGCCAGCCGCGCGCGTCGATCCCGGCGCGGCCGTACCAAGGCTCGACGAAATACAGTTCGACCCGATAGCGCCCCCTGGGCACCGCGAAGCGGTAGCGCAGCGCCTCACGTCCGTAGCGATAGGTCTGGAACAGCGCCGGGCTGTCGGTGCCGGCGATCGCGTCGAAGGTCTTGCGGCGGCTGCCGAGCGCGGGGTCGAGCTCCGGATAGGCGTCCGCCCAGCTGGTCCAGCCCCAGGGTGCGCCCTGTGTCCAGTGTCGATCGGCCGCCCAATGCTGGCCGGCGGCATCGGTCAGCGCCGGGCCGCCGGCATTGACGCGGTAGAGGTAGGTGAGCCCGGCCGCCGCCCTGGTCAGCGCCGGGCCGCTCGCCGTCGCCGCGTCCGGTGCCGGCGGCAGCAGCGGCAGGGTGATGCTGTCGCTCGCCGCGACCTTGCCATGGATCAGGCAGGTCGCCGCCAGCGTGTCGTAGCGGACCGACACGCCGTTCCAGCGGAAGCGCTGTTCGCGATCGCGTTGGCGCCGCCCGAGCGAGTGACGTCGCGCCGCGTCGTTGAACAGTTCGACCGCGTCGCAGTTCGAATAGACCTCGATCCCCGATCGCACGCCGGGCGTCGCCCAGCGGTCCGGCCAGGTGTGCGAGACGATATAGGCCATCGGCGCGACACGCGCCGGCACCTGCCGCGCGCGGAACATGTAATAGACGTCGAGCGGCTCGCCCCACAGGGTCATCAGCCCCTTGTTGTTGGCGGGGCCGACATGGTCGAGTTCGCGTAAGCCATCCCAGATCTGCGTGCCGTCGCCGCGCATCGGCCGGCCCGGGTTCTCGTGCGTCGCAAGCAGCCAGTGGAACTGGCCGACGCTGCGATCGGCGACGCTGTCGGCAAGGCGCGCCTTCGTCTGCATCAGCGCGGCCATGCGCTCTTCGGTGAAGCCGGGGTTCTTGGCATCGGCCTCGGCGTGCAGTTCCAGCGTGCGCCACGCGCCATATTCGCCGACCAGCGCCTGCTTCACCACCTCGTCCGCATAGAGGTTGGGGTCGCCGCCATAGGTGCCCGACCAGTTCTGCGGCACGTTCCAGTCGGTGCCCTCGCCGCCGTTGCAGGTCGTCACCAGCCGCTGCACCGATGCGGTCGGATCGAGCGCGCGGATCACCGCCATCGCCTCGGCGGCAAAGGCGGCGGGCAAGCGGCTTTCGTTCTGGAGGCCCCAGAGGAACACCGCCGGATTGTTGCGCCGCTCGCGCACCCAGTCGGCGACCAGCGCCTTGAAGTTGGCGCGGAATGCGGGATTGTCCATCCACAGGTGCGAGCTGAACTGCGGCCACCACAACAGGCCGTCCCGTGCGATCCGTTCGCCGTAGCGCAGGTTGTGCGGGTAGTGCGCGTCGCGGAAGGCGTTGAAGCCTGCGGCCTTCACCTGCCCCAGCCGGGCGGCGATCTGTGCGGGCGAGAAGGCGTGCGAAGCGCCGAGCAGATGCTCGTATTCACCGACGCCGCGCACCGCGAAGGGTTGGCCGTTGACGAACAGGCGCCGCGCGCCCGCGGCGTCCTTGCGCACCTCGACCTCGCGGATGCCATAGGGCGTCGATTGCTCGTCGATCACGCGCCCTTCCGCGATGATCCGCGCGCGCAGCGTGTAGAGCGTCGGGCTGGCCGGCGACCACAATCGCGGTCGCATGATCGGCGGCAGCGCGCGCTCCAGCGTCTGCGCCGTACCGGGCGCGAGCGCGACGTCGGCGCGCTGTTCGGCGACGACGCGGCCGGCGGGATCGACCATCTGCCCGACGACGGTCACCTGTCGCGGCGCAGCGGCGCGGTTCTCGACCTCCATCCGCAGCGTCAGCCGCGCGGCATCGGCGGTCACCGCGCCGAGCCGCCCCCAGGCGTAGACGCCGAACGGCCGCACCCGCACCGCCGCGCTGCGCACCACGTGGACGGGGCGAAAGATGCCGAAGGGCTGCGAGCCTTCGCAGCAGCCGCCGTCCGCCTGGTCGTCGCCCGACACCCACGGCAGGTCGGTGATCCCCGCCGGATTGTCGACGCGCACCGCCAGCAGATTGTCGCCGCCTCGCATCGCGTCGGTCACGTCGACCTCGAAGCTGGTCAGTCCGCCGCCGTGCCGCCCGACCGGCCGCCCGTTGAGCCAAACGGTCGCATAGCTGTTCACCCCCTCGAACCGCAGCGCGACGCGCTCGTCGCCGCGGCGAGCGGCCAGCGTCAGGTGCGTGCGATACCAGGCGGTGCCATGCCGCGCGCCCTTCACCACCTGCCGGTCATAGGCATAGCCCTGCCAGTTGTGCGGCACGCGCACGCTCGACCAGCGGCTGTCGTCGATGTCCCGCCGTTCCAGCCCGGCGGGCGCATCGCGTTCGAACAGCGTCGATCGCCACGTCTCGGCGATGATCCGATCGTCACGCGGTGCTGCCGACGCGGCTCCCGTCCAGAACGACAGCAGGGCGAGCAGCGTGATGAATCCTCTCATACACTGATATCTCGCAGGTTGCCTTTGATATGGCAACGGCGTTAAGCCCTTTGCAAATTGGGAGAGAGGCAGATGAAGATCACGCGGCGCAGCGTGCTGGCGGCGGGCCCCGCGACCATGGTCGGCGGCAGCGCGCGGGGCGCGCCGCCGGCCGATCCGGGTCCGGCCGCCGATGCCCCGAAGCTGTGGCATGCCAAGCCCGCGGCGCAATGGCAGGAGGGCTATCCGATCGGCAACGGCCGCCTCGCCGCCACGATTGCCGGCCAGCCCAAGCGCGAGCGTATCCAGCTGAACGACGGCACGCTATTTTCCGGCGGCCCCTATGACAACGTCAACCCGGACGCCCGCGCCGCGCTGCCCCGCGTCCGCGCCGCCATTGCCGCCAGCCGCTATGCCGAGGCGGAGGCGATCGCCGAAGCCTCGGTCCAGGCAAAGCCGATGCGCGAGATGTCCTACCAGTCGGTCGGCGACCTGCTGCTCGACTTCGGCGGGATCAACGACACCGCCTTCGCCGACTACCGCCGCGAACTCGACCTCGACGCCGCCATCGCCACCACCAGCTTCACCTCCGATGGCGTGCACTACCGGCGCGAGGCCTTCGCCTCGGCGGTGGACGACGTGATCGCGGTGCGGATCACCGCCGATGCGCCCTTCGACATGGATTGCCAGCTGGTGAGCGGCCAGCGCGCCACGGCCCGCGCGGATGGCGACACGATCCGCCTCTCCGGCGTCAACAATGCGGATTACGGCATTGCGGGGCGGCTGCGCTTCGCCGCCGGTGCGACGGTGCTTGCTAGCGAAGGCCGTATCGATCGGGACGGCCCGTTGCTGCGCATCCGCGGCGCGCGCGCGATCGTCGTGCTGGTGGCCGCCGCGACCAGCTTCCGCTCGCCGGTCGACGTCGGCGGCGATCCGGAAAGCCGCGTCGCCACCCGCCTCGCCGCCGCCCGCGCCAGGGGCTGGCAGGCGCTGCGCGACGCGCATGTCGCCGATCACCGCGCGCTGTTCCGCCGCCTGTCGATCACCCTCGGCGACCCCGCTGCAAACGCCCGCCCGACCGATCAACGCGCGGGCCACGCACTCGATCGCGACGATCCCGCGCTTGCGGCGCTGTTCGTGCAGTTCGGCCGCTACCTGCTGATCGCCGCGTCGCGCGGCGGCGAACCCGCCAACCTGCAAGGCAAGTGGAACGAGCTGAACCGCCCGCCCTGGGGATCCAAATACACGATCAACATCAATACCCAGATGAATTACTGGCCCGCCGACACGGGCAATCTTGCCGAATGCGTCGAGCCGCTGACGCGCATGGTCGAGGAGCTGGCGCTGTCGGGCGCGCGCACCGCGCAGGCGATGTACGGCGCGCGCGGCTGGGTGGCGCATCACAATACCGACCTGTGGCGCGCGTCGGGACCGGTCGACCATGCCCGTACCGGCCTGTGGCCGATGGGTGCGGCCTGGCTCGGCTGCCAGCTGTGGGACCATTGGGACATGCATCGCGACCTTGCGTACCTGCGCCGCATCTACCCGCTGCTGCGCGGTGCTGCGCTGTTCCATCTCGACACGCTGCAACCCGATGCGGCAAGCGGCACGCTGGTGACCAATCCGTCGCTGTCGCCGGAGAACGATCACGGCCATGGCAGCACGTTGTGCGCCGGTCCGGCGATGGATCGCCAGATCCTGCGCGACCTGTTCGACCGTACGATCGCCGCCGCGACGCTGCTGCGCAAGGACGCCGCCCTCCGCCGCCAGATCGCCACCACGCGGGCGCGGCTGGCGCCCGACCGGATCGGCAAGGCGGGCCAGTTGCAGGAATGGCTGCTCGACTGGGATGCCGACGCGCCCGAGCCGACGCATCGCCACACTTCGCACCTCTATGCGCTCTACCCCAGCCAGCAGATCGACGTGGAGGCGACGCCGGTGCTGGCGGCGGCGGCGCGCCGATCGCTGGAGCTGCGCGGCACGGAGGCGACCGGCTGGGCGCTCGCCTGGCGGATGAACCTGTGGGCGCGGCTGCGCGACGCCGGGAACGCGCACCTGATGGTGCGCCGCCTGCTCCAGAGCGCGCCCAACGCGCCCGGCTGGCTGGGATTGCAGCCGCCGTTTCAGATCGACTGCTTCTTCGGCGGCACCGCCGGCGTGCTGGAGATGCTGGTGCAGAGCCGGGGCGAGCGGATCGACCTGCTGCCCGCCCTGCCCCAGGCGTGGAACGCGGGGCGCCTCGCCGGCGTGCGCGTGCGCGGCGGCTGCGTGGTGGACCTGACGTGGGCGCAGGGGCAGCCGACGGAGGTGGTGCTGCACCCGGAGGTCACCGGGCGGCGGGTGGTGCGCTTCGGCACGCGGCAGGCGGCGGTGCGGCTCACCGCGGGCCGGCCGCTACGCCTCGATCCCGCTAGCCTAAATTAAAACCGTCATTGCGAGCGTAGCGAAGCAATGACGGTTACCGACAGAATGGCTATCGCGCCTCGCGATAGGCCACCGGCCCCGCCGCCGGCTCGATCCCGGCCGCATCCATCACCTTGCGCGCCGCCGCCGGCCACGCATCGCCCCGCACCGGATGATCGTCGAGGATCAGATTGTCGCCATAGGCATCCCACACCCCGCCGATGCCCTCGCTATTGTGCCAGTTGCCGGTCGCGCGGTTGCCGTAGGTGACGCGCAGCGGGTAGCTCGCCTTGACCGTATTGTCGTTGAGCCACTTGCCCGCACCGTCGACGACATTGTCGCGGACCGTGATCCCCTTCGAACCTTCATCCAGGTACAGCGCGATCTTGCCCGGAATGTCGGACACGTAGTTTTCGGCGATGATCGTGCCGGGGCTCGCCGACAGATTGTAGATCGCGCCGCCATCCTCGAACAATCGCTTGGCGCCGTGGATGCGGTTGTAGGCGACGATCGTGTTCCGGTGCAGAGTCGGGGTCTCGTAGACGAGGTTGGCGGGGTGATCGTAATAGCCGCGCTCGGCCATGCGATAGATCGGGTTGCCGCCCTGGTCGTTGAGGCCCCAGCCCCAGCCGATATCGATCGCGTCGTACGGCACGTCGGACACGTCGTTGTGCAGGATCAGCGCATTGTCGACATAGGTGCTCAGCACCGCGCTATTGTCCTTGAACACCTTGCTGACCGCGGCGATGCGGTTGTTGCGGATCGTGATGTTGCGATCGGCGAGGCGCGGATCGGCCGGATGATGCGCCGATCGGCCGATACCGCCCGCGACGATCGCTCCGGCGGCAAGGTCGGTGAAGACGTTGCGCTCGACGACGATCGACCGCGCGCCGAGGCCGGTGCCGCTCGCATGCGTCGCCGCATCGTTGCCGATGCCCAACGCCACCTGACCCAGATGTGCGAAGACATTGCCGTCGAAGCTGACCCGCTCCGCCGCCGACACCTGCACCGCGGCGGGGATCTGCGCCCAGTCGTTGCGCCGCGTTTCGAATGCGCGGCAGCCCCAGCTGCACGTGCCGATCGGGTCGGCAGGATAGCCCGCGGTGGCGCCGGTCAGATAGGCGCCGCTCTGCTGGTTGGCATAGCCCTCCGCCGAGGATGGCCCCAGCCAGCTGGTGTAGGAAAAGCGCAGCCCCTTGAAGGCGAGGTCGCGCACCGGCCGATCGGGCGTGCCGGCGATCGCGACCAGATACGGGAGGCGCGGCAATTCCACCTTGAGCCGCGCCGGATCGGCACCGGCGGGCGGGCGCAGGTAGAGCCGGCCGCCGCGCGGATCGAGATACCATTCGCCCGGCTGCCGCACGAAGCCCAGCGCATTGCCGAGGTACAACCGCGCATGCTGCGGGCTGACCGGCTTCGCCAGCGTGTCATAGCCCCAGATGTTGTTCGCCCAGCCCGGCTGCCGCATCCGCAGCCTGGCGCCGTCGAGCCGCTCGGCGACGGCGATGCGGTTGGTGAAGAAGCCGGTGCCTTCCACCTCCAGCCGGTCGATCTGGTCGACGCCTTTGAGGCTGGCGAGCGTCGCCGCGTCCAGCGTCAACCCTGCGGTATCGAAGCGCACGGCGTTGCGATCGATCGCGATCCGGCCGCGCGGCGCCAGCTGGTCGTTGACCCACAGCTGCCGCGTGTCGGTTCCTGCCGGCACCTGCGCGACATAGAGCCCGCGCGCCTTGTCGTGCAGCCGCCACTCGGTCACCGCGACGCTGCCGGCGATTACCGGATGCGCGCCCTTCGCTGCCTGCCAGGTGACGCTCAGCCCCTCCTGCCCGCCGTCCTCGGGTGCGAAGGCGAGCGGGCGGTCGAGGCGGTAGACGCCGTCCGCCAGTGTGACGGTGACATCGGCACCGGCATTGCGCGTGCGGACCGCGGCCTGCGCACGGGCGAGCGTGCGGAACGGATGCGCCGCGGAGCCATCGGCGCTGTCGCTGCCGTCCGGCGCGACGAACAGGTCGACGTGGGCTGCGGGCTTGCGCTCGTCCCAAGGCTGCTTCTGCGCGGCGACTGATGCGGAGAGGGTGAGGGCCAGCAGGCTGGCGGCGGTGATCGGACGCATGGCGACTCCGTGCGGATATGGTGAAGGGGGGATCAGGCGCGGCGCAGCCGGACGGCGAGCCACGGCTTGCCGGGGAGCGCCAGCGTCGGCCGGTTCGGGTCCTGCTGGTCGTAGGCGCCCGCCTGCGCCATCGCGAACTCGCCCTCGACCGGCGTCACCGTCATGTTCCAGGTGTCGAGGATCTCGGCGCGATAGCGGTGCAGCGGCTCGCCCGGCTTGCCGGGGATGGCGACCCGCCATTCGGTCGGCTGCGCGTCGCCGAAATAATGCAGGTAATATTCCTGCGGCTTGCCGGCCATGTGATATTGCCACCACGTCTGGATCGGCTCGATGCCGGGGCGCGGCCCTTCCTCCAGCACCTGGCGCAGGAACGCGAGGCGCGGGGCGCTGGTGCCGACCAGCCTGCCCCCCTGCCCCAGCCACGATCCGTCCGCATTGCGCCCCGCCGCGAACGTCTCGCTATGCCCCACATAGGTGCCGCCGATCGTTCCCCACCAGAAGGCGGCGACCATCTGCTCTCCGGTCAGCCGGCCCCAGCGCGCATCGATATCACCCTCGTAGCAGACCTCGTCGAAGATCACCGCCTTGCCAGCAAAGCTGCGGTGCAGCTGCGCCGGAATGTCGCCGGTCACCGCGGCGCCGTTCTGGATGCTGGCATGCGTGATCCACGGTTTGCGGTTGTCGTAATAGACGTGGATGTTGTGGATCGAGCGCAGCCGGTCGTGCGGGTCGGCGGCTTGCAGCACCTGGAACAGGTGATCCCAATCGGCGACCGACTTGGTCTTGATGAGGTCGTATTCGTTGGCCATCGACCACCAGACGTTGCGATACGCCCCCCAGCGTGCCGCGACGTAGCGCAGGTAGCGTTCGTCGTCGGCACGCGTCATGTCCGAATAGCCGCGCTTGGCGTCATAGGGTTGGAAAAGGATGACATCGGCCTCGATCCCAAGGGCGCCGAGCTTGCGGATGCGATCCTCGAAGCGGCGGAAATAGGCCGGATCGAAGCGCGCCGGGTCCCAATCGCGCAAGCCTGCGCCGGTGCGCACGAACGGATCGGTCGCGACCGACGCGACGTTCGGGAACACGCACATCCGCATCTTGTTGAACGGCGACTTGGCCAGCGTCGCCAGCGTCTCGGCACAGCGCGCCTCCGATTGCAGCGCCCAGGAATAGCAGGTGGTGCCGATCTGGCGGAACGGCGTGCCGTCGGCATGGACGAAGTGATAGCCGTCGTCGGTCACCCGCACCGGCCCATGGCTGCCCTTCGCCGGGGCGACGCAGTCGAACGCGCCCTTGGCCTCCGACAGGCCCGGTGCGTTGCCGCGTGTCGTCCAGGTCCAGCGGCCGAGATCGGGCGGGCTGAAGCGGATGCGATACACGCCGTCGCCATCGTAGAAGCCCGGCACCTCGACCTCGGTATCGCCGCGGCGATAGGTCGCCGCGACCGCCACGTCGACGAAGGGGTTGCCGCTTGCCGGTCCGTGCAGCACGATCTCGTGCACGCCCCAGCGTTCGACGCTGCCGCCGGCGCGCGTCGCCGCCATCGCGGTGCCGCCCGCGGCGACGCCCATCGCCACCGATCCCGCCAGCACATGCCGCCGCGTGATTGCCAAGGCCCAAGCTCCTCTCTTCTCAGACTTTCAGCTTAGCAGCACCATTTACAATATCAATGTCCTGTGGTGAGATATCAATAGGAGGCGCCGTTCGCGCCCGGAGAGGACCCGATGAGCAGCCGAGCCGCGACCCCAGAGGCGCCGACCACAGCGGATGCGTCGGCGTGGAAGAATACCATCCTCGCCGGCCTCGCCAATTACATCGACGCCGGCTCGATCGTCGCAGGCGCGGCGGCATTGGCGCTGTGGATGGAAACCTATCGCCTCAGCAACACGCTCGTCGGCGTGCTCGGCGCCTTTGGCCCCAATGCGATCTCGGCGGGGGTCGGCGCGCTGATCGGCGGCCGGCTGTGCGACCTGCTCGGCCGCAAGAGGATCTACCAATATGATATGCTCTTCTACGCCTTCGGCATGCTGTGGCTGGTGTTCGCGGCCTCGGCGTGGATGGTGGTGCTCGGCTTCTTTCTGGTCGGCCTCGCCGTCGGCGCGGACATTCCCGCCTCCTGGTCGCTGATCGCCGAACAGGCGCCCGACACGGAGCGCGGCAAGCACAGCGGCGTCGCGCAGGTGCTGTGGTACATGGGGCCGACCGTCGTGCTGCTGCTGTTCCTCGTCCTGTCGCCACTCGGACTGCTGGGAGCGCGCATCGTCTTCGCGCATCTCGCCATCCTCGCCGTCGCGCTCACCTTCCTGCGGGCGAAGATGCATGAATCGGAACGCTGGCTGGAGGCGCAGGAACGCCCCGCCGCCCGCGCCCGCCTGCGCGACCTGTTCACCCGCCAGCATCTGAAATCCATGGCATTCCTCGCCGGAATGTACGTCTTCTGGAACCTGTGGGCTGGCGTGAACGGATTCTTCTTCCCCTACATCCTCCGCACCGTCGGCAACCAGACGCAAGCGACCGCGGTGGCGGTGCAGTGCCTCAGCTTTCTGATCGGCATGGGTTCGATCGCCTTCGTGTTCATGCGACTGGCCGACCGGGTCAACCAGCGGCTGCTGTTCCTCGCCTCCGCGGTGATCCAGGTCATCGGCATGGCGCTGCTCGCCCTCTTTCCGCTGACGCTGCCGCTCGCCATCCTCCACGTCTTCCTGATGGCGTTCGGCCAGGGCTTCGGCGCGCAGAGCTTCTTCCAGCTGTGGAGCGCTGAGATGTTTCCGACGCTGCTCCGCTCGACCGCTCAGGGCGTGATGTTCGCGGTGGTGCGCGTGTCGCTGGGCGTGTTCAGCTTCTTCGTGCCCGCACTGACCGCGACGGGCTTCACCACGCTCGCGTGGATCCTGACCGGCTTCCTGTTCCTGAGCGGCCTGATCGGCTTCCTCGGCGCGCCGCGCAACGAGGGCAAGTCGCTGGAGGAGATCGCGGCGGCGCGGGGCTAGACGGTGCGTTCGACCGCCCGGCGCCATTCCGCGCGGCGCCGATCGGCGCCGCCGGCGGGAAGCGACGGCGTGAAACGATCGATCGCAGCCTCATCCCACGCCGCATAGCCCAGCGCATCCGCCGCCATCCGCGCCGCGCCGAGCGCGCTCGCCTCGATCGATGCCGGCCGCAGCACGTCGCGCTGCGTCAGATCGGCGAGCAACTGCATCAGCAGTGCATTGCACGTCGCTCCGCCGTCCACGGAAATCGCTGCGATCGGCGCGCCGAGGTCGGCGGCCATCGCATCCAGCACATCGCCGATCTGCAGGGCGATGGCCTCCAGCGCGGCGCGCGCGACATGCGCCGGCCGCGTGCCGAGCGTCATTCCGGCGATCAGGCCGCGCGCGTCGCTGCGCCAGTGCGGCGCGCCCAAGCCGGCGAGTGCGGGAACGAAGCTGACCCCGCCGCTGTCGGGAACCTCCGCCGCCAGTGCAGTCAGCGCCGCCTCGTCCGGCAGGCCGAGCAATCGCACCGCAAACGCCGCCGCCTGCCCGGATACCGAGATATTGCCCTCCAGCGCATGCAGCACCGCGTCGCCGCGCATCCAGGCGATCGTTTCCGACAGACCGTGACCGGATCGCACGCGCGCGGCGGTCGGCGTCATCACCGAGCTGCCGGTGCCGATCGTCACCTTGGCACGGCCGGGCGCGTGGATGCCGTGGCCGTAGAGCGCCGCATGGCTGTCGCCCATCATCGCGCGGATCGGCACGCCGGGCGGCAGGGCGCACACCCCCGCCGCGACCGTGCCGAACCGGGCGTCGGAGGCGCACACCTGCGGCATCAGCCCAAGCGGCACCGCGAACACCTCCGCCAGCCGCGCATCCCAGTCGCGCGTGGCGAGCCGCAGCAACTGGGTGCGGCTGGCATTGCTCGCGTCGGTGGCATGCACCGCACCGGCGGTGAGCCGCCACAGCAGCCAACTGTCGATGGTGCCGCAGCGCAGTTCGCCGCGCGCGGCCCGATCGCGTGCTCCGGGAACCGTATCGAGCAGCCAGGCGATCTTCGCCGCGGGAAACAGCGGATCGAGGCCCAGGCCGCTGATCGCCGCCACCTCCTCGCCCAGCCCCGCCGTGGCCAGCGCCTCGCATTGCGGCTGGGTGCGCCGGCATTGCCAGATCGGCGCGGGCGCGATCGGTACGCCGGTCGCCGCATCCCACAGCACCACCGTTTCGCGCTGGTTGGCGATCGCGACGGCCACGACCTCCCCGGCCGGCACCGCCGCGATCACCTCGGCGATCGCCTCCCGTACCGCCTGCCAGATCGCCTCGGCCGACTGTTCGGCCCAGCCGGGCTGCGGGTGCGACACCGTCATCGGCCGCGATGCCCGCGCCGTCACCGCGCCGCTCGCCGCATCGACCAGCAGCACCTTGGTATTGCTGGTCCCCTGGTCGATCGCCAGGATCGACGGCGCAGCGCTCATCCGCGAGCCGACAGCAGGTCGCGCGCCGCATCGGCGATGCCGGGCGCGGTCAGGCCGTATTGCTCCATCAGCCACGCCGCCGAACCGGTCGGCAGGAAGCCGGGAAAGCCCAGCATCCGCATCCGCGTCGGCGCATGCCGCGCGCAGATCTCCGCCACCGCGCCGCCGAGGCCGCCATGCGCCAGCCCTTCCTCCGCGGTGACGATCGCACCGGTCGCAGCGGCGCGCAGCACCGCGGCTTCGTCGATCGGCGACACGCACGCCATGTTGACGACGCGCGCGGCGGTGCCCTCAGCCGCCAGCGTCTCGGCGGCGGCGAGCGCATGGTGGACGAGCGTGCCGTTGACGATCAGCGCGATATCCCCGCCTTCGCGCAGCACCTCCGCCTCGCCGATCGCGAAGCGCTCTTGCGTGCGATGGAGCGCCGGCACCGGCATGCGGCTCAGGCGCAGGAACACCGGCCCGTCATGCGCCAGCGCCGCCTCCACCGCCGCGCCCGTCTGCCAGGGGTCGGCCGGGACGATCACCGTCAACCCATCGATCGCGCGCAGCCAGGCGACATCCTCGATGCTGTGGTGCGTCGCGCCGAGTTCGCCATAAGCGACGCCGGCCGAGATGCCGCACAGCTTGACGTTGGCGCGCGAATAGCCGCAATCGACCTTGATCTGCTCCATCGCCCGCGCAGTGAGGAAGCAGGCGGCACCGCTGACGAACGGCACCTTGCCGCCGTTGGCGAGACCGGCGCCGACGCTGACCATATTCTGTTCGGCGATGCCGACGTTGATGAGCCGATCGGGAAAGCGGGCGCGGAAGGCACCGAGCTTCGACGATCCCACGGAATCGTTGACCACGGCGACGATGCGCTCGTCCGCCGCCGCCAGCCGCTCCAGCGTGGCGACGAAGGCATCGCGGCAGTCGAACGTGCCGGCGGCCGGTGCGGGCGCGCTCATGCCGCCTGCTCCGCGTCGAGTTCGGCGAGCGCCTGCGCATATTGCGCGGCATCGGGCACGCCGTGATGCCAGCCGGCCTGATCCTGCATGAAGCTCACCCCCCGGCCCTTCGACGTGCGGGCGATGATGCAGCGCGGCCGGCGGCGCGGCGCGGCGGCATCGTCCAGCGCGTCGAGCAGCGCGCCGTGATCGTGGCCGTCGATCTCCACCGCCTCCCAGCCGAAGGCGCGCCATTTGTCGGCAAGCGGTTCCAGCGCATTGGTATCCTCGGTCCGCGCCCCCTGTTGCAGGCCGTTGCGGTCGACGATGACGGTCAGGTTGCCGAGGCCGCGGTGCCCGGCGAACATCGCCGCCTCCCACATGCTGCCTTCCTGCAATTCGCCATCGCCGGTCAGCGCGAAGACGCGATAGCCGGCGCCGTCGATCTGCCCGGCCACTGCTATGCCGACCGCGACCGGAAAGCCGTGGCCGAGCGGCCCGGTGTTGGTCTCGACACCGGGCAGATAGGTGCGTACGGGATGGCCGTTCAGCCGCGAACGCGGCGCGCAATAGGTCGCCAGTTCCTCTTCCGGAAAGAACCCGGCCCCGGCGAGCGCGGTATAGAGCGCGCCCGTGCAATGCCCCTTGCTCAGCACGAACCGGTCGCGGTCCGGCGCATCCGGCCGCGCCGGGTCGATGCGCAGCACGTCGAAATACAGTGCCGCCAGGATGTCGCTCGCCGACAGGTCACCGCCCGGATGCCCCTGCCCCGCCTCGACGATCATGCGCAGCAAACGCCGCCGCATCCAGTTCGCCCGCTCGCGCACATGGGCCACGCGCCCGCCCCGATCCCGCTTCGTCATCATCTCCATGGCCTTGCTATGTGAGATATCAGATCGGTTGACAAGCATATTAGCCGATCCTAGCCACGATACAGCCCTGCGCTCATGCAAGAGGACGATCATGGCCAGCCAACAGAAATATGGTGCCGGCATCTGGCACTTCGCGACCTATGTCGATCGCTATGCCACCGATGGCTACGGCCCGCAGCGTTCGCTTCTCGAGATGATCGACATGGCGGGATCGGTCGAGGACCTGTCGGTCGTCGACATCAACTATCCCTTCGTCGACCCTTCGCTGTCGCTCGACGCGGTGGAGGCGGCGCTCGCCCGCAACGGCTTGTCGGTGATCGGCATCACGCCGGAGATCTACACCCGGCGCTTCGCCAAGGGCGCGTTCACCAACCCCGATCCGGGCATCCGCCGCCTCGCCAACGCGATGGTGACCGACGCCGCCGACGTCGTCCGCCGCTTCGGCGCCGATTACGTCAAGCTATGGCCGGGGCAGGACGGCTGGGACTATCCCTTCCAGGTCGATCACGGCAAGCTGTGGCGGCACAGCATCGACGGTATCGCCGAACTGGCCGCGGCCAATCCCGACCTCAAGTTCGTCATCGAATACAAGCCGCGCGAGCCGCGCGTGCACATGAGCTACGACAGCGTGGCGCGCACCCTGCTGGGTATCGAGAAGATGGGGCTGCCCAATGTCGGCATCCTGCTCGACTTCGGCCATTCGCTGTTCGGCGGCGAAAGCCCCGCCGATGCGGCGCAGCTGGCGATCGACCACGGCCGCCTGTTCGGCATGGACGTCAACGACAACCTGCGCGGCTGGGACGACGACATGCTGGCCGGTTCGGTCCACCCGATCGAATTGTTCGAATTCTTCTACACGCTTCGCAAGAACGGCTGGGAAGGGGTTTGGCAACTCGACCAATTCCCCTTCCGCGAAGACCCGGTGGCGGTGGCCAACTCGGCGATCGGCTTTCTCAAGCATATCGAACGCGCACTGGACACGCTCGATTTCGAGGCCATGCAGGCGGCGCAGGATCGCCACGACGCGGTCGCTGCGCTCGACCTCGCCCGCAAGGCGCTCTTTTCCTCCTATTGATCGGACGGTTCCTTCATGAAACTCTGCCGCTACGGTGCTCCCGGTGCCGAAAAGCCCGCGCTCGTCGATACCGACGGGGCGCTGCGCGACCTGTCGGGCGTGATCGCGGACCTGACGCCCGACCAGCTCGGCCCCGACGCGCTCGACCGTCTGAAGCGGCTCGACCCGGCATCGCTGCCGCTGGTCGAGGGCAGCCCCCGCTACGGCACGCCCGTCACCGGCACGCGCCAGTTCGTCGCGATCGGCCTCAACTATGCCGATCACGCCGCCGAATCGAACCTGCCGATCCCCGAAGAGCCGGTGGTGTTCAACAAATGGGTGAGCTGCATCCAGGGGCCGAATGACCCGGTCACCATCCCGCGCGATTCGACCAAGACCGATTGGGAAGTCGAGCTGGGCGTCGTCATCGGCACCCGCGCCTCCTATGTCGAAGAGGCGGACGCGCTCGCCCACGTCGCCGGCTATTGCGTCATCAACGACGTGTCGGAACGCCACTGGCAGACCGAACGCGGCGCGACATGGGACAAGGGCAAGGGCTTTCCGACCTTCGGCCCCGTCGGTCCGTGGCTGGTGACCGCGGATGAGGTCGGCGATCCGCAGGCGCTGCGCATGTGGCTGGAGGTCAACGGCAAGCGCCTGCAGGACGGCAGCACGGAGACGATGATCTTCACCGTCGCGCAGATCGTCGCTTACTGCTCGCGCTTCATGACGCTGGAGCCCGGCGACATCATCACCACCGGCACGCCGCCGGGCGTCGGCCTCGGCCAGAAGCCGGAACCCTGGTACCTCAAGGCCGGCGACGTGGTGACGCTCGGCATCGAAAAGCTGGGTGAACAGCGCCAGGAGTTCCGCGCCTGGTCGGCGAACCCCGCCGCATGACCGCGCTCGCCGTCCTCGATCTGCGCACCGAATGTTTGCGCGAGCCGATCGGCATCGCCGCGGCGCGCCCGCGGCTGTCGTGGCGGATCGAGGGCGGCGGCCGCAACCTCGCCCAGGCGAGCTACCGCATCCGCGCCACGACTGCCGACGGCGCACCGCTGTGGGATAGCGGCGTGCGGCACGACGACGCCAGCATCGACATCCCCTATGATGGCCCGGCGCCGGGTGCGATGCAGCGCGTATGCTGGGACGTCGAGGTCACCGATACCGCCGGCTGCCAGGCCCGCTCCGCGCCGAGCTGGTTCGAGAGCGGCGTCGCCGAATGGCACGGACAATGGATCGAGGCGGAGGACGTCCACGCCGCCGACGACCGTGCCGCGGGCGTCACCTGGATCTGGGCGGCCGATCCGCTCGCACCCGGCCTCCACGGTTTCCGGCTCGACTTCACGGCGCCCGACGATTGCATCGGCGCAGACGTGCTGGTCGCCGCCAAGGATCATCTGCGCGGCGCCTGGATCAACGGCGAGGCGGCTCCGCTGCTCGAACGGGTCGCCTGGGGCACGCTGATCCCGCTCCACGGCAGCATCCGCCCCGGCACCAACAGCCTCGCCCTCGCCGCAGAGGCCGACACCAGCGGCTTCTTTCCCGTCGACGGCGGCGCGGTCGCCGCGCTCATCCGCCTGCATCGCGCCGACGGCAGCACCGTCCGCCTCGCCAGCGGCCCTGCCTGGCGCGTACGGGCCGAGCCGCCCGCCGGCTGGACCGACAGGAGCTTCGACGCCGCGCACTGGCCGGCGGCGCAGCGGTCCGGCTCGGCGGCGGCTGGCGACCCGCGCCCGCCCGAACCCGCCATCCACCTGCGCCACGCGTTCACGCCCGCCGCCGCCGTGGTTGGCGCACGGCTCTACGCCACGGCGCTCGGCGCCTATGAGGCGCGGATCAACGGCCGGCGCGTCGGCGACGCGCTGCTCGCGCCCGAGATCAGCGTCGCGCGCGACCATCTGCTCTATCAATGCCATGACGTCACGGCGCTGGTGCAGGCCGGCGAGAACGTCCTCGGCTTCACGGTGGCGGACGGCTTCTACGCCGGTGCGTTCGGCTGGCGGATGGAACGCTATGGCTTCGGCCCGGCGCCGCGCCGCCTGCTGGCGCAGTTGCGCCTCGACCTCGCCGACGGCAGCACGCAATGGGTGACGACCGGCCCCGGCTGGCACGCGTCGACCGGCGCAGTGCTCGCCGCCGACATCTACGGCGGCGAAACCTACGATGCCCGGCTGCACCCGACGGGGTGGGATGCGCCCGGCTTCGACGATGGCGACTGGCGCCCTGCCCCGATCGGCGCGACGCCCGACACTGCGCTGATCGCGCAGGTCGCGCCGCCGCTGCTGCCCCGCCACGTGCTCGCGCCGCATACCGTCGCCGAACCGGCCCCCGGCCGCTTCGTGCTGGATTTCGGGCAGAATGTCTCCGGCCATGTGCGCCTGTCCGTCCACGGTCCGGCCGGGCAGACGGTCACATTGCGCTTTTCCGAACTGCTCGACGCGGACGGGCTGGTCGATCAGGCCAACCTTCGCCATGCCGAGGCCACCGATCGCTATACGCTGTCCGGCGATCCTGGCGGCGAGACGTGGGAACCCCGCTTCACCTACCATGGCTTCCGCTACGTCCAGCTGGAGAGCTTCCCCGGCATTCCCACGTCCGACACGGTTCGGGCGATCGTCGTCCACAGCGCCTGCGAGGAGACGGGGGCTATGCGCATCGCCCATCCGCTCCTCAAGCGCATCTGGGACAATACGCTGTGGAGCCAGCGGTCGAATGTCTTCGCCGTCCCCACCGATTGCCCGCAGCGCGACGAGCGGATGGGCTGGATGGGGGATATCCAGGTCTTCCTCGACGCCGCCGCGTTCAACATGGACGTCGATGCCTTCCTTCGCCGCTTCCTGCTGGAGGCGCGCGCCGCGCAGCGTGCCGACGGGGCCTATCCGATCGTCGTGCCGCAGCCGCTTTCCTTCCCCGACGTGGTCACCGCCGGCTGGAGCGAGGCGGGCATCATCCTGCCCCACGGCCTTTGGCAGCGTTATGGCGACACGGCGGTGATCGAGGAGAACTGGGCCGCGATGGAGCGGTGGATGGCGTTCGTCGCACAGCGCAATCCCGATCATATCTGGCGGCACGACCGCGGCCTCGACCTCGGCGACTGGCTGTCGGTCGACGCGATCAAGCCCGACGACGAGACGACGCCGCGCATCCTCTGCGCCACGGCTTACTGGGCGTTCAGCGCCCGGCTGATGGCCGAGATGGCCCACGCCACCGGCCGCGATGCCGATGCCGTCCGCTACACGGCGCTGCGCGAGGCGATCGGCCAGGCGTTCGCCGCCGAACTGGTCGATGCGGACGGGCGCGCCGGCAACGGTAGCCAGACCAGCCAGGTCCTGGCACTGCACATGGGCCTCGTCCCCGCCGACCGCCGCGACGCCGCTGCGCAAATCCTCGCCGCGGACATCCGCGCGCGGGGCATGACCCTGTCGACCGGCTTTCTCGGCACGCCCTATCTGCTCGACGTGCTCGCCGATGCCGGGCTGTGGAATGAGGTCGCCGGGTTGCTGCTCCAGACCCGCTACCCCTCATGGGGCTATATGCCTTCGGTCGGGGCGACGACGATCTGGGAACGATGGAATGGCGACGTCGGCGACCTGTCGATGAACAGCTACAACCATTACGCCTTCGGCGCGGTGGTCGGTTTCTTCTATCGCCGCCTCGCCGGCATCGCGCCGGCGGCGCCCGGCTTTCGGCGCATCGCCGTACGACCGCACTGGCTGATCGAGGTCGGCCGGGTGGAGGCGCGATACCAATCGATCCTTGGCCCGATCGCCACCGTCGTCGACGGCGACGCGCGCGGTCTGTCGCTGCTGGAACTGGAAGTACCGGCCAACGCGGTCGCCGAGATCGAGCTGCCAGCCGATGACGGCTGGCGCGAAGACGGTTTCCTGCTCAACGATCACCCCGACGTTCGCGAGCGGGCGGACGACCCCAGGTTTGTGCGCTTCACGGTCGGATCGGGCCGCTACCGCTTCACACGGTAGCGGCGCCGCCGGGCTCAGAACTTGAACGCCACCCCCGCGCTGAACTTGCGCCCGCTGTACGAACTGTAGAGCGAATCCTCCCGCACCGAATCGACGAAGAAGCCCAGCTCCTGGTTGGTCAGGTTCTGCGCCTCCAGCGTCAGCCGCACCGCGGGCGTCAGCTGGTAGGAGGCGGCCGCATCGACGAACACCGCCGAGATATTGCCCTGCACGTCGCTGCCTGCCCGGCCCGACGGCACGCGCAGCAGGAACTTGTCGCGGTAATTGGCGCTGCCGCGGATGCTGAACCGGCTGTCCTCGTAATAGAGCGTGCCGTTCAGCGTGTTCTTGGACAGGTTGATGAGGTCGTTGCGCACCGTCGCCGTGCAGGTCGCGTTGGTGCAATAGACGATCTTGCTGTCGACGAACGTGTAGTTGGCGAGCACGCCGAGGTTGCGCAGGAAACCGGGCAGGAAGGTGAGCCCCGCCTGGAAATTCACCTCGATCCCCTTCAGCGGCCCGCCCGGCGTGTTGGTCTTGTTCGAGACGGTGAAGATCGTGCTGCCGTCGACCCCCTGCGCGCCGTTGAGCAGCGACAGCGGCAGCCCCGTCTCGCTATAGGGAATGTTGCGCTGGAGCGTCTGGATGAAGCTGTCGATGTCCTTGTAGAAGCCGCCGATCGCGATCGTCCCGCTCTTGCCGAAATAATATTCCAGCGACACGTCCGCCGTCTTTGCCCGGATCGGTTCGAGCAGGAAGTTGCTGGTCGACAGCGTCCGCGTGTTGGCCGCGATCGAGACGGTGCCGGGCAGCAGGTCGGACAGTTCGGCGCGCGCCATCACCTTGGCCGCAGCGAAGCGCAGCAGCAGGTTCTGCGTCAGGTCCGCGGTCACCGTCGCCGAGGGCAGCCAGTCGTCGTAGCTGCGCCGCAGCGTGAGCGGATTGCCGATCCGATTTTGTCCGATCTGGTCGGTATGAACGTACCGCACGCCGACATTGGCGCGCAGGCGGAACGGCAGTGCGTCGGTATCGAGATCGAACATGCCGTAAGCCGACTTCACGCGCTCGGTGAGGCTCGCCGAGGTCGTTGGCGTCATCGCGTAGATGCCCGTCTCGCTGGTGAAACCCAAAGCGGATGCGAACTTGTCGTAGTCCGGCGCCGCCCAGCCGTTGATCGTCTGCACCGGCAGCGACCCGCCGAAGCCGGTCAGCGGGCTGGTCAG
This sequence comes from Sphingomonas sp. SP5, assembly GCF_058313455.1. Classification (NCBI taxonomy): domain Bacteria; kingdom Pseudomonadati; phylum Pseudomonadota; class Alphaproteobacteria; order Sphingomonadales; family Sphingomonadaceae; genus Sphingomonas; species Sphingomonas sp. SP5. The sequence continues at coordinate 16,635 of NZ_JBZFLF010000001.1, read as the reverse complement.
CTGCGCCAGCGTGGTGCCGGCGGGCAGCGTCGGCGCGAGGTTCTGCGTCACGCGGCTGGTGCTGTACGTTTCGTACTTGGCGTCGCGATATTGGCCGCCAGCGCGGACGGTGATGCCGCGCATCAGCTCCCAGGCGGCGTTCAGCTCGGCGGTCGTGTTGTTGAACTCGTCGCGCGCGCGGGCGAGCGCCAGCGTGCCGTTGGTGGTCGCATCGGCAGACGGCGGCGCGAAGACATAACTGGCCGGATTGTTGACGTCGATCCCCCAGCCCAGCGTCGGGAAGCGATCGTTGTTGCGGAAATCGAACGAGAAGTTGTTCACGTTGTTGGCGAAGATGCCGATCTGCGTGCGGACCGGCCGATTGATCTGCGTGCGCGAGATGCCGATGTAGCCATCGAGCTTCAGCGCGCCGAAATCCTGCGATCCGGTGAAGTTCACCTGGCTGAACGTGGTGGTATATTTGGTCAGCGTCAGGTCGTTGGTCAGGTCGACGCCGTTGAACAGGCCATAGGTGAGCGTGCCGTCGCTGGCGCGCACCGCGTCCACCACCGAGCTTTCCGCGCTGCCGTGCTGGCCGGCGTTGCGCGAAAAGGAGATGGCGGTGATCGACTGGTCGCTGCGCGTCACGTCATAGCGCGAATAGAGGCCGTCGAGCGCGAAGCGGGTGCGATCGGTCGGCTCCGCCTGCAAGGTCAGCGTCGCGCCGAACCGCGAATAATCCTGGTCGGATCGGATCAGCCGCGGGCTGCGCGGCACGAAGGTGGTGGCGCTGTCTACGGCCGCATAATTGGCGGCGTTGGTCGGCGTGTTGGGCAGGCGCGGGTTGCCGGTCGAGCAATTGGCGGCATTGGTGCCGTTCGTCGCGCTGTTAGCCGGGCTTTGCGGCGTATAGCCGACCGGCGAGCAGAAGCGGTTGAGGCTGCCTTGCAGGATATCGATTGCCGCCCAGCCCTCCTCGCGCGTGTAGCGGCGGGTATAAGCGGCGGAGGCGGCGACGCCGAACGTGCCGTCGAGGAAACGCTTGGCGACGAGGCCGGTGAAGCGCGGGCTGAACCTGTCGCGCAGATCGTCGTAGGTTTCCTGTCCGCTCACCGCCAGCGTGAAATCCTCCTTGTAGGAGAGCGGCCGCGGCGTCTGGAGGTCGACGGTCGCGCCGAGCGATCCTTCCTCCACGTCGGCCTGGCTGGTCTTCCTGACGGATAGCGAGCTGAACAGTTCGGAGGCGAAGGTGCTGAAATCGAACGAGCGCGACGAGACATAGCCCGAACGGATGTCGGACGATCCGGTCGAGCTCGCCCCCTCCATGCCGTTGAGCCGCACGCGCGTGAACTGCGCGCCGAGGCCACGGACCGAGATCGTCTTGCCCTCGCCGCCGTCACCGCGGGTGATCGCGACGCCGGGCAGGCGCTGCATCGATTCGGCGAGATTGGCGTCGGGAAACTTGCCGACGTCTTCCGCTAGGATCGTATCGACCACGCCGACCTCGCGGCGCTTGATCGCCAGCGCGTTGTTGAGCGATTCGCGAAAGCCGGTGACGACGATGTCCTGATCGTCGCTTGCCTGGGGCGTGCCGGGATCGGGCTCCGCATCCACCGTCTGCCCTGCGGCGGTGCCCGCCGGATTGGTCGGGCCAGCGGCCTGCGCAAAGGCGGGCGCGGCCATCATCATGCCCACGACCAGCGCTGCCGCCGACACCATCGAACGCCCCGAAACCAGCGAAACCATAGCCTTGCCCTCCCCCTTGGACTCGCATTGCGCGAGTTCCCGGTAGACAAACCTGTAAGACAGAATAACCTGTAAGACAAGACGATTGTTGCTGCTCTGTGGCGCAACGCACGACAGGAGAGTGAACCGCCATGCTGCATACCCGCCGCGATCTCGTGACCCTGCTACCCGCCGGCGTGCTGTGCGCGTTGCCGGCGCTGCCCGCCCTCGCCGCGCCCACGCGCCGCGTCGATATCCGCCGCCACGGCGCCCGCGGTGACGGGCGGACGCTCAACACGCGCGCGATCCAGGCGGCGATCGATGCCTGCGCCGCGGCGGGCGGCGGTACCATCGTCGTGCCGAAGGGCGTCTTCGTCAGCGGATCGATCGTGCTGACACCCGGTGTCGGCCTCGAACTGCAGAAGGATGCGGTGCTGAAGGGGTCGCCCCATCTCGCCGACTACCCCCTCGTCCTGCGCCGCTTCGTCGAGGCCTATCCGGAGGCGCTGCGCATGGCGCTGGTCAACGCCACCGGCAATCACGGCCTGCGCATCACCGGCCCCGGCACCATCGACGGCCATGGCGAGCCCTTCTGGCGGATGTTCTTCAACGCGCCCGCCGAGCATGTCGGCGACGTGAAGGTGCAATATGCCTTTCCGCAGATCGCCTTCATCCAAGATTGCATCGACGTGACGATCAGCGGCGTCACCTTCAAGGACGCCGCCTTCTGGAACCTCCATCTCTACCGCTGCCGCCGGACGGTGGTGGAGGACTGCCGGTACGAAGTGCCGCACGTCATCCGCGCACCGAGCAGCGACGCGATCGATATCGACAGCTGCCAGGACGTGACGATCCGCCGCTGCCGCTTCTCCGTCGACGACGATTGCATCGCCTTGAAGGGTACGCAGGGCGCCGGTGCCGCCGGCTATGCCGCCGCGCCGCCGGTGGAGCGCATCCACGTCCATGATTGCATCTTCGAACATGGCCTCGGCTGCATCACCTTCGGCAGCAACGCCACGGTGGTGCGCGACATCAAGGTCGAGCGGATCACCAACGTCGGCGATATCCCGACCGTCCGCTTCAAGATCCGCCCCGACACGCCCGGCCAGGTGTACGAGCGGGTCCACGTCCGCGGCGTGCGGCTGGCGGAGGCGCCGACGCCCTTCAACCACTGGCACAATGGCGAGGTGTTCTACGGCTACGACAAGCCCAATTTTGGCGCGGACGATCCCGCCATCGGCCTGATCGTCAACGCGCGCCTCGTCCACGGCACCAAGGTGCCCGCCAGGCCGCCCGGCGGCGTGATCCGCGATATCGTGATCGAGGACGTGAAGGGCACGACCCGCGGCTTCGGCAACATCAGCGGCAATGCGACGACGCGCATCTCCGACATCACGCTGCGCGACATCGACGTGACGCTGACCGACCCCAGCCGCACCAGCCTGATCGCGCGCGGCGTATCGGGGCTGACGCTGGAGAACGTGCGGGTGAACGGTGCGCCGGCGGAGGTGGTGCGTTAGGACACACACCTAGCGGCTCCTCCCTTTTCTTATCGAAAGGAGGGAGGAGCGGCGCAGTCACGGAAGGGTGAGAGTGACGCGAGCCACCCCCCACTCACAACCGGTAGGCGTCCTTCGCCAGCCGGTACGCCAGGTCCTGCGCCACCTCGAACGCTTCGTCGCGTTCCAGCCGGTGCTCCGCCACCAGCCGCGCGAGGAAGCCGCAGTCGATCCTCCGGCTGAGGTCGTGCCGCGCGGGGATCGAAAAGAACGCCCGCGTATCGTCGTTGAACCCGACGGTGTTGTAGAAGCCCGCCGTCTCCGTCACCTGTTCGCGGAACCGCCGCATCCCTTCCGGACTGTCGTGGAACCACCACGCCGGACCGATCCTCAGCGCGGGATAATGGCCGGCGAGCGGCGCGATCTCGCGCGCGTAATTGCTCTCGTCGAGGGTGAAGAGGATGATCGTCAGGGCTCGTTCGTTGCCGAAGGCGTTGAGCAGCGGCTTCAGGGCGTGGACATATTCGGTGCGCGACGGCCAGTCGTCGCCCTTGGCCTCGCCGAACACGCCCGTCACCGCGGGGTTCTGGCTGCGCAGCGCGCCGGGGTGGATCTGCATCACGAGCCCGTCGGCAAGGCTCATCCGCGCCATCTCGGTCAGCATCTGCCCGCGGAACCGCTCGGCATCGTGCGCACTCGCCTGCCCCGCCACCACGCGCGCATGCAGCGCCGCAGCCTCCTCTTGCGGCAAATTCTCGGTATGCGCGGTCGGATGGCCGTGGTCGGTCGAGGTCGCGCCGCCATGCTCGATGAAATAGCGCCGCCGGTCGCGCAGCGCGGCAAGATAACCCTCCCACGTGCCCACGTCCTGCCCCGTGATCCGCCCGAGTTCGGGAAGGTCGGTCCGGAACCGCGGGTGATCGGGATCGACGACATTGTCGGGGCGAAAGGCGGTGACCACCTTGCCGCCCCAGCCACTCGCCCGGATGGCACGATGGTGGCGAAGGTCGTCGAGCGGGTTCTCCGTCGTCGCCAGCGCCTCGATCCCGAACCGCTCGAACAGCGCGCGCGGGCGAAACTCCGGCCGGCGCAGCTGCGCGTCGATCTGGTCGTAGAGGCGATCGGCATTGTCCGCCGACAGCCGCTCGGTGATCCCCAGCACCTCGTGGAATGCATAGTCGAGCCACATCCGACTGGGCGTGCCGCGCAGCAGGTGGACGTGCGCGGCAAAGCGCCGCCAGATCTTGCGCGGATCGCTCTCGGTCCAGCCGCCGTCGATCCGCGGCACGCCCAGGTCCTCCAGCGGCACGCCCTGGCTGTAGAGCAGGCGGAAGATGTAGTGATCGGGGACGATGAACAGCGTCGCCGGATCGGGAAAGGGCTGGTCGTCGGCGAACCAGGCGGGATCGGTATGGCCGTGCGGGCTGATGATCGGCAGGTCCCTGACCGAACCGTAGAGCTCACGCGCGATGGCGCGGGTCACCGGATCGGCGGGCAGCAGGCGGTCGGCATGCGGTGACAAGGGGATGGTCATGGCGGTCAGAATCCCTGGGAGGCGCCGCCGTCGACCGGCAGCAGGACGCCGGTGACGAAGCGCGCGGCGGGTGACGAGAGGTAGACGGCGGCAAGCCCGATATCCTCCGGCGTGCCGAAGCGGTGCATCGGCGTGCGTTGCAGGATGCGGTCCGACCGGGCGGGGTCGCCGTCCAGCGCTTTCCGGAGCATCGGCGATTCAATCCAGCCCGGCGCGATCGCGTTGACGCGCACCCCCTGCCCCGCGACCTCGGTCGACAGCGCGCGGACCATGCCGAGATAGGCCGACTTCGCCGCCGAATAGGCGACCACCCCCGGCATGCCGATCAGCGAGGTCATCGACGCGGTGAACAGGATGCTCCCCCGCCCCGCCGCCAGCATCGCCGGCAGCACGCACCGGGTGAGGTGATGCGCGGCGAGGACGTGCGTGTTGAGCATGCCGGCGAATTCCTCGACGCCGGTGTCGACTGCCGGCTTCTTGAAATTGATGCCGGCATTGTTGACCAGGATCGACACCGGCCCGGCGCGGTCCCGCACCCGCTCGATCAGCGCCGGCATCGTGTCGAAGGCGGTGACGTCCGCCGCCTCGCCATAGGCGCCCTCCCCCAGTTCGGCGGCGGCGGCCTCGACCAGCTCGGCACGCCGCCCGACCAACACCACGCGCGCACCCGCCGCATGCATCGCCCGCGCCATGCCCAGGCCCAGCCCCGAGCCGCCACCGGTGATGAGCGCCACCTCGCCATCCAGGCGAAAGGCTGCCGCCGGATCGATCGTCGTGTCCGTCATGCCGCGTTCCTTCTTCTACAGGATGCCGTATTTGGCGAAGGCGGCGGTGCTCGACATGCCGCCCTCGATCGCCTGGCGCACCGTCTTTTCGCCGCGCGCCTTCTCCAGCGCGCGCTCGACCACCTCCGCCTCCTGCGCGCGCGGCACGATGACCACGCCGTCCATGTCGCCGAAGACGAGGTCGCCCGGCGCGACGCGCACCGCGCCGACCTCGATCGGGCAGCGATAGTCGATCACCTTGGTGCGCACGCCCGAATCCTGCGCGTAGCGGCCGCGGCTGAACACCGGCCAATCCTGTTCCAGCACCATCGGCGTATCGCGGTGCCAGCCGTCGATCACCGCGCCCGCGCCGCCGCGGGTGCGCGCGGTCGCGGTCAGGATCTCACCCCAATAGGCGCAGCGCATCGCGCCGCCGCTCGCCAGATAGACGTCGCCCGGTTCGATCTGGTCGAGCGCCTGCGTCAGCTTGCCGAACGGCTCGGCCTGCGGGCCGTAGACGTCGATCATCAGCACCGGCATCGCCCGCCCGACCAGCTTCATGGCGGTGTGCATCGGCTGGATCGGCTGCGGCAGGAACTGGTGCACCAGCCCCAGCGTGTCGAGGATATCGCCGACCACCGAGGTGTAGAGCTCGGATCGGATCAGGTCGAACAGGCGTGCATCGGTCATCGGGGTTCCACACCAACGGGGCGGCGCAGGATCAGCGCCATGAGGGCCACGGCGAGCGGATAGGCCGCGCCGGCGCCGAGGAAGAGCAGCATGTAATTGCCGCCGGTGGCATCGAGGATGCGGCCCACCGCCATCGCGACGAACATGCCGCAGATGCCGGCCGCAAAGCCGCCGACGCCGATCGCCGAACTCACCGCGCCGGCGGGCAGCGTGTCGGAGACGATCGTGTAGAGGTTGGCCGACAGCCCCTGGTGCCCGGCGGCGGCGAGCGCGATCAGCAGCACCGCGTCCCACATCCCCGGCACCTGCGACACCAGCACGACCGGCAGCGTGCAGCACGCCATGCACGCCATCGCCACGATCCGCGCGCGTACCGCGGGCATGCCGCCACGTACCAGCCGCGACGAGATCCAGCCGCCCGTCACGCTGCCGACGTCGGCCACCAGGTAGATCGCCACCAGCGGCGCGATCGAGGCCATCATGTCGGTGCCGAACCGGTCGTGCAGGAAACCCGGCACCCAGTTGAGGTAGAACCACCACACCGGGCTGGTCATCAGCATGCCCAGGACATAGGCCCAGGTGCCGCGGTAGCGCAGCAGCGACGCCCAGCGCACCGGCGCCGCCCCGGCCGTCTCGCCGCCCCGGATATAGGCCAGCTCCTCGACCGAAAGCCGCCGCTGCCGTTCGGGCACCTCGTAGAAGCGGATCCACAGCACCAGCCAGGCAAGGCCCAGCGACCCGGCGATCAAGAACGCCGGCCGCCAGCCGAACGCGGCGACGACGAACGGCAGCGTGATCGGCGTCACGATCGCGCCGATGTTGCTGCCCGCATTGAACACGCCCGTCGCCAGCGCCCGTTCGCGCGGCGGAAACCATTCGCGCACCGCCTTGATCGATGCCGGGAAATTGCCGCCCTCCGCCAGCCCCAGCGCGGCGCGGGCGAACTTGAAGCCGATCACGCTCGACATCAGGCCGTGGATCGCGGCGCTGACGCTCCAGCCGGCGACGGCGAGGCCCAGCCCGCGCCGCACGCCGATCGCATCCATCATCCGTCCGCCCAGCAGATAGCCGAGCGCATAGGTGAGCGAGAACACCGCGATGATGTCGCCGTAGTCCGTTTCCGACCAGCCGAGTTCGCCGCTCAGCGTCGGCTTGAGCAGCCCGAAGATCTGGCGATCGATGTAGCAGATGGTGGTGGAGGCGAAGAGCAGCGCCGCGATCACCCAGCGGTATCGCCCGGCCGGCGGCGCCATGGTCAGGGGCGCGATGGTCGGGGGCGCGGGGGCCGGCGCCGCCGCCGCGGCATCCGCGTCGGTGCGCGCACCGATGATGCTGGTCATGGCCGACGCCTCCCCTCGACGCTGCGGACGTACGGTTCTGGTCCGCCTGTCCTGTAAGACAGGTTGATAGCGGCTTGCGATCCGATGGCAAGCGCGTTTTTACTGGGCGTGCGACGGGTCGATGCTATGTCGGATCCGGGCCGACCGGGTCGTCGGTCCGCCCGCGTGAGAGGAGCGATGATGTGCCGGTGACTGCGGATGACCTCGTAACCGCCCCCCTCAAAGGCGGCGGGCTCGTCGACCAGGTCATCACCCACCTGCGCGATCACGTCGCCAGCGAGCGGCTGCGGCCGGGCGCACGGCTGCCCAGCGAGACGACGCTCAGCACGCAGCTGGGCGTCAGCCGGCCGGTGGTGCGCGAGGCGATGCGCACCCTCGCGGCGACCGGCCTCATCGAGATGGCGGCGGGCAAGCGCGCGACCATCGTACCGGTCGACGGCGACATGATCTCGCGCGTATTCGAGAATGCGGTGCTGATCGGCCAGGCCGACGAAACCGACATCCTGGAACTGCGCCGCGGCGTCGAGATCGCCATGGTCGCGCTCGCCGCGGAACGCCGGACGGAGGCCCAGGTCGCCGAACTGCGGGACATCGTCGTCGCGATGGCGGCATGCATCGACGACGGCGAACGGTATCTCGACCTCGATCTCCGTCTCCACCTGGTGCTGGCGCAGGCGACGGGCAACCCGCTCTACACCCTGCTGGTCGATGCCCTGCGCCAGCTGTTCCTGCTGGCGATGCTCGCCGGCCGCACCCGTTGGTCGGAGGTCGACAAGCTCCACCGCGTGCAGGAACTGCACGAACAGATCGTCGATGCCGTCGTCGCCGGCGACGCGCCGGAAGCCGCCGCCGCGATGACCCGGCACTTCGACGATGCGCTTGCCGTCCTCATGGCGCCCCACGGCGACTGACATTCGCCGTTGCCCTCCGCTGCAATCCTGTCATACAGGTTCGCCAGGAGAGCAGCATGCGCATCGAGACGTTCGAAACCTGGATCTGCGACCGGCCCAAGGGGCTGTTCGACGAGGCGCGTGAAGGCGCCGCACCGATGCCGTGGAGCTACGGCGTCGGCCGGATCACCACCTCGGACGGGATACAGGGCATCGCGACCTTCTGGGCGGCGCGCTCGGGTGCGGTCACCGATGCCTATCTCGCCGACGTCATCGCACCGGTGATCCTCGGCCGCAGCATCCACGATCGCGAGGCGATCTGGCACGATTTCTGGACTATCGACCGCCACGGCGCCTTCTTCCCGGTGTTCCTGCCCGGCCCGATCGACGTCGCGCTTTGGGATGCCGCGGCACGCACCGCCGGCCTGCCGCTCCACCGCTATATCGGCAGCTATCGCACCAGCCTGCCCGTCTATGCGAGCAGCCTGTGGCTGCCTGGCGTCGAGGATTACGTTCGCGAGGCGCTGCATTACAAGGACCGCGGCTTCAAGGCGTACAAGGTCCATCCCTGCGGCCCCAGCGATGTCGACATGGCGATCCACGCCGCGGTGCGCGAGGCGGTCGGCCCCGACATGGTACTGATGAGCGACCCCGTCGCCGAATATACTCTGCCGGAGGCAATCCGCGTCGCCCGGCACATGGAGAGCCTCGGCTATCATTGGCTCGAAGAGCCGTTCCGCGACTACGAACTCGACAAATATGCCAAGCTCGCCGCCGCCGTCGACATGCCCATCGTCGGTACGGAGACGACACGAGGCGGCCCATGGGGCGTCGCGCAGGCGATCAAGGCGGATGCGGTCGACATGGTCCGCGCCGACGTGTCGTGGAAGGGCGGGATCACCGGCACGCTGAAGGTCTGCCACCTCGCCGAGGCGCACGGGATCAACTGCGAACTGCACACCACGACGATGGGGCCGATGGATATCGCCAACCTCCACGTCGCATGCGCGGTGCGCAATTCGGAATATTTCGAGCTGTTCGTTCCCGAAGACACGTTCCAGCTGCCGATGAAGCAGAGCCTGCGCGACCTCATCGACGCCGACGGCCGCATCCACGTTCCCGACGGACCGGGGCTCGGCGTCGATATCGACTGGGATCTGGTGGACAGGACCTGCGTATCGCACCGGCGCTTCACCGCGTAACGAAGAGGCCCTTCGCGGCCGGCACCCGGGCGTGCCGGAACCGGGGCGACCAGCAAGCGCGCCGGAACACGCGGCCACCCCGCCGGTTGAGCCCGGCATGACGACGCTCGATCCCCGTTCCACCGCGCTGATCCTCATCGACCTGCAACAGGGCATCGTACCGCATGCGGGCGGGCCGCGTTCGGGCGAGGACGTGGTGCGTGCCGCAAAGGCGCTCGCCGCCCTCTTCCGCGCCGCGGGCGCGCCGGTGGTGCTGGTGCATGTCGGCTTCACCCCCGCCACCATGCCGAGCCAGACCGTCGACAAGCCCAGCCTTCCCGCGGGCGGCACCCCGCCCGGTTTCAGCGAGTTCGTCCCCGACCTGCGGCAGGACGGGGATATCGTCGTGTTGAAGCATCACTGGGGTGCGTTCATCGGCACAGATCTGGACCTGCAACTGCGCCGGCGTGGGATCCGCACCGTCGTCATCGCCGGCATCGCCACCAACATGGGCGTCGAATCCACCGCACGGTCGGCGTGGGAATTGTCCTACGACGTCGTCATCGCGGAAGACGCCACCGCATCGCGATCGGCGGAACTGCATGCGTTCGCGATCGACAACATCCTGCCGCAAATCGCCAGGATCGTGGCATGCGACGCCCTGCGCCTCGCCACGGATTGATAGCGCCGGCCGCACGCCTCGGTGGACGACGCTCAGTCGCTGCCATCTCATCACCCGCCTTCCGGATTGTCGCGGCGGATGCGCTCGGCGAGCAGCGTGGCGAAGCCCAGCCACACGACGAACGGCATGGCGAGCGCCGCGGCGGGGCGATCGACCTTCGCGGCCGTCGCGGCCAGCGCCGCCCCCGACGCCACCATCGCGCCGGATGCGGCCGCGCTCGCCCCCAGTCGCTTGCGGCGGAAGAACAACTCGGTCCACCCGCCGACCATCGCCGTATTGGCGAGCCACAGCCCGACCGCGGCATTGCGGGCGGTGCCGGATGGCTGCCGCAGCAGGCAATAGCCGCCGACCGCCAGCCCCGTCTCGAGCAGCGGCCACACCGCACCGAAGGCCGCATCGGGCGGCGTATAGCCGGGCTTGTCGAGACGCCGGTACCAGCGGCGGATGCCGGGATGCGACGGATCGGGCGCGTTGCGCCGGCCGACTAGCGCGCTCGCACCCAGCACGAGCGCGACGGCCCCCGCCGCCGCCACCGGCGACAGGCCGCGCTGCGTGGCGGCGGAACCGGCCACGTCGGTATCGGTGCCGGCCGGCGCGTCCGATCGCGGATCGGCGTAGCGTGACAGATCCGGCTCCGGTCCATCGCCGCCGCCGAACAGCTTGCCCGCCGCCGCCCTGACCGCAGGCCGGCTCGCCACCGCCATCGCCGCATGCAGCGCGACGATGCCGGCGCGGCTGTGCGGGTTGGCCAGGCGCGGCGCGAAGCGGGGTATCCCCTGCGCCTTGTCGACCATCGGTCGCATGGCACGCTCATAGGGGCCGAACGCGTCGGTGAGGGTCGCTGCCCGGATCATCTCCCCCGCCAGCACCCGCGCCCCGGTGACGGCCAGCGTCGTGCCGACGCCGCCGATCGGGGTCACGCACCAGGCGGCATCGCCGCACAGCACGACGCGGCCGTTCGACCAACGCGGCATGCGGACCTGCCGCAGCACGTCGAAATAGAAATCGCCGGTGTCCGCCATCGCGGCGAGCACCCGCGGCGCCTGCCAGCCGGCATCGGCGAACGTCTCGCGCAGCCAGGCCTTCTGCCGCCCCTCCCCCCAGGCCTGCTCGCCCTCCGGCGGCTTCTGCACGGTCAGCATGGCGCGGGTGGTGCCGTGACGATCCGGCCGCAGCGACACGCTCCGCCCGCCCGGGGCATGGTACCAGCGCCACAGGCGATCGTCGTCGTCGTGCCGCGGGATGGTAAAATAAGCGATGGAGAGATCCATGTAGCGGGGCCGGTTCTCCTCCGAAAATATCAAGTCGCGCGTGGCCGAACCGACCCCCTCGGCGACGATCACCGCGTCGAAGCGCTCCGTCGCACCGCTCGCGAAGGTGACGACCGCGCCGTCCGTCTGGGCGATCGCCCGGACATGGTCGCCGAACCGGAACGTCGCACGCGGCCGCGCCGCATCGAACAGCAAGCGGGCAAGGTCGCCGCGCAGGATCTCCATCTCGGCGGTCGGTCCGTCTGGCCCCACGTCCGCCGTCAGGAACTGCGCCGCGATGCGACCGTCCGCGTCGATCCAGGCGGTGCCTTCCTCGCCCGTCCCGGACGCCAGCGCCGCGTCCTCCAGCCCCATCTGTCGCAGCACCTCGCGGCCGACACCGCGCACGTCGACGTTCTGGCCGCCATCGCGAAACGCTGGCGCGCGCTCCACCACCGTGACGTGGAAGCCGGCACGCGCCAGCCACCAGGCGCAGGCATTGCCGGCGATGCTGGCGCCCGTAATCAGGATCCTGGCGGTCAAATGGCATACTCCTTCATCCGACCGCACAACGCCGCAGGGCCGGAAAGGCACCGCGAACGCCGCCCGCCCCAAATCGCTGGCAAGCGCCCGTCGCGCATGGCACACGCCCGACCATCCAACGACAAGGGGTTACGAATGCGCGCTGGTGCCTGTCTGATCGCTCTCCTCCTCGCCACGACCGCTGCGGCGCAGACGCCCGGCACCGCCTATCACCGCGCACCCGATGCCATCGCCAAGGCGCTGGAAACCCCGCCGACCCCCGCCGTCGCGGTCAGTCCCGATCACGCCACGCTGGCCATTCTCGGTCGCGAGAACCTCCCGACGATCGCCAACCTGTCGAAGCCGATCCTGCGCCTCGCCGGCTATCGCATCGATCCTGCCACCAACGGTCAGGCGGAAGTGCGCACCCAATGGCTGAACGCGCTCACCTTCAAGACGGTCGCGAGCGGCCGTGAGGTCACGGTGGCGCTGCCTGCCGGCACGCGCTTCACCGCGCCCGCATGGTCGCCCGACGGCAGCCGCATCGCCTTCCTGGTGCAGGAGCCGGCGGGCCTGGCGCTGTGGACCGCCGATCGCGCCACGGGCACGGCAAAGCGGCTGGTCCGCGGCGTCAATGCCGCCTTCTCCGGCAAGGCGTTCGAGTGGATGCCCGACAGCCGATCCGTCGCCGTCCGCCTCGTCGCTGCGGACCGCGGCGCGCCGCCGGTGGAAACGACCACGCCTGTCGGCCCCGTGGTACAGGAAAGCAACGGCCGCCGCTCGGCCGCGCGCACCTACGAGGATTTGTTGCGCAATGCGCATGACGAGGCGCTGTTCGACTATTATTTCACCGGTTTCCTGGCGCGCGTCGACGTTGCCGATGGCAGCCTCCACCAACTGGCCGCCCCGGCGCTGTGGAGCGACTTCAGCGTATCGCCCGATGGCCGCTATCTGCTCACCGGGCGGCTGAAGCGGCCCTACAGCTATCTGCTCCCCGCCCGCTATTTCCCGACCGAGATCGCGGTGCAGGGTATTGCGAACCACGAAGGCCGTTTGATCGTCGACCGTCCGCTCGCCGACGATCTGCCGGTCGATTTCGACGCGACGGTGAAGGGCCCGCGCGAGGCGGAATGGCGCGCCGATGCGCCCGCGACTGTGGTCTGGGCGGAGGCGCTCGATGGCGGCGACCCCAAGGCCCGGGTGCCGTTCCACGATCGCGTGATGATGCAGGCGGCGCCCTTCACCGCCACCCCTGTCGAACTCGCCAGGACGCAGAGCCGCTATGCCGGCACGGCATGGGGCGACGGCGATTTCGCGATGGTGGTCGATCGCGAATGGAAGACGCGCACCGAGCATCGCTACGCCGTCGCCCCGGACAAGCCCGCCGCGCCGCGTCCGCTGCTGACGCGCAACTACCAGGACCAATATGGCGACCCCGGCACGCCGATCATGGAGGACAATGCCGCAGGCAAGCCGGTGATGCGCTTCACCCCCGCCCACGACGGCGTCTACGTCACCGGCGAGGGCGCGACCAAGGCCGGCGCCTTCCCCTTCCTCGCCACCATGCCGCTCGCCGGGGGCGAGCAACGCCGGCTGTGGACCGCCAGGGCGCCCTATTACGAGCCGGTCGTCGCGCTGCTCGACGATGCCGGCAAGCGTATTCTGACCCGCCGCGAAAGCGCGAAGCTCCCCCCCAATTACGTCATCCGCACCGTGAAGGGCGGCGGCGCGAAGGCGATCACCGCCTTCGCCGATCCGGCGCCGGTGTTCGGCGGCGTCACGCAGCGGACGATCACCTACACGCGCGCCGACGGCGTGCCGCTGTCGGGCACGCTCTATCTGCCGGCCGGCTATGACGCCAAGCGGGACGGGCCGCTGCCGACGCTGCTCTGGGCCTATCCGGCCGAATATACCGATGCCAAGGTCGCCGGGCAGACGGTGGACCAGGGCAATCGCTTCGTGCGGCCGCGCGGCATCAGCCACCTGTTCCTGCTGACGCAAGGCTACGCGATCCTGGACGATCCCGCGATGCCGATCATCGGCGAAGGCGGCGCCGAGGCGAACGACACCTACGTCAAGCAATTGCGCGAGGATGCCGAGGCCGCCGTCGCCGCGGTGGCGAAGCTGGGCGTCGGCGATCCGGCGCGCATGGCGGTCGGCGGGCACAGCTACGGCGCGTTCATGACCGCCAACCTTCTCGCGCACACCGACCTGTTCCGCGCCGGCATCGCGCGCTCAGGCGCGTACAACCGCACGTTGACGCCGTTCGGCTTCCAGGCGGAGCAGCGCACCTATTGGCAGGCGACGCCGACCTATACGGAGATGAGCCCCTTCACCTATGCCGACCGGATCAAGGCGCCGATCCTGCTGATCCACGGCGGCGCCGACGACAACAGCGGCACCTTTCCGATCCAGTCGGAACGCATGTATGCCGCGCTGAAGGGCAACGGAGCCACCGTGCGCTATGTCGTCCTCCCCAACGAACCGCATGGCTATCGCGCGCTCGAATCGACCGGGGAAACGCTGTGGCAGATGACCGACTGGCTCGACCGCTACGTCAAGCCGAAGGAGCCGGCGGTGCGATCGACCGAGTGACGCCGGGCGTCGGCATCCCGCCCGGCGGCGCGAGCGCACGCCGCCAAGGCATCCGGCGTGCGGCTCCGTCTACCCGGTTGCATGTCACGCAGCCGATGCCTCACCCCGGCCCACCACGATCAGGGCGCTCCCGCCGACCGGCCGCCGCGCGTGCCGGGAGGGCGCGCAGAAGCGCTCTTCTTTCCGGCGGGCGACGTGACTAGAAGGCCGCATCGGCCATCACGGATGACGCGTCACGACATGCCGCCCAGCGGATTGGAACTCGTCTATCTGGAACACCGCGATCGCCTCGTCCGCTTCCTGCGGGCACGCGGTGCGGGGGATGCGGCCGAAGACCTCGTCCACGATCTGTGGGTGACCGTATCGGCCCGCCTGGAGGGGCCGATCGCCAATCCCGTCGCCTATCTCCACCGCGCCGCCGACCGCCTGATGATCGACCGCTATCGCTCGCGCCGTCAGGCCGAGCGGCGCGAACAGGCCTGGGAGGCGGACCGGCAGGACCAGGCCGTCGCCATGCCGACCCCGGAGCGGGAGGTCGGCGCGCGTCAGGAGGCGGCGCAGGTCGCCGCCGTGCTGGACGCGCTCGGCGCACGCAAGGCGGCGATCTTTCGCCGGGTCCGCGTCGACGGCGTCGCACAGCGCAGCGTCGCCGCCGAGTTCGGCGTCAGCCTCAGCACCGTCGAGGCCGACCTGCGCGAGGTCGCCCGCGCCCTCATCACGCTAAAGGATGCCATGCGATGAGCGCTTCCGACAGGACCGGCGCCGGCGACCCGATCGACGACGAGGCGCTCGACTGGGCGCTGCGCATGGCCGACCCGGCGGCGGACTGGGACGCCTTTTCGGCATGGCTGGAGGCGGATCCCGCGCGATCGGCGCGCTACGATCGCGCCGTCTTCGCGCTGGAGGCGGCGACCGACGCGGTGCGCGAGCAGGCCCCCCCGCCCTTCATCGCCCCGGACGCGCCACAAACCCCGTCTTCGCCCTCGGTCGCCCGCCGCCGCTGGCTCGGCGGCGCGATGGCGGCGGCGCTGGTCGGCGCGATCGGTCTCGGCGTCTGGCACGAGCGCGACCGCAGCTACACCATCGCCACGGCGGCGGGCGAACAGCGCGCGGTCCGCCTCGCCGACGGCAGCAGCATCGCGCTGGCCGGGGGATCGCGGGTGCGGCTCGACCCCGCGCGCCCGCGTACCGCCACCGTGCTGGCCGGCCAGGCGCTGTTCCGCGTCCGCCACGACGCCGCCGATCCGTTCCGCGTCCACGCCGGCGATCTCGACCTCACCGACATCGGCACGGTGTTCGACGTGCGCCTGCTCGGCACGCGGACGCATGTCGCCGTGGCGGAGGGCGCGGTGATGGTCGATCCGCAGGGCGCCCGGCTGCGGCTCGACCCCGGCCAGTCGGTGACCGCAGCCGACGGGCGGTTGCGCCGCGGCCGGCAGGATGCGGCGGACGTCGGCACCTGGCGCGAAGGCCGCCTTGCCTATGACGATGCGACGCTGCGCGAGGTGGCGGAGGACCTGTCGAGGCAGCTCGGCCGGCGCATCACCGCCGCCCCGACGGTCGCCGCGCGCACCTTCAACGGCACGCTGGAGACGCGGTCGCTGCGCGACGATCCCGTTGCCCTCGGCGCGCTGCTCGGCGTCGCGGTGCGGCGCAGCGGCGACGACTGGATGCTGGACGCGCGCCGTTGATCCCCATCGCGCGAAGGCTCTGCGCGGTCGCGACGATCGCCGTCGCCCAGGCGGCGACCGCGCAGACACCGTCCGTCGACCTTCCCGCCGGCACCGTCGGCCAGCAGGTGACCGCGCTCGGCCGTCAGGCGCGGATCAGCATCGTCGTGCCCGATCCCGCCTTGTGGGCACGGCGCGTCCCCGCCCTGCGCGGCCGCATGACGACGCGGGCGGCGCTGGGGCGCATCGCCGCGCGCGCCGGGGCGAGCGTGGAGCGGGTCGGCGCGGTCGGCTGGCGGCTCCGCCCCGCCGTG